>JAPLEH010000023.1 GCA_026391455.1 Bacteroidota bacterium
TCCGATGAGTGAATTCAAAATTTTAAAGGTGGAGGCTGGAGTATAGCTGCTGTCGCGATAGCGGGACAGGTTATATACAGTAAATTTTCCGGTGGCATTGTCCATCAGGGCAAAGCAACCTTCGACTTTATTTTCATCAAAATATTTTTTCAGGCTTTTATCCTGTTTGATATTATTCGGGGAGCAGGCCACCAGTAATATACCTGCTAAATTCGCCAACAGAAATATCCGGAAAGCATCAATTCTCATCGTGTCAAAAATTTGCACAAAGTTAATCCCAAACGGGGGGTTAATAAGGCCATTGGTAAAATAAAAAAAGCAATTTTTTATACCGGTTAGCGTTATAAAATAAACAGCCATGCTCAACATTTCGAATTGCCGACTTCTCCTTTCTGTATCATTGTTCAGTGCATTTCTTTTTATGGGTTGCCAGAAAGAAAACGGTGATCCGCAAGTGAGCGGTCCTAATCTGGTGTTGAAGTTCAAATTCGATTCCACTCAGGTAAGGCTCAACAATGTGGGACTGCCACAGCCGGTACCCGCTGGCAATGCCGGACAGAGCCCTTTATTTAACAAGATGAGCGCCCATTATGCAGAGCTCGCCCCTACGGCCTTTACCGCGTTGGGTGCTGGCGCTGTATTATACCATGCCCCGGAAACGAACGCAGGGGGATCAACGGCCATCGATTTTGAAAAATCGACATTTGCAGGCAATAATGAAACCTTTTTATCTATTCCGCTAAAGAATATTGCTGCGGGAGAATATGAGTGGTTACGCGTATCGCTGGCCTATCAGAATTATGATATAAAATACTATGTCGATACGGTGATTAGTGGCGTAACTATCAAACAGGAATTTCCGGCCACCACTGCCAGTTTCATTGGTTATAAAACATATATCAAAAATCACCTGATTAAAACCCAAACCCTTACTGTAAATGCCAATAAGTTGCAGGGGTTCTGGGGATTTGAGACCACGGTAAATGTTGGAGGGGTTAATTTCCCTTATAGTTCATCCGGCCAGGCACCTCCGGGTGCAACTACCGTACCCAATCCCATATTTGCCACATCGCCAATACCGGCAGGCTCCTGTGTGGTAACGGCCGCCTTTACACCCGGAAAATTAAAAATTACCGGCAATGAAACCGCTGATATTGTGGTGGAAGTTTCGCTGAGCACCAATAAAAGTATTGAATGGACAGAAGTAATCCATGATGGGCGCTGGGAGCCCGGCAAGGGCGAACAGGTGGTGGATATGGGTATCCGGGGTATGATTCCTAAAATAAAGTAAACTACCTTCTTCTACTCTCTGATCAGTACAGCCCGTTGGTAGCTCCCGAGGCGATAGCTGTCTACTTTGGGTATTTCATCGGTACCATCGCCGGTGGTGGAGATGGGTTTACTTCCAATGCTGTAAAATTCGATCATCATTTTTCCATTCTCAATCCAATAAGTATTGAAAAGGGTGACATTCATTACGGTAAAGGCCCCTGATAATTTGTTGCCCACCCAGTATTGATCTAAAACGATCCCGTTCTTTTCATCGACGGCCCAATGTACGCCGGCAGAATCTTTTGGGATAAGGATATATGGACGGTTATCTTCACCACCTGCACCATAGATCAGTTGCCAGGTATAGCAGCCGGCACTATCGGTGGGGTGTATGCGCAATTTCATCGTTACTTTTTGTGCGGTATCCACTCCGGTCTTATACCAATGCAGTTGACCTTTCCAGTTGCCCGCCCAGTCGCGGGGAAAAACAGCAGACTGACCAAAGATCGCGGCCTGAATAAAGAAAGACAGCAGGAGCAGGTTCCGTTTCATACTATAGATTTAGATAAAAATAAAAAATCCCGGTTAACCGGGATTGGTGGAAATACAGTTATTTATATACTATATGTCCTATAAATAAAAACCGCCCTTTTGCTTATAATGTTTATTTCCCTGGCAATCTCTTTTGGTGGCTGCGCATGAACTGAATAAAACCACTACGGTGGCCATGAGGGCAAGACTGAGCAACAATTTTTTCATGTTGTTTAAAAAATTTTGGGCGCCTGTTGCAATGCAAGGGCGTACGGGTCAACAATTAATTAAGGAAATTCCAGAGGAAAATGGTGGGTAGAGTTTTATTCCATCGTAGTAGGAAACGAAAATAATACCCCCTTATTGTTTTTCATAATTTTTATGGCTTTTTTTTAGCGAAAGCGCACTAAATATTGAGAAAGGTCAAATTAATCGTAAATCTCCTATTACAGACTATTACTATTTGTAATACAAGCGGCTAATAATATGGCAGAAAATTGTTTTTATAGTAATTTTACGAACTCAAAATTTCAACGAATGAATAAGATATGTTTGTTTATCTGCAGCCTGGTATTGGTTTTGGCCTCTTGTAATAACAGTGGTGACGCCAATAAAGGTGATGCTGCAACAAAAGATTCACTGACCCAAACCGGCGATAAGAAGCAAGCCGATGCTGCGGCTGCAATGGAAAAGCAAAAAGAAGAACTGGAAAAAATGACACCGGTATCACTCGATGCATTGAAGGCCATGCTTCCGGAAACATTTATGGGCGGCAAACTCGCCAACCCCGATGCCAATGCAAATAATGGAGCCAGTCTGGCCAGTGGCGAATATGCCATCAATGATTCGATGCAGGTGGTGCTGAATATCTTTGATTGTGCCGGTGCCGGTGGTGCAGGCATCTATACCATGCAGTTTCAAAGCCTGGAAAATGCCCAACAGGAAACCGCGGATGAGTATACCAAATCCACTACTATCAATGGCAATAAAGGATTTGAACATTGTGATAAAGTAAGCAATGAATGTACCGTTACCTTTTTCTCCGGTGGACGTTACCTGGTAGTATTGGAAGGAACAGGTGTGGGAGCTCCTGCATTAAAAGCTGCGGCGGGTAATTTGAACGTTAAATAATACAAGATCCACTACTGGCTGATGGATGAATATCCCGGTCGTATGTGATTGCAATAAGCGAAAAAAGCTGGGCCAGAGGCTCAGCTTTTTTATATTCTTTATGAAATATTTCTGCTTATGATTTCAACACCCCCAACTCCTTACCGATCTTGGTAAAGGCCGCAATAGCTTTGTCGATATGCGCCTGCTCGTGTGCCGCACTCAACTGCACCCGAATACGAGCCTGGCCTTTTGCCACTACGGGGAAAAAGAAGCCAATTACATAAATACCTTCTTCCAGCAATTTGGCCGCCATGGTTTGTGCCAGCACTGCATCGTACAGCATTATTGGTACAATAGGATGATCGCCGGGTTTGATATCGAATCCGGCTTCGGTCATTTTGCTCCGGAAATATTGTGTATTGTATTCCAGTTTATCCCGCAATGTGGTGGTCTCGGTAAGCATTTCCAAAACGGCGATAGAAGCACCTACAATAGAAGGTGCCAGTGTATTGCTGAATAAATAGGGCCTTGATTTTTGCCGGAGCATATCAATAATCTCTTTTCTTCCGGAAGTAAAACCACCCGATGCGCCGCCCAATGCTTTGCCCAATGTACCGGTAATGATATCTATTTTTCCCATCACCCCTCTGTATTCGTGGGTACCCCGACCATTTTTCCCCAGAAAACCGGAGGAATGACATTCGTCAATCATAATAATGGCATCGTATTTTTCTGCCAGTACTACAATTTTATCCAGTTGTGCAATGGTACCGTCCATACTGAAAGACCCATCGGTAACGATAATACGGCCGCGGCAGGAGGCAGCTTCCTGCAGTTTTGCCTCCAGATCCTGCATATTATTATGCTCATACCGGAATCGCTGGGCCTTACAAAGCCGTACTCCATCGATAATAGATGCATGATTGAGTGCGTCTGAAATGATCGCGTCCTGCTCATTGAATAACGGCTCAAACACACCCCCATTGGCATCAAAGGCGGCGGCATACAGGATGGTATCTTCTGTGCCCAGAAACTGGGATAGTTTTTCTTCCAGCTCCATATGTATATCCTGGGTACCGCAAATGAACCGTACACTGCTCATGCCATAGCCCCGGTGATCGATGGCTTTATGGGCCGCTTCGATCACTTTGGGATGGGAGGAAAGACCCAGATAATTATTTGCACAAAAATTCAATACGTTTTTACCACCCACTACGATCTCCGCACCCTGCGGACTCGCGATGATCCGTTCGGTTTTATATAAACCCGCATTTTTGATCTCATTCAACTCGGTGGCTATCCGTTGTACCAACTTTTCATTCATATACAAGCGTTTGATCACAAATATAGGGCGTGGCGGGGGTTCTGCCCGCTCGCTCAGTAAAACTAACCGTCGGCTAAATTATAAGAGAACTGTAACATTTTGAGGACTACTTTCGTCAAAGACAAAAACCAAGACCATGCAGCGGAAACATATTATTATTTTCGGGTTTATATTATTATTACTCACCTCAGGATTTGTGGCCCTCCGAACAACAGCTTCTGTAACAGTTGAAGAATCAACCTGTTGTAAAAAAATCAACAATGAGTTTGTGGAGGAACCTAAAAAAGCCGACAACCTGGCACCGGAAAACCTTTCGCAGCAGTTTATCAGTATCATGGCCACCATGCACTGACAATATGTAATTTTTAATAAATACCTGTAACTTTTTAGAACCCTGCCCGTTTTATTTCCGGAGCAGGGTTTTTAAATTAATTTAGCACTGCTTTCCGGCAGTTTTTACCTCAACCAAATGCACCCGGTATACAGGCAAAAGCCCGGTTACGCCACACCGCATGACTGAAAGAGAATATAATGAATGTGTAAACACGTACGCAGATAATGTGTACCGCTTCATCCTGAAAAATCTTCGCCATGAAGAAGATGCCCGGGATGTGGTGCAAACGGCGTTTGAGAAAATGTGGCGCAACCGCGACGATGTGGATCCGGGCAAAAGCAAATCCTATTTATTTACCGTTGCCTATCACCAGATGATCGACCATATTCGTAAAGTAAAAAGGATTCAACTGAAAGAAGACTTCAATGAAGATACCCGTGTTCAGCACCAGCCCGTGAATAACCTGAAAAAAGTGCTGGACGAAGCTTTGAACCGGTTGAATGAGACCCAGAAATCACTCGTACTCCTGAAAGATTATGAAGGGTACAGTTATGAAGAGATAGGACAGATCATGAACCTGAATGCCAGCCAGGTAAAAGTATACCTGCACCGTGCGAGGTTGCAACTGAAAGAGTACCTGGTAAAAATGGAAAACGTAATTTAGAAATTTAAAAGAAGCCCGACGGTACAGCCGTCTGCTGAAACTATGCAAATAGACCGCCATAATTACGAAGAATATTTTATCCTGTACATGGATAATGAACTGAGCGCCGCCGGGCGCCGGATGGTGGAGTCCTTTGTGCAAAACAATCCTCATCTGAAAGAGGAACTGGAGAGCCTGATCCAATACAAACTGGAACCAGATACCCAAATCACTTTCGATGGTAAGGAAGAATTGCTGAGAATGAACGGTACGCCAATGATGGCAAACCCAGATCACGAAACATCGCTTTTCCTCTATGCCGACAATGAATTGAATGATCAGGATCGTGCTGCTGTGGAAAGCCTTATCAGCACCCAACCTGCTGTACAAAAAGAATGGGAACGGATTCAACAAACCAAATTAAGGGCGGATGAATCCATCGTATTCCCCGATAAAGAAAGCTTATACCGCCGCGAAGAAAAAGTACGTCCGATCATCTGGTGGAGGTTCGCCGCTGCTGCGGTAGTACTGATAGCAGCCGGGCTGATCACTAACCGGATCGTGAATACGACAGGTAAACCTACGGGCACAGAGCCAGTTGTGGCAGTGGCTGATGGAAGCAAGCCATCAGGTGTTGCACCATCAAAAACTAACTTGCCAGACGGACCTGACACGAAGAATACAGTTGCTGTACCATTGAATGTACCAAATGAACCTGTTGTAACCGACAACAGTGGCAGTGAAACAACGGTAAGTGTAAATAAAAAAGAACAGACAACCGGTACGAATAACGCTAAAGCAGCTTTGGCCCGTCAGCAAGTGAAACAAAATACCCGCGATCAAAAGAAACCAATAGTGCCTGTACCTGATCAGACACCGAAACAAGATATCGCTATTGCTGAAACGAATACGACTTTGCCTTCCAACAACCTGGCAAAGCCGGAAAAGAATCCGTATTATGCTGCTGGTATAAAAAACAATGATGCGATTGCAAGTACACAACAACTGCCCGATGTTAAAAATCCGGAAAATGCTTTAACAAACAGATTTGTAACAACTCAACCTGGTAAAACGTCCGATATAGTACAAGCATCTTTCCCGGATGATAGAAAAAATAACAAGCTCCGTGGTCTATTCCGTAAAGTAGCCAGGACCTTTGAAAAAAGGACGAACACCGAACCTTCAGAAGGCAATGACAGATTATTAATAGCCGGCTTATCTTTTAAAATGAAATAAACTGTCAGACGTTTTTTATGTTTCACCTTTCGTCTCCCACTCCGGAAATGCGCTTATCAAAAAATTAATTCATCAACGAAAAATGAAGAATATGAAAAGGTTATTTACCCTATGCCTCGGCTTATGCTCCATGATGGCGGGCTTTGCACAAACGGATTCCACCAGCAAACAAAACCCTGCCCCCGCTGAAGACACGATCCGTATCGGAGGCATGGTCATCATTCGTAAGGCCGGCAGCAAGGATACTGAAATGAAGGAGGATAAAGAGTACAAACTCCGCAACCGCAAAAGTGATAAGCCCTCTAATCTTACTACCAACTGGTGGATATTCGATTTCGGCTTCTCCAACTTTAATGATCAAACCGATTACAGCAGTGCAGGGGCACAAGCCTATGCTCCGGGCAGCAATAAAACCTGGTTTGACCTGAAAGATGGCAAATCCCGGAATATGAATATCTGGTTCTTTATGCAAAAACTGAATGTGGCCAAGCATGTGCTGAACCTGAAATATGGGTTGGGTCTGGAACTGAACAATTACCGGTTCAAACAACCGATCCGTTTTCAGGAATCCACCGCCCCGGTAGCCAATCCTCCCCGGGTGATTCTGGATGGTACAGTCGGTCGCAGTTATGATAAAAACAAACTGGCCGCAGATTATCTAACCGTACCCATGATGCTGAACCTGAATTTTACCCCGCAGCGTAAAAAAGGTTTTGGTATCAGTGCCGGAGTGAGCCTGGGCTACCTGTACAGTGCGCGCAACAAGACCATCACTTCAGATGAAGGAAAGAAAAAAGCAAAAGATGATTTTGAGCTGCAAAAATGGAAATATGCTTATGTAGCCGAATTGTCCCTGGGCTCTGTACGCTTCTATGGTTCGTACACTCCCAAATCCCTCTTCGAAAGAGGGCTGGACATCAAGCCGTATACATTCGGCTTCCGGTTCAGTAATTGGTAAAAAAGCCACCACCCTATACCAAATGGTTTCGCCCAACAGCGAAACCATTTTTTTTGCCGGACATGCACTCGCATAAGTAACACGTATTTTTTCATTGCCGTTTTTGTAAAGGCCACGTTAAAAACCACTTTCTTTGCCAAACAGGATATCCACTATGTATAATAATATTCTGTGGCACAGCGTTTGAATGATTGGACAGTTACTGATTATTAGCCATTAAAGTTGCTTACCCACCTTACAAGCAGGTTACATGTGGCCTTACTGAAAACACTAAAGAAAATGAAAAACTGGTTTGTGTTCACTTCTGTATTGCTGGGTAGCAGTTTATTGGCAGCAGACGCCAATTCCCCATTCCTGAAATCACATAAACGAACCCATCGGAATAATGCCGGCCCGGTGGGTACCGTTACGATTGTGATCGACAAGTCGGATTATGAATTGAGTGTATATGATTCCAAGGGTTGGTATGCCACTTATCCCGTAGTGTTTGGCAACAGCAGCCTGTCTGATAAAAAAATGGAAGGCGATAAGAATACACCGGAGGGCGAATTCCGGATCACAGCCAAGCGGGTGCATGAAAAGTGGTGCCGCTTTCTTTCTCTGGATTATCCCACGGCAGCCGATCGTGAAAAATTCAACCAGCGTAAACAAAGAGGTGAAATTCCACAGAGTGCCAGTATCGGTGGTGGTATCGGCATCCATGGCACCTGGCCACATGAAGATTTTGTTGTGGACCGCTATAAGAACTGGACTCTCGGGTGCATTTCCATGAAGAATGATGATGTGATCGAAATATATGGTTTTACCGGGGCGGGTAACAAAGTTTCCATTCGTAAATGATCAGTTAGGATCATGCTTACTCAAAAATGATATGACCTCCTGATCCCATTTTACCGGATCGTTTTGCTGCAGAGATTCATGCCCGGCATTTTCATATCCCACTTTCTTTTTATCGGCAGCGTGTATGGCATCAAATACACGATCGGTCTCCCTGTTCAATACATAGGTATCTTTTAACCCGTATTGTAAGAGTACCGGGCAGTTGATTGCCTGCACGTAGTCGGTCGTTTTATGCTTTAACCCATTAAAGCCCCGCTCCCAACCCATCCAGCAGGCAACAAAAAAGCTAAACGGCTTTTCGGGCAATCCCTGGAAGCCCAAAGCCCTCGCCCTCGCCCGCAGATGTGTTTGCAGGGATGCAAACGGCATCTCTAATATGATTCCAGATGGCTGTAACTGATAATCCCTGACTGCCTTTGCTACCACCACCGCTCCCATGGAACTGCCCCAGATAAATATATTCTTCTCCCCTTTTCCGCGAATATGGTCCCATGCCAATTTTACTTCTTCTGCTTCGCGCACTCCCAATGTAGTGGTGTTTCCGCTGCTGTTGCCATGTGCACGGAAGTCGATCAGCAGTACATTGTACCCAAACGACCTGAATGCGGCTGCTTCGGATAATACCATGCCTTTATTGGACATGAGGCCATGAAAAAGTAATACCGTACCACGGGATGTGGCGGAATCCGTTTTACTGTACCAGCCATCGATCATAATACCTGATGCAGTGGTAAGCGTAACGGTATCAAATGGGAAGGCAGGATATTCATTGAGAATGGCTCTGGGTTGGCGCGGGCCGGAAAAGAGTCGCCAGGTTTTGACAAATACATTTCGGGATGATGGATTAGTCCTGAGTGAAGGATCGTCATATACATGGGTAAATTTCCATGCATATAAAGCTGCGCTGATATTGAGCAGGATCAACTGCACCAACAGCACCCAAAAAACCCAGCGAAGAACTGTTCGGGTTTTATTTTTCAGGGTTTGATTATTCATAGTCTATTGCCCTCATGGGTGCGCCAAAAGTAATTTTTACAGGGCAAACACGCTAGTAAATCCGCCTTTTTTTTGGCGGCAGAAAAAATACGCTCGTGTTTTAACGATGTACGGTATAATTTTTGGACGCTTGGCGCGTTAGAAGCATATAAACTTATTGAATCGAAAAACCGATCAAAGCAGCCCATCCGTGCTGCTTTGTCTTTTTAGGGTCAACTCCTGAGTTTCATTTTTTTAAGAATGGCAGGCGGTATAGCTTTTTTATTCACAATGATTGCCAGGGTGCGCATTTTAAAATAATCTTCACGCATATAGAGATATCCTCCCAGTTGATTGGACGTACTGCCCCATGAGTTTTTTATATAATACCAGGTGACACCCATTTTTCGGGTTTTGCCGGTAATATGCATCATATGGTTGAGCAGGGTGCTCTGGTCTTCAAATGCTTGCTGACGTGCTTCCTGGAATTTACTGACGGGCTCCGGCATGTAGGCCAGGCCTTCTGCATAGTCGAAATAGTCATCCTCTGCATCTCCATCCCATCCTACGGAGTAGCCATTTTCCAGTGCCATATCGGTGATGGCCTGAAAATCTTCGATCGGAACGTTATAATAAGCATCACCGGTCCAGTTGTATTTATCTTCCAGTACAAATGTGGAGTAAAATGGGTGATGGGTATAGGAAGTAATCTCCACATAATCGTCCGGGCGCAGGCCGAGATAGCCGCTCAGATAGGTTTTGGGTGTATAGGGCCTGCCATTGTACATAAACTGTGCAGGTATTTTTCCATAGTAATGGTCCAAAGTACTGTCGATAAAGGTTCGCTGTGCTTTAGTCAACATAGTAATGCCCCTGCGTACACAATCGCTTACAAAATGACTGAGCAGGGTATCCATTTCACTGTGATCGTGGCTTTTTTCACCTCTCCCTTTACCATTATAGATTATTTCGGGTACCATCCCATAGTTCTTCATTACCCATACCACATCATGAAACTGCCCGCCGGGTGTAAAGAAGTTTCCGCCCTTCATTGCCAGGTGCCGTTCTATTTTTCGCAGCATGGAGTAACGGGCTACAAACATTTCGCTGATGTCTTCCTGTCCTTTTCCTATTCGTAATAATTCGCTTTCCAGCAGTGATGTGCTGGCAAAGCTCCAGCAGGTGGATGACATAAACTGGTCTTTCACAGGTGTACAAGCCACTTTATCCGGCATAAATAATCCCAGCTCATTGCGCGTGAGCCGCTGCCCGATAACAGGAAGGCAAGCGACAAAAAGAAATAGTATAAGGTAAATCCGCTTCATCATATAGCTAAAATTAAGAGTACTTACCCAACTGGTAATACCCCCTGTTGGGTATATTCGGTAAAAAAGGCTATAACATTATTGAAAAGCAAATATCAGAATACGTGGAATGGCAAAGAAGAAAGCAACAAGGCAATACAACCACAACAACCGTGAGGTAAGCGCCACATATTTAAACCCCGAGTCAGGCCGGATATTGATACCGTGGGTGATGGATACAAAAAAAGTAAATACCAAGCAGCATACCCAGAGATAACCGTTCCCGTAGCTGACCGGTGCAGCCAATTCGTAGGATAAGCCGGCAGACCATTTTATATTGAGCACCAGTACTTTTAAACTGTAACATCCGGCAGTAAAAAGAATTCCATGCAATATCAGTTTGGTTGCTTTATGGGAAATGGTCCTGATACTTCTCAATAATAAATAATACAAGGCTATTAGCAGGGAAGCAGCAAACAGCAACTTCAGCGGGAAAATATCGGGCGTATCTATATCCTTTTTACCCAGTACATAGTGACCAAACAATGCTGCGAGTTTTATATACAGAAACCGGAATTGAATTACGGCATAACAAAATAAAAAAGCCGCATGTAATCCCAATGGTATATAGGGAAAGATATGTTGCAGGCTTGCACCGAATGTTTCCCGTTTTTCAGCAGTCCGGAGCGAACGGATATACAAAAATCTGAACCAAAAAAACAGGGTTCCTGCAAGAATCAGCCCGAGAAAAGCCATTAACCGGATGGTGTTTGAACGCTCCAATTGATCGTTGTTTGAATTTGCCTTGAAATGACCTCTCCCCTAACCCCTCTCCGAGGGAGAGGGGAACGCAAGATTCATTTTAATTTACTATCCTTTATTTCATGCTCGACTCCGCAACCGACCGCTCCCTTAACACCTCACCGAGGAACTACTATGTGGACATACGTTGGGGTTAAGAAACCAAAAACGCTCACCGAGCCATGATAATTGAAAACTGTTCACCATCCACATCATTTATAAATCTGGTATTGGGATGATGTTTGATAATCCTGGGCACACCGGAACCAATTCCCGAATAAGGCAGCATCTTTGTGGCAAAAGACACAATCGTGGGGTTTCGGATGACAGAATTGCCATTCAGTATATTATCAATGGTAAGGTGATTGGGCAAACTACCAGGGCTGATTATTTCAACTCTATCCCTAAATATGAGCAATCGAATCACCGCGTTTTTGGAATAATCACGGTGCAACAAGGCATTTACAACTGCTTCTTCCAATGCACGCTCATCAATTTCCAATCTGCCTGCCTGATTAAAGGAACCGCCCGTTTCCTGTACAACTGACAGGTTATTTTTCAAAAAATTCATCGCACCCCTATACTGATCATCCAATCCGCCTAAACAGTCGGCCTTGTCTTTAAACCGGTCGTCACTGATTTCCGTTCCAAAATAACTTACCGCCCTGATAATACAGAATGGCTTAACGGACTGCGGGTTTTCAGCGAACAACAATAATCCCGCTAATGTAAACTTACCCTCTCTGGCCAGATTCATATTTTCAAAAGCCTTCTCAACCGTTATCCCAGAATTGGAAAATACACTACCTCTGCTCCGTTCATAAAATGTATAAAACTTAGCCAGATTTACAGCCATCTCGCCCGTATCAGGGTTTTTGATTCCGGCAGAGGTAACCGTTTCATCCAGGTACATTTGACTGCTCTGCTGAAACATCCGGAGCAATTCCTGCGGCGAAGCTTTTCGTTTGTCGCTACCACTTTTTACCCAGTAAACGCCGGCACTGGTACAGTAAGGTTTGGAAGGGCCATCCGATACCTGGATCAGCAAGATCAATTTTCCATCAATCTCTATAATACTGGTTTGCGGATATATCGCCGGTTTAATATTCTCATTTGCTGCATTGGAGATATACTGATTGTATTTGCCAATTTCTTCTTGCGTAAGCCCTGCAATAGTTTTATCATCTTTCACCCCTACGTAAATTACGCCTCCGCGGCTGTTGCTCAGGGCGCACATTTCGTCTGCAAGCTTTGCGGCTGTATCCATTTTCTCCTTGAACTGGCGGGATGAATCTTCCCCCAAAGAAATTTCTCTGATGATATCTTCGACACTGAAATTCATGCGCCAAAACTAACTAAAATAAGCGGATTCATTTCTATGAAAACCATGCCAGCACATTATCGAGATTAAAATGGCCAGCAAGGTTTTTGATACTCTTCAGTACACCTGAAAGTACTTCACTGCCTTCGCTGATATTTTTTATTTGTTCGCCGGCAGAACCAAGTGTATCCAGTACGCCCTTGAGTTTTCTGCCCCATCCTTTTTCTTTTATATCACCAGTATTTCGGGCTGACCTGGCATCTTCTGCAAATTGTATTGCCTTTTGTAGTGCCTCTCTCAGGGCTTTATTCGATTCACCCAGGGCCTCCAGCAGAATCCCGGCATCGCCTTTTAATTCGGCACCCAACTCATTTACCACCTGTATATCAATATTCACCTGTACATTCACTTGTGTACTCACAACAGGGTTGTTGTTATTCAGTATATTGATTACATATGGCGGGACGTTAGCAGGTACAACATTTCTTTCCCGATCCCCCAATATGATTTCCCCCCGTACAATTTTATCGGTGGTATTTTCCTTTGGTTCAAATAAATTCATCAGGTAACCAACATTAAAGTCACGTTGCAGTCTGGGGTGAAAATATTGGGTCTTTTGTGCTTTAATATGGCTTACCAGGTCAAGATAGGTGACAGTGCTGCCCGACTTTTCATCAAGCTGTACCAGTTCATCATAGGGTATGCGGGCATAGCTGGAAGCAATGGTTGCAAAATCACGGCGTACCTGTTCCCATATTCCCAGTTTAGATTCACCTTTAATACGGACATATATCCGTTTTGCCTCCTTATCGGCATGTACCATCGCAACGGCATCCGTAATCCGGTCTTTTATCACAATACCGGTGTACCAATAATTATTATCCAATACATCCGGCATTTTTTGGGCCGTAAAGCGGTGGATCAGGGCCAGGGGCATATAATCCCTGAACTGAAGTATATATGTTCGCACATCATCTCCCTTAAAATCACTGTATTCCAGTTTGGGTTCTTTTCCAAACGCCGAAGGTATCAGCAGATTAGCATCGTCGGAAGTATAGCAAAGGCTAAACTTCTTCATCATACTCAGCAGGTAGGCATAATGCGCTTCATCGTAGGTATAATCTCCCTTACTTACCGGCTGCAGCAATTCTGTAAAGTCACTTACTTTTATCTGCCCGAAAAGATGAGCCGTTTTTGTGGCTGTCAGTATTTTATATACGCCCTGTGTAATCCATGCAGGATTCAGCACATGCATGAATTTCAAGTAGGTATCTTCCCCGAACCAGGTCACCGTGCCAATCGTATTAAAGTATCTGAGTAATAATTGCTGGGCCTGCTCAGTTACCAACTGATTTTTTTTGCAAATTTCCTTGTATGCTTCGTAGGTCAGGTAATGGTGGCTGCCCGTGGTGTTTTCCTCAATTGCTTTCTTTACAGCCAGCCAGTTGTTGGGAAATTGTTCCGCCACTGTACGCAAGTTCGCCACTTCTTCATACATTCTTTTTTTAAAATCCTCTATACCAAAGCCGGATTTGCAACTGGTATTGAAAAAACCTACGATATTCGGGTACTTTTCTTTCAGGTATTTGCGGTCCGTGGTTTCCACAGCGTTTTCATCCTGCTTATTAAAGACCACCAGTACGGGTGCACTGCCACCGAGGCTCTCTATCTGTTGCAGCCAGTATTCCGGTTCTTCCTCTTTTCGATTATCTAACACCAGTACATAGAGGCAGCCTTCGGTAAAGAAGAATTTATGCACGGCATGTTGTATTTCCTGCCCGCCAAAATCCCAGATATGAAAGTTCAGGTTTCGTCCGTCATCCGGATGCGCAAGGCTGAAATGTTCGATCTTGATACCATTGGTTTGCTCACGGCCCAAAGTGAAGGTATTGTACAAGGTCTTCTCTACAATACTGGACTTACCTGAGCTGCCATCGCCGATAAAGATGATGCGGCCTTCTGATAGTGGGGCATGGCCGTATTGCTCTGCATCTTCGTAGTATTTTTGAGTGGTGTCGGGACCTAATTCGATAACTGAGGCGGGAGGGAATTCAAGAGGGTTACCAGTAATTAGCATCATCCGATCTAATGAAAAAATATCACTATCCAAAACACCATTTAACCAGTCATATTTTTGAGCAAGGTCTTTGGGAATAAATCTGATTTGATTGCCACGTAAATCGATAGTTAGATTAGGCACAGAACTCAAAGGAATTAAATCCTTGATTTGATTATCATTCGCAAGAATCGTAGTAATCTTCGGCAGATTTTTCAGGAATGTCAGATCCGTAAAGCCACATTCTGAGCAATAAAGCACTTCCAGGTTTTCAAGCCGACTCAAAGGTGAGAGATCATTAATCTGGTTATTAATAATTCCCAATCGACTCAATTCAGGCAATTCGCCTAAGTCGCTGATATCATTTATTTTGTTATTATGCAGAAATAAGATTTTTAGCTTTTTCAGATGCCGCAAACCTGAGATATCATTGATATCATTTTCAGAAAGATTAAGTGCTTCCAAATCTTTAAAGTTACAAATCGGTTTTATATCGGTAATGTAATTTTTAATATTAAGACCGTTTATTTTACACTCATCATTCAACCAATAGGCATTTATAAAAGAAGATACAAGATATCCATTTACCACTTCCTTTCTTTCATCAAGAAGAATATGATAAGTCTTCTCTAAATCTATAACTTCCTTTGGCTTCTCATTTGTCTCATTATTCTGACTATTCATGGTTAGGTAATAATTAAGTAACGGAATGTTTATAAATTATTTTCAAAAAAATATCGGTTTATTTCATAACGCGCTTACTATTGTTTTCTTTATTAAACTATATTATTATCCCCATTCAGTCAAGTGTACCCTACTAGGTTTTTTTTCAGCATTACTAACTTCACCATAGAAACTAAAATCCGGCCCGAACCTGCTGATTTCTATTTCAGTATCGAATAACGGAGCAAGTTCGCCTATATTTCATACACTTATAATAGAAGGAAAATATTCCTAACAATTTACCATTCTTTATTCCTTTTGCCAACCCGGGATCCAGCTCTTCGCTAACCCTTTTCCCAGGGAGAGGGGAGTATAAGACTAATTACAATTTCCCATTCTTTATCTCATTCACTACTCCGGGAGCAACCTCTCCCCTAACCCCTCTCCAAAGTAGCGGGTAATGACCTCTCCCCCTAGCCCCTCTCCAAAAGAGAGGGGAGTAAAGGACTAATTACAATTTCCCATTCTTTATCTCATCCACCACTCCCGGATCGAGTAAGGTGGTGGTATCTCCCAGATTCTCCGTTTCGCCTTCGGCAATTTTGCGGAGTATGCGGCGCATGATCTTGCCGCTTCGGGTTTTGGGAAGACCGGATACAAATTGGATCTTGTCAGGTTTTGCGATTGGCCCGATAATACGTGTCACTGTAAGCAGGATATCCTGGCGGCGAAGGTTATCATCGCCGTGATGGCCATTATAGATTACATAGGCATATATACCCTGTCCCTTTACATCATGCGGATAACCCACTACGGCACTTTCCACCACGCCCGCATGCATGTTGATCGCATTCTCTACTTCGGCGGTACCAATACGATGGCCGCTCACATTCAGTACATCATCCACCCGGCCTGTAATGCGGTAATTGCCCTGTTCATCGCGCAGCGCACCATCACCGGTGAAGTACAGATTTTCATACGTGGCAAAATAATTCGTTCGGCAACGCTCATGATCGCCATAGGTGGTGCGTAAAATCGATGGCCAGGGTGCTTTGATACAAAGATTTCCTTTGGTAATGCCGTGCTCATCTTTCTCTGTAACCTCTTCTCCTTTTTCATCTACCAGCACGGGTTGTACTCCCGGCATGGGCAAGGTAGCCCAACTGGGTTTGGCCGGTGTAATACCGGCAAAGTTGGAGATAAGACAACCGCCGGTTTCTGTTTGCCACCAGGTATCTACAATGGGACATTTTTTCTTTCCAATATTTTCATCGTACCAATGCCAGGCCTCTTCATTGATGGGTTCTCCTACGGTACCCAGCGTGGTAAGTGAAGACAGATCTTTTCCTTGCAGGGGTTCCAGTCCAAAACTCATCAGGCTGCGGATGGCAGTGGGTGCTGTATAGAGAATATTCACTTTATGCTTGTCAATGATATCCCAGAAGCGACCGGCATCAGGCCAGGTGGGTATGCCTTCAAACATCATGGATGTGGCTCCGGCACATAATGGACCATATACAATATAACTGTGGCCGGTGATCCATCCGATATCGGCAGTACAAAAATGAATGGCGCCCGGTTTATATTGAAATACGTTCACAAATGTATAGGTGGTCCATACCATATAGCCTGCACTGCTGTGTACCACGCCTTTGGGTTTGCCGGTACTGCCGGAAGTATATAAGATGAACAGCGGATCTTCGGCATCCATTTCTTCTGCCGGAAATGTTACCACCCCGTTTTTTTCCACCTGATCTTCGGCAATATCCATTTCATCTTCCCACCATATATCCCGCCCCTTGATCATACTCACCGGTGTGCGGGTACGGGTATAAACGATTACTTTTTTCACGGTTTTATTGCCGATCAGGGCATCATCGATCACGCTTTTCAACGGAATATCTTTACCGCCGCGGTAAGCTCCGTCGCAGGTAATGATATATTCCGCTTTGGCATCATCGAGCCGGTCGGCAATACTTTGAGCAGAAAAGCCACCAAAGATCACACTGTGTATGGCGCCGATACGGGCACATCCCAATACTGCATAGGCCAGTTCGGGCACCATGCCCATATAAATACATACCCGATCGCCCTTCTTCACACCGTTATTCTTCAGCATTTGTGCCACCTGGCATACGCGTTTATGCAGTCGGTTGTAGGTTACGACCCGCACCCGTTCTTCAGGGTTATTGGGTTCCCAGATGATGGCGGGCTTTTCGCCCAGCGTGGCAAGATGCCGGTCAATGCAATTCTCGGTGATATTGAGCTTTGCACCTGCAAACCATTCTACTTTGGGTTCTTTGAAATTCCAGTTGAGTACGGTATCCCATTTTTTACGCCATTGAAAATGTTCCGCCACTCCTGACCAGAAGCCTTCGGGGTCTTCCACGCTTTTCTTATAATCTGCTTTGTATTGTTCCAGTGAAGTGAGCTGATACGGGTAAGCCATACATTCATTTTTGTGGCTTAAATGTACTACATCGTTGGTATTTATCTGTTGACGACTGCACCCGGCCTGCAAAAATTTTTATCCCTAGCATTAAATCTATTCGTATTTTAACGGGCGATGCACCGGTGGTCATTTTCTTTGCCAGTGCAATGTGATTGTTATCTAATCATACGTCAGCATTCAAAACCAACGCCAATATTTCTGCATGAATGAAACAAAAACCAGTGGCCAGATTCGCCAGGTCATTGCGGCTTCTTCGGTGGGCACCATGATCGAATGGTACGACTTTTACATATTCGGTATGTTGTCCACTACCATTTCCACGCAATTTTTCCCTAAAGACAATCCTACGGCTGCATTGCTGAGTACCCTGGCCATTTTTGCTGCCGGCTTTATTGTACGCCCGTTTGGTGCCCTCGTATTTGGCCGGCTGGGCGATCTGGTGGGAAGAAAATATACCTTCCTGCTTACACTTGTATTAATGGGCGGTTCCACGTTTTTGATTGGCTGTGTGCCCAGTTATGAAACCATCGGCATTGCGGCACCCATCATCGTATTACTGTTACGTTTGTTACAGGGATTGGCATTAGGTGGTGAATATGGCGGAGCCGCCACCTATGTAGCCGAACATGCACCCATTGGTAAAAGGGGCTATTATACCAGCTGGATACAAACCACGGCCACATTGGGTTTATTCCTTGCACTTGGGGTGATCTTGCTGGTGAAATCAGGCATGCCAGATAAAGCGTTTACTGCAGAATGGGGCGGATGGCGTTATCCGTTCTGGTTATCTATCTTACTCGTGGGTGTATCCGTGTATATCCGGATGCGAATGAAAGAGTCGCCTTTATTTTCCAAACTGAAATCGGAAGGTAAAACATCGGCCAACCCGCTGAAGGAAAGTTTCAGGCATAAGGCCAATTTCAAAATGGTCTTACTGGCATTATTCGGAGCGGTAATGGGGCAGGGTGTGGTGTGGTACACCGGGCAATTCTATGCGCAAACTTTTCTGGAAAAAAATTGCGGAATCGAATTTGAGCAAAGCCGCACCATCTTATTATGGGCGATATTATTTGCTACTCCTTTCTTTATTTTCTGGGGATGGCTGAGTGATAAGATCGGAAGGAAATGGATCATGATGGCGGGCATGGCATTGGCTGTATTTACCTACCGGCCCATTTTTGAAACATTTTTGAAAGACTCCAATCTGTATGGAGCTATGGTGAAAAAGCAAATCCCGTTAGAACAAGTAAGGGCTGAAAATACACTGGTGAAAAGTGATACCATCCGGTCAAAAGATGCGGAGTCGATCATCAGCCTTTCCAATATCCGAATGACTTTACCGGATGGCGGAAAATTTACCGTGGTGCAAACGGATACCCTGATCAGCTATGCAAATGGGAAAGAACATGAAACAAAGTATGGGCAACCCTCTTATATCAATAACAAATTACCGCAATCGCTTTACATCAAATTCATCGGCCTTGTATTCCTGCTCATTTTGTATGTAACCATGGTGTATGGACCGATCGCAGCATTCCTGGTGGAAATGTTCCCCACACGTATCCGCTATACATCCATGAGCTTACCCTATCATATCGGCAATGGAGTCTTTGGCGGATTGGTTCCCTTTATTGGTTTACTGCTCACCAGTACCTATAAAACCGATCCGCTGGTGGGGCTTTGGTATCCCATTGGGGTGGCGGCGTTTTGTTGTATGGTGGGTATTATTTACCTGCGGAATAAAATTGATAAGAATATAAAGGATTAAACGCTAACGTAAGCCTCCATTGTATATATCCAGTTCATACGTTTTCAATTCAGGGACCCACTTGTGCATTTTTTTGGTTAATCCGAATAATGAGAAAATCTTGAATGGATTCGTATATATAAAATATAACGATGCCACGTTCATCGCCTTTGACACGGCTTTGGAACCCAACCGGTTTATAATCTCTACGGTTTCGGGAGCGGTAACATAAAAATGTTTTCCGGATGGATCAAGACGATAATAAAAACTATCGATGTGTATATACATGTTGATAGCATCCGAAAACCCCCAGGCTATATCTTCTGTTGTATCGGCCGGATCCTTATACCGCATTGTAACACCGAATTTTGCCGGTTTGTATTCGAATGGTGTATTTATGGGCGCATTATTCAGAAACTGTTCAAAACTGAAGAAAATCCCTTTTGGATGCTCCTTAGTGAGAAGTACCGGTGGCAAAGCAGGTCCGGAAGTAATTGTCTCAAATTGAGCAGTAGTTAGATTTTCGAATACAGCAGAATCAATAGCTTGAGCTGAAGTAAGCGTATATTTGAGCATTCGTTCCGTGAGTTTTGCAGCATTATCCGGCATCCAGCGCATAGCTGTGAAGACCGTATCAATATTTCCGATCTTTTGCACTCCGTTTTTGGCTGACAAGTACAAATCTGCATTGTAATGAAGGTTGCTGGTTATTTTCTCGCTGCTCCCGGATATAGCTGACCCAAACCATCCGGCTTGTGTAATGCCTTCCTTGTAATCAAGGTCTTTAAGTATCACGTATAAAGTTTCTTGTCCCAACCCTTCCCCTGCAAGTGCATTGAATTTACCCTGCAGATAATTCAGCGTGCCCCCCATAAACCGCAATTCCTGTGGGGGAGATTGTATTTCAAGCCAAACACTTCCCATACTGAAACTATCGATCCTGCAATCATATAACACCACTTTGTTGTAGTTGGTGGCAGCAATCAGGTCTTTTTTGGAAACTTTTACTTCTATATAAAAAGGTTGAACAATCCGTTGTTCTTTTGGCTTTTTTTTCTGCGCGGATAAAGTATTTGAAAAAAGAATAAAGGGAATTAATATCTTTAATACGTAGGACATAAGTCAATCGATTTGATTTATAATGGCTCTGGTTAAAGATACAAAATGGTAATATGAATGCATTCAAACGCTATTTCGGCCTGCTCTTTCTGATTATTGCCCCGTTTGTGATCTACGAACTGATAAACGGAGCTATCACTAATATTGACTCCGCCGGAAAAAAAGACATCAACAACCCGGTGATCTGGATCATCATCATTGCCATCTTCACCCCTATCGCCATCGGTCTTGTCATTTTTGGCTGGTACGCCTTCCGGGGAGAATATGACCACCTGCCGGAAAAATCGAAGGAACTTTAATACATACGGTGTATACAAACACCCCCTGCTTTTACCTTGGCATTACTTTCAGTCCGGGTTTAAAATTAAACCCGGTAACCAGTGTTGAAAATGCTGCAAACCACCCTTGCAAGTTATTGATAATCAATTTTTGAATTAATTTTTTACAATCTCACAACAATTGAAGCGTCTTGCTGTTGTAGAAGGAATTACCTTTGCACACGATGAAAAAAGCCGCCTTGATATTTCTCTTTATTTTTTCCCTGGTTCAGGCCCTGCCGGCGATGTATGCCTGGTGCAATAATACATCCATAGCTTTTATCATCGATGAAGAGAAGAGTGACGATAAAAAAGAAGCAGATACGAAAGTCAAAAAAGAGCTGTTGCCTTATACCAAAACAGATAGCAGCCTTGATAATAAAGTGCATACCGCCTTTATTTCTGTTGAGACCTTATTCCCACCCCCCTGTCTGAAAAAACTGGTACCTCCTCCGGATCATTGCTGATCATCTTCGGATACATACTTATGCAATACCTTTGATTATTGCGCTACCCAACATTTTATTCACTGAATAACTATAATTGTTATGCCTGCTACTGCAAGTCCGGTTACGCGAATCCTTGATCTGGTGAAACTGGACCGGAAAGAAATTACTGCCATTTACTTCTATGCTGTACTGAATGGACTCATACAACTTTCTGTACCACTGGGCGTACAGGCCATTATTGGTTTTGTACTGGGGGCCTCTATGCGGGCTTCCCTGGTGGTGCTTATTTTACTGGTGGTGCTGGGCGTTTTCAGCGCAGGCATTATGCAGATCAATCAGATGAAACTGATCGAGAAAATTCAACAAAAAATATTTGTCCGTTACTCGTTCGCTTTTGCAGAGCACATACCCAAACTGGATATGAAAAAAACGGACAATGTGTACCTGCCTGAACTCATCAACCGGTTTTTCGATATTCCCGTATTGCAGAAAAGCCTGTCGAAAATCTTACTGGATATTCCGACCGCCAGTATTCAGATCCTTTTTGGTCTGCTGCTGCTTAGCCTCT
This sequence comes from Bacteroidota bacterium, assembly GCA_026391455.1. GTDB lineage: Bacteria > Bacteroidota > Bacteroidia > Chitinophagales > Chitinophagaceae > JJ008. Next base: position 22,024 of record JAPLEH010000023.1, read on the forward strand.
ACCATCCGGCTTTTATATTTTTTGGACTGATACTGTTGCTCATTCTTTGGTTAATCCTCCGCTTTACTGGCAGGCATGGGTTGCAAACCAGTCTTGAAGAAAGTACATTTAAATACCGGGTGGCTGCGTGGCTGGAAGAAATGGCACGTATCATCCGGCCGGTAAAGCTCGCCCGGGTACATGAACTGCATCTTCGCAAAACAGATGAAATGGTAACCGGATACCTGGAGGGCCGCAACAGCCACTTTAAGGTATTACTTTTTCAATCCCATGTACTGGTACTTTTCAAAACGGTAATTACTGCGGCCATGCTGATCGTAGGTACCTTCCTGTTAGTTAATCAGCAGTTGAATATCGGTCAGTTCATTGCCGCCGAAATCGTGATACTGCTGGTGCTTAATTCCGTTGAAAAACTGATCATGACGCTGAGCAATGTGTACGATACGCTTACAGCAGTTGAAAAACTGGCCAACCTCACGGAAAAACCCATTGAAAACAGTGGCTCTCTCCCTTTTCCTGATGGCAAAGAAGGCATAGGCATTGTAATGAAAAACCTGAGCTTTGGATACACCAATGATAAAATAATATTGCACGATGTGCAACTGCAGATAAAACCTGGTGAAAAAGTATTGGTAACCGGATCCGAAGGCGCTGGCAAATCCACGCTCCTACGGGTGATGTCTGGTTCCTATACTGACTTCACCGGATCATTGCTGTTTGATGGTGTACCCGCCGGCAATTTTGATATAGCATCATTTCGTGCGCAAACCGGAGTACTGCTCAGTCAGCAGGATATTTTCCAGGGCAGTTTGTGGGACAATATCACACTGGGCAACGATGCTATTCGCCTGGAAGATGTGCAAAAATTATGCACCTGTGTGGGACTCGAGGATTATATCACTTCGTTGCCGCTTGGATACGACACCCTGCTTGACCCCACCGGCAAACGCTTATCTAAAACAACCGTACATAAAATATTGCTCGTACGTTCATTGGTTCCTAAACCGAGATTGCTTTTACTCGAAGATCCACTGTTATTGCTCGATGAGAAACACCGCCTTCTGACCTTGCAGTTGCTGTTAGAATCTTCGAATACTACAGTAGTAATGTCGGCCGACGACCACCAGTTCAATGATCGTTTCAATAAAATAATCGCGGTAAATGATGGCAAGGCAACCGTTGCCAAAAATCGTTAACCAACAAATCTGCAATCATGAGTAATTATCCTATACAATCTTATACCCGCATTTACCTGCATAACCGAAAGAGCCAGGTCAAGAAATGGTTTTTCGGATGCGTGGCCGTCTTTATTGTTTTTCTATTCCTCCCCTGGACACAGAATATACGGGCCAAAGGAACAGTGACCACCCTGTATCAGGATCAGCGTCCGCAGGAAGTGAACACCGTCATTGGCGGACAGGTGATCAAATGGCATGTGAAAGAAGGTGATTATATACACAAAGGCGATACCCTGGTGCAACTGAGCGAGGTGAAAGTGGATTATCTCGATCCCAACCTGCTGGAACGTACTCAGGAGCAGCTCACCGGGAAAAAGCAATCCATTGAATTTTATAAAAGCAAAGCCGGTGTGGCCGATCTGCAGATTAATGCACTGAACAATGGTTTGCAACTCAAGCTGAACCAACTGGTGAATAAGATCAGTCAGTTGCAGCTTAAAGTACAGGCCGACAGTGCCGAAGTGGTGGCAGCCAACAATGACTACAGTATTGGCAATAAACAATACCAGCGTCAGAAAGCTATGTACGACAGCGGCCTCGTATCGCTCACCCAACTGGAAACCCGCAATCAGCAAATGCAGAATGCCCTGGCCAAAAAGATCAGTGCCGAAAACAAGCTGGCCAACAGCAAACAGGACCTTACTATTACCCGCATTGAAATGAGCGCGATACAACAGGAAAATATGGAAAAAGTAGCCAAAGCGCAGGGAGATCAGTTTCAGTCGCTCACACAGATCGCAGGTGGACAGGCAGATGTGGCCAAGCTTGAAAATCAATACTCCAGCTATACAATCCGGAATGGGATGTATTTTATTATCGCCAGTCAGAGCGGGCAGGTAGTGCGGGCACAAAAAGCAGGTATTGGTGAATATGTAAAAGAAGGGGAAATGATTGCACAGATCGTACCCGATCATATACAATATGCCGTGGAAATGTATGTACGTCCGATTGATCTTCCGCTGATTAATAACGGACAGAAAGTACGTTTTCAATTTGATGGTTTCCCTGCGATAGTATTCAGCGGATGGCCTCGTGCCTCTACCGGTACATTTGGCGGACTGGTGGCGGCTGTGGAAAGCAATCTCAGCACGAACGGAAAATTCCGTGTGCTGGTAAAAGAAGACCCGGCCGATAAACCCTGGCCCAAAGAATTGAAAATCGGTGCGGGAGCACAGGGCATTGCTTTGCTGAAAGATGTACCTGTATGGTATGAACTCTGGCGGAATATTAACGGTTTCCCCCCTGATTATTATTCAAAAGATGATGCTGCAAAATCATCCACAAAATCTGACAAGAAATGATCACTCGCATATATATACTTTTTGGGCTGCTTTGTTTGGCACATGTTGAAACGGCGGCACAGGATACGCTGAAACAACTCTCCATCGAACAAGTGATGGAGATCGTAAAGCGAAATCATCCGGTGGCTAAACAGGCATCCCTGCTTATCGACAAAGCGAAAGCCGATGTAACCATTGCCAGGGGAGGTTTTGATCCGCAATTTAAAAATGAACACGCACAAAAAACTTTCGATGGCGTGGATTACTATAATTATAACCGTCCGGAGATCACGATCCCCACGTGGTTTGGTATTGAGCTCAGCACAGGAATAGAAAACCTGAATGGCGCACGCACCGATCCGCAGGAAACCAATGGCCGAACCAGCTATGCGGGTATCAGTATTCCGCTGGCCAAAAACCTGCTGATGGATAAACGCCGGGCGGCTTTGAAGTCAGCAAAAATATTTGTTGGTGCATCCGTAACGGAGCAAAGGAATATATTGAACAACCTGTTGCTGGATGCGGCGAAAGCATACTGGTATTGGATACAGTATTACCGCGTTTATAATATCCTGAATGAAGCGGTGATCGTAAATGAAAAAAGGGCAGAACTGGTAAAGACCGGCTACCGTCTTGGCGACAGGCCTGCCATTGATACCACGGAAGCGCTCACCCAATTGCAAAGCTTCCAGGTAATGCGTGAAAATGCCTGGATGCAATACCAGAATGCAGGTCTTGATCTGTCGGTGTATCTGTGGTCAGCCGATAATCAATTACTCACTATACCGCAGGACGCCCTGCCGGCAGATGCCACCCGCATCGATGCCATCAGTAAAGATACCCTTCCGGTTTTGGAGAACCTGTTGGATGCCGCAAGAAAAAATCATCCGGAATTGCGACTCTATGATTTCAAGTTGGATGTATTGGAAGTGGAACGAAAATTAAAATTTCAGCAATTGCTGCCTTCAGTCAATTTTCGTTTCAATCAGCTTGCGAAAGGGTATAATGTATGGAAGACCAGTGGCCCGCTGCTGGAAAACAACTTCCGGTATGGTTTTTATGTAGGTATACCGCTCCGGTTTTCTGAAGGAAGAGGAGAGTATAAAAAAGCAAAACTTAAGATCACCGAAACAAAACTCGGGCTTGATTTGAAAAGAGCCAACGTGGAATTAAAAGTAAAGAGCTATTTCAATGAACTGATGGCGCTTAAAAATCAGGTCGTACTTCAGGAGCGGGCCTATTCCAACTACCTGGTATTGCAGCGCGGTGAGGAGACCCGTTTCAGGGCCGGTGAAAGCTCCCTGTTTTTGGTGAATGCACGGGAAAATAAAACCCTCGAAGCCATTCAAAAATTACAGGAATTGAGAACAAAGTACGTAGTAACGCTCAATGCGCTGCAATGGGCGGCAGGTTTGCTGGTTCCCTGAGTGCTGAATAAATAACCTGCATAAAGAAGTGTAAATAGTACCGGACATGTAATCTTGTTGTACATTTACACCTATTAATTTTTGTTGCTGCTAAAACAAATGACGGTCAAAAGAAATAAAAGGCATTGTCGGCTTTCGCTGACAGGTGGTATATTTTTACTGCTGATACTCTGCTGGCTGTCGGTATGCCTCCCCTTTCAATATCAGTCGCAACATCAAACTAACCGGTTCCAGACCGAAGAGCAGGATGTCAATTGTGGCATCTTGTTAGAAGACCTGGATGAAAAAGCGCCTTTCACAACGGAAGAGTTCCTTTCTTTCGCGAATTCCGCTTCGGTGCATCAGTCAGCACCGTTATGCTTTTCAGACAACGGGGCCGTCATCATCAATGCCTGTCACAGGGAATTATTCTCGCCCCCTCCCAATCGGGCCTGATCTGATTTTCAAATTGTCTTGTATTTTTTATACGGTCGCATACGGCGGCTTTATTCCCTTTATAAAAAAGAAACTATGATGTTACGTCCAAAAGATTATGTAAAAAGCCTGGCGAATGATATACCCTCTTCCATTGTTGTATTTCTGGTGGCATTGCCATTATGCCTGGGAGTAGCACTGGCCTCCGGAGCTCCATTGTTCAGTGGTATCATTGCCGGTATTGCCGGAGGCATAGTCGTTGGTTTATTCAGTAAATCGCACCTGAGTGTGAGTGGCCCTGCAGCAGGTCTCACTGCTATTGTTGCCGCTTCCATTGGCAAACTTCCTTCTTACGAAACATTCCTTGCTGCCGTGGTGATCTGTGGTTTTATACAGATAATACTGGGCTTTCTTAAAGCGGGAATTGTTGGAGACTATGTACCCAGCAGTGTAATCAAGGGGATGCTGGCTGCTATCGGACTCATTCTGATTCTCAAACAATTTCCCCACCTGATCGGATATGATAAAGATTTTGAAGGGGATGAAACGTTCATTCAAAAAGACAATGAAAATACCTTTTCCGGATTATTCAAGGCACTAAGATATGTAACACCCGTAGCTGTATTGATTGGTGCATCTTGCCTGCTTCTTTATTTCTTATGGGAAAAATTTACAAGCAAACGATCCGGTTTTATCAAACTGATTCCAGCTCCCCTGCTGGTGGTATTTCTGGGTGTCGGCATTAATGAATTGTTCAAAAGCACCACTTCTTATGGGATAGACCCGGAGCATATGGTAAATCTGCCGGTAGCAGGCTCAGCGGAAGAGTTCTTTTCTTTTTTCAGTTTTCCGGACTGGACGCATGTAATGAGTAAAGACGTACTGATCACCGCTGCTACGCTGGCCATAGTAGCCAGCCTGGAGTCTTTGTTGAGTATCGAAGCGGTGGATGATCTGGACCCCTACCAGCGGGTAACCCCCACTAACCGGGAATTGAAAGCACAAGGTATTGGTAATATGGTGTCCGGATTTTTCGGTGGATTACCTGTAACCAGTGTTATTGTCCGTTCCTCTGCCAATGTAAATGCCGGTGCAAAAACAAAAATGTCCACGATATTACACGGATGCCTGCTATTGATATCCGTTGCTTTTATACCGGTACTGCTCAATCATATTCCTAAATCAGCACTGGCAGCCGTACTCATTTACACGGGGTACAAACTCGCCAAACCCTCTCTGTTCAAAGCGTTTTATAAAAAAGGATGGGATCAGTTTATTCCGTTTGTATTGACCATCGTCGCTATCTTATTTACTGATCTGCTCAAAGGCGTATTAGTGGGTATCGGAGTAGGTTTGCTCTTTGTACTCCGGAGTAATTTCCGTTCCTCTGTATTTGTGGTAAATGATGATAACAAATACCTGTTCCGCCTGCGGAAAGATGTATCTTTTCTGAACAAGCCGATCATCAAGCATAAACTGGAACAAGTACCTGAAGGCTCGCATGTGCTGATTGATGCAGGTCGTGCCGATTTTATAGACAAGGATGTGATCGAAGTTATTGAAGATTTTATTATTGCCGCACCATTGAAAAAAATAACGGTAGAAGTAAAAAGAAGTATCTATAAAGAACAGGGCTTTGACCCCGAACTGGTACCTGCCGGAAATGACGGGCGCTATGCGTACGCCGGGAAAAAAGAAACGCCAACAGAACTAAAACCCTGATACATTTGTAAGAGCAAAACAGTCATAACATCAATCATAACTAAAATTAAAATATGAAATCATACGAAAAATTATTGCTTGAAAATAAAGCCTGGGCCAGTGAAAAAGTGGATACGGATCCTGAGTTTTTCAACCGCCTGGCTCACCTGCAAACACCGGAATTTTTATGGATCGGTTGCAGCGACAGCCGGGTACCTGCCAATGAAATTACCGGTACACAGCCCGGTGAAATATTTGTTCACCGCAATGTGGCCAACATGGTAGTACATACTGACCTGAACCTGCTGACCGTGCTGGATTATGCAGTCAATCACTTGAAGGTAAAACACGTGATCGTGTGCGGTCATTACGGATGCGGTGGGGTGATCGCCTCTATGACCAATCATAATTTTGGCATCATCAACAAATGGCTGCGTAATATCAAAGATGTATACCGTTTTCACCGGGAAGAAATAGACAGTATTCAGGACGAAACGACCAAACGTGACAGAATGGTGGAACTGAATGTGCAGGAACAGGTGATGAACCTGGCCAAAACGTCTATTGTACAAAAAGCCTGGGCACACGAACAGCGTCCGCATCTGCATGGATGGGTTTATGGATTAAAGGATGGCCTCATTAAACCCGTATTTGAAATGCCGGCAGGTACACATATTGATCCCTTGTACGAATTTGATGATCTCTGATCAATAGTTTTCTGACCAATTGAATTTATCGCGTATTATATGCTGTTTTTCGCGGCGGAGGTACGTGAGAAATCGATCAGCTACCGGTGAGAGTTTTTTCCCTTTCAGCCAGATAAGATTCCAGACAGACTGAATGGGAAGGCCTTTCACCGGTATTATTTTCAGATCACCGTTCTTAAGTTCATTCTTTATACCGATAAGTGGCATAATTGAATAGCCAAGGCCTTCGATCACCGCCTGTTTCACCGCTTCATTCGACGTAAGCTCCATTTTCTTTTTAACCTGTAACCTGTTCCGTTCCAGGAATTTTTCCATGGTATGCCGGGTTCCCGAACCGGGTTCACGGAAAATCAGCGGTATATTATCCAGTATGCTTTTATCATAGGTCTTCCGGTGAAAAGGGTGCCCTCCTTCGCCCACCAGAAAGAGTTTATTGCGGAGCAATTCCAGTTTCTCCACTTTCAGGTTTTCCGGCAATACCGAAACCAATGAAAAATCCACTTCATTTTCTTCCAGTGAAATGATTACTTTGGCTTTATTCGTAACATCCATTTGCAATTCGGCCTCCTCATATTGCTTCATAAACCCGGAAAGAAATGAAGGCATGATGTACTTACCTGTCGATACGATGGATAACTTCAGCCTGCCCGATAGTTTTCCCCTGAATGCCTGCGAGCGGTAATTGATCGCATGCACTTCATCCAGGATATTGCGTGCGGCAATGGCAATTTCTTTTCCAAAATCCGTAATGTAGAGGCGCCGGCCCACCACCTCCGTAAGCGGTACATCAAACTGGTCCTGAAAATTCTTTAACTGAATGGATACAGCGGGCTGTGTGAGGTGCAGCTCCTCCGAGGCACGGGTAATACTTTTCAACTCGGAAACCTTGAGGTAAACGGCCAGTTGATGCAGGGTGTAGTTCATAAATTTTTTTTATGTATATCATCACAAAGATAAATAAACATATATGAAAAAGCGGGCGGATATTTGCATCCTAAACCAGGGATATGTCAACACAAAAAATCACTATAATTAAAGGGGATGGAATAGGCCCGGAAATCATGAACGCCACGCTCGCCATTCTGCAGGCAGCCGGAGCGGACATTGAAACGGAAGAAACAGAAGCCGGTGAAAAAATTTATCTCTCGGGCATTACCAGCGGTATCGCCCCGGACGCATGGGACATTATCCGGAAAAACAAAGTACTTCTCAAAGCTCCCATAACAACACCTCAGGGAAGCGGATACAAAAGTCTGAATGTAAGTATCCGCAAATTCCTGGGGCTCTATGCCAATGTGCGTCCTTGTATCAGCCTGCATCCCTTTGTACGCACCAAGCACCCGAATATGGATCTCGTGATCATTCGTGAAAATGAAGAAGATTTGTATGCAGGTATCGAACATCAGCAAACGGATGAAGTGGTGCAATGCCTGAAACTCATAAGCCGGCCGGGTTGTGAAAAAATAATCCGGTATGCTTTTGAATATGCCAAACTCTACGAGCGTAAAAAGGTAAGCTGTTTCACCAAAGACAATATCATGAAACAAACCGATGGGTTATTTCATAAGGTCTTCAATGAAATAGCCGCCGAATACCCGGAGATTGCCAACGAACACATGATCATTGACATTGGCACAGCGAAACTGGCCGATACGCCTGAGCAATTTGACGTGATCGTAACACCTAATCTCTACGGTGATGTAATATCGGATGTGGCCGCACAGATCACGGGTTCTGTAGGACTGGCCGGCTCAGCCAATATTGGTGAGGAATGTGCCATGTTTGAAGCCATTCACGGATCGGCCCCGCTTATTGCCGGTACCGGCACAGCTAATCCTTCGGGACTCTTACAGGGAGCGGTACAGATGCTCAACTATATCGGGCAAACGGAAGTGGCGGCTGCCATTCAAAATGCCTGGTTGAAAACGATTGAAGATGGTATACACACGGCTGATATCTATAAAGAAGGTTTTAGTATAGAAAAGGCAAGTACGCAGCGATTTACGGAAGCAGTAATCGCAAATCTGGGTCAGCTTCCTGCTACGTTTCCGGTGGCCTATTTTGGAAAAAATCAAACCATACAACTGCCCGCCTATAAACGTAAGCCCGCAGCACATAAAGAACTGGTAGGGGTAGACCTCTTTGTACATTGGCAAAAAACCAATCCTGAACAATTGGCCGCGCAGATAAAGCAACTGGAAACCGAAGAGATCAAACTAACCATGATCACCAACAGGGGTATTAAAGTATGGCCGGATGGATTTAAAGAAACTTTTTGCACAGACCACTGGCGTTGCCGCTTCAAACCGGTATCCGGTGCCAGTATCAAAAAAGAACATATCGTAAATCTGCTTTCAAAAGCAATTCACGAAGAAACAGATATTATTAAAACAGAAAACCTGTACACATTCGATGGAGAGCCCGCCTTTTCACTGGGGCAGGGGCAGTAATTCGCTCAATGTGTGTGAACGATACGTCTATACACTCGTCAATTAGTATAGTAGTTTTAGCAGCAGAAGTCCGGAGGCCGGTTGTTTTTACTCCCGTCCCTTTCCGGACTCTTTTTTGCAACCAAAATTGTAACCGCGAATGGATTATTCCCTGATTCTTAGTAATCTTACTAACCCGACTCTGCTTTTTTTTATTTTGGGCGTGGTGGCTATCCTGATCCGCTCTGATCTGGAAATACCGGCTCCCAGCTCCCGGTTTATTTCACTCTACCTGCTCTTCTCAATTGGTTTCAAGGGAGGCATGGAGCTCGCCCACAGCGGCATCAATGCGGAAGTGGCGCTTACGCTGGGGCTGGCCATTGTTTTTGCATTGCTGGTGCCTCTTTATACTTTTTTCATTCTCCGTAAAAAACTTGATGTATATAATGCCGGGGCAGTGGCAGCCACGTATGGATCGGTGAGCGCAGTAACTTTTGTAACCGCCTGTAGTTTTCTGGCCGATAAAAACATTTCATTTGGTGGTCATATGGTGGCAGCCATGGCATTAATGGAATCTCCTGCCATCATCATTGGTGTGATTCTGATCCGTAAATTCAGCAACGGAAAATCCGGCACCCATTCAACCGGTCATATCATAAGAGAAGCATTCAGCAATGGCTCCGTATTAATGATTTTGGGTAGCCTGATCATCGGCATCGTGGCCGATGAAAAACAAGCGGAAGGGATTAAGCCTTTTACCAGCGATATATTTAAAGGATTCCTGGCTGTATTCATGCTCGATATGGGCATGACCGCCACCAAACGGATCCAGGCTTTTAAACAGGGAGGATTATTTCTGACGCTCTTCGGGATACTGATACCTGTATTTAATGCCTGCCTTGCCATATTGCTGGCGCATAGTTTCGGTATTGCGGATGGTAATGCCTTTCTCCTTGCGATTCTGGCTTCCAGTGCGTCGTATATTGCTGTACCGGCCGCCCTTCGACTGGCCGTACCGCAGGCAGACCCGGGGTATTATATTCCTATGGCTCTCGCTATTACCTTCCCCTTTAATATTGTAGTTGGCATCCCATTATATTATGGGTTACTTGCGATTCTGTAGCAGGATTACGTTAGCCATTGTACTGTTTCATTATACGCTTGCCAGCAGGTAATGTTGCAAAATAAAAACCGCCGCACCTGCCAGATAGCCAATAAGCGCGAGCCATCCGATCTTTTTGAGGTACCAGAAGAATTCTATTTTCTCTAACCCCATGGCGGCTACGCCTGCCGCTGACCCAATAATGAGGCAACTACCCCCGGTGCCTGCACAATAGGCGAGAAACTCCCAGAAGAAATGCCCGGTGGGATATTGATCGAGTCCATACATGCCCTGTGCTGCAGCTACCAACGGTACATTATCCACCACCGATGACAGCAAACCGATCATCATGGTAATAATCTTAATGTTTCCAATGGTCTCGTTCATACTGGCAGCCAGGTCGGTGAGCACACCGGTAACCTGGAGCGCTGCAATACTAAGCAGTATGCCCAGGAAGAATAATATACTTGGCGTATCTATTTTCCGCAGTGCGTGATTCACCGAATACAATCCTTTTTCTGCTTCATCTTTTCCACTGTGGATCATCTCCGTAATCACCCACATTACGCCCAATCCCAGCAATACACCCATATAGGGAGGTAAATGCGTGATTGTTTTAAATACTGGTACAAATAATAAACTGCAAAGCCCCACCCAAAACACCGTGTTGCGTTCCCGGCGGGTATTGTCAAACGGTTCAATATCCTGTTTGCGCTCCGTCTGCTCCACCTGCCCGCTTACCTGCCGGCTGATGATATAAGCCGGTACTACAAAACAAACCAGGCTGGGCAGAAAAGTCTGTACGATGATACTTCCCGCCGTGATCTGACCGCCAATCCAGAGCATGGTGGTGGTTACATCTCCAATGGGGCTCCAGGCACCTCCGGCATTGGCAGCAATGATGATGAGGCCGGCAAATAGAAGCCGTTCTTTTTTATCGGGAATAATGATACGCAGCAGGGATATCATTACGATGGTGGTGGTCAGATTATCGAGTATGGCGGACAGGAAAAAAGAAATGAATCCAACGATCCATATCAGTTTTTTCTTGTTCGTGGTATTGATGCGGCGGGTGATGATCTCAAAGCCATCGTGTGCATCGATCAGCTCCACGATCGTCATGGCGCCGAGTAGAAAAAACAGGATGCCCGATACTTCACCCAGGTATTCAGTAAGCTGGTGCGCCGGAGAAGCTGCTTCGGGGGCCATCATTGCAAATACGGTCCAGCACAACACGCCGGTTATTAAAGCAGTAGCCGCTTTGTTGACTTTCAGCGGGTGCTCCATGGCAATTGCCAGATAACCGAGGATGAATATGATACTTATGATGATGATCATTGTTAACTATTAACGGATTGGCTTACTGTTTGAAATCCTCTTTCAAAATAGGTCTTTACTTTTTTGTCTTAACACAAAAAAGTAACCTGCCTGCCGGCAGGCAGGCAAAAAAAGTCAAGGCTGCGGAAAAATGACTAAAAATTTTGAAATAAGCCTAAACCCGGCAAACTCGCCGCCGGTTTTTTCCTGGTTGAAGATACTGCTGGCTCATATCCCGAAGTATGTTCTTCGGGACAGGCTTTTTTCGGCTTATTTCAAAATTTTCTTAACGTCATTTTTCCGAGGCCCGTGCTAAATTTCTTTAGCTTAACCCTCTGATCGCAATAAAAATAAGCATTTCGCGGGGTGTTCATTAATTTCCCGATTTACGTAGGTTTGCAGTATGTCAATAGAAGTAAAAAATCTGCTGAAGGAATATGGCGAGCAGAAAGCGGTAAACAATATCTCCTTTGAAGTAAAACAGGGAGAGATCGTGGGTTTTCTGGGACCCAATGGTGCCGGCAAATCCACCACCATGAAAATCATCACCGGTTACCTGGCACAAACCGGAGGTGAAGCCTATGTGTGTGGCATCAATGTAGCCGAGCAGCCGCTGGAAGCGAAAAAGAAGATAGGCTACCTGCCGGAGTTGAATGCGCTCTATTATGACATGTACGTAAAGGAATACCTCGGCTTTGTGGCCGAAGTGCATGGGTTGCCCAATAAAAAAGAAGCGATCGCCAAAGCCATTGAAACCGTAGGCTTAGCACTTGAAGCAAAAAAGAAGATCGGCCAGTTATCCAAAGGGTATAAACAACGGGTGGGTCTGGCAGCCGCCCTCATTCATAACCCTGAAGTGCTGATACTGGACGAACCCACATCCGGCCTTGATCCGAACCAGATCGTGGAGATACGGGAAGTAATCAAAAAACAGGGGCTCAATAAAACAGTGCTTTTCTCATCGCATATTTTACAGGAAGTGGAAGCAATGTGTGAACGCGTGATCATTATCAATAAGGGAAATATTGTGGCAGACGATACCATCAACCACCTGTTGAAAAACAAATACCAGAGTGAACTGCGACTGGAAATAAAGGAAGTAGTGGACGCTTCGATATTTGAAGATATTCAAAACTGCACCGCTATCAACAGCCATATCTGGTTGTTTCGTACCGATAACCCCGAAGCCCTGAAAAGAAGATTACTGGAAATATCACTTGCCAAAAACCTGAATATCATCTCACTGCAAACAGGAAATACGAGCAGCCTTGAGGATGTGTTCAGAAACCTGACGAAGAGTGAGTAATGTTATGAAAATACTTTTCAACCTCTTCTGCTTCATTTCGATTTCCACTACCGGATGCAGCCAGAAAACATCCCCCTATCCCCCGGGAGTAACGATTGATGGATCGATAGCACGAAGATGTAAAGAGGAAAAAGAGCTCAATTATTTTTATACAACCCTCCGGCTGAATGATTCTGTGATAAAAAACCCGTTGGCCCTGCTTGGCGATAAACCGAAATTGGCGCACTTGGTAACTATCAGAAATAAAGATACGATCATCTCCTTTTTCGGCCTATTGGTACCTAATGGGTTTGAGATTAAATTAAATGGCCGGGATATTCAAGTACAAACATTTGCAGCAAGTAAAAGTTGTCGTTGTTTTAAAGAAAACCTGTCCGATACGCTATTGAGTTATGGAGCCGGTGCCAGGCCCGTATCAATGACATTGGTCCTGAACAAACGAAATAATATCGTTCGTGGAGAAAAGATTTATGGGTATATCCAAACAATGGGTGGGGACATATTCCGTTCACGTGGAGAGGATGGTATGTTTGATAAATGGAATTTTGAATACGAGGGCTTTTTTGAAATCGAATTTAACCCCGGAAAATATTAGCTTGCTGTAATTATTGTCCAGGTCAACAAACAGATAAATCCATTCTGACAGCAATATTGATTATTGCACGGCATAAAAAAAGGAGACGGATACCCGCCTCCTTTTTTACAAACATACTTGAATGCCGTTATAAACGAATCTTCCTTAAAACCCTTTCTTCTCCAACGGCTTATCGGTTTTACCTTTTTCGAAATCGCCGCCATACACCATTACCAGTTTGGATTTATCGAAGTATTTCCGCAGGGCCGCATTTACTGCATCGGGCGTAAGCTGCTTTACCCTGGTTTGAAAGCTTTTGTATTCATCCAGAGTGCGGTCAGTCATCATGTACGCATGTACCAGCCCTACCAGGTTTTGATTCACGCCCAACGTGGATTTCATTTGTTCTTCAAAACTTCCGATAGCAAGCTTGAGTTCTTCAGCCGAAAATCCGGATGCCAATGCTTTATCCACTTCCTGACGCATGGCACTATCCAACCTTCCTTTGTACAGGGGATTAAAGTATGCATATACACCCCATGTACCCGTATTATATTTGGGGTCGATACCAATATAGCTGCCCGCACCGTAGCTCATCCCTTCTTTTTCACGGAGCCGTTGCGGAATCCGGGAAGAAAGAAATGCGCCACCGCCCAGCATATCATTCGCCATTACCACAGCCGGATAGTCGGGATGTTTACGGGATATATTCACATTGATGGCGCCAAACACTACGGCATTGGTTTTGTCGGGCGTATTGATGGATTCGGTCACGGCTTTTGATTCAAAATACTTTTTCTCAATGGGCGCGTAGGGAAGTTTACTGTTCCATTTGCCCAGGGTGTTTTGCAGAAAATCGGTGATGGCCTGCTTATCATTTTCACCAATAAAAGTGGATACTGAATTATTGCCGCCATAAAAATCAGCATAATATTTTTTCAGGTCATCCAATTTTACTTTGGCCAGTTCTTCGAGTGTCTCATCTACACTGGCTGCATACAGGGGGTGATCTTTTGGATAAGCGGAAGTCAGTTTACTCATTTTTTCAGAGGCCAGGTTGTCCGGCTCATTCTTCCTCGATTCGTAAGCTGCTTTTGTTTCCGCCATGATTTTGTCGAACTCTGCCGGATCAAATTTGGGGTGCTGCAGCATATCCTGCAGGAGATTCAGTGCAGCGGGAAGGTTCTTTTTATCGGTGTTGATGCTGATACTTAATCCACCTGCATCTCCGGCAAAATTAATATCCGTTTTAATACGATCCAGTTCATCCGCTATCTGCTCCCGGGTGCGGGTAGTGGTGCCCTTCATCAGTATTTCTGCCAGCAGGCCGCCCACTTCATTCTTATTGGAGAGGCTGTTTACATCGCCAAAACGAAGGGTAATGGAAGCGTTTACCTTATCCCCTTTGGTGGGTTTTTGTAAAAGCGCATACTTGCCACCGTTAGATAGTTTTCCGTATTCGATATTCTTCTGGATATTCTCAATGGTATTTTCAAAATTGGCTTTTTGTGCAGCCACTTCTTTGCCTTTATAACCATTCAATAATTTACCAATATCCGGTGTTTCATTTACTACGGTTCTGTCGGGTGCTGCATCGGGAATAAACAATCCGTAGGTTCTGTTAGAAGGTTTGTAATAACGTATGGCTACTGCCTGCAGATCGGCAATGGTGAGTTTCTCCACCTGATCGCGGTAGTAAAACCAGAGGCGCCAGTCACCAGCGCCAATGAATTCCGTAAGGCCGATGGACCAATTGATGGTTTTGGCCATATTGTCTTCCACGCCTTTCAAAATCAGGTTTTTTGCCCTGGTAAGATCTTCTTCGGTGATGTTGAGCGACATCACACCATCTGCTGCATTGAGCAAGGCGATGCGGGCGCTGTCGATGCTTTTATCTTTTGGAACCTGGCATTCGAAATACGTGAAACCAGGGTCATATAACGTTTGTGAATAACCGTAAATGCCGGTGGCTAGTTTGGTATCCACCAATTTTTTATAAAACACACCGGAGGGCTGGTTGGTGAGTACCTGAATCAATGCATCATTGGCTGCATAATCCTTATCAGCCACCGGGGGAGTATGATACCCCATAGCGATGTACTGTATATCTCCGGTACGGCGGAGAACGACCTGGCGCTCTCCATCCTGGGGCGGCTCCACCGTATAAGTGGGCTGCAGCACGCGGGTGGGCCGGGGTATGGGGCCGAAGTATTGCTGTACATAGGCCAGTGCTTTCTTCTCATCAAATTTTCCTGCGATGATTAGTACGGCATTATCCGGCTGATAATATTTTTTATAAAAGGCCCGGAGGTTATCGGCCTTTACTCTTTCAATATCTTCTTTGCTGCCGATGGTGGATTTACCATAGTTGTGCCAGAGATACATGGCGGAAAGCACCCGCTCGTTCAGCACCCCGCTGGGTGAATTCTCTCCGATCTCAAATTCATTGCGTACCACGCTGAATTCTTTCTTCAGTTCATCGGCCAGAATTTTGGAATTGACCATACGGTCAGCTTCCATATCGATGGCCCAGCGCAGGTTCTCATCGGAAGCTGACAGTATTTCATAATAATTGGTGCGGTCGTACCAGGTGGTGCCATTGGCCTGAGCTCCTTTATCGGCAATGGCCTTTTTGATGTCGGTGAATTTTTTACATTGTTTGAACAGCATATGTTCGAGCAGGTGCGCCATCCCACTTTCACCATATCCTTCGTGGCGGGATCCGACTTTATATACAATATTTACTGCGATATTGGTTTGGGATTCGTCGGGCATGAGTAATACCCGCAACCCATTGCTGAGTTCAAATTCTTTGATCCCTTCTACAGTGGTTATTACTTTGGGTGTTGTTTGTGCGGTTGCCTGACGGGTATAAAATACAGATAGGAAAAGGCAGGCAGTTAGAACGATCTTGCGCATGGCTTATTATTAATTTGGAGCAAAGGTAATTGCTTTCAGAGGAAAGTAATGGCCGCTTATCCTGCTAAATTCACGTTAACGTATAAGTGTAATGGTACCCTTTTCGGTAATCAGTTTACCATCGTTGTTGTAAAACTCCAGCATCCATACGTATACGCCGGTATCGAGATCTTCTCCGTTATTTTTCCCGTTCCAGGTTTCCCCTTCTTTGGTGGAGAAAAACACGAGTTGACCCCAGCGGTTGAATACCGAGAAACTCTTCAGTGATTTCATTCCCACGAGATAGGGTCGTACCACATCATTGAGCCCGTCGCCATTGGGAGTAAAGGCGGTGGGAAGATAATATCCGGGTTTCTTCAACACCTGCATAAGGATAGTGTCAGTAGTAACACAGGTGTGGGGGTCGGTGATGTCTATGTAATACAGCACATCATTGCCGGTGGCAAAAAATTCAGTGTATTGGGCATTATAGTTACTCAGTTGTATACGGGGGCGCCACGAATAATTTTTTCCCACGGTATCCCGCACATGTATGAACTGGCTGGCATTTTGCGGCACAGTAATGTCGCGGTATCGTACCGGTGTATGAAGCGGGTTCGCCTGAATTTTTTTGGTAACAATTTGCGGATCATTTTCACAACCGAGGTTCACGAGTTGCAATGTTACATCGACCGTACCTGGTGTTGTGTATATAACCGGTGGCGGATTTTTTATCATGTAACCCGGGCCTCCATTTTGAAAATCCCAGGTGTAATCTGTTTTAACGGAACCGTTTTCAATACTTCGGTTTACAAATTGCACGGGTCTGTTCACACAGATGGAATCCCAGGTAAAATCTGCTTTGCCATTGGGTAATACATACACATCTGTTGAAGCACTGTCTTTGCAACCAAAAGCAGTAGTGGTAATGAGTTTGATATTAAATATACCGGTAGCCGTAAAACTTTTAGTGGCATGAAGCGCTTGCGATGTTGTGCCATCACTGAATAACCAGTTGTAAGTCATGGTTGCATTATCCGGAGCCGAAGACGTATTGGTAAACAGAAATGTGTTTTTAGTAACGCAGGAGGTATCAGTATCCGGAAAGAACGATACCAGCGGAATGGCATGTACATTGATGGGAATAGTGGCCGTGGAATCCGTGCAGCCGTTTTGCACCAACTGTGCCCAGTAATTACCCGATACCGTTGGTTGATAGGTAGCTGAGGTGGCCCCGGGTATGGGCGTATTACCATCATACCATTGTATAGAAGTGGAGCTGCTGTTTACAGAAAGCAGGGCTTCGTTTTCTCCATCGCAAAAATCAGCATTGCCGGTAAGCCGGATCGCTGTGTCAACCACTATACCGCTGAGGTACATGGTGTCTTCGGAATAGCATCCGGTTAATATATCAGTAGTCTTTACAATAAACTCATTGGGGCCCGGAGGTACCAGCCATGCCATCGGATCAGATACATTGGTACTGTTTACCTGGCCTGCCGGTGTCCATGCATAGGTATAACCCAGGGTTGGCGGGCCGCCTATTTGTATCGATTGGTCACTGCATACAAGTAAATCGGGTCCTGCCACCGATACAGGCTTGGGAGAAACGGTAATCGTAGCATACAACGTATCTTTGCAACCGAAGCCGGGGAAAGGATACACAATGAGTGGTATGATCGTACCTACGGCAGGTGCCGGATTCATGGGAAGCGTTTGATTGGTACCCAGTAACGTAGTAAAGGTATTGTCCGAATACCATTCATACGATTGAAAACCGAATGGCGCGGTCAGGGTAATTGCATTGTCACCCTGACAAATCGTAGTACCGGATATGGCACCATTACAATTTGAATTCACATCTACATAAGCATATGCGAAATGACCTCCCTGGGTACATTCGGTTACAATGAACTCCAGTTCGATGGTTCGGCCTGCCAAACCGGTAAGGTTGAGTGTAACCGGTGTCCAGTCTTTATAGAGCACAGCAGGATTTACTGGTGATGGCTGAAAACCGCCTAATGCACCGCCAGCGATAAAATCAAAAGTGACGCAAGGCAAAGTAAGTCCGGTTGTTAAATCTCTGATACGTGCCCTGAAACGGGGTTGTGCTTCCGGCAGGTGACCGGGATTTTGCAATACCACCGCATATTGAAAAAAGACAGAGAATACAGGTATTCCCGCCGGAATGGTATAGGTATAGGTTATGCCACTTGCCTCCCACCCAACACCGCCATTGGTGGTAGCGGTTTCATTGCCCAGTTTTACACTGAAATTACTGCCATTGGGACAAGTCTCCGGAAAGAGGCCGTATGCATCAACTCCTGCTCCTGCTGCCGGAATGATCGTATGGCGGTTGGCCGTTTGTCCAACTCCCGCCCATGTAATGGTATTCACCCCACCCGGTGTGGCAACTGTACCGGTTCGGCATAGCCAATTGCGGAAATCGCCAAATTCAAAATCAAGATTAGGAGGACATAATCCCGCTTGTCCACGGGCAAAGCCGGCAACAAAAAGGAACAACAATATTCCCAAAAAGCGGTTAGTGATACGTAGTGGCATTTAGAGTTGGAAGAGTCAAACTTATTCAAAAAAAGTGAGCTTTCGAAAGAAAATTTGGCGAACAGTCGTTCAGTTTTTCCAACTTAAGTAACATTACATATCCTATCCATTTGTTGTGATTTATCAGTCAAAACATCGTTTCTTTGCAGCACGAAAGCCTGCCAGGTGGAAATATTGTTCACCCAAAATTTTAAAAAACAATCATGAGCTACATTTCAGAAATTTTTGCCAGACAAATTTTAGATTCAAGGGGCAACCCCACTGTTGAAGTAGATGTAATTACGGATGAGGGTGCGCTTGGTCGTGCTGCAGTGCCCAGTGGTGCCAGTACCGGTATACACGAAGCAGTGGAACTCCGCG
Source organism: Bacteroidota bacterium (assembly GCA_026391455.1). Lineage (GTDB taxonomy): Bacteria > Bacteroidota > Bacteroidia > Chitinophagales > Chitinophagaceae > JJ008. Next base: position 41,339 of record JAPLEH010000023.1, read on the forward strand.
ACAATGATAAAAAGAAATATGCAGGTAAAGGTGTACTGAAAGCCGTGAAGAATGTGAACGACATCATTGCTCCGGCATTGCTGGGTAATGATGTGGCTGATCAAACCGGCATTGATGAAATGATGATACAACTGGATGGTACGGCCAACAAAAGTAAATTGGGTGCCAATGCAATTCTGGCTGTAAGCCTGGCCGTGGCAAAAGCAGCAGCCGAGGAAGCCAACCTGCCCCTGTTCCGGTATGTGGGTGGCACCAATGCAAAGACATTGCCGGTACCTATGATGAATATTCTCAACGGTGGTGCTCATGCTGATAATAAAATCGATTTCCAGGAATTTATGGTCATGCCCGTAGGTGCTTCCAATTTCAGTGAAGGTCTTCGCTGGGGTGTGGAAATTTTTCATGCGCTGAAAACCGTATTGAAGAAAAAAGGATTCAGCACCAACGTGGGTGATGAAGGTGGGTTTGCCCCGAACATTCAGAGTAATGAAGAAGCGATTGAAACAGTTTTAATTGCTATTGAAGCGGCTGGTTATAAAACAGGATCGCAGGTAATGATTGCCATGGATGCGGCCAACAGTGAATTATGGGACAAGAAAAAGAAAAAATATGTATTCCATAAAAGCAGTGGCAAAGAAATGAGCAGTGAACAACTGGTGAAATACTGGGAAAGCTGGGTAAAGCAATACCCCATTTGCAGTATTGAAGATGGTATGGCCGAAGATGACTGGGCCGGATGGAAACTGCTCACGGATACCGTTGGCGAAAAATGCCAGTTGGTGGGTGATGATCTTTTTGTAACCAATGTAACCCGCCTGCAACAAGGTATCGACAAAAAAACAGCCAACGCGCTGCTGGTAAAAGTGAACCAGATCGGATCACTTACCGAAACCATCAATGCGGTAACGCTGGCACAGCATAACGGATACAATACCATTATGAGTCACCGCAGTGGTGAAACGGAAGACAATACCATCGCTGACCTGGCCGTGGCGTTAAATTGCGGACAGATCAAAACCGGTTCCGCAAGCCGCAGCGACCGTATGGCCAAATACAACCAGTTGATCCGGATCGAAGAATTACTGGGCAGCTCGGCGGTATATCCAAAAGGAAAGATTAAATTTGGTAAATAAAGAAGCGGGCGGAAGTAAGCGGCTGAGCTGCTTACTTCCCACCCTTTCTTCAGCCTCCTGATATTATGAAAATACTGACCCATATCCCCGCTTTTCTTAAAAATAAATACCTGATCTCCTTTGCGGCTTTTTGCGTGGTCATCCTTTTCCTGGACAAAAATGATTTTTTTACACAGCAGGAGCGCCGGAAAGAATTGCGGGAGCTTAACCAGAGCAAAGCCTACTATACCGAACAAATCGCCACAGAAAAGAAAGAATTAGAAGCACTTAGGAATAATCCTGCCACCCTGGAAAAGTACGCCCGGGAAAAATACCTCATGAAAAAAGATGGTGAAGACATCTTTCTGGTATCGGAAAAACCCGATAAAACAAAGAATTAGTACTTTATACACAATAACGCAAACCTGCCCCCGTTTATAACACGGACATTCTAACTATCACAGCTACCAAGGACATTATTCATCTAATTACTGGACAAATTAATCGGTTTGCCAATGACCAACTTTACTCCTGAGGACCTTTTATTGTATCTCTACAAAGAGACCTCCGACCAAGAAACGAAGGCTATTGAAGCCGCATTGCAAAAAGACTGGACACTTCGTGAAAAACTGGGTGTGCTGAAAACTTCTATGGAACGTCTTGACAAAATTGTCACTACGCCCCGCACAGAAGTAGTGTTAAATGTACTGAATCACGCCAGGGAACAGGCTACGGAAGAAGTTTAACAGCCCTTCCCTGTTTGCAAAGAGTTTGCATTCTGATTCGCATCAGGATGCTTTTTTTTGCCCCATTCTTCCTGTTTATGCTGCCATTTGCCTGCCTGTTTACAGAAGGGCCGGTTTCCCTATCTTGCAATATGACCCGGACCGAACGTTATCAATTCGTAATCGATTACTTTGAAAAAAATATGCCCGTAGCGGAAACGGAGCTGACCTTTCACAACCCGTTTCAATTGCTGGTGGCGGTTATACTCTCTGCCCAATGCACCGACAAAAGGGTGAACATGACCACCCCTGCCATCTTTGAAAAATACCCAGATGTGTATGCGTTGCGTGAAGCCACTTTTGATGAATTGTTTCCATTGATTAAGAGTATTTCCTATCCCAACAATAAGACAAAACACCTGATAGGAATGGCGAATAAAGTAGTGGAACAGTTCAACGGTGAAATACCCATGACTGTGGATGAACTGGTGCTGCTTCCCGGCGTGGGTAGAAAAACCGCCAACGTAATTACATCTGTAATAGACCAACAGCCCAATATGGCGGTAGACACTCATGTATTCCGGGTGAGCAAACGTATCGGGCTGGTGCCGCAAACCGCTTCTACTCCTCTGGCGGTTGAAAAAGTATTGATAAAAAATATTCCTGAATCGCTGATCCATAAAGCTCATCACTGGCTGATATTGCATGGGCGTTATATTTGCCTGGCCAGAAATCCCAAATGCGAGGGGTGTGGATTGAGGGAAGGATGCAGATATGGATTGAAGCATTCATAATGGTCATTAGGAAATATTTTTACTGTTTATGCTGATATCTTTTTCAAGTTCATGAAATCAACTTTCCCGATCATATTAATGTTTGCATGGTGTGGCTTTGCTTCTTTGGGAAAATCAGAAGCGGTGAAAAATAATTCAACAACAAAATCGCCTGTTTTTATTTCCTATCTTAAAAAAACTCCACCAGACAGTATTCAGGATTTTGTAAAGGTTTATTTACAAACTAAAAAGCTTGACGTAATTGATTGGGAATCCGTAATGCAGCTTTTCAATCAAGAGATGAATGAAAAAATGATGTTATGGATAAAATCAGGAAAAATTGATAATAATAAAACCAAGTCGGAAGAATTTGTAAAATCGTTAAATTCAGTTTGTACTGTTTTAGCGGTCGACCTTTACCAGGATTCAACCAAACAAAACAGCTTCGTCATTGATAGTATTTTATGGCATACAGGTACCATGCCTGTAAAAGACTCCAATTTTACCATTTACAAATTCATTTCCCCATTGGAGCAAAAAATAAACCCCTATTTAATTTTAAAATCATTTGCCGACGAAGTTATCATATCCGGCAAGCTGAATTAATTAAAAAAAATCAACAAGGACATTTTTATTAATCCGAAGTCCGAATTATCATAAGCGGCAGAAAAACTCCTTCGTATTTCCAACAATGTTACTGTGCAATTCAAACCTGTCTCCGGGTTTTTATTACTATCATTCAAAACTTATCCACAGAAATCAAAGTTTAGCATAATCCTTGCATTAGTTGGCATACTGTTAATTCTATGAACCGCCAACAAATGAGAAATACGCTCAGCATACTGGGCACAGTATTCTTTTGTGCCTGTACGATTACTGTATCTGCACAACTGCCTCCCAAACATTGGGCACTCCATTATGGAGGTAATGATGTGGACATACCTTTCACCATAAAGTATACTTCTGATGGAGGCACGGTAGTGGCCGGGTATACTGATTCAAAAAATGGTGATGTAAGTCCGCAGCCCAATCGCGATTATTGGGACCTCTGGATCGTAAAGCTCGATTATTGTGGCATCATACAATGGGAGAAATCCTTTGGCGGTACCGGTTATGAAAGTGCCAGAGATCTGGTACAAACCAATGACGGCGGTTATATGGTGTTGGGTGAAACAAACTCGACAGATGGCGGTGTGATTGGTGGTTATGGTGGTACTAAAGATATCTGGTTGCTGAAACTCCGTGCCGATGGTACACTCGAATGGCAGAAAAGATATGGTGGTAGCGGATTGGATATCGGCAATCATATTGCATTAACGCCCGAAGGCAATTTTCTCATCGCCGCTTCCTCCACATCCAATGATGGCGACATACGGGGCAATCATAGTACCGGTACTTTTACCGATGGTGTGTTGCTGAAGATCAGCTCCACCGGTAGCGTATTATGGAGCAAATGTTATGGCGGCACCAAAAATGAAGAGCTGTTTGATATTGAAGTGATCAATGGCATAACTTTTCTCGCCGGCTTTACCAACTCTATTGATGGAGATATACCTCCCAATCAAAAGAATTATGACATGTGGTTGCTGGCATTGGATGGTAATGGCAATAAAGTATTCAGTAAAATATACGGTGGCTCACAAAATGATGTGGCCTATACCATGTGCCGTGGTGCAGATGGAACGCTTACGTTGGCTGGTTATACCACCTCCTCCGATGGTGATGTGAGAGGGGCTAAAGGCAGTCAGGACTATTGGGTCATTAATGTAGACCAGCGGGGCAAACTGAACTGGCAAAAAGTATTGGGTGGTACCGATGCAGAATATGCCAAGACCATTATTACCGATGAAGACAGCAGTTATATCATTGGCGGCATCAGCTATTCGGTAGATGGTGATATCAATGGTGCAATGGGTGATGGTGATTTTTGGGTGGTAAAGTTGAGTCCCGGAGGCACCCTGGTATGGAAAAGAAATTTGGGCGGCAGCAACAACGATCATCTCCGTACGATGGTACGCAATCCTGCAAAGAAAGAATATTATATGGCAGGGGATTCTGAATCCGGCGATGGTGATTTCAGCAACGGGCAGGGCGATGCGGATTTTGCCGTGATCAAATTCCGGATACCCGAAAAGATTAATCAGGATTCGGTGGTATGTAATATCAATGCCTTTATTCCTTATACCGATACATTGCCCGACAGATGCGGTTACGACTCTGCCATCGTTACTTATAAACCTGTGCCAGTAAGCGGGCCATTCGATAATATACGCAAAGCCGATACCATTTTCGTAGGGCAAAGCATTACCCTGCATGCCGGCGGTAATGGAACTATAACCTGGGCTGCACATGCCACACTCAGTTGTACACAATGCGATAGTCCGGTTGCGAATCCGGTAATCACCACGTTCTATACCGCTACCAATACATCGGCCGACGGATGCGAGGTATCCGACCGCTTTACCGTAGTGGTGCTTAATGATGCAGTGGTAAAAGTGCCCACCGGTTTTACACCCAATGGCGATGGGTTAAATGATTATTTCGGCCCGTTGGGAAAAGTACCCAATGATTATTTACTGCAGGTATACGATCGCAGCGGTACAGTCATTTTCAAAAGCAATGCCATCAATCAGCGCTGGAATGGATATTTCAATGGCAAGCCCCAACCATCCGGTGTATTTGTGTACCTGGTAAACTATAAAGACATGCAACAAAAGACACAACAGCAAAAAGGAACATTTGTGTTGATTAGGTAGAGGCAAGCTGCGAGCTACAAGCTGTCAGCTACAAGCTGTCAGCTTCGAGCTGCAAGCTGCAAGCTGTCAGCTTCGAGCTGCAAGCTGCAAGAAAACAGCCAGCAACAAGCAACCAGCCCAAAAGAAGGAAAGCCTCTTTTGGGTGGACAAACAACAACCAGAAACCAGTAACTCATGGATAGAAGAGAATTTTTTAAATCAACGCGTAAGACCCGGACTGCAAAAAGAAAATATTTTGCAGGGCTTACACCGTACACCGGTACATGGTCGGTAAATGAAGTAACGCATCTGCTGAAGCGAACCATGTTTGGTGCAAAAAAAACCGATGTGGATCATTTCCTGGCTATGTCGCCGGGAGCCGCCGTAGATGAATTGCTGAATAACATCAGTAGTCCTGCCCCACCGGTTCGGGATTATGGATTGCTGGAAGATGATGGCGTGTTTTACGATGATCTGGGTGTGGCCATTGGTCAAACCTGGGTGAACGATCCTAATATAGCCAGTGCAGTAGAGATCAGGGGACAGATCAACAACCGGCGCGTGGAAAGTTTGAAGAAATGGTGGTCGGGTCTCATCATTAATCAATCACGGAGCATCCAGGAAAAAATGGTGCTCTTCTGGCATCATCATTTTTCGGTAATGGAATCCGAGATCGACAATGCACAATTCCTTTACCGCCATCACCAGTTGCTTCGCTCCAATGTGCTCGGCAATTTTAAAACCCTGGTACGGGAAATTACCATTGACCCTGCCATGCTGGTACACCTCAATGGATACCTCAACTCGCGGCAGGCCCCGGATGAAAACTACGCACGGGAGCTGCAGGAGTTATTCACCATTGGAAAAGGCAATGATTCGTTGTACACAGAGAATGATGTGATCGCTGTGGCAAGAGTGCTGACCGGATGGCGCATCAATAGTATACCGCTGGGTGTATACCTGGATGCAGGCTCGCATGATACCGGCGCCAAAACCTTTTCTGCTTTTTACAATAATACTACAATTAACGGCAGTACCGATCCCGATCAGGAACTGGATGCATTGATGGATATGCTGTTCAATACAACAGAAGCCGCCCGTTTTATCTGCCGGAAACTGTACAAATGGTTTGTGTATTATGATATTGATGATACGACAGAAGCGGAAGTGATCATACCGATGGCAGATGTATTGCGCAATAATAATTACGAAATAAAATTCGCGCTGGACGCGCTGTTCAAAAGTGAGCATTTCTTTGAAACACTACACCATGCCTGTTATATTAAAAATCCATTCGATTTTATTGCGGGCACCCTGCGTGAATTCAATGTATCCTTTCCGCCCTATACGGATTATACCAACGGTTACCCCTTATTCTATTCAATATATAACAACGCTGCCCAAATGCAGCAACAGCTTTTTCAGCCGCCTGATGTATCCGGTTGGCCCTCTTATTATCAGGAACCCATGCATTATGAATTGTGGGTGAACAGCAATTCATTACCAAAGCGGGCCGATTTTACCGATGCGCTGGTCAATGATGCAGTGATCGATGTACGGGCGTTTGCCGGCAACACGTCCAATCCCGCAGATCCCAATCAACTGATCAACGATATTACGGCGCTGCTGCTGCGATACCCGCTGTCTGCGAACTCGAAGAGATATGTAAAAACGCAATTTTTAACCAACAATACAACGGACGACACGATCTGGACCAATGCCTGGAATACAAACAATAACGGTGTGATCAATTCATCGCTGAATAACCTGTTTAAATTCCTGATGAATTTGCCCGAATTCCATTTGTGTTAACGAAAATCTGTTGCTGGTTGGCTTGCCCGCAAGAAACCAGCAACCAACAACCAGAAACCAATAACCATGAACAGAAGAAATTTTTTACGTAACACCGTTCCTGCGGCAGTAACCCTGCCAGCATTTATCAATGGATTCTCCTTTACTGCACAGGGAGCTGAAACCCCGCTGGCGAAATTACTGGAGCAAACGCTAACCGATACAGACCATGTATTTGTACTCGTGCAACTGGGTGGAGGCAACGACGGGTTGAATATGGTGATCCCGCTGGATATTTATGGAAATTATTATAACGCCCGTACCAATGTGGCCATACCGCAAAGTCAGGTATTGCGGCTCGATGGTACGGACAAGTCAGGTTTGCATCCGGCCATGACGGCCATGCAGCGTATGTTCAACGAAGGAAAGATGAGTATCGTGCAATCGGTAGGATATGAAAACCCGAGTTTCTCACACTTTCGTGATACCGACATTTGGAACAGTGGCGATACGCGGCGCAATCGTCGGGAGCGTGTAAAGACCGGTTGGATGGGTCGTTACCTCGAATCAGAATACCCGGGCTACCCCGATGCTTATCCGAATGCAGATATGCCGGATCCCCTCGCCATTCAGATCAGCAATTTTCCCACGCTGGTCATGCAGGGATCGATTTATTCAATGGGCTTATCTATTACCAATCCGGAGAAAATTTATACGTTTGTCAATCCGTTTTCTGATTATCCCTTGAATGCCGCTCCGGCCAACAAAGAATTACGTTTTCTGCGGGTTATTTCTGAAAAAACAAAGATCTATTCCGATATCATCCGGGCAGCATATCAGCGGGCAGCCACGATGGCCACTTACCCCAACAATAACAGCCTGGCTGATCAGTTAAAAATAGTGGCCCGGCTGATCAAAGGGGGATTAAAAACCCGTGTGTATACGGTCAGCATGGGCGGATTTGATACCCATAAGCGGCAAGTGAACGCGGGTGATACCACTACTGGCAACCATGCCAAATTGCTGAAAGATCTGTCTGCAGGCATTAACGCTTTTCAGCAGGACCTGGAAATGATGGGACTGGATGAGCGGGTAATGGGGATGACCTATTCTGAATTTGGAAGAAGGATAAAATCCAATGCCAGTCTCGGTACCGATCATGGTGCGGCGGCCCCCCTGATCCTATTTGGAAAAAATGCTAAAAAAGGGATACTGGGCACCAGCCCGGAAATACCCGCCGATATACAGGTAGTGAACAATATTCCGTTTCAGTATGATTTCAGAAGCGTTTATGCATCAGTGTTAGAGCAATGGTTTTGTGTAAAACAACCTGCCCTCAACAACATCCTGCTTCAAAATTATCAATCTCTCCCATTAATTACCGGGCCTTGCGGTGTTCAAGATGACCCCGAAGTGATCAATGGAAATTCGGAGGATTTGTTGCTGAAATTATGGCCAAATCCTTATACCATCAACGCCACTTTACAATTTTCCACCCGTGGGGGGAATACCCAGATTCAGCAGATCAATGCGCTGGGGCAAGTGGTGAAAGTACTGGCCAGCGGCGAATACGCGGCCGGTGTACATAATATAGACATATATAATGACGGACTTCCCTCCGGAGCCTATTTTATCCGACTGCAAAATCAAAGCCTGCAAAAAGTAATCAGTGCCATGAAAGTCAACTGATGAATAGGAGGAAATTCCTTTATCCGGCAATCTGCAACAGTTATTTCAGAGATGGGAAATGACCCAAACAGGTTTGCCGGATAGTTGTATTTGCGTATTTTCCTTGATTTTAAGGTCTTTTTCACCGGAAATGGGGATAAAAATCTGCCATAAAACCCATTATGTTTACACAATAATTTAAACCTTCGGAAAGCTTAGAATTCTGAGATTTAATTGCTATTTTTCCGATTCCGATCCCTGAAAATCCCCGAATCCACCCCCTCTGCGAAAGCCATTATTATTCATTAAATGCAATTTTTTAGGATGAGAAAATTTTCACTGGGGGCACTGGTGTGTGCTATTTTTTTTTCCCAATCGCTGAACGCACAGAACTACTATTACAACGACAAATACTTTGAAAACTCCGTAGTTTTTGAAGTAGGCGCACATTTTGGAATCATGAACTCTTTTACAGACCTGGGTGGTAAAAAGGGCATTGGTAAAAAATTCATTAAAGATCTTCGCTGGCAAACGGTTCGCCCCAGTTTCGGGGTATATGTTTTGGCCAATTATCAGGATAAACTTTGTCTCCGTCTGGAAGGAACTTTCGGTCAGGTGACCGGTTACGATAGTATTTTGAAAAAGGTAGGCCCCTCTACTTTTGGGCGGTATGAAAGAAACCTGAGTTTCAAATCCAAAATAGCGGAAGTACAACTGGGTCTGGAAATACATCCGCTTATGTTCAAAGACTATGAAGATACTGACCCGCCTCTGCTTTCTCCTTATGCTTTGGTGGGCGTAGGATATTATTCTTTCGACCCTCAGGCCAAACTGAATGGCCAGTGGTATTCTCTGCAACCCCTCCGCCTCGAAGGTCAGGGCTTTAAAGAATATCCGGATCGTAAAACATATCAACTGAGCCAGATCAATTTTGCTACGGGAATAGGGGTCCGGTATCAGGTAAGTCCCCTCCTCACTGCCCGTATGGAGTTTGTACACCGCACGCTTACTACCGATTACCTTGATGATGTAAGCGAAATGGACTATATCGATCCCACGTTATTTTACAGCTATCTGCCTACCAACAAAGCAGCTATTGCGCAGCAACTCGCAGACAGAAGGGGTGAATTAAGTGGTGATGTGGTCAATCCCAATCAGCAAAGGGGTAATCCCAAAAACAACGATTCTTATTTTACAGTACAACTGAAAATAGGTATGACGATCGGCCGTCAGCGCAGATAAAATTCTCATACCACACCAACCTAGCAGGGCCCGCTTTCGAGCGGGCCTTTTTATTCCTGCCTTCATTCTATAACCTGTTTGTGGTATGGGGCTACCGTTATTATTTTGTAGCTTTACTTAACCTCGACCTATTCATAAAACAGCTTTTGTAAATCGCTCCTTATGCAGGAAAACACCTTCCCACTGGATGATTCTATGTTCAACAGCCGTCTTTCATTCCGGCGGCTGGTGGCTATGCTCAAAAAAAACATTGCAGAAGGAAACCCCGGCATGCAAAAACTGTATGGCCAGGTGGTGGCCGAATTTGACAAATATCCACACCTGCTGGAAACCATTCATGAACTGTCTGTACTCCAACCACATAAAGAACTGATCGAAGAATTATTATCGGCTGTATTTCCCCCCACTACTGCCAATTATATGTACGGCATTTTGTTCCCGTTCAAAAACCTGGCAGTCTATGCATCCCCGCTTTTTAAACAATTATTGGTGAAGCCGGGCACCAATCAGATCGTTATCCCCTTTCACCAGAGCTATGAGAATATGGACCGGGAAAAACTGCAATTCGCTTACGGGATGATTCTCAAAAAATACATGGGGTACGATAGCCCGGAAACCTCCCGCTCTATCTATCCGTTTGATGATGAAAAAACAGGTCTTACCCGGTACATGGAGCTCCGGCTCGATGGACGTTTTATTGATGTACTTCCGCTGGGTGAAATGCCCGAAATGCCACATAGCATGCTCGACCAGGTGTATAACCGCATCCTTACGCTGGAAGAACTGATGCAGCATATTCCGCTGAATAAATTTGTATTTGAAGGTCTCACTGTAATCCGAATCAATGATGTAACAAGAGAAGCGGTGATCGCAGAAATGAAGAACCGCCTGCTTGATATCAATGCCTTGCCGGAAGCCACCAACTTTGCCGAACTGGAAAAACATATACAGGATCTCATCGGGCTAAAAGACCTGACCATTGGGGTAACTCCCTTTTTTAAAATCAAGGGGCACTATGTGTATTCGGATATGCATGACCACAACAGTCTTTTGTTCCGCCATGTTCTGCATGGTGCTGAAAAAGATGAGATCAGTGATTATTGTAAACTGCTGTTTCGTGAAAACAGTCAGCCTATACTCTTTGAAACGCTGGATGAACAGGTGGCCAATGAAGTACAATGCCTCCCTTACTATTATAAAAATGGCGCCCGCAGTATCATCATTTGTCCGTTGAAACAAAACAATGAATTGCTGGGCATGCTGGAGATAATGGCGCCTATACCGGGTCATCTGCGACCACCGCATATTGGCAAAATTGAAGACGCACTTCCGCTTTTCACATTAGGATTGGAAAAGAGTCTGGAATTGCTCAATAACGAAGTGGAAAGGGTCATTCGTAAAAAGTTTACAGCGGTGCAGCCATCCGTGGAATGGAAATTTACGGAAGCCGCGCTGAACTATATCATTACCAAACGCAAACGCGATGATGTAAAGATCGATCGCATTTCTTTTCCGGATGTATATCCGCTGTACGGTGCCATTGATATTCGTAATTCCAGTACAGAACGGTCGCGATCCATACAGCGGGATATACTTGACCAGTTGCATATGGCAAAAAAAGTGGTGGTGAAAGCACAGCAGGAAACCTCCTTGCCCTTATTGCAGGAAATCGAATTCAAGCTGGATAAGTTCATACATGCGGCATCTGACGTGTTGCAATCAGAAGAAGAACTGAGCATTCGTGAATTCATGCAGATACAGGTTACGTCGGTGTTTCATCACCTGCGGGCAGCGGGAGCCAAATTGAAAAATGAAATTGACGAATACTTTGCCGCACTGGATCCGCAATTGGGTATGCTGTATCATCACCGCAAAGCCTATGAGCAAAGTATTTCCCGGATCAATGATACATTGGCTCATTTCATTGATAAAGAGCAGGCCGCTGCGCAAAAAGTATATCCGCATTATTTTGACCGGTTTGTAACCGACGGGCTGGAGTTCAATATTTTTATGGGGCAAAGCATCAGCCCCCGTAAAAAATTTGATGAGATCTACCTGCGCAATATGAAGATGTGGCAACTGACAGTACTGGCTAAAGCGGCCCGGGTAACGTATGAATTGGAAAGAGATCTCAGTCACCAGCTCAGTACCACCCAATTGATCCTGTCGCACAGCGAGCCGCTGGCGATCCTGTTTCGTACCGAAGAACGCAAATTCGATGTGGACGGAGCCTATAATATCCGGTATGAGATCGTAAAGAAGCGGATCGACAAAGTGCGTATCAAAGACACGAATGAACGTCTTACACAACCTGGCAAGATCGCAATCGTGTATTCACAATCACGCGATGCCGCCGAGTATTCCGAATACATTGAATTTCTCCAGAACAAAAAACTATTATCTCCTGGTATTGAGCATCATGATCTGGAGGAGCTGCAGGGGGTGTCGGGTTTAAAGGCCCTGCGGGTAAATGTACATCTGGAAGATATCAAAAAGCCACAAGCCGTAGAATTGTCGGAAACAACAAGTGATCAGTTATTAGGGAAATAATCTGACTGAAATGCTAAATTTTCACCTCACCTGCGGGCTTTTTGAACGGGATAAAATATCTTGCACGAATTCTATTATCAATTAGTATCATTTTCACCCAATTAACATGTCCAATCTGGGCTGCCAGTTTGCTGATAGCGCAGGAGGTACATTAACAAAACACCATCCATCGAATGAAAAAAATCATCACCCTTACTGCTGTTCTGGGAATGGCTTTGTCAATTACTGCCCAACCAAAAAAGAACATACCTCCTCCCAAACCAAAACCAGTAGAAAGCAAAGTGTATTTGCACGAACTGCTGAACAGTGATTATTCTGTACTTAGCCAGGATGAGATCACGAATGTAAAGAAATCCATCTGTACCCAATTTGCAAGTGAACTGCAGCAGTACCTGGGGCTTGGTGCCAGCCAGAACTATAAGATACGTATTGCCTATATCAATGCCGGGGGCATCATGAAAGGGTATTCTTTTTTCAATGAGTTATATGAAGGCAACAAATCCGCGGGTGCGAATATATTATTTGGTGCGAACCCCGGCAGTCCCGATGCCTTTATAAAACTGAAGGTGGAAGGTGAGAATATTACACAGGTGGAAGTAACCAATATTAAAACGGGGGAAAAGACCACTGCAAAGATGAATGAGCCGACTTACAGCATGAAAAGCGTAGTATACAAACAAACACAACTACTGGTGAATAAAAATATATTGAGTGGTACAGAAAAAGCAACGCAAACAGGTTTTGCCGACCGTCCTTCACTTGACCCTATGGAAGACATACTCAGGAAAAAGCATAGCGTAATCCTGATCAGCGACTTTCTGGATTTTCAAACGCCGGGTGGCAGCAAGGGGATGATCTATAAGCATCCTACCGAGAAAGGCAACTATACGAAATACACGCATTATGTAACAGATATGAAAGGGAATCCACTCATCAATGGATTTGTAGCTCCTACCATGCCCAAATACGGAGAAGTGTTTGACCTCACCTATACAACTATTTCAGATGGCAAAAGCCATAACCTGAAAGTACCTTATGGTGGTTCTTTCTGTGGCATGGTGATTCAGCAACTGATTGCGGAGGGGTATTTGAAGTGAGGTTGGGGGAAGTAATTCAATTATTCAGGTAATATGAAATATAAAAAAACCGGTTCATCATTGAACCGGTTTTACTTTTATATCTATCTAGTTGGTTTAAAACTTAAATCCTAATCCCACCAGCGGAAGTTTATCCTCATCAGATATAGCGTAACTAACGGTGAGGACTATGCGCCGCAGCGGTGAGAACCAGATACCACCGCCATAACCCACTCGCATCTTACTGTCTGCATCGTTTTTCACCCATACCCTTCCCGCATCCACAAAAGCATGAATACCGAATGCAGCCGGGAATAAATACGTTTTGAAATTGGCCAGACGTAAACGCATTTCGGCCTGGTTGTAAAATTTGGATTTGCCGGCAAACCTGAACTTACGATAGCCGCGCAGGTTATCTTCCGTACCTAAATACTGCGCCTGAAAGAATTCAAACTCATTGCTGTTGAATCCGGCTCCGATGCGATCGGCAAACGTAAGTCGGTCATGTATCAGGTCGAAGTAAAAGCTGATATCCGTATTCATTTGGGTAGTCTTGAATTTGGTACCGCCAATGCCTGACAAATGACGGATCTTCGTTTCCCAATACACCCCTTTTTGCGGCAATGAGCGGTGGTCGCGCGTGTCCACATTCAACTGTACCAATGCACCGAAATATTTTTGCTTCGTAAATATGGTAGCCGGATCAAGGCCATTCGCTCCTGTATTGGAAATAAAACGGGTCGCGTTGAACTTATCATCCGAATCCATTTCGTAATACTGGAATGTGGGACCAAAACTCAACGATACCTTATCGGAAAAGCGCTGGCGAAGCAGCAGGGACGCATCGGCCAGATCATACCGTGCCCGATAAAACCGAAACTGCCCGGGTTGCGTTTTGTCATACACCGTATTGATACCATACCCGAAGAAATTGGTGGTATTATTGGGCGAACGCACATCAATATCCATGGTCAGATCAATCGATTTGCCGATCACGCTCATAAATTCATTGCTATAGCGGAAACGAAATGCATTGGTGGCTATTGAATGATTAGCGGCAAAAGAATGAGTGGCTTTGTACGGCTCCTTTCTGAATCCATGCCGCGTCAATTTAAAAGCGAGGCCAAGCGAAAGGCCATCATCCGGGTTGAAGCCGAATGAAATACCGGGGGCAAACCGGTTGTAGTTATAATAAATACGCTTAAACGCATTTACATCCGTGTCATTCGACATATGATCCCTGAAGTTTCCCAGGATCTTGTTATTGCCGTCTTTGCGGTCATATACCAATCCGCTTACCGATGATTTAGCCGTGTTCTCATACAGGTCTTCCCCGCCACCGCCAATCATACGTACTTTTATCTTATCGTTGGATCCCTTCATTACAAACTGGTCATCGCCACCAAAACCATACAGACGTATTTCTTTGGTGTGCTGCGGATCATAAGTACGTTCATACATTTTTGATGCTTTGTTGCCGTCTTTATCCAATTTGTATACTTGCAACAGGGTGGATCCATCTGCATTACGGGTAATCTCAAACAATTCTTTCTTATCACTTCCGGTTACTGTCACGATCTCGCTGAGAAAATAGAAATACTCCAGCGTTTCCCGAAGCAGATGTTTACGGCGTTCTTTCAGTGTTTGAACGATCTTTGGTCCTGAGATATTCCTGATTTCAGCCGGCTGTTGTGCCAATGCTTTTTCCAGCGTTTCATCGGTCATTTGAGAAAGCAGTTTTTCCGTTGCATTCTTCCAGTCCTGCTCATTCAATTCATTTAAGAAAAAACGATCGAGGTTACGCGCCGCAAAATTGAAAAGCCGGATACTGTTGGCAGCCGGTTTAAATCCTTCGATCTGGGGTACAAAGGATCTTCTTTTGGCAATACCCGGAAGCAATCCCTGGTTGATATAAAAAGCCTGATCGCGGTCGCGGGGTATGGGAAAAAATGTTTTGCCTTTCCCATTGGCATTATCCCTCGCACCCCATTGCCATTGATCTTCGTGACGGTCGAGGTCCATTACATACATATCCATGATACGCGCGGTAAGCAATGCCTGCTGATCCACCCGGTTGTCATTATCCTCTTCAAGCTTTTCGGCCACTTCATCTGTATCATATCCTTTCTTCACCCCTTCCGGCAATACTTCTTCCAGTGTGGCCATCATATTGGCAAATTCTTTGCGAAATTCTCCCAGCTTCGGATCATCGGGTATGTATACCAGTTTTACTTTCCCATATGGAATACCTGCAGCATCCTGCAGTGTTTGCATTGACAGACAGGCATAGGGATAAGAGGCCGATACCCCATCCGACACCAGATCGGCAGCGGCTTCACTTTGCAGATCACCCGGCAGGGTTTTACTGGTAATGAATTTTTCGATGGAGCGGATCTTAAACTGTCTGCCATCTACAGTTTCCAGCCGAAGCGATTTGGTTTGTTTACCACCCCCTCTTTTTACCGGTGTAAGGCCGCCCTGTTCCGTAGCCAGATTGATCACCGGCACTTTTACCGGGGTAGTCCATTCTTTGCGATAATTGGTTCCCATCCAGAAAGTGCGCGAGGATTTCATGTTGAAACTCGACCCTTTCCTGGATATGGAATCCATGGGCTGTGCATAAGCCGTATATGCGGAAAATAAAAAGCATAGTGTTAGCAGGGAGATTACTCTCATGTTGAAAGGTTTAAGCAGTTATTTTTTGGTTATGGTTAGTCCTGAAACTAAAAGATACGTTTTTTTAATAAAACCCAAAAAAACGTCATTTAACCTTAAACAAAGATAATCACACCCCCTTCTTACACAATACCTTAATAGTGGTATTTACAGAGATGCCCTAAAAACATTTTTGGGCCGGTCACCCCAATTGGAGCAACTTTTTTGTAAATTGAAAACTTTATAGGCCGGGCAACGTTAAAAGGCCAGCATGCTGGCACTGTTTGCAACAAGTCGAAAGGTATATTACCTGCCACTTTCTCCTGGTTACAAAAGCAAAGAACTGAACCTGAACACAATTATCAACAAAGGGTAATGAAAAAAAAGGCTGTACTGATCACCTGTTTAATATTGTTGCACTTTCCGCTTTTCGCCCAGGATACCATCAGCCAGCGTATCGTGCTGATTGGTGATGCCGGGCAACTCACCAATGGTAAGCACCCGGTGGTAGACGCGGTTCGCAATATGATCCCGCTTGATAATAAAACCACTATCCTTTTTTTAGGCGACAACCTCTATAAACATGGCTTGCCCGATGATCAGAATAAAGAATATTATAATCAGGCCAAAGCAGTATTAGATTCACAATTATCCGTAGCCGATAATACCCCTGCCAAAGTGTATATGATCCCGGGAAACCACGACTGGGAAAACGGCAGCCGCAACGGCTTCGATGCCATCGTCCGTCAGCAATTGTATGTGGACTTTCTCGGAAAGCCCAATGTAAAATACTATCCCGAAGATGGCTGCCCCGGCCCTGTAGAACTCATATTGGGAAAAGACAGCAGCGTAGCCGTTATCCTTTTCGACAGCCAATGGTGGATACACGCTTATGATAAACCCGAAATAGAATCCGATTGCT
Organism: Bacteroidota bacterium; assembly: GCA_026391455.1. Taxonomy (GTDB): domain Bacteria; phylum Bacteroidota; class Bacteroidia; order Chitinophagales; family Chitinophagaceae; genus JJ008. The sequence goes on from JAPLEH010000023.1 coordinate 58,588, forward strand.
CCTGCAAAACCAAAGACGAATTAGTGACACAGATTGGTGACCTGCTGGCACGAAACTCCAAACGCCTGGTATTGATCGCCTGCCACCACCCTTTTGAGAGCAATGGTATGCATGGCGGGTATTATACTCTTAAACAGCATATCTTTCCTTTTACTGATATAAAAAAATCCATGTACATACCGCTGCCTGTTTTGGGTTCCATATACCCGATTGCCCGCAGCGTGTTTGGCACCCCGCAGGATCTCAAGCACCCCAATTATGCCAACATGGTAGAGCAGATTACTGAAGTAGTAAAAGCTTCTTCTCCCAATGTGATTTTCGTATCGGGACACGACCATAATCTGCAGTACATTAAGAAAAATGGCTATAACTATATTGTGAGCGGCGGCGGATGCAAACAAAACCGCACATCGAAGAACAGGGCCAGTATGTACAATTCCACTGCCACCGGTTTTTCGGTAATGGAGATTTCAAAAAACAAAAATGTGACCGTTACCTTTTACACCGTGTCGGATACGGCGGTACATAAAGATTATTCATCCACCATGATGAATTTTTCGACTCTGGCAGAAGCTCCCGTTGCTGCTAAAGAAGAGTCGGTACCTGTATTCAAAGACACGGTGAACAGAGCGGCCCGAAAAGATTATAAGCCGATCGGTGGATTGAAGAAATTTTTCATGGGGCAAAATTACCGGCCCGAATGGTCCACCCAGGTAAACATGAAAGTACTTCATCTCCGCACGGAAAAGGGCGGATTGAAAATAAAAAGCCTGGGAGGTGGTAAACAAACCCGCACCCTGCAACTCACCGACAAGCATGGCAAAGAATGGATATTGCGCAGCAGTATAAAAAACACCGCCAATATCATTCCGGATGTATATCGTAGTGAAATGGCGAAAAATCTGGTGACTGAACTCAGTTCCGCCTCTCATCCCTATGCCTCACTGGTGATTCCCGAACTTGCCAATGTCCTCCATATTGCCGTACCGCATCCTGAATTATTTTTTGTACCCGATGATCCGGCATTGGGCATCTACAGACCCCTCTTTGCCAATACGGTATGCATGCTCGAAGAAAAAGAACCTTCCTTCGATGGCTCCAATACCAAAACAACTGCGAAGACATTTAATAAGATGCTGGAAGAAAATGATCACCGCCCCGATCAGCCGGCTGTGCTGAGAGCCCGGTTACTCGATATGGTTCTCGGCGATTTTGACCGCCATTTCGATCAATGGAAATGGGGAAGTACCGACACCGGTAAAGGCAAGATCTATTATCCCATTCCCCGCGACCGCGATCAGGCTCTTTTTTACTCAGATGGATTCCTGTTGCGGGCCATCAGCGGAAGGGCCATGCCATTTCTGAAAGGGTTCCGGTATCAGATTCCAAAGGTGAACTGGCTGGGGTATACCGCCCGCGACTTTGACCGGTTTTTCATGGCAGAGCTTAGTAAAGATCAGTGGAAAGAAACTATTTCAGCCGTACAGGAAAAATTGAGTGATACTGTGATCCGTTTCGCACTGAAAAAAATGCCTGTTGAAATACAATCGCTGCGTAATGAAAAAATTGCCGCTAAACTCATCAGCCGGCGCAACTTGCTTACCAGCGAAGGAATGAAGTATTATAATTTCATTTCGCGGAAAGTAAATGTGGTGGGCAGCAACCTGAAAGAATATTTTAAAGTAAGCAAACAGGAGAATGGCCAACTACAGGTAAGGGTGTATGCACGCAATAAGGGAAATGATACCAGCTTCATTATGTACAACCGCATATTTGATCCGGCGGTGACGAAAGAAATTCGCTTATTTGGTTTGCACGATAATGATGTATTTGAAATAGATGAAGATGCCGTATCGCGCATCAAAATCCGTATTATTGGCGGCAAAGGAAGTGATACGTTTGATATACGCGGACGTACCGAAGCTATCTTGTATGACCAGAAAGATGGAGGCAATGTGATCCGGCACAGCAACCATGCAAAAAACCGCTTCTCCCTATTTGAACCGGGTAACGACAAGACCATCGTAGGCTTCAACTACAACACCACCCGCTTACCACAACTGATCATGGGTTACAATTCCGATGATGGCATGATCGTAGGAGCAGGTATTGCCCGCCGGACTTTTGGATTCCGCAACCTTCCTTATGCATCCGATCAGAAACTGGGGGTATTATATGCACCCGGCAGCAATGCCTGGCAACTCAACTATAAAGGGGAGTTCAATCACATCACACGCGGATATGACCTGCTGGTGAATATGAACTATGCCTCTCCTTCGCTGCATAATTTCTTCGGACTTGGTAACAATTCTGTTGCCCTGGAGGGAAAAGAAGAAAAATTCTATCAAACCCGCTATAAAACCTTTGAAGCAGAAGTGCTTGCAAGAAAGCGTGTGTTCGATAAACTTCACTTTATGATCGGCCCTTCCTATTTTCAATACAGCGCCAGCCGTGCCGATAACCTGAATAATATTTTAACGGACCGTAATCTGTCGGGACTGAATCAGGAAAGAATATTCTCGCAAAAGAAATACCTGGGTGCCAAAGTGCTGATGCGTCTCGATAACCGCAACAATGAATTCTTTCCCACGCGCGGTATGCTCTGGAACAATCAATTGGTATCCATGGCCGGTATTGGAAGCGGCAGTAATAATATCACCAGTATCAGTTCTGATATGACCGTATATGCCAGTCTGAGTGACCCTGCCAAAGTAGTGGCGGTATTAAAATTCGGAGGTGGTAAGTTATTAAACAAGAACTATGAATTCTTTCAGGCCATGAATTTCGGTGCCAACAATGGCTTGCCAGCATTCCGCAAAAACAGGTATGCCGGCAGGGCTTCCCTCTATTCCGGCATTGAAATGAAATTCAAATTATTCGACCTTAATTCCTTTATGCTGCCTGGCACAGTTGGTATATCCGGCTTCTACAATACAGGAAGGGTATGGCAACCCGGAGATAACAGAGGTAGCTGGCATGGTGCTTATGGATGCAGTTTATATATCAATCCACTCAACCTGTTTACTATTTCCGGCAGTGCCGGGTTTATGGATAAAGAACGCTTTTACAATATTACCATTGGTACTAAAATGAACCTGACGTTTTAAAGGAATACATCTGTGAAAGGCAGTTGTAAAAAATATTTGCGAGCAGGTGATCCCCGACCCGGTATAGTACTCGTTTCTTTGTTTGATTCAAAAACCGTGTAACCCATTTGCATGAAACCCTCATTCAGAAAGCTACAGGCAGGCCGGACCGGTTTATTTGTGTTTGCCTCCCTGTTATTTATCACAATTACGATACTGGTGTTTGTACAACACAGCCAGTGGCCGGATGATCCTGTATTTGCTTTCATCTCCCCCTACCGGAATGCAGACTTTACCCGCAGCATGAATTTCGTTACTTTTTATGGTAATCATGATTTCCTGGTACCCGCAAACTTGCTGCTGGTGATCCTGTTCTTTGTACGAAAAAACAAAGGGCTTGCATGGTTTACCTTAGTTACGGCGCTCAGCAGCCTGGGTCTCATGTCGCTGATCAAAAACCTCGTCCAGCGTCATCGCCCTGTAGCGCCATTGGTATCGGGCGTAACGAATTATAGTTTTCCCAGCGGCCATGCCTTTATGAGTGTGGCTTTTTACGGGTTGCTGATCTGGCTGGCCCTCACCTATTATAGTAAAGACAAGTGGAAACAGCGGCTCCTGATTTTGTTTTTATTGTTGCTGATATTTACCATCGGTTTCAGCCGCATCTACCTGCGACTGCATTATACCACCGATGTAGTTGCAGGATTATGTCTGGGCACGATGTGGTTGCTGATCCTGCTTACATTGGCGGAAATATGGTTATTCCGGCAAAAAAAAAGAAGCTGAATTTATTTCTTATAAACAAATTTCAATATAGTGGCAATTCCTTCCCCACCCTCATTGGAAATATACAAATCGCCGTTGGGCGCAAAGGTCATGCCCTCGGGCTGATTGTACAGTACGGGATCCAGTCGTATGGCCTGTTCCGGTTTGCCGTCTTTACTGGCCACTACCAGCAATTTTCCCACTGAAGCCACGATATACAACTTCCCATTTACCGGATTGATACCCGCCGCAGAAGGTTTGAACTCCGCCATTTCATCCTTGAGCATTTTTTGTATTTCGCTGATCTGAATGGTATATACCGGGGAAGGACTGAATGTTTTGGTGGCCAGATCGAAGCGATAGGCGGCACGTATTGCATCTTTCTCATGATGGCAATCCTTGCACAACAATATCAGCGATTTGCCATCTCCATCGAGGTACATGGTTTCGAATTCATTTTTGGGAATACCCAATGAATAGGTTTGGGTGGAGAAGGTACTGTCCTTAGTATCCACCTGTACTACTTCACCTGTACTGACTAGCATATACACGGCGTCCGGGGTATATACGATATCTTCATAATCACTCTTACCCCCGAATTTTATTTTGCCGGCAGCATTGTCATTTTTGTTTGCAAAATCAATTGTAAAAATATCGCCTTTCTCATCGTTTTCACCAAGTATCACATCCCTGCCGGGAACCCACGCCATACCGGAAATCTCATGCAGGTGTTTACCCAGTTCCATTTTATCATCTGGAGTAGCAAAGTTGTACCCGGAACTGTCCGTTGTTTTATTTTCAGTCGCGCTGTTTTCATTGTACCGGAATTTTAAAATGGTGGGTTTTGAATTCACCCCTTCATTGGTAATGTACAGGTCGCCACGGGGAGAAAAAGTGATGCCTTCCGGTTGCGGGAACATTTTAGGTGACAGACGATACACGGCTTCCACTTTACCATTGAGATCGGCAATCGCCAGTTGGTTACTCGCAGAAGAAAGAATGAATAATTTTTTCAACCTCGGGTGAATGGCTGCGGCGGAGGGTTGAAACTTTGAAGACTTAGCCGGTGCCATTTCCTTCACTTTAGCCGCATCGATGGTAAATATCGGTTTATTGTCAAACCCGATAGAATCCGGGTAAAAAGCAAAAGCGCTTACCGAATTGCTGTTGTCGGAGCCACAATTCTTACAGATCAATACGAGTGCATGGCGGGATGGATCGGTATACAATGTTTCAAAATCATTGTCGCCGGCAATTTTGATACTGGCTTCATCTACCGGGGGCAGCATTTTACCAGTTAAGTCGCGGGTGAGTTTTACGAGGTGACCTTTGCTTTTTAAAATATAGACAGATGCACCATAGATGGCCACATCTTCATAATCTTCGGTTGAATTTCCGATAGGTGGCTCTTCGGTAGAAATACGAAGGTCTTTATCCAGAATGAACAGGCGGCCGGTTTCATCGTTCACTGCATAGAATACCTTATTCACAGAATCATACACGAGCCCGGAAATTTCGCGCAGTTTAAGGTCCATTTTGGTGACCACTGCTTCGGAAAAATTATAATGCGGGGGAGATTTTAACATTTTCACCTTGGGCTTGCAAGCCATTACCATGAGCGATAACGTGAGAAAAGCAAGGCCAAATACCCGGAAATTTAAAAATCTCATTCTTCTAATTTTGTTTAAATTTATCAAAGTTTATCTTTATAGCATGTCAGAAAGTCAAATATCGGTTTTAAATGATGCGCAGGCATTGGTAACAGACCTGCTCACCAACAAACTTAGCAAAAGTATCAGGTTTCATACACTGCAGCACACCCAGGAAGTGGTGGCTGCCTGCGACCTGCTGGCCACGCATATGCATGTAAATGAAGATGACCGGTATGCACTGGCCCTGGCGGCCTGGTTTCACGATACCGGCTATACCGGAGGGGAAGCCAGAGACCATGAGTCGCTGAGTATACAACTGGTGCAGGAGTTTCTGAATATCCATGCGGTGCCGGAAGCGTTGAAGGAGAAAGTGACCGGACTCATCAATGCCACCCGTATGCCGCAAACCCCCGATAATCCATTGCAACAGATTATATGCGATGCAGACCTGTTTCACCTTGGAACGGCTGCATTCAAAGAAAAAAACCGTTTGTTGCGGGAAGAACTGCTGGAATTTGGCAATCATTCACTTTCTAAAAAAGACTGGCGAAAGATCAATATCCGTTTTCTTGAAAATCACACGTATTTCACCAGTTATGCCCGTGAAAAACTGGAGCCGGTAAAAGATCAGCACCTTGCCGAATTAAAACATAAGGAGGATAAAGAAGAGAAAGTCGAAAAGGATGAGAAGGTTGTTAAAGAAGATAAACCAGCAGCCAATATGAAATCCGAAAAAGAAAAAGAAAAAAAAGATAAGGACAAAGACAAAGGTAAAGCCCCCCTTTCCAAAGAAGCTGCAGAAGAAAAAGCGAAAAAGGAAAAGGAAAAAGAAGCAGACCGGAGTATTGCCACCGTATTCCGAATCATGGCACAAAGCCATACCGGCCTGAGTCAGATGGCGGATTCGAAGGCCAACATTCTAATTTCAGTGAATTCGATCATTTTGTCCATCATTATCTCCACCCTCTTTCAAAAACTGCAAAGTGATCCTTCCCTGCAGATACCTGTGGCCATCATAGTAGTGGTGTGTGTGGCCTCTATCGTATTTGGTATACTTGCTACCCGCCCCACCGTTACATCCGGTACTTTTACCCGGGAAGACATAGCAGCCAAACGAACCAACCTGCTTTTCTTTGGCAATTTCCATAATATGAGTCTGAATGATTATAACTGGGGCATGCTGGAAATGCTCAGCGACAAGCAGTACATGAACAGCAGTATGATCAAGGATAATTATTTTCTGGGAGTGGTGCTGGCAAAAAAATACAAACTGCTTCGGGTCGCCTATAATATTTTCATGTTCGGACTGATCATTTCGATGATCGCCTTTACCATCGCATTTCTGGCACCCAGTGCCACAGAAGTGTATACAGCGGGATAATTGCTATAAACCTTCAAACAACTCGAGGAATTCTTTTTTCTTATTCCGGCTTACCTCCACTTCACTCCCATCGTTCATGATGATGGTGCCCCCTTCACCACGGACATAGCGGGTAATATATTGGAGGTTGATGATATAGGATTTATGCGGTCGGAAAAAACTATAGCCTTCCAGCGCTTCCTCCACCTGTTTCAGTGTTTTACTGGCCGTCATCTTGCGTTTATCAGTAAAATGAAACACCGAGTAATTGCTTTCCGCTTCCACCCGTACAATTTCTTTTATATTGATAAAATGAACTCCTTCCAGTGATGGAATGGCCATTTTATCATAGGCCGTATTGATCTGACGGGCGGGCGGGGCTTTCTGTTTTTGCAACAACTTCTCTTCCAGCCGGGCCATACAGCGTACCAAATCATTTTCATCAATGGGTTTGAGCAGGTAATCGAAAGCGGTGAGGCGTATCGCTTCAATGGAATATTTCTCATAAGCCGTTACAAAGATCACTTCGGTCTTATGATGAATCCGGGCAGCAATATTTAATCCATTTACACCGGGCATTTCAATATCCAGCAATACAGCATCTGGTGTATGCTCTTCCATCCAAGACAATGCCTTTCCCGGTTCGGTAAAAATTTCCAGTACCTGCACCTGCGGGCAGAATTTTTTTAATTTCAACCCGGCCAGTTCTGCACTTTTAAATTCGTCATCCACGATTATCACATTGATCATAGCTTACTTTATTTTAGGTAAGAGAATATGTACCACGGTTCCCCGTCCGTTGGTGTTGTCCGCTATTCGTATACTGCCGCCTTTACCAAGCCGTTCCAGTCGTTGGCGGGTAAGTTCCTGTGCCATCCCTGCGTGTTGCTTTCCATCCCGTTCCTTTATTTTTTGCGCAGCCGCGCGTCCGATGCCATTATCCGCAATTTCAATCCTGATCCATTGATCTTCATCAGTAATTGCGATCACCAATGCACCATTATTTTTCCCTGATGCCGGCATATGGCGCAAGCCATGTAATATGGCATTTTCTGCATAGGGTTGCAACAGCAATGGGGGTATCCGGTAATGCTGGCTGAGCAGAGCCGGTGACACCTCTGTGCGAACCATAAATGAATGATCAAAACGCTCCTGTTCGAGTTTCAGGTAAAGCTCAAGCGACTCCAGTTCTTTATCCAACCCGATCAGTTGATGCTGACTGTTTTCAAGTACCTGACGAATGAGGCGCGAGAATTTATTGAGAAAGGCAGATGCCTTTTCGGGTTGCTCTTTAAATATGTACGCATCGATGGTGTGCATACAATTGAAAATAAAATGCGGGTTCATTTGCGATCGCAGCGCGCTCATTTCTGCTTCAGCTTTTTGCAGGGTGATATTGGCCACCTGTTCGGTCTCCAGTTTATTGCGGTAGGCAAGGCCCACTGTAAAGAACAGCATTTCACAAATATTTCCCATCATCAGAAATGGGGTGCCGCTTCCAAAAGAGGGCAGAAATTCCCATCGGGTATCTCTTACCATTTCATATATGGATGCCAGAAAATAAAAAATGACAAGAGAGAAAATCCCCCCATAGATAAAGCGGCGAAGGGGCTGATTTAATTTCCGGATGGCAAACAGGACATATACCCCCGCACAGAGCATTATCATACCAATCGAAGAGTTGAGCATGATGAGCGTCATCACATTCTGAACACTAAGTGCATACAGCAAGCTGATAAAGCCGACCCCCAGAATGATAAAACTACCGGTCTGCAGGTAGGTACCCAGAAAACTCTTTTGCTTGTCGAGGTATAAAAACTTGCGAACAAATTGCCAATAGGCAAACATGCTGATAAAAATATAGCTGTCGGTAGTCAATAAATTCAGAAGAGGGTTTTCGACAAAGACATACTGATTATTGTATTCTTTAAAAAAATTGAAGAGTAAATAGGCCGAACTGCCCAAAATGGTAATGGCATAGTAGAGATAGGTGGTATCTTTTTGGTATAGCCATTTGATCAGGATATATACCAGCATGATCAGAAACATACCGATACCCGTAAAAAACAGGTTATCGGGCACCCGGCTGTTGCGGAGTATTTTCTCCTCTGCTTCCAGCAGGGAAGTGCGCGTCATCAGGTAGGGCCGGTAGGGATCCACCTGATAGTTGGTGACATTTTTTACACGAATATAAAAGGTATTAATTCCGGGTGGTACGCGAAGCACGAGTGCCTGCCGTATTTCGGGTATACTTAACTGTGAGGCCGGCACCAGGTTACCGCATCGTCCCAATGGGGTTACCCTGCCGCTGGTGACCACGTAAGCATCCACATAGTTTTGAAATCCGGGATAAAAAACCAGCGTGGTGTCCTGCTCTCCGGGATGCTGTACTTCAAAACGTGTCCACCATGTCCTATCCGGAGGGAGGTACTTGCCGGATGTATTAAAATAAAATGAATAAGGATGGAAGGCGCGGGTCGCAATATCTGTTGTGGTTAGTGAATTGGATTCGTCGAGGTAAAATACTGCACTGTTGAGATAAAGCGGGTAGGGCTGTTGCAATACAGCCGGTTTGTCCAGCACAACAGGTTGCGTATAGCCCCCACTGTAAGAGAGCAGGAAAAGAAGAAGTGCTGGTATTTGCCGGAAGAACCCTTTCATGATCCGTCCTCAAATTAATTATTATTTTGAAAGCCCCGACCGTTATCACCTCTTTTTACTCAGCCATATCCGCGATTGGCTCATGCCCGCCCCCGGCACCTGTAGTAACCAGTACTTTAGCCGGGTAAATGAAAGGTAGCATACTATTTTGGCTGTGGCTGGTGACGATTGCCGGTTGTAAACCCGGATTACCGGAAAGCAGAAATTCCGGAGGGCTACTGACGAACCACAACAGTTCGATGATCGAATACGGAGGGGTGAAAATTATTGTAAAGGAAATGAAACGCTGCCATTACCCGCTCCGGGATCCGCTGTTTGAAAAGAAAGGAAATAAGAAACTGGTTGTGGTGCGCATGGAATTGTATTGTTTAGAAAACACCAGCCGAAGAGCCATCGTGCCTGACGGAGCGATTCTTACCGACAGTCGCGGTAATGAATACGAACCCTCACCGGCTGTAATTGCCACCGCACAAAACAACCGGTGCATCTCCGGAGATGACATCAGCGCATACAATGCAATCTGGAACGGAAACGTGAAAAAAGGAAATAGCTATACGGCCTGGATGCTGGGTTTTGAATTACCAGAGGATGCAGTGCCTGAAAAATTGTACTGGAATAAAAACTGGAAAATCGATCAGGTATATTTTGATTTCAATACAACCGATTTGACCATTAACCATTAAACCATTTGGCAAAACACTTTCAAACCAACTAATATGAAAAAGATCTTTCTTTTAACTGCGTTATTACTATCGCTTTTTGCTACGGCCCAAAATGTGGGCATAGGAACCACTACACCCAATGCATATGGCAAATTGCATGTACATAATGACGCAACGTTTGACGCCAGTATTTCGCTGACCAACGGGCTTACTACGGATGCAACTTTGAGGGGTGCCCGGTTCAGGATGCTGAATAACGATTTGAACATTATTAATTATGAAGCCACTGGAAAATTAAATTTAGCTACAGGTGTCAACATCCGGATGACCTTAGATGATGCAGGTAATGTGGGCATTGGGACCATTACTCCCACCTATCGCTTGCATGTGTTGAATAATACAGCCTCTGCCATCAGTGCTATTCAAACTACGGTGGCTGGTGAAAGAGCCGAGTTGCAATTTTTAGGTGATAACAACCCTTTTAACACCCTCTTTATCCAAAAATATTCTCCGGGCGCAAGCGGCACGTTTGGTGGCATCTCTAAAGATAATTTGAGCGTAATATCCACTGGCGGCAATGCAGGAACACTGCTTTTAGGCACCGGAGATGGAGTATCACCCCTTGTATTTGTAACGGGCACCGGTGAAAGAATGCGCGTGGAAGCCAACGGGCAGGTGGCCATTGGTACCAATACACCGGCATCCACCGGCAAACTGCATATCCATGATGATATATCCAATCAGGATGTAAGCCTGGTAATGACCAATTCACTGACAGGGCCCAATAATCTCCGCGGTTTGCGGTTGCGCCTGCTGAATAGTGATGTGGCGTTGAGCAACAATGAAATTACCGGAAAAATAAGGTTTACCACTGCGTTCCAGGATCGTATGACGATCAACAGTGCCGGCAATGTAGGCATTGGTACTACTTCACCGAATCACCTGCTGGAAATAATCAATAACAGCAACACCGATGGACTCAATATCCTGCACAATGGTAATAATGCATATGGAGCATTCATTAATATGGGCAACGCTCCCGGCAACATTGGTATGTTTATCAACAATTCTTTCAACTATACACCGGGTGGCAGCAAATCAATAGGCCTGTGGGCCGTATCCGGATCTGGTACTCCTATTAATTATTTACCCACGATCAACTATGCGGTCGTTGGTGAATGCAGAAACCCGGCACTGGGTGGTGGTGTACTGGGTATCAGCAATGCACCTTCCACAGGTTTGTTCACCGGTGGTGTATTAGGTAATAATTTCAGCACCGATCCCGAGGCATATGGTGTGGTGGGTTTGACCAGCAGCTCCAATGGAGCCGGTGTAGCTGGAAAAACGACGAATGGGTCATCAGGTGTTTATGGCCTGTCATTAAACGCGACAGGCCCTGCCCTGAAAGCTGAAGCAATGGGCACATCCAGTACTGCCATAGAAATTAAAAATGGGGCCATCAAGGTAACGGGTGTAAGCAAACCGGTATTCCAGATTACTGCACAAACCGGTGTAAACATCGCTGGCAATATTTTAAATATTCCCATCAGTACACAGGCAAACAGTGCGACCGACCTGCTGATCGTAACCCCGGTTTTTGGCATCGCCGGTGTTTACCTGAACAAACCAATCGGTGTATGGTGGAATGGAGCCAACTGGACCATTTTCACACAGGATCTGAGTGCCATGCCCAACGGTGCAGAGTTTAATGTACTGGTGGTAAAACAATAACTTTTCAACATCATTTCTTCATTCATAAAAATCACAACCAGATGAACACTAGTTTCGTTGTACGTCCGATTACCATTATGCTTATCGCATCCATTTTCGCTACAAGTTGCAACAACAACAAGGAAAAAGAAAATACTAATCCCGCTGAAAACAAAACCAGCAATGAAGCGGCTACAACAACCTCCGCTTCATCAGAAGAACCCGCTGAAAAAGCAGTGGTAAACTTTCATGTAAATGATACTGCTGCTGCAACCAAAAAAGGTGCTAAGAATGATACCGATCCTCAACTGGGTCTGTATACAGAAGCCTCCAAACAACTTTCTCTCGACTTTATGGGAGATGTTCCCAGCCGGCCACATCGCGGCTGGTTGCACTTCGGTATTCAAAATTTCAAATTTGAGCCCGCCACCTATACAGTGAATACTGACAGCTATGCTTCGTATACCCGATATACCACGCCCAATGCTGGTGGTTCGTCTGATTATATTGCCGACAAAAATCCGGAAAACAAAGGCACTGAATTTACAGTCCGCTTTACTAAGATTGAAAAAGATCCTTCCGGCAACGGGGGTATGTACCTGGCCAGCGGCACGTTTTCCTGTAAGCTTTACAACAAAGTGTACAGTATGAAAAGAGATAGCAAAGAGGAGTTGATGATCAGTGAAGGTACATTTGAAAATATACCTATCATGGGCGGTCCGCGGGATTAAACAAACCCATTAGCTTACATTATGAAACATTTACTTACAATTACAGTTTTTTTGCTGCATTACACAGTCCATGCCCAGCAAAAAATACAACATACTGCCACCGCTGCCAATACCAGTGCCAACTCAACGTATATGGATGCGGCAGGACTGAATGGAAATCCCAATGCCATCATTATTGTGGAATATGATGCTGCCACCGCCAAAGCCAATCCGCATGCCGTAGGTGTTTGGTACAATGGAAATAAATGGGCCATCTTTAATCAGGACAGAGCAACTATGCCGGTTGGCCTTCTTTTTTCAATTACGTGGTTCAATGCCAATGACAATAATTTTTTTCAAAAAGCATCTCCAAATAATCTGAGCAATGGACGAATGCTGATTGAACACCCCCTTCTCAACAATAACCCTGCTGCAAATTTTTATGCCTCGCAGGTATGGAATCCGGGAGGCATTGGTGGTGTGTACAATAATGCAGAGATGGCGGTTAGTTACGATGCAGCAATGGGTAAATGGGTCATTAGTAACGTCAACGGCACACCTGTTCCTGATGGTGCTTCATTCAACATTGCTGTGCAGGCCAATACAAAAAATGGCTACACAAAAATTGACCCGGGTGTTAAAAAGAATCCCGCCAATACAAATCCCACTCCTGTCTTCAATAATGAAACTGTCAGAAATGCCGGCACTGTTATTGATCCAACGGTGCTGCAGGCCGTATCTGCAGGTACAGCCAATCTTGGTTTTGAAGAATTGTTTCTCAACTGGAAAGCTACCGGCACCGCTTTTGCCAATCAACCCATATCAGGAAATACGGTGATGAGTGACCGGGTGACCACGCGGATGAATTATGCCAGTGGAGGTATTGGTGGCGATTATTGGAAAGGCATCCCTTACCCCATCGGCTTCAAAGGCAACAACTGGATTGGTACCTATGAAAATGGCAATGGGGATGCACCCGTTGGTACGCTTACCTCCAAACCCATCCGGGCAGAAAAAAGATATCTCTGCTTCCTGCTTGGCGGAGGAAAAGACTTCAATAACCTCTATGTGGAACTGCAGGTAAAAAAATCAGATTACGAAGCCGCCTGGGGTACTGGCAAAAGAGGGATATGGGGAGAAACCGAAGACGGCTTCTATCGGGTAAACCGGGTGACCTCCTTATTGAATACCGAAGATCTGTACCGTTATTATTTCGACCTGAATGATGATTTGAAAAATCAATTTGCGGGAAAAACAATACGCATACAGATCACCGATAATAAAACCGGCAATTGGGGCCATATCAATGCAGATGATTTTATTTTTAAAGACAATCTGGATGAATTTATTTATGTAATGAAAGATGGCTTTGGGGTGTATGCTGATAAAGACAAACCCGTTTGGGGTTTTGCAGATACACATGCACATTGGGTGAATCATGTAGATATGAAGGGCTTTATGTGGGGCAACCCGGGTGGCAAACTGGAAACAAGTGATGTATTACGTGATATACCTGCCTGCGATGGATATAACCATGGTTTACCGGCCCCTACTCCCGGCTTGTTATTAGCCATTGTAGAAAACAAGGCATTCAACCGGTTGCCCGAACGATTGGCCAATGTGGGCAATGCGGCCTGCGCTGCACTTGCACTACCTTGTATACCCGCTGCAGCGGCTGGTGCCGGTGTCGGCGCCACGTTTGGCTCAATCGGCCAGGGAGCCAGCGGGGCTTATGCTAAAACCGGCGCATTGGATGGTACAATAACCGGTGCTTTATACGGCATGGCTTCCTGTGTACCTTTTCAGGCATGCGGCCATCAGTTTGTAAAAGATGTTTTTGCCAAACACTATGGCAATAATGTTCCGGAAAACAATACGGCTGTCAGCAACTATGTTGACTTTCCGGCCTGGAATTCATTTGCACATCAAACCATGCATATTAGTTGGGTACGCCGCAGTTATGATGGTGGACAACGGCTGATGGTGGTGCCGGTAGGTGTGGCCAAAAGCTGGGAATTTAATACTACAGCCGACGGCAATATGCAGCCTGCCATTACCCATATCAGAAATGCTGTAGCAGCCCTCAAAGAACTGGTTCGGCTAAACGACGGTTGGATGAAGATAGCTTACACCCCCGCTGAAGCTAAAAAGATCATTCTTGAAAATAAAATGGCCATTATAATCGGGGTAGAACAAGCGGAGATCGGAAGTTATTACCCTTCTGCACAACAAGAAGTAAATGAATTGTATAACCTGGGTATCCGCCACTTCTTTCCCATACATAATATAGACAATACCCTGGGCGGGGCTGCCGTTTTTAATTCAGCCCTCAACTCCTACAATGACCTCGTGAACCGTGGAAGGAATAATGGCGACCTTACCTGCCTGAATGTAAAAGAAGGCATCAGTAATTATGATGAAACAAGGGTGAATGTAAAACTGGAAAGAGGGATTATGCGGCAGGAAATGCGCTTCGTTCCCATAGTTGGTTTTGGTAACATTCCTTTCTTTTATAAAAATGACGTACCGGCCCGCTATAACTACGAAAGCTTTATTTCCCATAAAAATGCCAACG
This sequence comes from Bacteroidota bacterium, assembly GCA_026391455.1. GTDB lineage: Bacteria > Bacteroidota > Bacteroidia > Chitinophagales > Chitinophagaceae > JJ008. The sequence continues at coordinate 73,769 of JAPLEH010000023.1, forward strand.
GCCTTACGGCGGCAGGTTATACGTACATATATGAACTCATGAAGAAAGGTGTGATCATTGATATAGACCACATGAGTGATGATGCGCAGAATATGGCCGTCAGGGAGATGAAACGAAATAACTATCCGCTGCTATCTGGACATACCAACTTCCGCGATTTACGGCGAGAAGGTACCGAAACAGAAGGAGATGGCAGAGAGGCCAGGCTAAAAACAGAGTTTACAATTTATAACTCAAGGGCTATAGAGATTATTAACTCCGGTGGTATGTTTGGTCTGATGAACCAGCAAAATAATGTAAATAATGCACCAGGCTGCACCATCCCCAATACATCTGCTGGCGGCACTTCCTCCTTTATACAAGCGTATTGGTATGCGTTGCAAAAAGGAGGAGAAGAACATGGAATTGCCTTTGGATCGGATGCTAATGGTTTTGCCCCGCAGGTAGCACCACGGTTTGGCACAGATGCTGTTTATTTTTTAGAAGGTGATAAGGGATTGAACCCCCAATTAGGAGACTGGGATAAAGACACCCGAAGAAGGCGCTTTGCATTTCAGCAAACCAATGGCGTACGCTACGATAAACCCATTACAACCTGGCACTACCACCGCTTTCAGCCAACCGGATTTTTAACACAGGAGGAAAGAGATATTTGGGAAGCCCTTGCTATGGCGAAAAGCGGTACCGACATTAACAATGCCTGGCAACCCGGCGGCGGCCTCAACTTTCCGGAGCGCACCGATATTCAACGGGATAAAATAAAGAATATCGCTTATGGGTTTCGCTGGGGAATATTGCGGGAACCCACCGGAGACTATGGCGCTTATTTAGAATGCCCGGAGTATATAGTACGGGATGAAAACCTGAACAATTGCATGCCTGAACGAAAAGCAGCTTATTTATGTATTCGTGGTGAAAATAGTTTGCCCGAACATATGAAGAGCAGCCGAACGATTGAACTTTACCGCATCATGAAACGAATCTACGATTTGTGGATGCAGTTTGAAAATGGTCCCAATGAACCGCTGCGCCGCAGTTTTGCCGGAACCCGGGATTTTGATTTTAACCTTGATGGTCAGGCACATTATGGCATGTTGCCCGATCTGATACAGGATATGAAAAATCATGGACTTTCAGCCGCACAAATGAAGCCCTTATTCCTGGGCGCTAATCAGTTTATTTCATTGTGGGAAAAAGCAGAAGCTGCAAAAAATAATATTCAAAAATAAACTATAACAAATGAAACAACTTGCCATCCTTTCGATCGTGCTATTTCTTTTTGCCTGTAACAATGAAAAAAAACCGGAACAGGCATCCGCTGAAAATAATAACAACAATGCACCGGTTGCCCCTGCTCCTTCAACGGAAGAATATAAACCCACGTATAATCTCACCTATACAGCCGATGGAACGGAGATCAGCAATTCAGCATCACTGCTCGTAACATCTGATAAAGACAAACTGAAACCTGATGCACCATTCCTTTGCATGCTTACCTCTAATGCGGCCAAGAATAACAATGAATACCTTACCCTCAATTTTTTAATGAATACCAAACCCGGCACCTACCCGGTGGTGGGTGCCAGTTTTCAGCGCGGTAAAGACAACGCATCGGAGATGTATGGTGGAATACTGGGTGGCAAACCCAAGCTCACTGATTACACTGTAACCATTACCGAATGTAAAGACCTTGGCAGCAACAATATGGGCGGACATAAATGGAGTATATCCGGTACCTGGCAGGGTATTGTGGTAAAAGCTACTTCCGTTATGCTGATGGATAAATCAAAAAACCATCCGGCAGAAGTAAAGCTGGATAAAGGATCCTTCACCAACCTGACATTCGATGATAACTGGGAGCAAATGATGGAAGAAGGTTTGAAAAAAATGAAAGAAAAAGCAAAATAAACGGCAAGTAAAAAAAAATCATTGAGCGATAAGGGAAAACACTTTCTTCGTATAAGTATAACAGGTAGTTGATCGTACAACTACCTGTTTTTTGTTTAATAAAAGGACCATTCTCAGAAAAAAAATATACCGCCTTTTTATACTTAAGTAATTTCTATGTACATTTAAACGCCAAACCAATTCACTAACCTTAATAATCTGACTTCCGGACAAAACCACACGTAAGGTGCTGCATACAGGCATCTTTTATTACTATAGAATCATCAGACACAACTGTTATTTCGGGTGAAAGCCCGAACAGGATTCGTTTTACCACCATCCTCATAAAAATCGATTCATGAAACAAACCAAAACACTTCTTCTGGCCCTGCTTTGCTTTTTGCAACAGGCCTATTCCCAGGCTGATTGTTCGAGTGCCATTATTGCCTGTGGCAACACACAACCCTTTAACCCCAGTGGTGTAGGCGCTAAACTGGAGCAACTTGCCTGTGGCGGTATCGAACACAACAGCGTATGGATCGCCTTTCAGGCAAAAGCCAGCGGCAAGCTCAATTTTGTGATCCGGCCTTTTACTCTTGCTGGTTTACCCGCCTTAGTAGATGTGGACTGGAGCTTATACCAGTTACCCGGCAACCCCAACACCACCAATTGTAACAATAAAATACAATTGAGCTGCAATTTTGCCGGTTCTTCCACCGTATTCGGAATTCCGGGTGCTACCGGTATGGCCACACCGCCTTTCACCGCTGCGCAATTTAATCCGGGTATTGATGTAACCCTGAATACCTGGTATGTGCTGCATGTAGATCAATTTTCAAACACCACACCGTTACTACTCAGTGTGCAGTTTACGGGCAATCCGGAATTTTCTGCTCTGAATTCAACCCCTGGAATTTTCGACAACCGTCCCGATTTCAACATTACAACTGTATCCGGATGTAATGGTGTGTATAATTTTACTAATAGCGCTACCGCTGTTTCTGGTATAGCCAGTTATTCCTGGAACTTTGGCGATGGCAGTACTTCCACCGCCGCCAATCCATCGCATACCTATGCTACGCCAGGAACCTATTATGTTACGCTAACAGTTACTGATAATAACGGATGTGAATCAGATATTCGCAAAGCTGTTATTTATAACAATACACCACCCGTTCTTACTGCAGCCAGTATTTTAACCACGCCTTCCTGCAGCAATGGCAATACGGGAACCATTACCGTATCTATTACCGGCGCCACCACGCCGGGTGTGGCAGGCGGAACCCCGCCTTATACATTTGAACTGGTATCACCTTCACCTAATATCAGAGCTCCGCAGGCTTCGCCAGCATTTACCGGTTTACAACCCGGTGGTTATTTTGTGAAAGCAACCGATGCGTGTGGCAAATCGGCTGTAAGCACTGTTATCACTGTTGCACAAGTGGCCACCAACTCCAGCATAGGTCTGGGTATTCAGAATATACAGTCGGCCTGTAACGGCACTCCTTCGGGTACGGCCACCATTTTTGCCAATGGCAGCGCACCACCTTATACCATGGCACTGGTCACCAGTTCTCCGGTTACTACCGGTGCATTGCCCGCTGTACAACGTGATCCAATTACGGCAACCTATTATACTACTTTTACCGGTCTGTTGCCGGGTTTATATACCGTGGAAGCTGTTGATGCCTGCGGTAAAGCACGCCGGGCTACCTTTACCGTGAATGTAAGTACGGCACCAACAGTGAATCCGATAGCCAGCCCCTCCTGCGCCGGTACACCTACCGGTACCATTACAGTATCCGCCACAGCGGGCACTGGGTTATCGGCCAACGGGGCACCAGGTACATTCCAATATGCATTAATTAATCCTTCGCCCATTTTACGCAACCTGCAAAACTCTTCCGTATTTGAAAATCTTTACCCGGGTACATATACGGTTGCTGTTCGTGATATTTGCGGTAGTGTAGGTACTGCTACGGTTACGGTAGGTGCGGCTGTTGCGCCTAATTTTGGTACATCTTTCACCAGCGCTTCCTGTCCCAATGGCAGCACCGGCACCATTGAAGTACAAAACGGTACTACGGCCGGCGGCGGTTCGCCTTATACATACGCATTGATTGCCCCTTCGCCGGTTACCCGTCCACAGCAAAGCGGCAATGCATTCAATAACCTGCCCCCGGGAACCTATACAATAAGGATGACAGATGCCTGCAATACACCTGCCATCACCACCTTAACAGTGCCTGCTTCTACGGCACCCACATTTACTACAGCGGCAACAACCAGTTGCATTACCCCTGCCAGCGGAACCCTTACGGTAACACCTGGCGCTTCTGCTTTGGGACCATTTAGTTTTGAACTGATCAGCCCGGGTGCCGCCATTCGCGCACCACAGGGGAGCAATATTGCGAATACCTTCAACAGCATATTCACAGGGCTGAATCAGGGCAACTACACCATACGCATGACCGATGGATGTGGTACCTCGGTTACAAATACAGCCACGATAGCTGCACCCACTGCATTAGCTTTCCCTACCGGTTCAGCGGCTGTCGCCTCTTGTGCTACTCCTTCTGCCGGACAGATCACCGTGTCACAACCAACAACAGGGCTAGGAGCTTATAAATATGAATTGATTGCGCCTTCTCCTGTAACAAGAGCACAACAGTACAGCAGGATATTCAATAGCCTGCCCCCCGGTAACTATACCATTCGTATTACGGACTCATGTGGTACCCAGGTGGACAACAGTGCTACGCCACTGAACCTGCCCGTTTCAACAGCACCCACACTTACTGTTACCAACACAGCCAGTTGTGCGGCAGCTTCCGGCACGATTACCTGTGTACCAACTACGGCCAACCAGGGTGGTGGTACCTACCAGTATGCATTAATTGCGCCTTCTCCTGTTACACGTCCCAATCAGACTTCTCCAATTTTTACCGGCTTGCCTGCCGGAGCTTATACCGTGCAAATAACTGACCAGTGCGGACAAACGGGTACCAATACCACCACCATTGCGGCGGCCGGTGCCTTTACCCCGGCGGCTGGCGGTTCTATTGCAAGATGTGACGGAGGTTCAGGATATATAGGACAACTTATTGTAACCAATCCGCAAAACTTTACATCAGGTGGCCCCATACCTGTCGGCAGTGGTGGCGGACCCTACACTTATGCTTTGTATGATGCTACCAATACCATATTATTAGCCGGCCCGCAAAGCAGTAATGTATTCTCGAACATTACGCCGGTAGCAGGCACTCCCAGCCATACCATACGGGTTACCGATGCATGCGGTAATACAAGCATCACTACAGGAACTATTAATAACCCTACGGCTATACTAGCGGCCACCATATCGGCCACTTCGGCTTCCTGTGCCTCTGCCAATACCGGGGTTATTAAAGTAACCGCGCAGTCGACTGGCGGTCTGCCTCCGTTACGGTATACACTGATCGATGCGGTTACTTCAGCGGTTGTTTCAGGTCCTTTCACTTATACCACCTTTACCAATGTGCCGGCCAATGCCACTGGTTACCTGGTGCGCACCACCGATGCCTGCGGCAATTCAGTTACAAGTGCTGCTGCCTTACTGTTTCCGGCTGCAACAGCGCCTACCGGATCGGTAGTTACAACTGCTTCCTGTACTACACCGGCAACCGGCGATATTGTGGTAACACCCGGCGCAGGCGCTACGCTGGCCGGTGGTACCTTTACTTTTGCCTTATACGATGCGTCCAATACCATCCTGGTACGGGCTACACAAAACAGCCCGGAATTCGCCAACGTAGCAGCGGGTAATTATACCGTTCGCATAACCGACCGGTGCGGAGTTGTAGGTACCGTGGCTGCAACCGTTGATCCGAGTGCAGCCGTTCCCACTGCTGCCGGTTCTGTTACCAACACCTGTTCGGGAGGAAGTACGGGAGTGATACGTGGCAGCTCAACCGGGGGGATATTGCCCATTTCCTATACCCTGGTAAACCAGGTGACAAGTGCCGTAATAGCCGGCCCGCAGGCGGATAGTGTTTTCGCCGGTCTGACTTCCGGAACCTATATCGTTCGGGTTACCGATGCTTGTGGTGTCGTTACCAATTCTGCTAACCTGATCGTTGGTGATCTTACTACCACGCCTACTATTTCCACCACCAGTGCATTGGATTGTGCAGGCACCGCTGCCATTGGAGCCTATGGCGGCGGCGGAAGTGGCGGCCCTTATACCTATGCGATCTGCTCCGGCTCAGCATGTACCACGTTCGGTGCTTTCGGAGGAAACAATACATTTACGGTAAACACCAGCGGCACCTATCGCATTGCAGTAAGAGACCGTTGCGGGCTGCAAACATCCAGCGCAGATATCGTTATTACGATACAACCCAAACCCACCATAACCGGGATTATCAAAGCCATTGCATGTGGTACCACCACCTTTACAGCATCGTTTACCGGCGTGCCCAACACTCCGTTTTACAGTGTGGATGGATCCAACTTTAGTATCACCACTCCTTCTGTTGGTCCGGGTTGTCATACCCTTCGGGTGGCTGATAATAATGCGGGCACTTTTGGTTGTGCCAGCGATCCGTTCGATGTAAGCGTGTTTGCACCGCCTTCGTTAAATGCAGCTACACCAGTCAACTGGTCGGTTACCTGCAGTGTACCCAGCGTTAGACCTTCCATTACCCCGGCCACCGGTAATACCGGATGTGCGGGAAGTGGTGCTACATTTGGTGTGAAACTGACAGCCTGCACGGGTTGCAACGGTTCGGCTGATCCAATAGGTACTGTAAAAGCATCCGGTGTTGCATTCAGTGTACCGGGTGCCACTTCTGCAACCTTTGCACCCGTGGTGATCGTGGGTGGTACGGATATTTGCAGTGGCACGACCGTATCTGCCAATTTCATCGGCCCTCCTTTCAATTGCCTTACGCTTCCTTCCACCCTGCTTAGTTTCGCAGGACAAAGAGAAGGTGCAGTGAATAAATTGCGCTGGACTACTTCCACCGAACAAAACAACCGTGGTTTCATGGTGCAGCGTTCTGCAGATGGTAACAGTTACACAGATCTTGGATTTGTAAATACACAGGCCATTGGCGGAAACAGTACGGATCAACTCAGCTACGGTTATACAGATAATAATCCGGTTGGCAGCAAGCAATATTATCGCCTTCGCATGGAAGACCTGGATGGTCGCAGCAAGCTGAGTAATATTGTATTGATCAAAGGAAATAAACCCACGCAATTAGCCATCTCCGGCATCTTCCCCAATCCGGTAAGCACAGAAGTAAATGTGCTGGTGGATGCGCCGTTGCGCGAAAAAGTGACCCTGATGATCATCAACGCTTCTGGTAAGACCGTGCTGCAAAAAGTAATCACGATAGAAGCTGGTAGCAATACGATACCCGTAAATACCAGCACACTGGCAAACGGTTCCTATCTGGTAAAACTGATTTGCAACAGCAATTGTGAATCTGCAGTAAGTAAATTTGTAAAACAGTAATGATAGATTAGGAAAACATGACTCATAAAAAAGTCCCCGCTACGCAGCGGGGACTTTTTTTATTAAGATTCATTCATTTCGGCAAATGCGCCACCAGTTCCACTTCCAGCCGGGCATCATGCATATATAAACGGGCTACCTGTACCCATGTTGCAGCAGGAAAATCTCCATTATAAAATACTTTCCTTGTTTCATTGTATTTCTTCATCGCCTCCATATCGGTAGTGTATAGATTCTCTTTCACCACATGTTGAAAACCCGCACCAAAACTTTTCAATGATTTCTCCAATGCCTTATACACCTGTGTAATACCCTCCGGCGTTACCTCTCTGGCCACCGCACCGGATATATACAACACATTGTCCACTTTTACTACCTGTACATACCCAGCCGAAGTATCCTGTTTCAATGCATTCCCCCAATGCCATTTTTCTTTTTTGATATCATTTTGCTGGGCATGGAGTGTCATAAAAAAAACCGCCTGAAAAATCAGTAACAGGAAAAATAGTTTACGCATGGTGATTAATTTTCCTGAAAGTAGAATGCAACTCCGGTATAAAAAACAAAAAATCCACCAGCGGTAGCACTGGTGGATTCACTATCGTTTATTGTAATAATCAATTGGCCCTGCCCACCATCTCTTCCAGCTTCATTACCAATTCGGTTTTGGTAATGGGTACTCCCATGATCTTGTTATATCCTTTGGCATCCACGAGGTACATATCACGGATGATCTTGATGAGCTGTCCGTTGTTGATCTCCGGAATCAGAATGGTGTCAAAATTCTTCAGTATATCGCCCAGATTTTTGGGGAAGGGTCGGATATATCGCAGATGTGCATGACTCACAGCATGTCCTTTTGCCTGCAACTCACTCACGGCTGATTTAATGGCCCCATAGGTAGATCCCCAACCCAGCACCAGTATCTTGCCTTTCTCCGGTCCGCTATCCAGCTTTTGCTCCGGAATATATTCTGCGATCTTGTCCACTTTCTCCTGCCTGATCTTCACCATCAACTGATGATTTTCGGGCTCATAATTCACATTACCAGTAATATTCTGTTTTTCCAATCCGCCGATACGGTGCTCCAGTCCTGCGGTACCCGGCACCGCCCAGGGCCTGGCCAGTTTTTCATCGCGCAGGTATGGCTGGAATTTTTCCTCCCCATCTCCCAGTTGAGTTTTGAACTTAACAGGTATGGGAGCAAGATCTGCCGATTGGGGATATTTCCAGGGCTCAGCACCATTGGCTATATAACCATCGCTCAGAAAAATAACCGGTGTCATATGCTGTACCGCAATACGTACGGCTTCATATACGGACTCAAAACAATCACCCGGAGTGGACGCAGAGATTATCGGCATTGGGCATTCTCCGTTCCTGCCGTAATAGGCCTGCATCAGGTCACTCTGTTCGGTTTTAGTTGGCAAGCCGGTAGATGGACCACCCCGTTGAATATTGATAATAACCAGTGGTATTTCCAGCATCACGGCCAACCCCATGGCTTCCCCTTTCAAGGCAATGCCCGGGCCGCTGGATGTAGTTATACCCAATGCACCACCATAAGCAGCCCCAATGGCGGTTGTAATGGCGGCTATTTCATCTTCAGCCTGAAAGGTGCGAACGCCGAAGTTTTTATATTTACTGAGGTCGTGCAGGATATCAGATGCCGGAGTGATGGGATATGAACCAAGGAAAAGAGGCAAACCGCTTTTTTGGGAAGCTGCGATCAGCCCATAGGCCACTGCCTGATTTCCCATAATGGACCGGTAGGAGCCGGGCACCATTTTGGCTTTATCTACCGCATAGGTAGTTGTAAAAGTCTCCGTAGTATCGCCATAGTTGTAACCGGCTTGCAGCACCTTTATATTGCTCTCCAGGATTTCGGGTTTCTTTCCGAATTTTTCTTTCAAAAAACCAATGGTATTGTCCATATCCCGGTTATACATCCAATAAAGAAAGCCCAGCACAAACATATTCTTCGCCCTGTCTTTCTCCTTCATCCCCATGGTGATATCCTTCAATGCCTCCCGGGTCATTTTGGTCACATCCATTTTGATGACCTCATAATTACCCAGGCTCCCGTTCTCCAATGGATTTTCTCCGTCGGGGTAATTGGCCAGCCGCAGGTTCTTACTGTCAAACCCATCGGTATTGGCAATGATCTTACCTCCCTTTTTCAGTGAGGTGAGGTTTACTTTGAGGGCGGCCGCATTCATGGCCACCAGCACATCACAGGCATCTCCTGGAGTGAACACCCGGTCGGATGAAAAACGCAACTGAAAACCACTCACTCCGGGAAGGGTACCCTGCGGTGCCCTGATCTCGGCCGGAAAATCCGGGAATGTAGCCAAATCTATTCCTAAAAGTGCGGTATTGTTAGTAAACTGACTACCGGTCAACTGCATCCCATCTCCACTATCCCCGGCAAATTTGATCACTACATCCTGTAGTACTTCTTTTTTTCTGGTCATCAGGTATTAGTTATTTGGCGAATTTAAAACAAGTTCCGTTTGTTTGGTGCAATGATTTTAATCATTTTATTCCACCCCCTGCTCACAATTATTGACAAAAAAATTTATATTGCTTCAATAATATAAAGTATGAGCCGATCATTCCTGAGCCTCGTCCTCAGCCTCCTGCTGGTGCCTGTTTTCTGCCTTTCACAAGTATCAGATGATGATGTGTTTGAAGCCAACCGGCTGAAAAAAGTATTCCCGGACGACCGGGTAGCTGCCACCCTGGTAGAAGAGGATTTTACCTTCGACAAAGGCCGAAGTGATGATAAGTTGCCGGTGGTAACCGCCCTCCGTAATACCGGAATCAACTTTCTGGCACTCCGCGAACGGGCCGGTATTCAATATTTTGATTTCTACAACTCCTTTACCCGGATCACCTCCTTCAAGCAGTTGGAAAAAGCGAGGGGTATGTTTGGCGTAAAGAAAAACTATAACGTAGGGTACGCCATCGACCGTTCAGCCAGTTCCAGCGAGATATTTTCCGACGACAGCCGGGTTAAATATTTCAATATCGGCTTCAGCGGCTATGGAGATATCACCCGGGTGGAATCGGAAAAAAAATACCTGGATTGCAAATACCTGACCGCCGTTTATTTTCATAGCTGGTACCCTGCCAAGGAAAAGATCATTCGTATCAAAGTACCCGACTGGCTGCAACTGGATATCCGCGAATTCAACTTTGAAGGCTATAAGATCACCAAACAAAAAACACAGGAAAAAAATGCCACCGTGTATTCCTTTAAAATGCAGAACCTGGAGGCGATGAAAAATGAAAACCGGGCCATCGGCGCTGCCTACCAATACCCGCATATTGTGTTTGTGGTAAAGTCGTTCAACTATGATGGCAATACGGAGAAAGGTTTTGGGGATGCCGGCGATCTCTACAACTGGTACAATTACCTCTATAAAAAATGTGTAAACAAACCCGACGAACTCAAGGCAAAAGTGACCGAGCTTACAAAAGGCAAAGCCACCGATATAGATAAAGTAAAGGCCATTTTCTATTGGGTACAGGATAATATCCGCTACATCGCTTTTGAGGACGGGCTTGCCGGATTTATTCCTGCCCCGGCCCAGGATGTATTCAAAGCCAAATATGGTGACTGCAAAGGAATGGCAAACCTGCTCACGGAAATGCTCAAACTGGCGGGCCTCAATGCCTATATGACGTGGATCGGCACCCGGCACATCCCATATGATTATACCCTGCCTTCACTGGCCGTAGACAATCACTGCATCAGCACCGTCATGATCGCTGGCAAAGAATATTACCTTGATGGCACGGAAAAATATATCCCCTTCGGAGACTATGCCTGGCGCATACAGGGAAAGGAAGTACTCATCGGTAAAGGCGATAAATACGAAGTGAAGAAAATCCCAGTTGCGGATAAGGAAACCAATAAAATTCTTACCCAAACCACCTTCCAGCTAAAGGACAATGTATTGAAAGGGCATGTAAAAGCCACCCTCACCGGCGAACAACGCACCGGTTTTCACCAGTATTATCATGAATTGCCCAATGATGATAAAAAGAAAATGATACAGCGTTTCCTCGAATTCGGCAATAAGAACCTGGTGGTATCCAACGTAAAAACATCTGACCTGAACAACCGGGAAATTCCGGTAGTGGTGGAGGGTGATATCGACCTAACCAATTATGTAATTACAGAAGACAAAGAAATATACCTCGGCATCGACTTCTACCCGGAAGACCTCCGCGGATTACAACCGGAGAAGAACCGTCAACAGGATTTTGCACTCAGTTCGAGCTATGTGGCCATCGATGAAACAGAATTGATATTGCCAGCCGGATATAAAGTGGTATCGGTACCGGCCGCCATCAATGAAAAAGCGACCGACTATGAAGTGGCGGGATCTTATACAATCAAAGATAACAAAGTAACATTCCGCAAAACACTGGCCTTCGCCAATGGCCGGATTCGTAAGTCGGATTTCGAAAACTGGAAAGAATTTTCTAAAAAGCTGAAAGACTTTAACAGCAACCTGATATTGATCAGAAAACCATAACATTTCCATGGTGAATTGCTTCTGCCAGTAGTAAAAAGAAGCAGTAACAATCAATATCGTACCCATGAATGAAAACGAACTTGCAAAAATTGCAGTAGACATTGCATTTAAAATTCATACTGCATTAGGACCGGGAATTCTGGAAAGTGCATATGAAGCCGCCTTTGTATATGAATTAGAAAAAAGAAACGTACCCTACACCCGGCAGGAAGGCATCCGGGTTGTTTATGATAATGTTGTACTGGATGTTGGCTTCCGGGCTGACATAATTATAGACAACAAAGTATTAGTGGAGTTGAAATCGGTGGAACAAATAAATAAAATCCACCATAAAATTACCGTCAATTATATGCGGTTAAAAAAGATTAAACTCGGACTATTGATCAATTTCAATGAAGTGCTGATAAAAAACGGGATATATAGAAAGATTGATGGGGATTTGACGTAGTTGATTTTAGTTATATGTTAATGAATGTCATTTATAAAAAATGCTCCCACAAAGGGCACAAAGAATTTGTATGAATAAAGAAAACTAAATTTTAAAAACGAAATACTTTGTGCTCTCCGGGGGTAAACAGCCAGAGACTCCCACAAAGGACACTAAGAATTCATATCAATGAACGAAAACTAAAAATTTAACAACGTAACATTTTGTGCTCTTTGCGGGACAACCAACCAGCATCCAAAAACGCCCGCAAAAAACACAAAGAATTCAGATCAAAAACGAAAACTAAAAATTTAACAACGTAACACTTTGTGCTCTTTGTGAGACAACCAACCAGCATCCAAAAACGCCCGCAAAAAACACAAAGAATTCAGATAAAAAACGAAAACTAAAATTTAACAACGTAACACTTTGTGCTCTTTGTGGGACAATCAACCAGCATCCAAAAACGCCCGCAAAAAACACAAAGAATTCAGATCAAAAACGAAAACTAAAATTTAACAACGTAACACTTTGTGCTCTTTGTGGGACAACCAACCAGCATCCAAAAACGCCCACAAAAAACACAAAGAATTCAGATCAAAAACGAAAACTAAAATTTAACAACGTAACACTTTGTGCTCTTTGTGGTACAACTAACCAGCAACCAAAGCCTCCGAATAGTTCAAAGAAAATTATTTCACTCATACCAGGGATCAATGAATATGAAAAAAATCATACTACTCATCGTTTGCAGTTCCTTTTTCCTCAGCATGTCAGCCCAGGATGACGACGACACTTTCTCTCCATCTAAACTGGAGTCCATCGCCAAAAACATGAAACCCGTTTGGGATGATACGGATCCGGATTTTGTTGTGAATGCCGTTCCCGAAAAATGGAAAGAAGAAAGCGGGGTGATCATTGCCCAAAAAACAAAATTCGCTTTCGACAAAGACGCGAATAAACTCGCCGTGTACGAGATCACCCGCCGCCGGATCAAACTTAATGACCGGGATGCAGTTAACTCTTACTCTTACTTTTATTTTCGTATCGGGTCATCCAATGACGGAGCTGGTATTAAAGTCATCAAAGCTAATGGCACTGTGCAGGATGTATCACTCCGCAACGCTGTTTATGTAGAAGACCCATCCGATGTACCCAATACGTTTACCCCTTATATCGGAAAGGCAAGCACATATTATGATAAAAGCAAAAGCCGCGTAATATTTTACAAACTTGCTGTACCCGACCTCGATCCGGGAGATATTATTGATTATTGCACCATTTTTTACGATGACAATACCGTAAAAAAGATGAGCTATATCGAATTTGATCCCATCTATTTTGTTTGTACCCGTGAATATCCTGTACTAAGCCAAAAGTTTGAAATAGACACCGATAACAATTCGTTTGTCAACTCCAAATCGACCATGGGCGCCCCCGCCTTTAAAGAGACGGGCAACAGTAATGCAGAATATGCCTGGGAAGACCGGAACCGGGAAAAACTGAGCGATACCCGTTGGGTGAACAGGCTCGTCGAATTACCCATGCTCAAGTTTCAGATCGTGTTCTCACGGAGTGAAAACCGTTCTGATCTTTTTATCGGAGACCGCGGTGAACTGAAACAGAATATCAGCCCGGAGGAGTTAGCAAAGAAAATGAACAACCTCTACAACAAACTGGATGGGTCTTACTACTACAGCTTTGCCAAAGCCTACCTCAAACAGATAGGATATGAAGATTTACGTGAAGAAGATTTTATTCAAAAGACTTATTATATCCTCCGCCATATTTCATTTTACAGAGCCAATGGATTTTCAAGTGAGCTCTTTGCATCCTGTCTTACCCAATGCCTGGACCTGCGAAAGATCCCTTATCAGCTGGTAGTCACCAGCCCGTTGAATATCACCAAACCGGAGAATATCATTTTCCGTACCGAGCCGGAGTGGATGGTAAAAGTGAAGGACAAATTCATTTTTAACGCCACTATCTTTTCCAATCCCTATGATGTAAAGGAAGAATTTTTGAATACCCCTGCCTTTATTATCTCCCTGGGAAAAAATCCCACTGCTACCCCTATCACTATTCCCGGAAGCAAGCCAGATGATAATGTACTCACAAATACAATAACCGCCTCCATAGACACGTCCGGCAGAAACATGCTGGTGATTAACCAGGCTGCTGCTACCGGTATGACCAAACAGACCTATAATACCCAGGGCCTGATCTATACGACTGCCCTTGACGACGATCACCGCAGCTATGGCGGAGAAGATGATGTAAGAGGCGGATTGAAAGGCACTTCACTCGAAAGCTATGAAGACAGACTCCGCGAACGGAAAAAAGAAGATAAAGTAAGGAAGCTCGAGTATATGAAAAAGGAAATGGAAGACGAATATGATAATGTGGCAGCTTATACGGAGTTTACCCTCAACTCTGACGGACGCACCTGGCGCAAGCAGGAACTGAACTATACCAGCAAATTCGAACTGGCCGATATGGTAAAAAAAGCAGGCGACAACCTGCTGGTATCCGTACCCGGACTGATCGGCGACCAGTTGTATATCTCCCAGGATGACCGTAAAAGGGAAGTGGATGCCTTTATGAGTTTCCCCCGCAGCTACCGGAATATCATCAACTTTACCATTCCGGAAGGATATAAAGTAGTAGGTATTCAGAACCTCAATATGAATGTAGACAATGAAGCAGGCACCTTTGCCGTACAAGCTACCGTGGATGGAAACAAATTGAATATCCTCACCAAAAAGATCTATAAACAAATGATCGTGAAAAAAGAGAACTGGAATCAGTTGGTGGAAATGCTGGACGCCGCATTCAATTTTACACAGAAAAAAATATTGCTTAAAAAGATCTGACCGGATCATCAGGGTCATCACAGCCGGCCAGCGAATGGCCGGCTTTTTTTATACTTTAAACTTTCTTTAACCAGAAGCAATTATGTGCATCCGATTTTGCTTTCTACATTCACAACGGATTTTAAACCAACCACCCCTTTTTTATGGATACCACCTCCGCCTCCGACGAAGGCGAACCTGCCAACAACAACCACAGCTATTTCCGGATTTTAGTTTTTTGTACATGTATTGCTTTTCTTTTTTCATGTAAACAACCGAAAAAAGAATTACCACCTGCTCCGCCACCCGGGCCAGACACGCTCGTTATAGAGAAGAAGCCAGCTGCAACAACTGATACAATTGCCAAAAAGCCGATGGGTAAAAAAAAGATCTACCTGACCTTTGATGATGGCCCCAACAAAGGCACGCGTAACGTACTGCAGGTATCGAAAGAAGAAAACGTACCCATCAGTTTTTTCATTGTAGGGAAACATGTGTTCGACAGCCCCGAACAAAAAGCCACCTGGGAATTATTAAAGGCCGACACTTCCATCGTAATGTGCAACCACAGCTATACCCATGCGGGTGGGCAGTATACCCGCTTTTATAGCAACCCCGCCGGGGTAGTGGCAGATATCCGCTCCTGTCAGGAGAAACTCGCTTTCCCCAATTATGTAGTGCGTATGCCGGGCCGCAACGCCTGGCGTATTGCAGATATCCGTGTTACGGATATTAAAGAAAGCCGCGCTGCTATCGACTCCGTATACCAGGCTGGTTTTGATGTAATGGGCTGGGATATCGAATGGTCATTCGATCATAAAACACTGAGTCCGGATACAGCTACCGGAATCCTTTTACGAAGGATTCGGAATATGCTGGACGCAGGTACCACCAAAACCCCCGGACATCTGGTATTGCTTGCACACGATCAGGCATTTCAGAAAACAAACGACATCAGTATGCTGGTCTCCTTCTTACGGGAATTGAAATCAAATGAAGATTATGAATTCATCCTCGCCGGAAAATACCCTCGACTGAGAAGAGTACCCGAGTAGTGTCTTGATCACACTATTTTTTTAATCGTGAATTCATAATGGTTTTGTTGCCATTGTTAAGGGTAACCCTTTATTTCTGAAAAAAAATTACCGCATTTGAAATCCTGTTGCAAAAGCATTTTGGAAAAAAGAAAAATGCGAAATGTTCTTTTTCTAATTTAAAGTATTGCTTAACCTCAAACCAACAATTAATTATGAAAAAGATTATGCTCAGCCTTTCGGGCTCTCTGTTGATCCTGCTTGCCGTATCGTGTAAAAAAAATGCTGACGTAGCAGCACCTGCACCTGAAACGGGTGTATCTGATGCAGTGAAAGCAAAAATTTCCGCATTGGGCCTTACTGCTACCGGTGCGTATAAAACAGATGGCGGGTATATTGTTGAAGGTGACATCTTCCTGAATGATGAAATGCTCAACAGCACCCCGGAACAAAGTTCCTTTATCGTGGCCGGTACCGAACATTACCGTACCACTAATCTGGTTACAGGATTACCCCGCACGATCACAGTACGCTACTCCGGTACCAATACGGCCATCAGCAATGCAGTGAATGCGGCTATTGCCCGTTACAATGCTTTGGGCCTGCTGCTTCGTTTCTCCAGAGTTACCACTGGTGGAAACATTGTGGTTACCGGCGTTTCTGGTGTAGGATATATAGCCTCTGCCGGTTTCCCCTCTGGTGGCAATCCCTACAATTCAATTCTTTTCAACACCGCTTATGCTGTATGGAATGCCAACACACTGGCATCTGTAATGGCGCATGAAATGGGTCATTGCATCGGTATGCGTCATACCGATCTGGCCTGCCGTCAGTATAGCTGTGGTGGCTCACCGGTAAACGAAGGATCAGGTGGCGTTGGTGCCATCCATATTCCCGGCACACCCACTGCCTGTAATGCAGACCCCACATCCTGGATGCTGGCCTGTATCGGAAATGGTGTAAACCGTCCATTCAATGCCAACGACCAGGTGGCACTGAATTTCCTCTACTAAGCGGAAACAGATTCAAAAATGTAAAAGGGCTGCATATCCGTGCAGCCCTTTTAGATTTATATCGATCGCCCTGTCTTTTCTTACTCTTTCCCATCAAACAAATTACCCAATCCTCCCAGCACACTGCCTTCTTCCTTTCTATGATAGGTGCCATAGGCTACAATACGACCGGCAAGGCGACTGATTGGCAGCGACTGTATCCATACTTTTCCAGGCCCCTGCAGTTTGGCAAAGAATAATCCCTCTCCTCCAAACATAAAATTCTTGATCCCTTTTACAAACTCGATATCAAATTGTACCGAGGGAGTGTATCCCACCACACAACCGGTATCAATTTTAATAATTTCTCCCGGTGCCAGTTGTTTTTCAATAATGTACCCACCAGCATGTAAAAAGGCCATTCCGTCGCCTTCTATTTTTTCCATAATGAATCCTTCCCCTCCGAAAATGCCCACGCCCAGCTTGCGCTGAAAATGAATACCCACACTCACACCTTTGGCCGCACAAAGAAATGCGTCTTTCTGAGCGATGATGGTACCGCCGAGTTCCTGCAGATTCAGCGGAATGATCTTTCCGGTGTACGGAGCGGCAAAACTCACCTTCTTTTTTCCCTGACCAGCATTGGTAAAAGCCGTCATAAACAAACTTTCCCCGGTTAGTACCCGTTTGCCGGCACTCACGAGTTTACCAAAAAAACCAGTGGGCTGTTGGGCAGAACCGTCCCCAAAAATGGTTTGCATCTCAATGCCGTCGTCCATCATCATCATCGCGCCGCTTTCGGCCACTGCCGTTTCCCGGGGATCCAGTTCTATTTCCACAAACTGTAATTCTTCCCCGTAAATTTTATAATCAATATCATGATTGTTGCGCATTGTCTGACTCATAGTAATATTTTTTTCAAAGGTATAATGCACCGCCAATTTTCTCCCTGATTTCAGGGATTTCCGGTGAAACGACTTCCTGAGCGGGCAAACTGCACTTCATTTGTCAAAAATGATAAATGGTATGGTTTTACACGCCTATTTACTTACTTTGGAATCCATTTTTACAACGGGTCCTAAAACTATCAATATGAAAAAAAGATGTCTGTTTTCTGCCATTTCCTTGTTGGCCATGTCTGTTTTTGTAAATGGGCAAACCAAGCTGGTGGAAAAAGTAACCAAACAGGGAAATGAGATCGTAATTCCCTACGAAAAGTATGTATTGTCCAATGGGCTCACACTCATCATCCATGAAGATCACAGCGACCCCGTGGTGCATGTGGATGTAACCTATCACGTAGGTTCGGCCCGCGAAGAAATCGGCAAATCCGGCTTTGCGCACTTCTTTGAACACATGATGTTTCAGGGAAGCGACCACGTGGCAGATGAGCAGCATTTTAAGATTGTGTCCGATGCCGGCGGTACACTCAATGGTACCACCAACCGCGATCGAACCAATTATTATGAAACGGTACCCAGCAACCAGCTCGAGAAAATGCTCTGGCTGGAATCCGACCGTATGGGATTCCTGCTGGATGCTGTAACGCAAAAAAAGTTTGAGATACAGCGTTCCACCGTGAAGAACGAAAGAGGCCAGAACTATGACAATCGTCCATACGGACTTGCATTTGAAACCGCCTCCCGCAATTTGTACAACTATGGTCATCCCTATTCCTGGCTTACCATTGGCTATGTGGAAGACCTGAACAGGGTGGATGTAAATGACCTGAAAAACTTCTTCCTGAGATGGTACGGTCCGAACAATGCTACCGTATCAGTAGGCGGTGATGTAAAACCGGCTGAAGTGGTAAAACTGGTAGAAAAATATTTTGGCGTTATTCCACGTGGCCCCGAAGTAAATCCGGTAGTGGTACCCCCCGCTGTATTGACCAGCGACCGATATGCTTCTTATACCGACAACTACGCTAAGCTGCCCCTGCTGCTGGTAGTATACCCTACGGTACCTAACTATCATAAGGATATGGGTGCGCTCTCCTGTCTTGCACAAGTGCTTGGCCAGGGTAAAAATTCGATGCTGTATCAGCAATTGGTTAAAAAGCAATTGTCGCTCCAGGCCAGTACCTTCAGTCAGCTTTCTGAACTGGCCGGAGAAATGGCCTTCCAGATTGTACCCTCACCGGGTAAATCATTGGCCACCATGGATTCCTTATTGCGCAACGCACTCGACTCCTTTGAAGCAAGAGGCGTTACAGATGATGATGTGGCAAAGTTCAAAGGTGGCATTGAAGCGCAGCTCATCAACGGACTACAAAGTGCATCCGGTAAAATCTCACAATTGGCTTCCTTCCAAACATTTACCGGCAACCCCAATAAGATCGCCGACCTGATCAAAATGTACCAGGCAGTTACCAAAGAGGATGTGATGCGGGTATATAACGAGTATGTAAAAAATAAGCACGCAGTATACCTCAGTGTATTGCCCAAAGGACAAGAAAAGATGGTCGCCGGAGCGGATAATTATAAAATTGATTCATCATCCTACAACGCACCCGACTATGGATATGCCGGTTTGAAATATCTGAAGGCCAAAGATAATTTCGACCGCAGCAAGATACCCGGCACCGGACCCAATCCAACGGTGAAAGTGCCCAAATTCTGGAGAAAGGACATGCCCAATGGCGTTAAAATGATCGGCACCCCATCCAACGAAATACCCACCGTTACTATTACTATTACTGTACCCGGCGGTCACCTGGCACAAGCCGCTGATACATCCAAAGTAGGACTGGCCAGTGTATTTGCCAGTATGATGAATGAGGATACCAAAAATTATTCCGCCGAACAAATGGCTGTAGAACTGCAAAAACTGGGCAGCTCCGTAAATGTGGGTAGCAATTTTGATGGCATTACATTCAATATTCAGACATTGAAAAAGAATATTGACAAAACACTCGCGCTGGTTGAAGAACGGATGTTCAATCCAAAATTCACCGAAGCGGCGTTTACGCGTACCCAAAAACAAAGACTGGAAGGCTTTAAACAAATAAAAGCAGATCCCGCTGCCGTAGCTGATATTGTTTTTGCAAAAATGAATTATGGCCCCAACAGTATTCTCGGCATGAGCGAGGATGGAACGGAAAATACCATCCGCAATATGAAGCTACAGGATGTGGAAACCTATTACAACAACTACATGACCTCCCAGGGAGTAAAAGTGGTAATTGTGGGCGATATCACCCAGCAGGAAGTATTGCCCAAACTCAGCTTCCTCAACAAACTTCCCAATAAAAAACTGAATCTTCCCAAAGCCGATGGTCTGGCAACAGCTATTGACAAAACAAAAGTTTATTTGGTAGATGTTCCGAAAGCTGCCCAATCGCAGTTCCGCGTAGGATATGCCACCGGCCTGAAATATGATGCCACCGGCGAATTTTATAAATCAAGGCTGATGAACTATACATTGGGTGGCGATTTCAACAGCCGTCTCAATCTCAATCTCCGGGAAGATAAAGGATGGACCTATGGCGCCCGCAGTTCTTTCAGTGCCGATGAATATACCGGTGATTTTGAATTCAGTTCCGGCATACGTGCAGATGCCACCGACAGTGCCTTGGTGGAAGTAATGAAAGAGATACGCAACTATCGTGAAAACGGCATAACAGAGCCTGAATTGAAATTTATGAAAAACTCGCTTGGTCAACGCGATGCCCTGCTCTACGAAACCGGGCTTCAAAAAGCGGGTTTCATTGGCCGTATCTTAGATTATAATCTTCCGGCCAACTATGTGGATCAGCAGAATAAAATACTGGCCAATCTTACCAAACAGCAAATTGATGCTGTAGCTAAAAAAATGCTGAACCCCGACAAAATGAATATCCTGCTCGTAGGTGATAAAGCCAAAATACTGGAAGGCGTAAAGAAACTGGGGT
Source organism: Bacteroidota bacterium (assembly GCA_026391455.1). GTDB lineage: Bacteria > Bacteroidota > Bacteroidia > Chitinophagales > Chitinophagaceae > JJ008. The sequence continues at coordinate 94,900 of JAPLEH010000023.1, forward strand.
ATGAAATTGTGGAACTGGATGCCGATGGGAAAAAAATAGAGAAAAAAGGATTCTGATCGCACAATTCAACTGTAAATAAGGCTGCTACCTGTTCGGTGGCAGCCTTTTTACTTTTCTTTGACTATTTTGTATGCTGCGAAAAAAACAATAATCCGCTGCCGGGGTTAACTTTATATACACTAATACTACAGCTATGAAAAGAATATTTACCCCCCTGTTCCTTTTCATGTGCATGACTTCTGGTGCACAAACCTATTTTACAACCGGCTATTCTGCAAGCGTCCCCCTGCAGAAGATGGCACAAAATATAAACCCGGTTCACAGTTTTCATCTCGGGATTTACCGCCAATTACCCGGTAAGTTAAGCCGTATTCAGGCAGGCGTGGAAACCAGCTGGGGCCTGTATGCGAGTGAAAATAGAAGGCAAACCTTTCGATTTGACAACGGCGATGTTACCGAGGTCGGAGTAAACTACAACAGTAATGCAGTTCAGACAAATCTCCTGATGAGAGTAATGCTGAACCAGGGCAAAAAAATAACGCCCTATTTAATAGGCAAAGCAGGTTATAGCATGTTTTACAGCAATGTATTTGTAGAGGATCCGCTCTCCGCAGATGCCTGCAGGGCATTAGAGCAAGAGAATATTATTTCCGATGGCACTATTACCGGAGCGTATGGGGCTGGTGCAACGCTTGACTTTTCACTGTTCAGCAAAAAAGCCCGAAAATTCCGACAGCAGATAGATATCGGTATTCAGCATGTAAGAGGTGGTAATATCGATTATATCAACACCAAAAGGCTGTATGACGCCAACAATCCGCCAACTGATTCAGAAGGTAAACCATTGATGGTAAATTTCATCAATGCCTCTACACAGCGCATCCATGAACACCAGGTGGCAGAAGTATTTACCTCCCCCTTGCGATTGCTCGAATTCAGAATCAGTTACATCTTTAAGTTTTGAGAACTGCGTCTGCAATAAAAATATTATTCAAGAACCATTATTAGGCCCAACACCTCTATACATTCATATCCGGATTTATCACCCCTGAGCTGAAGGAATCTTCCTTGTGAGGCTTGGGGGCTTTGATATTTTCTGTATGCACATGTTTGATTTGCGAAAGTGTTTCCATGCAATTGTCCACCATTTCTTTAGCGGTACGTTTGATATACTCACTCTGTTTGAACTGCATAATATTTTTATCCATATCCTCAGCGGTCCATCCACGGCTCCACCCCAGGAAGCTGAATGGGGGAAACGTAAAGCCTAGATCAGTAAAAAATACCATCATTTGCCCGGCCACCTGCTGAATATTATCCTGCCCGCCGGTAATGATAAAGGAGGCGACTTTGTTTTTGATCAGCACCCTGTCTTTCAATGTGATCTGGTTTTGCACACAATTCAACCGTTCTGCCATTTTAAAATATAGCGAAGAGGCATTGCCCCAACGGATAGGCGTAGAAACAAGTACCACATCCGCCCATAAGATCATATCACGGTATACCTGCGTCATGCCGTCGTCCGGCTGCATTTCCGTAATGCTGCAGGGCCAGGTACAAGCATTCATATGCTGTGAATAATACCCTTCACAAGCGCGAAAACCGAGCTCCCGCAATTTCAGCATCTTTGTGGAAGCCCCGTGTTTCTCCGCGGCATAAGCTAATGCCAATTCAAGTGCGGCTTCCGATGTACTATAGCGGGGTAAGCCATCATTCATATTGGTGGTGGAAATGCCCAGAATATTTTTAGAATCCGGAGTGGTCAGGTAATCCAGTTTCACAAGATCTTCGATAATCTTCAGGTCATGTAATTCCCGGTGCGCTTTTTTTACCGGTTGTGTACTTACCAGTACATCATCGCCTTCCACTTTTACTTCATAGAGCGATTGCTGGTCTTTATATCCGGGAGGAGCAGCCCCGGTTTGAATATTGTATTCCCAGCCATGCCAGGGGCAGGTTACATACAGACCTTCATACTTATGTTCCACTTTGCCAAGCCCCAGCGGACCGGCTTTGTGCAAGCAGGCATTGCCAATAGCAGTAATCTTATTTTCAAAATGAAAGAGGGCCACTTTATGTACACCCACTTGTACTATTTTTTGTGCCCCTTCGGGAATGTCTGTTACTGCACATACACGTATAAACTCCATAGCATAGATTTAATTACCCATAATTTGCGACTTTTTTCTGACATTATAAAAACAAAAAAGGCGCCCGGTTTCCCGAACGCCTCTATAAACCATAACCAACCAAACTACGCTTGTTTTTGTACCGGCTGCTTCAACTTACCCATCCACACTTTTTCACCCTTCAGCCTTTTAACCCCAAACATAACGCCAGCCAATATGAAGAACAGGGGCCCAAGAAAACCGAGGATCGCAATGAATTTTGATCCATAAAACGCTTTCATCGGGCGTTTCAATCGTTCTGCAATCAGGTACATACTCGGCACCATAATCAGTGTAAGGAAGAAAGAGAACAACAAGCCGAAGATGATAGTCCAACTGAGCGGTCCCCAGAACACCACACTGTCTCCGCCAAAGAATATATTAGGACGCAGGTGCGTGAATAATCCGGCAAAATCTATATTGAAACCAACCGCCAACGGAAGCAATCCTAAAATGGTAGCCACTGCAGTGAGCAATACCGGTATAATACGAATCCTGCCTGCCTGTATAGCCGCTTCTCTCGTACGCATGCCCCTTCCGCGAAGCTCATCCGTAAATTCGATGATAAGGATACCATTCTTGATCACAATACCGGCCAATCCCACAATACCTACCAGCAGCATGATCGTGGCAATCGTCATACCGGTAAAAGCATAACCCAGCAACACCCCGATCACGGAGAAGAATATTTCGGTGAGTACAATAAACGGTTTACTCAATGAATTGAACTGCAATACCAGAATCAGGAAGATAAGCCCAATAGCAATGACAAAAGCCAGTCCCAAAAACGTATTGGTCTCCTTTTCCTGTTCACTTTGTCCGCTCAAACGTATCGTTACGTCGGCCGGAATCTTTGATATCTGTTTGAATTCATCAATTTTGATCTGCAGTTCCTTATTGATCGGAGCCACCATCGTAGGGTCAAGCACGTTACCCTGCAACTGGATGGTACGTCGTACATTTTTCCGCTTTACACCGCCGGTGGTGGTAGTATAATCAATCGTAGCCACCGAACTCAGCGGAATCGATTTTACCTGCTGGGTATTCATATCCATAAATGTGATCCGCATAGCCATCAGGTCAGCGATATTATTACGTGCCAGATCGGTGTACCGCAACTGTATCTTGTATTCATCTTCCCCATCTTTGATCTTGCTCACTTCCTTACCAAAGATGGCCGTACGGAGTTCCATACCCACCTGCCCGGTACTCACGCCTTCAAACATGGCTTTCTCACGGTCAACCACAACCGAAATTTCAGGGTTCTTCAGGTCCACATCCGGTTGCAGGTTCTCAATACCGGCCACCCGGTTAGTGTCGAGGTAATTGAACAGACTCGTAGCCACTTCGGCAATGTTCTCAAAATTATCTCCCACCACTTCAATATTTACCGGAGGATCGGTGGGAGGGCCACCATCTTCCTGTGCCACTTCCACGTTAGCTCCCGGGATGCCCTGCACCGCTTTGCGAATTTGATCTTTATATGGGAGTGTACGCTTACCGTGTCTTTTTTCAAATTCTACAAATGATACCTGTATCCGGCCAAGATTCGATTGCACGCTCCGGTTATTATCCCGGGGGTTATTGGCACTCACCGCCACGTTGGTGATGATGCTTTCCACGATACTGCCGGGTGTACCAGGCTTTTCTTTTTCCAGCACTTTTTGTACACGTTTCTCCAGTATATGAGTTATGCTGTCCGTGTACTTCACATCCGTACCCACCGGTAATTTGAGATACACATATACCATGTTCGGATCACCGCTGGGGAAGAAGGTTTGTTTATTACCTCTTATCATCAGCAATCCAACAGATATAAAGAACAACAGGAAAAGCGATGCAAATGCCCATACAGGACGGGTACCCACCAATATCCAGCGGAGTAATTTTTCATAACTGTTCATCAGTTTGGGCAATACCCCCTTCTGAAAACGATGGATCATACCATTCAGAATATAGCTGTTGAAAACCATCAGTACCGCCATCAGCAACAGGAAGTTCCCAAGACCAGGGCTGCTGAGCGGGGGAAAATGCATGATCACCCCTGCAATAAGAAAACGAATGAACCACCTGTTTTTAAATATAGCCTGCTTGGGCTTTTCATACTCTTTTCCTTCCGGCTTCATGAAGCTCACTGCAAATACAGGGTTGAAGATAAAAGCCACGATCAGAGATGCTGCCAGTGTAAGGATCAGCATCGTAGGCAGATAGATCATGAATTTACCGATCAGGCCCTTCCAGAACAGCAAAGGGAAGAACGGAGCCAGCGTAGTGGCCGTACCGGCCAGTACCGGTATGAATACTTCACCCGCTGCTTCCTTCGCACTTCGCACAATCGGTATTTTACCATTATTATAAATACGGTGCGTATTTTCAATTACCACAATTGCATCATCCACAATGATCCCCAGTCCGAAGAGCAGGGCAAATAGTACAATGAAGTTGAGCGTAACGCTGGTACCTACGATGCCATCGGCAATCGGGAGGAACAGGAAAGCCACAAATACACTCAAGGGTACACTGAGTGCCACAAAAAACGCATTGGTAACGCCCATAAAGAACATCAGGATCAGCAATACGAGTATAAATCCGATGATGATTGTATTGATCAGTTCGTTGAAAGAGGTCTTGGTCTGCTTGCTCTGATCACCAGTAAACTCCACCCGCAGGTCTTTGGGCAGTTCTTCGCTTTTTTGCATCTCCGCCACCGCTTCTTTGATCTTATCGGCACAATTGATCAGGTTCTCTCCTGCTCTTTTCACGATATTCAGTGTTACCACATTCTTTCCATCCAGGCGGGCAAAGCTTTCATTCTCTTTTATGGTATCCTTAAGTTCAGCAATATCCCTTAAATACACGGTAGCACCCTGGGCACCGCTGCGCACCACAATGTCACGCAGGTCATTGGCCGTGGCAAACTGGCCTTTCACGCGAAGCGTTCTTTTCATATTGCCCACAGCTATCAGACCACCGGTAATGTCGTTGTTCTCCCGGGCGATGGCATTCTCAATATCCATAAAGCTAACACGGGCAGCGGTCATACGGTATTGGTCAACATTTACCTGTATTTCTCTTTCGGGGGCACCTACGATCTCCGCACGGGTTACTTCACTCAGCTCTTCAAAACGATCCTGCATTTTATCGGCATAGGCTTTGAGTTTCATACCATCGTAATCGCCACTGATATTTACAAACATGATGGGCATTTCACTGAATGCGAACTCCTGCACATCGGGTTCTTTGGTTAGATCAGTGGGAAGATCGGCACGTGCCTTATCAATGGCATCCTTCACTTTTTGCTTGGCCAGATTGGTTTTTACATCCGTGTCAAACTCCACTACAATCAGGCTGTAGTCGGCCTGTGAAGTGCTCTGAATCTTATTTACTTTGGCACCACTGATACCCTTGAGTTGTTTTTCAATGGGGCGGGTTACCAGATTTTCAATATCCTTCGGAGAGTTACCCACATATACGGTAGCTACGGAAATGGTGGGTACCACAATATCCGGAAACTGCTCCTTGGGCATGGTATTGAATTTGTACAATCCGTACAAAGAGATCAGTATGGCGATAATATATACGGCCGTTCTGTTATCAATAGCCCAACTGGTGGGTTTAAATTGTTTGAATGTTTTCGAAATCCCTTCTAATGACGGTTTCATCTGAAATTATTTTATTGTCAATTGGTTTTGTTTCCCGTCATGTGCGTTAATGCCTGCACATGTACCACACTCCTTTTCCCTTCTGAAGTATCCATATTTATTTTCCAACGGTAACAGACTGGCCGTCGTATACGGTCTGATAGCCTTCGGTAATGATCAGTTCGCCACCGGTAAGCCCGGATTTGATTTCGGTAAGTCCGTTGTAGGTTTCACCCACAGTTACTACTTTTTTACGCGCCACCATCTTGTCACCTGTCTTTTCTATAACATATACATACTTATTTTTCTCATCACTCTGTACCACATTCACCGGTACAGCTACGGCTGCTTTGGATTCATAATCCAGTATCTTCATGATCGCAGTCTGATTAGGTTTCAGCAAGGGATCAGAAGGCAGTTTGGCCTCAGTAATAAAGGAGCGCGTGGTAGGATCGATAGAAGCACCTACAGAACTGATGATGGATTCAAAGGCAGGTCTGCCGGTTTCGGCCACTTCCACTTTTACTTTATCACCTTTCTTTACACGGGCTACATAATTATCGGGTACATTCACTTCTATTTTCAAATCAGTAGAACCAACGATCAGTATTTGCGGCTTACGGTCGGGGCTGGTACCGGTAAAGAATTCACCGACGCGTACATTCACCTGGTCAACGGTACCGCTAAGGCCGGCATACACATTCGACATGTTTACCTGCTCTTGTGCAAGTCCTACAGAAGCCTGTGCCGCCCTCAATTGTGCTGCCAATGCATCCACATCGGCTTTTGCATTGATTACCTGTATTTCAGCACCGATATTTTGCTTCCAAAGATTCTCATATCGTTCATAGATCGTTTGTGCCTGTGCCAGCCTGGCTTTTAATTGTCCGGTAGTTTGCTGAGCAGCCACTACACCTTGTCTGGCAAGTGCATCATCCAGTTTTACCAGCAATTGACCTTTACCTACTTTCTGTCCCGGTTTTACAAAAATGGCTTTCACCAGCCCGCCTTGTCCGGTAGGTGCCACATAACCCATTTGGTCGGTATTGATCTTTCCCTGCAGTTCTATATAATGGGTAAAGTCCTGTATACGCAAAGTATCTATCGATACCAGTTTTTGTACGTTCGCTGCTGCATTGGGATCTGCCTTTCTGATTTTGTCTTCGAGGCTGCGGATCGATGCATCCAGCGTATTCTTTTGCTTTTTGAGTTTCTCCAGTTCTGTTTTCATGTCTGTGATACCACCCTTTTCATCTTTGGCGCCACCGCCGCAAGAAACCAGCAGAAGGGTAAGCGAAGCAATAATGGCCGTAACAGTCAATGTCTTTTTCATAAATTGTATATTAATCATTTTGGTAGTCATGATGTTGTTGGTTTTTTCGTTGAGCATTAAAGTTTACCCGTCGCCTTCAGGAAGTCCACTCTGGCAATGATGGCGTCATACATGGCGGTGATATAATTGGTTTGCGCGGTCTTCAAATCAGTTTGTGCCGAATTGATATCGATCTGCGAACCGGTACCGATCTCGTATTTTTTCTTGGTTTGCTGATATACTTTTTCAGCCAATGCCATATTCTTTTTCTGAAAATCGAGTGTGGCAATTGCGGTACGGAAATTATTTCTGGATACTTCCACATCATTATCAATGTAGAGCTTCATGGATTCAAGCTGGTTATCAATCTTACGCACTTCCAGTTTGGCCTGCGCTATTTTTGATTTCACCAAAAATCCGTTGAAGATCGGAATGCTGATATTGAGATTGATATTTGACACAGAGAACCAATCACCTTTGCTGAAGAAATTCCATTTGTTACGCTGTGCATTTTTTGCATACAAACCGGTCAGCGAAATTGTGGGTATCTGGCTCAGTTTATACCGGCGTACATTATACTCATTCAGTGTTTTGCCGATTTGCAGGTATTGAAAATCTTTCCGGTCTTCGTATTTATAGGCATCGTTGAGCATGCCATCTTTTATTTGTTCGTCGGTGATCTTGTCGGTAAGCACCAGCTCATCTTTTACGGGCATCCCCATCAGTACTTTCAATCCGTAGTAGCCATTGGAGATCACGTTCATCACTTTGGTTTTCTCCGTACGGAGATTGGCCAGTACCACCGTCACTTTATCCACGTCCAGTTGCTCACGAAATCCATTTTCATAGATCAGTTTGGTATCGTGCAATAGTTTTTCGTAAAGCGCGATATTGGCATCCAGCAATTCCACCTGTGTTTTACTTACCACCAGTTGATAATATACTTTGTAAATATTTGCCTTGATCTGGTCTGCGGTTACTTCCATATTCTTTTTACGAAAAGCCACCGCGGTGGGCCGGGCCTGCAACCCTACAAATACCTGTCCGTCGAAAAGAATCTGCGAAAGACTGATTCCTGCATTGGCGCTGTACTTGGTACCAAACTGAGCGGCAATAAATCCAAAATCAGATGGCATCTGTATCGGGTTGCCATTACCGTCCTTTACACCCTGGTCGATCAGCACCTGGTACGTGGCAGGGGAAATAAAGTTGGGTAATACGGAAGTAGCCACACTGGGGTTGTAAGTGGTACCCAGACTGGCGTTGATATGCGGATATGCATTGGAAGTAAACTCACGGTTCTGCTCTTCCTGCAGTTGCACATCAATCAATGCGTTCTTTACATTTACATTATTCTTCAGGGCATAGTCCACTGCCTGTTGAAGGGAAAATTCGTGCTTCACAGCTGCAGTGGTGTCTGGTTTTTGTGCCAGTGAAAACAGGGGCGAAAGTAATAATGCCATTAAGAATGCCGTACTGTTATTTCTTCGTTTCTTCATACGTAAGATTTTTTTTGCGTTGGTCGTTATATTTCTGAATCAGTTTATGTCCTTTCACGGTGGCAAGCCCGTAAGTAAAATTTTCAATGATGATGCCGGAGGTCACGGCCAGATTATATTTACCCGGAGGGAAAAGCGCGACATTAAAGGGGATCATCATCGATTCGATACGATAGCGGGACAATACATCCACATTGATATCGCTTCGGTAGAGTTCATCTTTAATTCCCCATTCGATATTATCCCGAATTACCTGCAGGAGGAATTTATCCTTATGGTCTTTAAACCGGCGGAAAGCTTTAAAATGGAATTTTTCAAGATCGTAGAGGAGCATGGGATTCATATTGCTGAATTCTTCCATAATGCGCTCCATCGTAATAAATATCTCATGTATGGCGTCGGTAGCATCCCGGCGGCAATTGATACAATCTCCTTCAATTTCAGAAATATGGCCATCCACCACCCCTTCCACCAGTTCGTCCTTGTCGGCAAAATACTGATAAAGGGTTTTTTTGCTCATTCCCAGGCTGTTGGCAATGTCATCCATCGATACAGAGCGGATGCCATACTGCATAAACAGTTCCTCAGCTTTGAATAATATGCGTTCTTTTGGTTCCAAATCGTTACAATTTCGAAGGGCAAAACTATGGAAACTTTTTTCGTTACCAAAGTTTCCAGCCCCTTTTTTCGACCGTTCACCGATTTTTAACACCAGCCATCCCTGCATAATAGCGATTCGCGTACTTTTGACCCATGGATAACCGGTTTTCGATCCGAAAATTTTTTCCGCAGGAAACCTTCCGGTGGAAAAAAGTGTTGCAATACTTTCTGCAGGGAATCCTGATTATAGGACCGCTTACCATTACTATCTATGCGATGTACTGGATCGTAACCACCGTCGATGCCTGGCTGCCCATCTTCCGGACACCGGTCAAAGATGTGAACGGGAATATCATCCGGTATGAAGTGAAAAATTACGGGTTGGGATTCCTGATCATTATCGGGTCTATCATTACGATCGGGTATCTCAGTTCCTTCTTTATTCAAACCAGGATATTCAACCTGTTTGACCGGTGGTTAGAAAAAACGCCCGGTATCAAATTCATCTATACCAGTACCCGCGATTTTTTTGAAGCTTTTGCCGGCAATAAAAAGAAATTCAATAAAGCCGTACTGGCCAATGCATTTGCTGAGGATGTATGGATCGTTGGGTTCCTTACGGATGAAGAAATGGAAAAATTTGATATGGGGGCCGATAAAGTAGCTGTATATGTACCGCAGGCATATAACTTTGCCGGCCAGTTATATATTTTACCGCGTGATAAAGTTCGTAAGATCGAACAGATCTCGTCCGGGGAAGCCATGAAATACGCCGTAACGGGTGGTGTGGTGGATCTGGATGATGATGACACTAAAAAACAGGGCTAACCATCCCGCAAACCGCTTCCGTACCCTTTTATGAAAAAAATGATTTGTGTATCGTTATGGTTAACGATATGCCTGCCCGCATTTTCCTGGGGCTTTTTTGGTCACAAAAAGATCAACCAGTATGCTGTGTACCTCCTCCCACCTGAAATGATGGTATTGTACAAACCACAGCTTGAATTTCTGTCTGAACATGCCACCGACCCCGACAAACGCCGTTATGCCATTCCCGAAGAAGCACCCCGCCATTACCTAGATATCGACCATTATGGCAAATATCCTTATGACTCACTCCCCCGCAAATGGAAGGATGCTGTTGCAAAATATTCTGAAGACAGTCTTCAAAAACATGGCATTGTACCCTGGTGGATTCAAACCATGCTGGGCCGGCTTACGCAAGCCTTCAAAGAAAAAGACCAGGTGAAGATCCTTCGCTATTCAGCAGAAATAGGCCATTATATTGCCGATGCACATGTACCCTTACACGCCAGCAGTAATCACAACGGACAGTATAGCAATCAACGCGGCATACATGGTTTTTGGGAAAGCCGTGTACCCGAGTTATTGGCCGATAAAGAATGGGATTTCTTTATCGGTAAAGCCGCTTATATTCAAAACCCCGGCGACTTTATCTGGAAAAGGGTGCTCGAAAGCGCCGCCGCAGTGGATACGGTTTTACGAAGTGAAAAAGAACTCACCCGGCGTTTTCCCGGAGATCAGAAATATTCCTTCACCGAACGCAATGGTAAAGTCATCCGGCAATATTCTCCCGCATTCACCCGCGCTTATGATGCTATGCTCAAAGGAATGGTGGAAAGACGAATGCGGCAATCCATCTATGCTGTAGCATCCTTTTGGTACACAGCCTGGGTCAATGCCGGTCAGCCAGACCTTACCCAACTCGTACACAAAGAATTCTCTGCCGAAGATCAGGCAGCATTTGATCAACTCAACCAGGCCTGGAAAAATACAACGATCAAAGGCCGGGAACATGAGTAAATGCACTTGTTTCTTGTTTAATTTTTAGCATTTTTTGAATAAAATGACTTGAAAAAGACGAAAATGATTGCATGCACGACCCTTGTCTGCTATCTTTATAGTCCCTTTTTTATACCAATCTGCTTTTATGAAAAAAATAGTTAGCCTCCTCCTTTCCCTTGTATGTATTTCCGGCGTTTCAAATGGTCAGCAAACCATTTATGAGTTAATGGAACGTACCGACCTTACCCTTCAGCAAACGGAAGACATCGCCCGCCGTCATTTCGATACGGCCGGTACAGGAAAAGGCACCGGATATAAACAATTTCAACGTTGGTTATATGAGCGAAAATTTCATACCGATGAAAATGGATATTATATTTCCACACAAACCGATTGGAATAATTATCGCCAAAGCCTTCCTTCCCTTACACGCTCCGTGTTTACCGAAGCGGGAAGTTGGACAGAACTCGGCCCCTGGGGATGGAACAGAACCAGCGGCTGGAATCCCGGCACCGGTCGTTTATCTGCCATAGCCGTACAACCATCCAATGAACAGGTGATTTATGTGGGCTCACCCGGCGGCGGACTTTGGAAAACAACCAATGGCGGTGCAAACTGGATACCGCTTACCGATAATAACTCCACCTGGATGTCCATCTTTGCTATCACCATCGATCCGGTAAATCCGAATACGATTTATGTGGGTACCAGTGGTGCCGGCATATTGAAATCCACGGATGGCGGTATTACACTTTCTCCTGCCGGTGCCGGACCTGGCGGTACAGTACGCAAGGTCATGATACATCCTGCTAATTCCAATATCGTTTTTGCTGCCGCTTCCAATGGTATCTGGCGATCCACCAACAGCGGTGTCAATTGGACACAGGTAAGCACCACCAGTACAGAAGATATTGAATTCAAACCGGGCAACCCCGATATTATGTATGCCACCGGTAACAGTGCATTCCGCTCAACCAACAATGGCGTTAACTGGACACAGCTTACTGCTGCGCAGGGCATCACCAATACTGGCCGTACACTGGTATCGGTAACTGCCGCTAATCCCAATTATGTATACATTGTTCAGGCAAGCGGAAGTTTGTTTGGCAGGATGTATAAATCCACGGACGATGGTTTGAATTTTGTAACAACCGTTGTAGGCAACCCCGCAAGCGGAACCAATTATTTTGGATACAATACTGACGGCACCGGCACCAGTGGCCAGGCTACCTACGATATGGCTATGGATGTGTCTCCCGTCAATGCGGCCGAAGTATATATTGCCGGTATTATCGTATTCAAATCAGTAAACGAAGGCACTTCCTTCACTGCAATGACCGCCTGGTCTCTTCCCAATTCGATCGGATATAACCATGCCGATGTACACGGGTTGTATTGGGTCAATTCAACGATCTATTCTATCTCCGATGGCGGCATTTATAAAAGTATCAATGCCGGTGATGACTGGACTGATCTTTCACCCGGTTTGGGTATTCGGCAATTTTACCGCATTGCCAATTCACCCACTAATGACCAGGTAATTACCGGTGGTGCGCAGGACAATGGTTCCGTTACACGCCAGGCTTCCGGCACCTGGGCCGATTGGCTGGGCGCCGACGGTATGGAAGGATTGGTAAGCCCTACGAATCATTTACGGTTATGGGGTACCAGTCAGAATGGAGCATTGTACCGCTCCACCAATGGAGGCAACAGCTATTCGGGTTTAGGACAACCGTCCACTGGTCAATGGGTGACCCCGCTGGCCATTCACCCTACCAATGAAAACATACTTTATGGCGGATGGACGGGCGTATATAAATCTACCAACGGAGGTACTAGCTGGACGAATATTTCCTCCGGCACCATTACCTCCACACTGGCCGACTTAACCATAGCACCTTCTGATCCCAATTATATTTATGCCTCCAATGGTGCCACGCTATATGTAACGACCAACGATGGTACAAGCTGGACAACCCGTACAGCCCCTGCCACCATCAATGATATTGCTGTTGATCCCACCAATCCTGCTAAAATTTGGATCGCGTGCAACAGTACCACCAGCCGCATTCTGGTTTCCACCGATGCAGGCGCATCGTTCACCAATATATCTGCTAATCTTCCCAATATCGTGGCCCGCGCCATTGTAGTGGACGACAATCCCACCCGTGGAATATATGTTGGCATGAATATCGGTGTATATTATAAACTTGAATCCGATGCCAACTGGACCAATTTCTCCGACAACCTGCCGCTGGTGGCCATCAATGAACTGGACATACAGAAAATGGCCGGAAAAATTAGAGTGGCCACCTATGGACGCGGCGTGTGGGAAAGCCCGCTTGCCAATGCATTACCCACCGGATTTACGTTTGGCCCAGCCACACCAACCACTACTAACTGCCCTGCTCCTAATACGATGGATGTAGCATTATCAACTGTATCAGCAGGCGGCTTTTCAAATACCATTTCACTTACTGCCACCGGCAACCCTCCTGGTACAGCCGTTACTTTTATTGCAGATAATACGCCGCTGCCGGGTCAGAGCAGGACTGTGCGGCTTACGGGTACCGCGGCGCTCACTCCCGGATCATATACAGTCACAATTACCGGCACGGCCACCGGTGCTTCTCCGCAAACCATTAATCTTTCGTATGTCATCAATGCCGGCACTCCGCCCGTAATTTCAGTATCACCCACAGCGCAAACCATATGTGCCGGTGCAAATACCAGTTTCAGTATCACAGCTTCTGGTGCCACTTCTTTTCAATGGGAGTTGAGTACCGATGGCGGAGCCACCTATTCCGCGATCACCAATGGCGGAGTGTACACCAATGCTACTACTGCCACACTCAATATTACGGGTGCCTCCGTTGCTATGAACAATTACCGTTACCGCTGTATAGCATCCACCATTTGCGGATCATCCACCTCTGCTGCAGCGATATTAACGATAAACACAGCACCGGTCATTACGGTACAACCATTGAGTGTGGAAGTATGTACAGGTACCACGCAGGGGCTTTGCGTTACAGCCACCGGGGCCGGATTATTGTATCAATGGGAAGCCGCTCCAACCTGCACCGGTCCCTGGTCAAACGTCATAGCAGCTAATAGTTCCTGTCTTACTGTCAACGCTGCAAGTACTTTCTCATACCGTTGCAAAGTGTTCAATACTTGTGGCATCGTTACCTCTGCCTGTGCTGCTATTACCGTTGTTCCCAACGTAACAGTGATCACCCATCCGGCCAGCCAAACCGTTTGTGAAGGCAGCAACGTAACATTCAATGCAGCCGGCAGTGGCACAGGAAATCTTTACCAATGGGAGAGAAGTACCGATGGTGGCACCAACTGGTCAGCCATTGCCGGAGCAACTACTACTGCTTACACCATTACCGGGGTATCGGCATCATTAAACAACAATCGCTATCGTTGCAGACTTACGAATACGGCCTGTACCACACCGGGTATTTCCAATGCAGCCGTGCTTACTGTAAATACATTACCTGCTATCACCACACAGCCGCAGCCTGCAACAATTTGTTCTGGCTCCAGTCATACATTCACAGCCGGAGGCACAGGCACCGCTTTGAATTATCAATGGCAGATCAGTACGGATGGAGGCATTTCCTATACAAATATCGCAGGTGCCAATACATCAACGTATTCAGTGATCAATGCCACACTCTTACAAAACGGAAACCGCTATCGTTGTATCATCAGTGGAGCTTGCACACCAGCAGTAAATTCAAATGCTGCATTATTAACAGTGATTGCACCCGTTACCATCAACGCACAACCGGCCGGCACCGAATTATGTTCCGGAAGTACAGCGCTCTTCACTGTCGCAGGTACCGGAACCGGCATTACCTATCAGTGGGAAATAAGTACAGATGGCGGTACTACCTGGACGGCCATCACCGGTGCGAATTCCGCCTCTTTATCATTACCCGGAGTCAGTACTGCTATGAATAATAACCGCTACCGATGCCGGCTGGCCAATGCCACCTGTACATCCCCCGTTATTTCCGGGCAGGCGGTACTCGGTGTAAGACAATTGCCAACCATATCATTAACAGCTTCACCGCTTACCAGTTTGCTTCCCGGGCAACAAACCACGCTCACTGCTACGCCCAGCCCCAGTAGCGGAGGCGTGCAGACCATCACCTGGTTGTTGAATGGCACCACGTTTACCAATACGGCCAGTACCTATGTGGTGAATATTGAAAAAACAGGCACTTATCAGGTACGCATCCGGGAAGCGTATGCATCGGGAACCGTATGTACCGGTCAACAATCGGAAGTGGTGATATCGGCCATGGTAAGTGATAAACTGTTCATCTTCCCGTCGCCCAATAATGGTACGTTCTCCGTGGCCTATTACAATAATGAAGGCTCCACTACCCAACGCACCATTACGATCTACGACAGCAAAGGAGCAAATGTTTATAATGCAAAATTCCCGGTATCAGGCCCCTATACCCTGATACCCGTACAATTGCAACGGGCCGCCACAGGGGTCTACATCGTAGTGATCGGCGATGCAACTGGCAAAAAACTGGCCGAAGGAAAGGTACATGTACACTAAAGAACTGAACGAAAAATAGAAAAATCCCGTCACCGGTGTGACGGGATTTTTTTCTGCCTGTACAGGCTCAATCAATACCTTTGCGGCATGATTCATAATTTCAATGCGGGGCCTTCTGTTTTACCCAGGGAGGTTTTTGAGCAGGCCGCAGCGGCAGTATTGGATTTTAATAATACAGGATTATCCATTCTCGAAATAGGACACCGGACTCCTTTGTTTCAACCCGTGATGGATGAAGCCCGCGCCCTCGTAAAAGAGCTGATGCAACTGGATGATGATCATGAAGTACTGTTCCTTCACGGAGGGGCCACCACCCAGTTTATGCAGGTACCCATGAACCTGCTGAACCAAAATGAACTCGCCTCGTATACAGAAACGGGCACCTGGGCCAACAAAGCCATAAAGGAAGCACGACTCTTTGGACATGTGGAAATCGCGGGCTCTACCAAAGAAACGCGATTCACCAGCATACCCGAAAATCTTTCTGTCTCTTCCACTGCCGTATACCTGCATATCACCACCAATGAGACCATCGCTGGTACCCAATGGCATGAAATACCGTACGATTGTGGCGTACCCCTCGTAGCCGATATGAGCAGCGATATCCTGAGCCGCACTCTCGATTTCAACCGGTTTGGTATCATCTATGCAGGCGCACAGAAAAATATGGGAGCCGCCGGAGTAAACCTGGTAATCGTTAATAAAAATTTACTGGGAAGGGTCCAACACCCGATACCCACTATACTTGACTACCGCAATCATATTGCAGAAGCCAGTATGCTGAATACGCCCCCGGTATTTGCGGTATATGTAGTGCTGCTTACCCTTCGCTGGATAAAAGAGCAGGGCGGTATAACGGTAATGGATAGCCGAAATAAGGCAAAAGCAGAACTGTTTTACTCTACCCTCGACGCACTTCCCCTTTTCAAAGGCCCGGTAGCCAAAAAGGACAGAAGCAACATGAATGCCGTTTTCACTATGGAAGATCCGGCACTGGAAGCCGAATTTATGACCTTGTGCAAAAAAGAAGGAATGACCGGTATCAAAGGACACCGGAGTGTGGGCGGTTTCCGGGTGTCTATGTACAACGCACTTACCATCGAGAGTGTAAAGGCCCTTACCGATCTCATGCATTCATTTGCGCAACAACACGGATAATCATCAATCAATAAAACCGATATTAATTTTCTTTCCATGGCTATTATTAAACCTTTCAATGCCGTACGGCCACAGCAGGCCCTCGCCTCACAAGTAGCTTCCCGGCCCTATGATGTGCTGAACAGTGAAGAAGCAAGAACAGAAGCTGCCGGCAACCCGGTTTCCTTTTTACATGTTACAAAGTCGGAAATCGATCTTCCCCCGGGAGTGGATATTCACAGCCAGGAAGTATATGATAAAGCCAAAGAAAACCTTCAGCAACTCATCAGCAACGGCACCCTCTTGCAGGAAGAAAAACCCTGCTATTATATTTATCAGCTCGTCATGAACGGCAGAAGCCAGACAGGCCTTGTTTGCCTTTCCTCCGTGCAGGATTACTTCGATGATGTAATAAAAAAACACGAGTTCACCCGTCCCGAAAAAGAAAAAGACCGTATCGATCATATGCGGACCATTGAAGCGCAAACAGGAAATGTGTTTCTGGCCTGCCGCGATGTAATGGAGGTGAATGCACTCATCAGCGGATGGAAAATGAGCAATAAACCGGTCTATGATTTCACGGCTGCCGATGGCATACAGCATACTATCTGGGTAGTGGACCGTGAACTGGTGGTAGATTCCATCACGCAATTATTCAACACCAGGGTTCCCTTCACCTATATTGCCGACGGGCATCACCGGGCTGCTTCTGCTGCCAAAGTAAGCAAAGCCCTTCCCAACAGTGAAGAAGCAAAATACTTTCTCACCACGATTTTCCCTGCCGGTCAACTGGCCATTCTCGATTATAACCGGGTGGTAAAAGACCTCAACGGACTCAATGCGGTGAAATTCATCAGCCGCCTGCAGGATGATTTCTTCATTACATTGAGCCCCGAACCGGTAAAGCCTTCACAATTGCATGAATTCGGTATGTATCTCGATGGGCAATGGTATATTCTTGTGTCCCGTCAGGGCACCTATACCGAAGATCCGATCGGAGTGCTGGATGTAACCATTCTATCGAATAATATCCTGGATAAGATTTTGGGTATTGCAGATCAGCGTACCGATAAACGCATCGATTTCGTAGGGGGTATTCGGGGGTTGGGAGAACTGGAAAAAAGGGTAAACAGCGGTGAAATGAAAGTGGCATTCAGCCTCTATCCGGTTACGATAGAGCAATTATTCAATATTGCTGACAGTGGCAATGTAATGCCACCCAAAAGTACCTGGTTCGAGCCCAAACTGCGCGACGGACTCCTCACCCACCTGATCTGAGTTGGGTTAAAATGTTAAAAGGGGATTTGAACCAAATTTTGAAGTACTGTTTTTTCTTCGAAGTATTGACAAAAAGGGTCCGAAATACCCGTTTTAAAAGGGTTCACCCGGTAAAATTCGATTCACCGGTCAGGCCCTTCAAAATCGGGGTTTAACAATCACTCTCCTCAAATAATTGTTACTTTGCAACAGGGACACTCTTTTTAGCGTCCCTGTTGTTTAATATATCAATATGAAGAAATTTTCACTGCTCCTGCTCGTTATATTGGCCGTTGTCTCCTCCCATGCCCAGCCCGGAGATGTAAAGACCATGCAGGAAACCGCCCGCACGTTTATGCGCACCGGCGATTACGATAATGCCATCATTGTACTTACCCGTGCCCTGCAACAGGATTCCAAAAACCTGGAGTTGCAAAAGGATCTTGTCATGAGCTATTATCTGAAAAGGGATTTTGCCAAAGCGCTGGAAGGTGCCAAACAACTCGTTGACCGCGATGATGCCGATGTGATCACCTACCAGATAGCAGGGAATGTATATAAAGCACTGGAAGAAGCAAAGGATTGTGAGAAAATGTACAAAAAAGCCCTGAAAAAATTTCCGGATAGCGGTCCGCTGCTTAGCGAATATGGTGAATTCCTCTGGGCTACCAAAGAATTTTCGGCCATCCAATACTGGGAAAAAGGGATCAAAGTGGATCCCGGATACAGTGGTAATTATTATAATGCCGCTATGTATTATTTCTACACCAAAGACAAAGTATGGAGCCTGATCTATGGGGAAATTTTTGTAAATATGGAAAGCCTGAGCGAAAGAGGGACCGCCATGAAGGAATTACTCCTGCAGGGATACAAAGAAAAACTCTTTGCGGAAGCGGATATGACAGCGGGAATGGAAAAGAACAAAAGTGAATTCGCCCGCTCCTTTCTCACCAGTATGAGCCGTCAGTCGTCCCTGGCCAATAAAGGACTGAACACCGAATCACTGACGATGATCCGCACCCGGTTTATCCTGGACTGGTATGCGAATTATGCTACTAAATTCCCGTTCCGCCTGTTCGAATTCCAGCGCCAGTTGATTACAGAAGGATTGTTTAACGCCTACAATCAATGGCTGTTTGGCTCGCTGGAGAACCTGGCCGCTTACGACAACTGGACCAAAACCCATGCAGAGGAATTCAATGGGTACAACAATTTTCAGCGCAGCCGGATCTTTAAAGTACCGCCGGGCCAGTATTATCAGGCAAATTAATCTCCGGAACGTCATTTTTTATTTAACCCTGGTATATAATACCGGGGTTGTTTTTTTATATATAGGTTTTTATTTAAATTGTCTGCAATAAGAAGCTAACGGCGGGCCGCCCGCCATTAATTACGATTGCACATGACAAACCCACAACGACTATTTGATTGTATTCGCCTGCAACTGGAAAATAACCCCCTGGAAGATATGCTTGCGGGGAAAGCGGGGGGACAATGGAAAAAATACAGTACCGCAGAAGTGGCAGAAACGGTGAACCAACTCAGTGCAGGTCTCCTCAGTTTGGGCATCAGCCCCCATGATATGACTGTTGAAAAAAGGGATAAAGTGGCCGTGTTATCAAAAAACCGCCCCGAATGGGTCATGCTCGATCTGGCCGTACAGCAGATCGGGGCTTTGCTGGTTCCCATTTATCCCACCATCAATGTAAATGAACTGGAATTCGTGCTAAATGATGCACAGGTAAAGATCGTGCTGGTCAATGATGAAGATACCTTTCATAAAGTGATCAGTATTAAAGACCGCGTTCCATCCCTGACTGGCATATATACTTTTGAACATGTGGCAAATGGAAAACATTGGAAAGAAATTACGTCAGCCGCTACTCCGGAACTAACCGCACAAATAAAAAGTATTTCTGACAATATCCGCTACGAGGATGCGGCTACGATCATATATACTTCCGGCACTACCGGTACCCCCAAAGGGGTAATGCTGAGCCACCGGAATATCCTGTCCAATGTGATTGCATCCAGCCCCTGTTTTCCACCGGGCAACAATATGAAATCGCTGAGCTTTCTGCCGCTCAATCATATATTTGAACGGATGGTCACTTATCTCTATCTGTTTAATTACACATCCATCTATTACGCAGAAAGCCTCGACACCATCGGTGACAACCTGAAGGAAGTACGGCCCGATATGTTTACCACTGTACCCCGCCTGCTAGAAAAAGTATATGACCGCATTATGCAGAAAGGGAATCAGCTCAGTGGCATCAGTAAAAAATTATTTTTCTGGGCACATCGCCTGGCCGAAAAATATGAGATCAATAAAAACCAGGGCTTCCTGTATAATCTGCAACTGAGCATTGCTAATAAAATCATCTTCAGTAAATGGAGAGAAGGGTTGGGCAATAATCTCCGTTGTGTAGTTACAGGTGGTGCCGCCTGCCAGGTACGGCTGATACGGATCTTCACCGCTGCACGTATACCCATTATGGAGGGATACGGACTTACGGAAACCTCGCCGGTTATCTCTGTAAATAAGTATGATGTAACCGGAAGAATGTTTGGCAGCGTTGGGCCTTTGATTGATGGTGTGGAAGTAAAGATCGCCGAAGACGGAGAGATTCTCTGCAAGGGTTCCAATGTAATGATGGGCTACTATAAAAGACCCGACCTTACTACAGAAGTGATCACCGACGGGTGGTTTCACACCGGCGATATCGGCACGATGGTGGATAATAAATTTTTAAAAATTACCGACCGTAAAAAAGAATTATTTAAAACAAGTGGCGGTAAATATGTAGCCCCGCTTCCTATCGAAAATAAATTAAAGGAATCTATGTTTGTGGAACAGGTAATGATTGTAGGTGCAGAGAGAAAATTTGTAGGCGCACTGATCATTCCTTCTTTCCCCAATCTGAAAGACTGGTGCCGCCAAAATAATATTCCTGACGGATCAAATGAAGAGTTGACCCGGAATGAAAAAGTGCTGGATATGTTCAAAGACCTCGTGGAGAGTTTCAATAAATATTTCAATCATGTAGAACAGGTAAAGAAATTTGAACTGCTTCCCAATGAGTGGAGTGTGGATACCGGAGAAATGACCCCTAAATTATCCCTCAAGCGTAAAGTGGTGATGGAGAAATACAAAGATGCCATTGAACGGATCTATGCTTAAGGAAGTCGGAAAGTCCGGAAATCGGAAAGACGGGAAGACCGGAAGTCCGAGAGACAGAAAGTCGGTAAGTCCTACAGTAAAGCGGCAACCCAATAGCCATCGGGTCGAAAACCTGCCTGCCGGCAGGCAGGTCTAAAATAGGGGAAGCCGCGTACACCGTACATCGCACATCGTACATCTCATCATTTCTCCCTCGCACTATCCTTATTATCTCTCCGGCGTTGCATCATCTTTTGTACAAACGTGTCGAATTTTGGTTGCTGTTCGGGGGTGAACAGATTTCTCACTTTTTTGAAATGCGCAAAGATATTTTTATCAATGGCCGCCTGTCTTTCGCTGATGCGCTGACTGTAAACCGCCATTATACTATCCGTTACGGCTGTATCTTTTACAAGGGCAAAAAAAGCGTTTCGGGCTGTGCGCAATGAATCAAACAACGGCTTGCTGTCTTTCATATGTGCTTCTTTCATTGCCTTATAATCTTTTTGCTGGGCATCAGTCATACTCAGTTCCTTCACCATCATTTCAAAAGCTTCTTCCCGCCCTCCCCTTCTGTCTTTTTTATCCTTACCCAATACCAGTATCGCCACCAGGGCAATATTGGTAATCAGCAGCAGAATCACTGCAATAGTCAGCATTTTATTGGAGCTTCTCATATTACTTTAAGGCTGTCTGTCCTCGGTAAGGTCAAAAAGGTTATTGTTATCATTCAGCCTGTAATCGGCGGCTAAGGATTGAAAGGTATCAGTATCGGAAGAGTTTACTTGAATGGTGCTTTTATCACTTTTTCCAAACAAAATAAAGGCATTCAGTATCAGTACAGCGACCACAGCCGCCATAGCATATACGGGTTTCACTACCCAGGAACTGCGGGCTGGTATGGCACCATGCTCCTTTTCCATACGGGCTTTGAGGCGGGTATAGAAAAAATCGGGCGCTCCGGCACGGCTGCAATGATCCGCACTGGAAAGGATGTCTTTTATTTTTTTGTTTTTATCCATTTTACGGAATCCATGTTTTTGACGTGAATACAAAAGAAAACCTGCTGTTCGCTTTCCCATCAAAATGGGAAAATAATAAAAAAATCAGAGAATCATCGTTTTTAACAAATGGAACCATACTTGAGAAAAACTGATCGTATAGTCTGAAAATCATGGCTTAATCTCAATTTTACATATTTAATATATGATTTTTTTATAATTAATAAACGCTTTTTGCTATTCCATCTCCTTTTCCAATATCTTCCGCAAATTGAGTTTTGCCCGGTGCATCAACGACTCTACTGCCGGCACAGATGTTTTCATTACTTCACTTACTTCCAGGTAACTGAGATCCTCGAGTTTGTGCAGTACAAAGGCCGTCTTCTGGTTTTCAGGAAGCTGGCTGATGGCTTTAAATAATTTTGCTGCATTCTCCTTTTTATCTAGCGCCACACCGGGATGATGAAAATCGGGGATTTCGTACAGTGGTTCCGCTCCATCACCAAATAACCGTTGTATAAAACCAAACCGTTTTTTGCTCTTCCGGCTTCGCAATAAATCAAGCGAACGGGTAGTGGCAATCCGGTACAGCCAGGTAGAAAGTTTGGATTCACCCTTAAAACTATGGATCGATCGAAAAACCTGAATGAACACTTCCTGTGTCACATCTTCGGCATCTTCGGCATTTTGTACAATACCGATCACCGTATTGTATACACGGTCCTGATAGTTCTCCACCAGCTTTTTAAATGCCAGTTCATCCCCGTTGCGCAGCCCTTGTATCAGGTCAAATTCATCCAACTGTTATGATTTTATCTGGGTGTCTGTTGATTAGCCTTAAAAATACATCATTTGATCATTCGTTGCACCAGACTGGGCGGGCGATGCTTCATATATACCAATTTTTGAACATACCACACATATCAATAAAAAGTCTTTTCAAAAGCCAAATAAAGGATTAGATAAACGAATAAACAAACATTCACTCCATTAA
This sequence comes from Bacteroidota bacterium, assembly GCA_026391455.1. Taxonomy (GTDB): domain Bacteria; phylum Bacteroidota; class Bacteroidia; order Chitinophagales; family Chitinophagaceae; genus JJ008. Next base: position 118,066 of record JAPLEH010000023.1, read on the forward strand.
TTTACCAAATAAAAAGAAGCTGTCTCAAAAATCTGAGACAGCCTCTTTATTGAATAAAGATTTAACCGCCGAATTATCTGATCAGCGCTACTGTTCCTTTCCGTCTTATCACATTTCCGTTATAATCCACCCCTTCCACCTGCCATACAAATACATTGGCATCCTGGTTACGGCCTTTATACATGCCATTCCATCCGGCAGACTGCTCATTGGTGGTAAACACCAGTTCACCCCATCTGCTGAACACACTGAATAATTTTAATTCACGAATACCGGCATATATGGGTTTAAATATATCATTCAATCCATCTCCATTGGGGGTGAAACCCGTTGGCACAAAAATATCAGGCGCATTAAACACTTTAATACTGATATCATCCCGCGCTTCACATCCATTGGCCGTTCGGGCCGTTACCACATATACGATATCCCGGTTCACCATGGCTACAGGGTTTTGTACGAATATGGTATTGAGTCCGGCTGATGGTGTCCAGGTATAATTCACAAATCCGCTTCCATTTACATCCACAGCGTTCAGTTGCACCGGTTGATTCGCCACGATCAGTGTATCTCTTCCTGCAAATACTTTTACCGGTTGTAAAATGGTGATCGTTACGGTATCACGTTTTATGGAACGGCATCCGGTTACGGTGCGTACATCGAGGTAATACTGATAGGTGCCGGGCAATGGGATACTCACAACAGGGTTCGGTACTGCCGGATTCGACAGATACGTTGCGGGCGACCATTGATACTGTGTACCTCCGGTACCATTGAGCCGGGTACTGTTTCCATAACATACGATCGCATCCGGTCCTGCATTGGGTACCGGTGGTGCAATTACATTCACAACTCCCGAACGGATATCGCCATCGCATCCGTTATTACTATGTTCCTGTACCGTTACCAAAAACACCCCGGGTGTATTCCAGGTCATCGTAAGTTCATTACGCACAGATGCCTGCACCACCCCATCCACCTTCCAGGTATAGGTAGAAGGTTTAGCGGCATCGTTTACCTGGTAAAGCCTTGTGGTACCCACACATACCGTATCGGGCATGGCAGCTTGCGCGAAAGCCTGTTGAACACAGATCGAAACCAGCGTGATAAAAACAATATGTCGTAACAAACGGTACATACGATGTGATACTAATTGAATGATCGCAACTTATTTGGTTTTGATATGATTACTTTTCATTTTACTCACTGCCCGCCACCTGCTTCTCAATGAAGCAGGTGGCAGAGCAGTAGTATTTATCTCAACGTATTTCGCATTAGTTATGCGTGATCGGTGTGGTTACCGGTTTCGGATTCACTGTTACCGTCTTCACCGCGTTTGCATTACATCCGGTTGCGGTAATGGTTTCTGTTACCGTTACAGTTCCTGCTCCCGGTGTGGTCCATGTTACCGTGATGGTATTGGTACCTTGTCCGGTGGCAATGGTGCCGCCTGTTACCACCCAGTTGTAGGTATGTCCGGCCACGTTCGCTGTGGTATAGGTGGCAAAGCTACCGCCCACGCTTTCGCACACAGGATCAGGTCCGGTAATGGCTGGTGTGGGTAAGGGGTTCACCGTTACTACCACCGGTTTAATATCGAAGCAGCCGCCAGGCAATGTGCCTTTGGTATAATATGTACCTGCTGTGGCTGCTGTTGGTGTCGCATACGGTATTGTTGCAGCTGCATCGGTCCAGTAGGTGAGGGTAAGACCTGCAGTAGAGCCGGCTGTTACCGCTGCTGCTGTAAGATCTACTGTATTCGGCGAACATACAGGTGCTGGATTGGTGATCACCAATGTCGGAGCAGGTGCTACTGTTACGACTACCGGTTTAATGTCGAAGCAACCTGTTGCCAGTGTACCCTTAATATAATAAGTACCTGCTGCTGCTGTTGTTGGTGTGGCATATGGTATAGTAGCTGCTGCATCAGTCCAGTAGGTCAGTGTAAGACCTGCAGTAGAACCTGCTGTTATGGCTGCTGCTGTAAGATCCACGGTACCCGGTGCGCATACACCTGTGGGGTTCGTAATCAACAGTACAGGAGCAGGGTTCACAGTTACTACCACTGGTTTGATATCGAAGCAACCGGCAGCGGATGTTCCTTTAATATAATAAGTACCTGCTGTTGCCGCAGTTGGTGTGGCATACGGAATGGTTGCAGCCGCATCGGTCCAGTAGGTGAGCGTTAACCCTACAGTAGATCCGGCTGTTACGGCCGGAGCTGTAATATCAACCGTACCCGGTGCGCATACAGGTGGCGGGTTCGTAATCACTAATGTGGGTATGGGGTTCACTGTAACAATGATCGTTACCGGATCACCCACACAACCAAATGAATTTGTTTCCACCACTTGTAAGGTGGCAGTACCTAATGTTGTCCAGGTTACAGTAATCAAGTTGGGGGTAGCACCGGGTGTAATGGTACCATTACCACCCGCTAGCGGGGCAACGGTCCATACATACGTGGAACCTGCATTCAATACCACACCATAGGGTTCGGTAGCATTTTGACAAACGGAATGGTTTCCCGTGTTGGGATAAGGCGCCTGTGCAAATGCGGAAGTGCTGCTTACAAGCAGCAGCAGCATGAACGCCCATCGTATGATTTGGTTTTGTTGTTTCATCTTTATTGTTTTAGTGTGTAGTTCTGTTTATAGTTAATATTGGTTTGAAAAAATATTGCCTGTTAAAAAAGCAGCAGCGATACACAGGCTATCCCTGATACGCGTGAGGGATAAAATGCGTAACTGCAATCGTTGCAGCAAGTACAACCAGGTACGTCCGGCCGCCTGCCCTTCTGTTATATGATGATGTATGGTAAAAATATTCTTCATTGTAGTTGTTAGTTATGGTAAATAATAATGGGTGCGGGTTTAGGATTCACGGTGATCGTTAACGTGGCTGTTGTGGCGCATTGCCCCGCAGCCGGCGTGAAAGTATAGGTAGTGGTGGTTGTATTATTCAATGCAGGTGACCAGGTGCCTGGTATCATGTTCAATGACACCAATGGCAATGGTGCCAGTACGGATCCACTGCAGATGGGTGCCACCGGATTGAATACCGGAACAGTTGCCGAACCAATAATGGGAACGGTGACATTCACTACTGATGTACATCCACGTGCATCACGTACCGTAATGGTATACGCACCGGCTGCAAGACCAGTGAATACATTACTCGCCTGAAACACCAGTCCATCTTTACTGTATGAAAGAGGCAGCGTGCCACCTGTAGCTGTTACTGTGATAGTACCATCACTCAGTCCGCAGGATGCACCAGATGCAGTGGAGGATGCCGTTGGGCCGGCAAGGTTTTGTACTGTTACAGATAGCGTTTTGATGCAATTGTTCACATCCTTTACATACAGGGTGTATGTACCTGCGGCGATACCATTAAAAATTGTGCCTGCCTGATAAGTAACTCCATTGATAGAATATTGTAATGCACCCACGCCACCACTTGCGGTGGCAGTAATACTCCCATTACTTAATCCGCATGCAGCATGCACGATAGCTGCTGACAATACCTGCGGGCCATTCACATTGCCTACCAGTACGGCTCTGTTTACCAGACAGCCATTGGCATCTTTCACCGCTACGGTGTAGGTTCCGGGTATCAACAATGTAAAAATGTTGCTTGACTGGAATGTTCCTCCGTTGATACTGTATTGAAGAGGGGCTGTACCACCTGTAGCCGTAATGGTGATGCTGCCGGAAGGATTACCACAATTGGCCGGTGTGGAAGTGGCTGCAGTGATGGAGAGTCCGCTGCTATTGTTTACCGCTATACCTGTTGTTGCCACGCATCCACGTGCATCTTTGATATATACGGTATAAAAACCGGCTGCAAGACCCGTAAATGAACCACTGCTCTGATAGACAACTCCGTCGAGGCTGAAGGTATAAGGAGCTGCACCCAACGTACCGGAGGCTACTACGGATCCATCATTGCCATTACAACTGGCCGCGATGGAAAAAGCGGTTACGCGTGGTGGCTGAACATTTAATATGGTAATGGTGGTGGTGCCCAGACAAGCATTGGCATCCGATGCATAAACGGTGTATGTACCTGGTGCAAGATTAGTAAAACTGTTGGCCGGTTGAAACGTGGTTCCATTGATACTATATTGATAAGGTGCTGTACCACCCGTTACAGTTACTGTAACAGTTCCATTATTCGTGGCACAAGATGTGTTTTGCACCACTGTAGTGATCGAAGGATTCCCCTGACCGGTGATCGTAATATTTGCCCCGGTGATACATCCGGTAGCATCTTTTACCGTAACTGCGTATACACCCGGTGTAAGATTATTAAACTGCCCGACGCCGATATAGGCCCCTCCATTGATATTATACGTATAGGGTGCAGTACCGCCACTTCCTGTTGCGGTGATACTTCCATTATTAGAATTACAGGCGGCATTGATCTGTGTTGTATTAATAACCGGCCCTCCGGAAGAAGGCACCGCCACAAAAATGGTTGTGATACAGGCACCGGGTATATCCGGCGGACCCGCAATAAAATCTGCATCATCTGCTATCTGAATAGCATACGTACCAGAAGCGAGGCCTGTATAAGTAAATGCATTGGGGCCGGGTGGGGCAAATGTTTGCCAGGTTACACCGTTATCAATACTGATATGATAAGGGGTATTCACCCCCACACCGGAAACGGTAATGGTACCTGTACTGGCTCCGCAGGCACTTGGCGTGGATGTGGCCGTGGCTGTAGCTGCAATGCCCACACCGATAGTGGCCAGTTTGGTAATGGTACAGCCTGCATTGTTCATCGCAGTAATCGTATGCACCCCGGCTGCCACCGGCCGGAATTGATTGGCGGTTGTAAATGCTCCACCATCCAGGCTGAATGTATAGTTGTTGCCTCCACCGCTGGGTAATCCCCTGATATTTTTTATTCGTCCTTCACCCGTGCAGCCAAGTATATCACGTACCACAAATGTTACATCGGTGGGTGGTGTACCGGTACCGGTATTGGTGATGGTTACTGTTTGTGCTGCAGCTGTACAGCCGGTTGCATCTTTCACCACCACATTATGCAGGCCCGCAGGGACATTGAGAAAAATATTTATTGGTTGAAAGGCACCGCCATCCAAACTATACGATAAGGGCGCCACGCCCCCGCTTGCATTCACGCGTATCACACCATTGGCAGCACCACAGGTGCCGTTTTGTACAATGGTGAGTGTAAATGTGGGCGCTGCTGCCGGGGTAATAGTGGCGGGGCGGGTTACGATACACCCGTTAGCATCTTTCACGTATACCGTATACACGCCTGCAGCCAATCCGTTGAATGTATTGCCTGCCTGATAAGTCACCCCATTGATACTGTATTGCAGAGGTGCAATACCACCGGTGGCCACGGCCGTGATAACACCGTTATTAATATTACACGACGAAGCGATCGTGCTTACATTAAGATTGAGACCCGAGGCACTGGCCACCAATGCAACCTGCGATTTGATACATCCATTGGCGTCTTTTACAAATACAGTATATATACCCGGGGCCAGCCCTGTAAAAATATTGGTGCCCACATACGTTATATTATCGAGGCTGTATTGCAAGGGAGGCGTACCGCCAGTACTATTGGCCACAATAACCCCATCATTGGCAATACAGGAAGCCGGTGTAACGGATAGGGTCAACGATGGGCCGGCCAGTGCGGGCACTACTATCGGAATGGTTCCAATGCAACCCGTATTATCTCTTATATAGGCAACATAATTACCAGGTGCAAGGCCTGTAAAATTATTTCCAACCTGAAAGGTGGTACCATTGATGCTGTATTGATAGGGTAAGGCTCCGCCGGTTCCGGTAATGGTAATTGTGCCCGTATTTGCATTACAAGAAGAGATACCCGCCACGGCAGTAGCTGAAGGACCATTGGTAGTGGGCACGGTAATCGCCACGGTATTGGTACAACCGACAGCATCTTTTATTGTAACGGTATAAGCTCCTGCCGCCAATCCTGTAAACACATTGGCTGATTGAAAAGTAACACCATTGATACTATATTGATAGGGTGTGATACCGCTGTTTCCATTGGCAGTAATGGTGCCATTCACATTATTGCAGGTAGCAGTAGTGGCCGTGGCAGTTACAACAGGGGATGGTGCATTGCTTACGGTTACCGAAACTGTTTTGGTACATCCTGCTGCATCCAGCATCATCACTGTGTAGGTGCCAGGAGTAAGATTCACAAACGTGTTTCCGGACTGAAAGGTATTTCCGTTGATACTGTATTGCAGTGGCGCGGTGCCACCGGTGCCAAAGGCGGTGATCGAACCATTATTCAATCCGCAGGTGGCAGATGCAGGAATAGCCGACAAGTTGAGTGCGGGACTGGTCGTGATGGTAACCAATGTACTGTTGGTGCAGTTATTGGCATCTTTTACCATCAATGTATAGGTGCCGGCCAGTAGTCCGGTAAAGAAATTACCATTCTGATAATTGGAGCCGCCATTGATACTGTATTGGTATGGTGGCGTTCCGCCGGACGCAGTAACGGTAACGGTGCCGGTATTATTACCACAGGTGGCGTTGGTCTGAGTAAAAGTGAATTGGGGTCCGTTTGTATTAACAATTGTAACCGTTTTACGGTTGATACATCCGTTGGCATCTTTTACTGTGATGGTATATATGCCTGCACCCAAACCAGAAAATGTACCCGATACCTGAAAGGTGACACCATCTATACTGTATGTAAAAGGGCCTGTACTGCCGCTTCCGGTGGCAGTAATGCTCCCGGTATTTGCACCGCAGGTAGCGTTTACCTGGGTGGTGACAATAAGCGGAGCAGTGATGGTAAAATTGGCCGTTGCCTGTATGCCACTGCAGAGTACATTGATCGTGGCAACAATTGTATAAGGTGTATTGGGAGAAAGACCGGTAAATACTCCTGTTGTATTCACTGCCAGTTGGGTAGTACCATTGTATAAGGTATAGCTAATGGAAGATCCGGCAGGAGGTGCGGGCACTATGGTAGCGGTGGCAGTAGCATTCACACAATCGGTGACCACATTCACCGTGTATAAAGTGGCAGGGCAATACGCGGATATATCAATGGACGTAATAAAGCCATCACCACTTGCATATAATAATTTACGCGACTCATCGTAAGAAAGGTCATAAACTGAATGACCGGCAAATCCGGGTATATTGATATCTGCAGGTGCATCATTAAATGTGCTGCCATCAAATTGGTATACCTTAATCACACCGTTGGCATCACCCACGAATACATTGTTGCAGGCATCTGCAACTATACCACCCTGCATCAATAAAGTGTTACCGGTAATCAGTGGAGTGCCCGCGCCCGCACCGGTGGCTTTATTAAATGCTTTCAGATTCTTGCCGTCCCAATAATATATATAAGATCCATTGATCGCGAAGATATTGGCCGAGTTATCAATATTGCCGCCTGCCAGATATGGCCGGTTGGCGATCTCCTGTACAGCAGTAAATCCGGAGGGTACATTCCAGGCTACGGTAGCACTGCTGTATGGAAACGTGTTTTTATAAATCTTATTGGTCAGTGAAGGATTCCCAAATAATGATCCGTAGATCGTGTACATATCCCTGCTCACAGGGTCAATGATGAAATCAACGATATCTTGCGCCCATCCTGCCGAACCCGTATAGGGAATACCGGTAACATTCAATGCTCCGATAGCAGTAGCCGGCGGAGTAAATACACCAAAGTTGATATTGGAATTGGTGCCGCCACCTGCCACCAGTATCTGAGGCGACCCGTTATTGCAACTCCACAACATTTTCCAGGCTTCGCGGAAATTGGCATTGGCGGTAGTGATAAAATTATCATACAGCCCGGTGGTGCTTACGCGAATTACCTGGAAACCGGTTGTGGGATTAAAGCCCTGACCCAGGTAAATATTACCTGTAGGCTTTTCCACCATCCAACCACCCCAATAGGTACCAAAACTCCAGGAGGGTACTGCCAGTGTACCGTTAAACACCCATTCCAGCGCACCCGACGCATTATATTTGGCGAGCTGATGCACTGTACTGTTACCACCACCTGTCACATATATATTACCATCATAGTCGAAGTCCACATCCTTGGCCTTTCCCGCATTCAGACCGCCCAGAGCAGCAGTGGTGCCAGTTACAAAAGGGTCGATCACCAGGTCACGTGTACTATCATATCCCTGCGGAAATGAAAAACTGATCTCCTGTTTGGAAATGGTATAACGGGAAGCAATAGCCGGTGACGGGTTTTTTGAGACTGCGGTTCCATAATAACTTACAGGTATAGTGGAAGAAATAGCATCAATATCGGAACGTATCTGCAGGTTGCCCGATGCATCAGTACGGATGGACTTTACATCACCCCCGTACTTCAGTTTTACCAAAGCAAGCGAAGCCCCCGGATGTACCAGCAGGCTGTATTCAAATCCCGGCTTATGATCATTTTTAAATGAACAAACCAGGTCAATGCCCGGATAAAGTTCCTTATAGATCAATTCTTCGTATCCACCGGCTTTACCGGAAAGCAGGCCATAGGTATGATAAGCGGATGCTTTTTTGCCGGAGATCAGTTCCGGCGTGGGATTGGCATGTAACCATTCCATGGTGATGATACGGTCAGTTACATTCTTTTTACTCTCAATTTCTTCTTCCGGTACACCTGCTTTTTCCAACCGTTCTTCTTCCTCATGTGAAATTTTTACCACTTTCCGCTGGAGATGTATAAAACCTTTGGCTGTAAATAATATGGGCATGTCCAGACCTTCATACCCATACAATACCGGGCCCATCCCCTCGGCTCCTTTTACCGTTTGACCGTATTGACCGATGTTTTGAATAAATACCTGGAATTGTCCCGGAGCATCTGCCGCAGAGGAGCTGAACCGGGGCGTACCGATTTTCGGTTGTGCATGCAGGTTAGAAGAAATGAAAAGGGGAAATAAAAGCACCAATAACAAGACTTTACCCGGCCAAAGGGCAGTGTCAGCAGTAAGATGACCGGGATATAAACGCATTAGTGTTTGGTGTTTGGTGTTTGCGGTTAACGGGTTGTACCCGGATCAATATGCCTCAACCGGTTGCGGGATACAGGTATAAGTAAGCACCCTCCTTTGTTTTGTAACCGTTTTGCAGGAAAAAAAACCCGGTTTCTTCAACAAAAAATCGTTTCACAGTGATTTTTCGTGAAAAAGGGGATTGTATGTGCCGAAAACAAACAAGTGTTAGCGGGAAATAGTAAATGAATGCAGCAACCGGATCAACCCTATGGATCGAAAACCCGCCTGAACTAAACCATGATAGAGGTAATAAGATTTGCTAGGCCTGATAAACGCAATACAATTATAGCCGAAAAGATGAATGGAGCATAAGCAAATGCATGCTCAATAAATACTCATTTACTCGTATTGCATTCGTTGTGAAAAATGCATTTTCGTTGATACTATATGCAATGAATACGTTGCTTCATTTGAATTGACTTTATAGAAAAAAATGGCGGCCACATACACCACAAAAAGGCATAAAACAATTTAATCCATTTGTTTTCAGCGAATTGACGCTAAAATCGTCATAACGAAAGGGTAGTTACTACTACTTAGGTATTTTATACTACTTATGACCCAATTTCTGCATTTCACAAACTAATATGCATTGTTACAAATCGAGACGTTTGGGCATGCAAATCCAATGCATAACACGATATAGCTTTGTGTCAACAAACAAGAAAAACCATGTACTCTTTCAAAAAAATTATAACAACCGTAACGCTGATGTTAACCTTCTATTCTATGAAAGCTCAGGATAAATTTGAACCCATCAGCGATCCCTTTGTAAACAAACCGTCCGTTTTTGAATCCGTACCCGATTCAATATCCTTATCAGTGAATTTTCTGGAATCCATTTTCCAGGTTCCCACCGGAACAGAGATCACGATGCCGATGCCCGGCAACCGTACCATGCCGGGCATCCTGGTGTCTTCTGTTATCCGGCCCATTTCCGGCATTGCCACTTCACAGATAAAACTGAATGGCTATACCCGAATGATGCTGACTGTATCAAAATCAGTAACACCAGAAGGAAAGATCGTCTACAGCGGAAGGGCTTTCAGTCCTGACTATGCAGATTGTTTTACCATCGTAGTAACAGATGATTCCTATACGCTGAAAAAAATGCAATCAACCAAACTTCTTAACGAATAATACCGACAAATCATGACACCTATCCGACTAACCATGAACCAAACTACACCCAAACTGCTTTTGCTGGCCGTGTTATTTCACTGCTTTCAATCAAATGCACAAGTACCCATTCTGAATTCGAATCCCACTGCGGCACCTACGCTGTTTCTCGATTTCGATGGCCAAACTGTTGACAATACCAGTTGGAACTATGCAGGCCCGATCATTTGTGGTGGCTCCGGCCTCAATGCCACACAGATCAATGAAATATTTGGAAGAGTGGCACAGGATTACTCCCCATTCACAGTAAATGTAACTACCGATTCACTGAAGTTTTATGCTGCGCCTGCCGATAAACGTATGCGCATGATCATCACAGTTACCTCCGATTGGTTCGGCGCTGCGGGCGGCGTTGCCTTTGTAGGTTCCTTTACCTGGGGAGACGATACACCCTGTTTTGTATTCTCACAACTACTCAACTTCAATATAAAAAATATTTCGGAAGCCGTATCTCACGAATTGGGACATACGCTCGGTCTGTTTCATCAGAGTGTTTATGATGTGAACTGTACCAAAGTATCCGAATATAATTATGGTCTTGGATCCGCTGAAACCGGCTGGGCACCCATTATGGGAGTTGGCTATTATCAAAACATGACCCAGTGGCATTCAGGACCCAATCCCTATGGATGTACCAATATTCAGAATGACCTGGATGTGATCACCAACACAGCCAATGGCATTACCTTAAAGGCCGATGATCATACAGCAGTTACCACTACTGCCACTCCCATTACCATCAGCGGATCTTCGCTCACTGGTATTGGACAAATTGAAAAAAATGATGATAAAGATGTATTTAAACTGCAACTCACACAAGCAAAACATACACTGATCAATATTATACCGGGCAATGTTGGTGGTTCCAACAGCGGCAGTAATCTTGATATCAAAGCTGAATTGCTGAATGCTGCAGGTACAGTGATCAAAGAATACAACCCGACGACACAACTTAGCGCTTCCGTAGATACCATTCTCAATCCCGGCACCTATTACCTGCGCATCAGCAGTGTTGGAAATAGTTACTCATCTGGTTACGGAAGTCTGGGCACCTATGCCATTAGCGGAGCACTGGTTAACCCCACTTTACCACTGCACTCATTACTCCTCAGCGGAATCACCGATAATGATAAATATGTAATGACCTGGAAGATCGAAGCCGATGAAACAGTAGCGACACAGGAAATTCAGATCATGAAACCCGGATCCACTGTTTTCGAAACGCTAATGACACATGGTGCTGATATCCGCAGAGCTGAAACGATACTCCGCGAAAAAGAAGGCACTTATTTCTTCCGCCTGCGTGTAAGCCTGAGTGATGGCAAAACCTATTATTCCAATATCACCAGTTATCAGCATACTGGAAACCAGGCTAAACCTTATACGTTACGTTATGCACCGGGATCAAAAGACATTACCGTAATTCATACTTCTGTAAAAGCCAGCTACCAGCTCCTCGATTTTTCAGGTCGGCTTATCAGCAAAGGAAACCTCAACAATGGCGTGAACACTATTCCTGCCTGGCAACTGGTACAGGGTATGTATATCGTGCAGTTGAACTGCGATGGAAAATTATACTCCGAAAAGATCTTACGATAATCGTTCCTTACTGGATGAAATAATTGACAATATTATTCCTATGAAAAACAAAAGAGCATGTCGGGTAAATTCCCTCATTTGCTGATCGCCGCTGGCTTTGTGCCAGTGGTGATCGCAGGGAGGGCGGGAGAGAGAAGTTAAAAATTAACCGGCAGGCAGGCAGGAAGTGAAAAATGAAAACGGGGCGTGGTAGAGGGAGTGCATGATCGCATGCCCGGATTTTGAAAGATATTATTCCTATGAAAAACTAAAGAGCATGTCGGGTAAATTCCCTCATTTGCTGATCGCCGCTGGCCCATGCCAGTGGTGATCGCAGGGAGGGCGGGAGAGAGAAGTTAAAAATTAACCTGCCGGCAGGCAGGCAGGAAGTGAAAATTGAAAACGGGGCGTGGCAGAACGAGTGTATGATAGCATGCCCGGATTTTTAAAGATATTATTCCTATGAAAAACTAAAGAGCATGTCGGGTTAGGTCTCCCAATAGCTGATCACCGCTGGCTTTGTGCCGGTGGTGATCGCAGGGAGAGCGGGAAAGAGAAGTTAAAAATTAACCTGCCGGCAGGCAGGAAGTGAAAAATGAAAACGGGGCGTGGCAGAACGAGTGTATGATAGCATGCCCGGATTTTTAAAGATATTATTCCTATGAAAAACCCAGCGCCGGCCTGGATGTCCGGCAAATCATGAATCGCCTTTGGTCCTGGACTGAAGGCGATTTTTTTCACAGGTAAAGAAAAGAGCGGGAAGAAAAAGCGGGGGTTACATCCTCGTATCCGGGCCTACAATCACCCGGTAACATCCAAACAAAAAAAACTGCACTGGTGAACCAGTGCAGTGGTTGAACGATGGAAACCCTGTATCACCGGTTTGCCTCTCTCTATGGCTGATCCGTCCGGTATTATTTTGATGGATAAAGTATCCGTTTAATTTATTTTCTTCAAATCTTCAGTCGTTTCCGTCTTACCAAGGCCCTTCGTAGTATCAAAAGGGTCCTTTACTGTGTTATCAATCCATACTACTGTTTACTTGTTAACAGTGACACGCTTAATCAGCGAAATAGAATTACGAATGCGCAATTTCCGGAGTGTATTGTACCGGTGTACCTCCACCGTTCTTGGCCTGATTTGCAAAATACTTGCAATCTCCAGTGATGTTTTACCATCAAGTACCAGTTTCGCAATTTCAAATTCCCTTGGTGTCAGTGCTTTTTTAAGGGATGTAAGGTCCCAGGCCAGGTCGTCGTTGTTTTCTTTTGGGTTTTCGATCATCTTTTTAAAATTTAATCGGGTTTTTATCAATAAGTCGCCCGGAACGTCGGCTCGTTCACGATCGTTCATCAATATAAAAGACATAGTATTTCTCATTGGATAAAAATTACCTGTTACAAACTAAATCAAAAAAATAATTCTATTTACTGCTCTCCACGTTCCACTTTGCAGAAAACACTTATTGTTTTTGGAAGTGGTTATTTATCAAACAAAAGCTGGTTATTTCTAACGAAGCACGCTAATAATGATTTACCCTTACCCGATTACAATCTATCAGGAAAGGCTCCACGTCTTTCGTACCTCCTCCAACAAAATAATTATGTAAAAAAAACTTCGTAAGGCCAGAAAAGGCTTAGCTGCCTATGTAGTTGCCTTACGAATACTGCATCCATCACTCACTTAAGCGAATCAATGGCTTTCAAAAACCTACTGGATTTAAAAAAACCGGGGAATGTAGATACATTCCCCGACCACTAAACCCTGTTAATGGAACACTTCCTATGTAAATTTACATAGTTAAAAATCCTTAGAAATACAGTCAAAAGTCAAAAACAACGAATCTCGTTTTTACTTTGTAAAAGCGATTTTTCAGGCCATGAAAGCATATTTTTTCTAGTCAAAAAAAGGGCCGAAATGAAGTTTTGGGCACTTTGCTGATCATCACATAGTTATTTTCACATAACCAGACTTCGCTAAAATCTATTTTTGCATTGTTGCTACAGCTTGGATACAGCATTAACGGTTTAAAAAAAATTTCAAAAATGGTGAATTAACAGAAATAGTCTTTACTTAGTTAAACACCCCTTTTCGTAAAGCGCATTGACGTTTTATTAGCTAAATCATATATTTCATTGTTTTGCTACCTGCAAGGGCTTTTTACTCCTCTACAAATACTATAACTTGTATCCATAAGATTAAGATTTTCAGTACTACCTGTCCTTACAATCCAGCCCTTAGGGAGCTAATGATAAACCAAAAGAAAGCAGGTCAACCTGCTTTCTTTATTCTTTAAAATCCAATTTCTGTATTATGAACACACACATTGTACTTATTGACAATTGCCCAATCTATTCTTCCGGTATTAAAACGTCTATCACTGATCATACCGGCATGCCTGTAAACGTGAGCACCTACTCCGTTTCGGACTTATATGGTCATAGGTTAAGTAATGCCCTAACCGCAGCATGTGCCGGCATTCGTTTCGACACACAGGGCAAAGGGTATGAAATCAGAAAACTGTTACTCGCTCTTCGAAAATATAATAAGAAAATAAAGATCGTAGCCTACTACGATACGCTAACCGCACGTACACTCGAAAGTATTGCGCGGTACAAACCAGCCGGTTATTTTCAATTAAGTGCTAGCCCCTCTGACGTTGGAGCAGTTTTTAAAAACGTATTGCTTTCGAATACCAGATCCACCCGTAAAAAGAAAATGGTTTTATAAACCGGTGGTGCTTTCCATGGCATCGGTATTGCTTTACTTTTGGTGAATCCTTTATTGCGGAGTTGATAGACCTGCTTCGTTATGCGATGCAGATATGGCGCTTACTGTATACGGAGCCTCATACTGAAAATTTATGGTTTGGGCAAGCGCATAAAAAAACAGGCAAGCCCTGAGGCCTGCCTGCTACATCGATATTAGTTTTTCAATAAGAAATGCTGATTAATTCCCAACCAGATCAAACCGGTCGAGGTTCATTACTTTGGTCCAGGCTGCCGCAAAATCTTTCACCATTTTCTCTTTGGCATCATCGCAGGCATATACTTCTGCCAATGCGCGAAGTTCAGAATTGGATCCAAAGATCAGGTCAGCACGGGTGGCAGTCCACCTTGCAGTACCGGTTTTACGATCATAACCGATAAATTCTTCCTGTGTATCTGCCAGGGGTTTCCAGGCAGTATCCATACTGAGAAGATTTACAAAGAAATCATTGCTGAGTACACCGGGCCGGTCTGTAAGCACGCCGTGTTTGCCATTATCAAAATTGGTATTCAATGTGCGCATACCACCTACCAGTACAGTCATTTCAGGGGCTGTGAGGGTCAGCAACTGGGCTTTGTCCACCAGCAGTTCTTCTGTACTCACGGAGAATTTTGTTTTTACATAATTCCGGAATCCATCAGCGATCGGCTCCAGCACACTCATGGATTCGATATCTGTTTTTTCCTGTGTGGCATCCATGCGGCCAGGCGTAAAGGGAATATGAATGGCATAACCACCGTCTCGCGCTGCTTTTTCTACAGCAGCAGTACCGGCCAGTACGATGAGGTCGGCCATGGAGATTTTCTTTCCATCATTTTGTGCCGCATTAAACTGCTGTTGAATCGCTTCCAGTTTTTGCAATACACTGGCCAGTTGTACCGGGTTATTTACTTTCCAGTTGCGCTGGGGCAATAAACGAACACGGGCACCATTGGCCCCGCCTCTTTTATCGGAACCACGGAAGGTAGAAGCTGAAGCCCAGGCCGCGGATACTAATTCGCCAACAGAAAATCCGGCATTTAATAGGATTGATTTCAATCCAGCGATGTCCACATCATTCACGAGCGTATGATCAAGGGCCGGAATGGGATCCTGCCAGATCAGTTCTTCAGCCGGCGCATCCTTACCGAGATATAAAGTACGCGGGCCCATATCACGGTGCGTGAGTTTGAACCAGGCGCGGGCAAAGGCATCCGCAAAAGCGTCGGGGTTATCCAGGAAGTGGCGGGATATCTTTTCATACGCAGGATCAAAGCGAAGCGAGAGATCGGTCGTGAGCATAGTGGGCAAATGTTTTTTACCACCATCAAACGCATCGGGAATATCGGCATTGGCATTTTTGGCAACCCATTGGTGAGCACCAGCCGGGCTCTTGGTCAGTTCCCATTCAAATCGGAAAAGATTCTCGAAAAAGTGATTGCTCCAGCGGGTGGGTGTTTGGGTCCAGGTTACTTCCAGTCCGCTGGTAATGGTATCAGCGCCTTTACCGCTGTTGTACGAACTCGTCCAGCCAAAGCCCTGTGCTTCGATGAGATCCGCCTCAGGTTCGGCGCCTACATGGGTAGCACTGGCAGCACCATGTGCTTTACCGAAAGTATGTCCACCTGCAATAAGCGCAACAGTCTCTTCATCGTTCATGGCCATGCGGGCAAAGGTTTCCCGAATGTCTTTTGCGGCAGCCACAGGATCAGGATTTCCATTAGGACCTTCCGGGTTTACATAAATCAATCCCATTTGTACGGCGGCCAGCGGATTCTCCAGATCGCGTTCACCGGTATACCGGTTATCACCGAGCCATTTCTTTTCATTACCCCAGTATACGTCCTCTTGTGGTTCCCATACATCAGCCCTGCCACCGGCAAAACCAAATGTTTTGAAGCCCATCGATTCCAATGCAATATTTCCTGCCAGGATCATCAGATCAGCCCAGGAAATCTTACGGCCATATTTTTGTTTGACAGGCCAGAGCAGTCGGCGGGCTTTATCGAGATTGGTATTATCGGGCCAGCTATTGAGCGGAGCAAAACGTTGTTGTCCGGCACCTGCGCCGCCACGGCCATCCGCCGTACGATAGGTACCTGCACTATGCCAGGCCATACGGATGAAAAACGGGCCATAGTGACCAAAATCTGCAGGCCACCATTCTTTCGAATCGGTCATTACGGTATGCAGATCGTTTTTCACTGCATCGAGGTCCAGTGATTTAAATTCAGAAGCATAATTGAAGCCGTCGTCCATCGGGTCCGACAACGGAGAGTACTGACGAAGTATATTCAACTTTAACCGGTTGGGCCACCAATCGTGGTTGGCGGTTCCTTTGCTGCTTAAACCATGTGGTTGCGCATCACCATGAAATGGGCATTTTCCTGTCTTTTCCATTGTTAATTATTTAGTTGTGTATCAAAATTACGTGGTAAATTTGATTGATAAAAACGATACTATCAATATTAACATTGATATCATAGATGAATATTCAGCAGTTTCAGTATGTACTGGCCGTAGCGGAAAACCGGCATTTTGAGCAGGCGGCAGAGAAGTGTTATATCACCCAGTCCACCCTCAGTACCATGATCTCCAAATTGGAGGAAGAGATCGGCGTGCGCATTTTTGACCGAAAGAAAAAACCGGTGCAGATTACCAATGAAGGCCTCATCATCATTGAACAAATAAAGCGGATCAACAATTCAATCAGCCAACTGGGTGAATTGGTTAAAGAAATCAAGGGCGAAGTAAAAGGCAATCTCTCTATTGCGGCTATTCCTACTATTGCTCCTTACCTCCTCCCCTTATTTCTTCAGGATTTTGCGGGTCAGTTTTCGGACCTGCACATTCAGGTAAAGGAACAAACCACGAGTGAGATCGTACGTCAGGTAAAGCTGCGGGAGCTGGACCTGGGCATTGTATCCATACCGCTGAAGGACCCGGACCTGGTGGAGGTAAAATTGTACGACGAACCCTTCGTACTTTATGATGCGGGGCAGACACATGCAAACGATATATCGATCAAAAAAATGGATGTGAGTAATTTATGGCTCATGGAAGAAGGGCATTGCCTGCGTACACAAGTGGAAAAATTATGCAAGCTCAGCAACCGGCAGATCAAACCCAAAGTGAATTTCGATTTCAAAGCAGGCTCGATTGACAGCCTGGTGCGTTTTGTAAAAGCGGGCAAATCAGCCACGCTCCTTCCCTATCTATCCGTTAATAACCTGCCCAGGGAAGAATTGAAATACATCCGTCAGTTCTCTGCGCCGGTACCTATGCGCTCCGTTGGTATTATCGTACACAAACATTTTGTAAAAAAACATGTACTGGACCTTATTCAACAGGAGATATTGAAAAAAGTGAATCCCTTGCTGCCTAAGATGAAAATTAAGACGGAGTTGCTGGCGCCGGTGTAGGGGATAAAATATAATCGCAATTGCACTTCTAACGCCTGAACATTTGTGCATTGTCCGAAATGATAGATACTGGTCAGGTCCGAATACATTAGTTAATGGAATATTCATTTACCAAATTTTCTCGGATAATAGGCTACTGACAACATAAAATATTGCTGCAATACGTTGCTTGAATTAAATACTTGCATGTTACCTTCCGTAGTATTAATAATATTTCTGTTTTGTTTTAAAATATCCAGCGCTGAAAACTTAATTTCCCCATTTTTACCTTTCATAAACCGGTATGTAAGGCTGGCGTTCCAAATAGTAATATTAACCGGGTTCTGATTACCAAAATTGTTTTGGGTATAAGTAAGGCTGGAGCTCCACAAGAAATTGGAGGGAAATTGCAAAACCCCTGTTAACCGGGTAAACAGATTATCACTTTTAAAAGACCGGTTATTTAATCCCCGTTGTGCTGAAATATAAGTGGACTGCCCCTGTTGTAACTTAATGGCCATACGATCTCGGTAACTATAATCCAAGTGTAAGGAAACTTCATTAACAGTAGTACCTGAAATATTAAATAAGGTATTGATATACTGTGGTATGTGATAATATGAAAACTTATCCTGCAACTGCAGTTGAAAGGTATGCTTATTCCTCTCGAGTGATTTTTTAAACGTAAACTCACTCTTTATTGTTTTGTTTCCCTGCATATTGATTGGGTGTACAAGTCTTCGGCCTTCAGTGTCGTATATGATGCTGTCTGAAAAAGCATTCTTTTTTTGTAAATACCGAACCATTATATTAATATTCAGTGGATTTTTAGGCTTGCGGGTAACAAAACTGTATTGCAACAACAACTCCCGGCTTTGTGCAGGTAAAATATTCGGATTACCCATTGGAAAGTACCAAAAATTGCTGCTATCTATAAGCGGAGCAATATGAGAAACACCGGGAAAATCGATCACAGTGGTATAACTCAGGCTGTAATTTGATTCATGGCTGCCATACTGATGATTGTTGAATTCTATGTTTGCATCCGGTATAAAAAACCAATAGTTATACTTAAAATTTTGTTTTGTCTGCAAGGCATTACTGCGGTTGTTAAAATATTGTGCTTTAAAATTAATATTGATTCCAAAGTATTTATTATACCTGTGGGTAAGTCCCCTCGTAAGAGGTTTTGTAAACCCTACCGATGGTTGAAAATTTACTGATTGCTCATTCCTGGTATTGGTAAGACTATTATTAAATTTAAATGAATGGCTGAGAGAATCCCAGTCAAGTACATTCTCCCTGTTGTTAATGGAATTGAAGGTTAACACATTAGAAAGATCCATCATAATACCGCCCAGTCCGATTCGATTCCCGAAAAGTAATTGCCTGAGTCCCGGGTAAATCATTCGTATAGTATTACTGATATCCTCCTGTTTTTTATTATAACTGCGATCGAACTTAAGTGTGGATGGCATGCTCACAGTGGACTGATTAATTACATTTCGATCTGATTCCCCGGAATGGCTCTTTGCATTCACTACATATTCGATCGTAAAGTTTTTTGGTACTCTCTTTTTTGCATCTCCCTCTTTAAATCGCTGGTATCTGAATGCAGCTTTAGCTTGTTTATCGGTAATAGCAGAGATGGAATTGGTATAAGATTTACCAATAATGCCAATGCCAGTACTCTCCACCATGAGGCTATCTTGACCCTCCCACTTATTTTGACTTATCGAACCCATGGCATCCACCAAAAAAGAGTGATCCGCCATTGATTTTTCATAGTTAACATTGAAAACCTGATCAGTTTGCAGTGACTGTGTGTTAGTATTACTGTTTTGGGTTTGGGTGCTGTCTTTATCAAAAGCTGTTTTAATAAATCCGGTTGTTGTAAGCAATATATTATTCCGGTTCAAAAAGTAGTCCGCAGAAATACGGTGCTTTCTGAAATATACTACATCCGGCAAAAAGTCATAACTCCAGTGAACCCCAACTGCCACAGGCTGATTGAGCCCTGAAATGGAAAAATCAGGTTGGTATTCAATATTTGCCCCTTCACCTTTGAAGGAACTGCTCTTTATGAGTTCCTCCATATTTCTTGCTATTTTATTTACATTATTAGCGGCACCTACAATACTAAATTGCATTTTCTTATTGAATTTACTCATCATTGCATCAGCTGAAAAACGTCCATTTGTACCTGCCCCTGTAGCTACCTTTCCAAAGTATCCTGTATTTTTCCCTCCTTTAAGTCTGATATTGGCATAAAGGGTGGAATCGTAAGGGTTTGTTTCATTTTTTTGTTGATAGACCTGAATTTTATTTATTATTTCTTTAGGAAGGTTTTGTGTGGCAACGGTTATGTTGCTGCCGAAAAATGGTTTACCGTTTACAAAGATCGCTTGCAATTTTTTTCCATTGAACGTTATTTCACCGTCGCCCCAAATGGTAAATCCGGGCAGCCTGCGCATCAGGTCCTCTGCATTGGCATTACTATCCAAACGAAATGCATCGGCATTGAATTCCAGGGTATCACCTTTCATACGCATAGGAGCAATAGAGGTTACAATGACCTCTTCGTTTGTAGCTTGCGATTCCGCGACACTGTGAATAAACGCAGTATCGAATTCCATCTTCGGGCTTGAACTGCTCAACATAAATGACTTAACCAAAGGTTTGTATCCCACATACGTTATTATCAATTTAAGTGGAATATTCAAAGGAAGGCGATGGAGAGTAAATTCACCGAACTCATTGGTGAGTGTAAACTGTACAATACTGGAATCTTTGACCTTGTATGCTGCTACAGTGGCGCTTATAAGCATAAAATTATACAATGAATCTTTAACACTGCCTTTTGCAGTACCAGATTGCAGCGTATCGGCAGTTTGTTGCGAACTTACTATCTGACTGAAAAACAACAAGGATACGACCAATAATAGCCTTTTCTTTATATATAAGCTGCTTACCACATGAATGCGATTGACTATTTATTATTTAGATCGTAACTTAAGTTTAACGATCACCGGGTTTGATTTCCTGTTTTCTGTGTTATAATATCGTTCCAGCAGCGGGGGGTATTGCGTTACCCTCGTTTTTGTTTTTTCCCATTGGTTGATCATTTCCAGCGAAGACAGGCTTGTATAAAAGTAACCGTCGTAAAATTCAAGACCGTCCCGGTTCGCTTTATGACCGAATACAGGTAAAAAATAGTTTGAGGCATCCGTAGAGAGCCGTTCCAACGAAATGAGTTTTTTTGCTGCTGTATCATAAAGAAAATTGTACTGAAATTCCGCTTCTGAGCCAGGTTTTGAGAGATATATTTTGGGAATAAACTTAAAAGACAAATATTGTTGCACAAAGCATATATTGGAAATCTGCAGTATAATTTTGTTATTGTAAGCAATCTCATCTACCAGGCTATCTGTGGTATTATAATCGTTTTTCTCAATAATTTCCTGCTTTATCACCCTGTCTGCCGGTAGAACAAATTTGAAGGCCCTGACCGCACTGTCTTTATTTATCCTGTACACAGTAAAATTGAGCGGCTCTGCGGCATAAAAGACACCTTCTTTTACCCGGAGTGGATGTCCCCACATCAATGAATAGCCCCCCAGCAATCGGCTGATCACCAATGATCGGGATTGATTATAAGGTAAAAAAGATTTAACCTGTTTATCGTCTTTGTATAGTGAAAATAGGCTATATACTTTGTCCCGGGCCTTCTCCCCACGGTTCAAATATGAAATCCCAGTTACTATGTTATAGCCATTGCCCAGATACACTTGAGTAGCCGTTTCCTTGTTAACTTTGGTTGTAGAATTTGATTGTAATTTTCCTAAAAGTGTATAATATTTACAATCGCCTTTCTCCGTAGACCAGTTAATGGAACGTATAGCAATACGATTGCGGTCTCTTTCATAAGAAATATCCATACCCAATGAACCTTCAGAAGGCAGTTTAACCTTATTTATAAATTTGCCGGAAAAGGAAAAAAAATATACCGATTTTGTATCCCAATCACCGATTACAAAGCTGCTGTCTGTAATAACTAGTTTGTCTGCAGCGCCTAAAAGGCATTCTTTGGTTGTTTCAAGCGGTATATATTCAACCTTTTCAAAATAAGTAGAAATAGTTCCCCCAAAAGCAGAGGATGGATCGACCCGTAGAACCGGAACTTTCTGTGCAAAAAGCGGAACGGAAAAAATCAAAAGAAAACCAACCCATAGGGCAAATCTCATGATAAGGGAATATCTGTTATTCATCGTAATCTGGATTAACACTTAAGTTACAATAAATTTCCGGGAAGTCATGAACTTCTAACAAGGCGCTTATTTAAAAATAAAAATAAGCACATGAGCAGTGGCAATAAAAATAATACTATTTGCCATTTAAAGGGAATATCCGGAAAAAGATTCGCACAGTCGCAGGATGCATCGCCAATATTTAAAATCAGGAGTACATAAGTCAGATAACCCAAAGAAAGCAACCCAGCGATAGCAGCACCTGCGCTCTTTGATTCTTTAAACCATAATAACAAAGCCGCAGCAATACTCAGGCCGGGTAGAAGATAAGATAAAAAACCGACTAACCCGGGGCTGAAGAAATGGCTGGTGCCGGCTTTTACAAGAAAAACATCACGGAATTTAAAATGATAAAAGCTCAATATTAAAAGTAGAAAAGACAGAATTGATATGATTATTGCTTTTGATTTCATACTAAAAATGCTTAGTAAAAGGGAGTAATCAGATTACATTTATACAGGTTCTATAATATAACTGGCAATGGTTTGATCATTATACAAAACATTGCAAATTGAATTCGTTAAAGCAATACTAATAGGGGAACGTTTCCCGAGCCTGGGCACATAAATACTTTTCGCATAGGCCCCTTTATTGTCCAGATCATAAATATCTATTACAAAGCGATTATGCGGGTCGATAGCATTTAGTATATACAGGTTATTGCGAAAAATACAACTTGCCGGAAAAAAAACTACACTAGGTTCAATTTGCAGGCGGAATGTATTGGGTGCTAGTTCTGCATTATATGCCTTAGGAGGAGGCGTTTTATCAAGCGTGGTAACCGTAACCGGATTGTTCAGATTGCTTTTGTCGAAATAGATAAACAGACCTGTAAAATTACAACAGTACGCAATGTACCTGCTTTCTTCGCCATACACAAATGAACCATCATATATCATTTGCGGATATTGAATGGATTTGTTAACACCTGCATTTTGCAAGACGGGTATGCGTCCGGTTATACTTGTTGAATCGGCAATCACAAAATCGTAAAAACCCAGGGAGTCACTGGTATTAACATACAAATAATTATTTTCAGTCACAAAACAAGTTCGGAAAACAGCATTTGTACTTTTCAAAGGAAAATAGGCAACCAATGAATCCCTGCTCCTTCGAAAATCATACTTTTTCATAGCTTTCTGTCTGAAATCGTAAACATGAAGAAAGTTGTTTGAAAAATTGTAAAAAAGTATATTGCCATTTTCATGTTTACTTTCTCCTTTTACTCCCCATGAATCGTAAATCTCCAGACTATCGTTCAGAAAATATATTTTTGAATTGCCGGGGCTTACGGCAAATAACTTCCCCTCATTCACTTGTATTGACAGCATCTCTGCCCCTTTTATCCTGTTTCTTTTTATCAGCCGCATCCCATCCTTAACTTCACGCTTAAAATTCCAGGAGTATCCGGAAACTTCACCCTTAAAGTTTACGTTGACATGCCCCTTTTCAAATTTTTCTACGGGAATATTGGTACTGTCAGCCTCATTGCAGGCCAACGCTAAGTTTAAGGCATAAGATATAACGAGTAGGTATAAACTATTTTTCATATTATATAATTGAAAAATGTACCTCTTTTATTAGCGGCAATTTATTACCGCCAAATGGAAAGAGGTACATTTTACATTGGGGTTAAATTCCTACTCCAGTAAGTAAGAATTAACACTTTTGTCAGGGCTGCGCTGTAGCAGTTGCAACTTCCACATTACCGGTGCTCTCAGCAACGGTTCCGTCAGGCAGTGTGATTCTGCAATAACCTGTAGAACCAACACATTTTACTGAAGGTTTCAATGCAAATGCAGAGAAACTAACGAAAGCGAGTGCTGCTACTGCGGTAAACGCGAGCATTTTTTTAACTTTTGTCATGGTAATGAAATTTAGTGTGTGATAAAAAATGTTTGAAATCACATTTAAGTTAGTTTGAAATAATAAAGTGTAAAAATCTTTTTTGGAAAACCCTACTCATTAGGATAGGTTTTTATATTTTTTGTTTCACCTTGTCGGTCAAATAAAAATAATCAAACGAAACTAAGACAGCAATCTTAGGTGTTAACTCTTAATTCGTAATTTTAACTATAGTTACAAAACATATACATCTATTACCTGATTGTAAGGATTGATTCTGCAAGGGTATAGCTAAGGGGTAAAAGTAAAGACATCGCTGTTAACAATGTATACTATCTGCATTAATAAAAAATAATACCCCGACCATGAATAAACGAAATTGGCAGCAAATAATTTTTAATACGAAAAAAGAAAAGTAGAAATTGAATGATGTAAGATATGATCTCGACTAACTAGATTGATCTGTATAATTAAAAAATGGGGAAAAAACAATCTATAAGAAGTTTGATATAGCGGGGGGATAATTGACTTAAATCAAATTCATATTAATAGCAGATGAAATAGCTTCAGCCATATTCTTTACCTGTAATTTTTTGAAAATATTTCCTTTGTGGAATTTTACTGTCGCTTCCGAAATATGCAGTTCGAGAGCAATTTGATCAATTTTAAATCCTCTTGTTGCCAACGTTATAATCGACAATTCCTGTCCTGTTAGCTTTACCCGTTTGTAGGTTACCCATTCTTTAGCAGATAAGTCCAATACAAATGTTTTATTGTTGCCTTTTTGGGTGATACATATATTCCCAGCGCCTTTGTTAGGAGAATGAGTAACCAGGCACAAAGCCAACCAGATATTATTATACCTGTCCAGTACCAATGGTGTAACCTTTTGATTTACCAGTACCAGACGGCCGGTTGGTTGTTTCAAATGATAATCAAAAGATAATGTGTTGTTTAAACGAACATCTGGAGACTGTTTAATATAAAAGTCATAGCTGGCTTCATTAATTTGTTGAATCATCCACAGATCGGAGGCAGGTACCTGTTTCTTATAAAAATCAAATCCCATCTTACGTACATTTCGGGATTTTTCCCCGCATAGAAACAAAGGGTCATCCGACACATAAAGAAACCCTTTTTGATGAAAATCAATAATGAAAACAGACTGGCGTATAGTACGCGCGAATGCATCAGCGGCTTGCAAATAACAATCAACCATCTGATAATCCGAATTGGTTGGGGGTGACGTTAGTTTTAAAGGCCTGAAGAAGTCTGCTGCAGCAATATTCATATTATCTGATATTAGCAAATTTCGAACCAATAAAATCCATAATACGCAATGCTTTATTATTAAATGAACACTACAAGTGTTGCTTAGTATAGTTTAAATTATGAATTTGCTGAAGACATTGAGATAAAAACCGGAAACAACTTTTTGGCTTAAGTAAAAACATTGGTTGAGGAATAAGAGTATGCTATTAGTTTAACTTGTCTAGTGTTATCTGTATCATCTTATTCTTGAGGAAAAGAAAAGCGGATGATTAATATGGATAAACCCTTTGTCGCCCGTTCCCTGCCTGCCCGTTTTACCTGTAGCCAGGCAAACAGACATTGAACCACCAGCAAAAAAACAGACCGTAAGATCTGTTTCAATATATAGCCCTGGTAGAACTTGTATCGAACAGAATAATCTTTTATTTTAGAGGATAAACTTGAAAGAAAATTATGGTATGCGTTTCCAAAGGCATTTCCTTTCTCCTTTGGAATTTATCAATGGAAATGCAATAAGCCCGAACAGCTTACTTTGATCGACTTATCGTTTCTACCATTATAGCTATATCTTTGTACACTTATGGTACAACATGGAAAAACGGGAAGAAATTACCATGCAGCCATACGTAAATAATTCACTAACCTTTAAATTTAATTGTATGTCGAAAAAGAAAGCTGAACCCAGGAAGAATAAGCCTACAAAAAAGAAAAGCTCCGCACAGAAGAAGGCGGATCCAAAGAAAAAAGCACGCTAAGATAATAGCACAGATAGCCCGGTTAACAGCCGGGCTCTTTCTTTATAGTAACGCACAAATACTGGTGACCATTACCTAAAAAGTTGGAAAATAAGACAAGACAAAAAATCGTAAGATGTTCATTACCAAACTGTTTTATGCCCGATTTTTTCTGGTGTTACACCAATAAGTAACCTGTCAGAATAGACAATTTAAAGCCTGTCATGACAAAGCTTTCTGAAAAAATCACTCATGTAGAAAAATGACATTACAGCTTCCTGGTTGGAATAAACAGTAGCGGAATATGGGTATGGTGCAGAACATGTTCAGCTATACTTCCCAATAGTATCCTTTCCAACCATCGTCTGCTGTGCGACCCCATGATGATCAAGTCCGCCTTCAATGATTCTGCAGTAGATAAAATGGTATCTCCGGCAGCGCCCTCCTTTACCAATGTTTCAATTTTGCTATGCCCCAGGTGTTCCTTCACCTTTTGAAGAAACTCCGCTGAACCACTTTTTATTCTCTCTACACCTTCAGTACCCATCAGGTCAATATTCATATACCCCCCGAATCCCATTATGGGATCGTAAATCGTGGAGGCGTAGTACCCGGGGTTTTCAATGACATGCAGCAATATTATTTCATCGCCCATGCCTTCGCAAAGCGAAAATCCTGTTTCTGCCACTTTTTGTGCAGTCGGATCATAGTCGAGTGCAATTAATACTTTCTTCATAGCTTATTCCTTTTCCTCTTCCAGATTATTATGATTATCGCCCCCTATGCTGTAGGAGTTGTTTTCTTCATCTTCGCTTCCGGTGTCTTCCTGTTTGTCATCCAGTTCAGAACCGGGTACATCCAGATCGCCACCCGTTTCATCATCTTTAAAATCCATTTCGTTATTCTTTGAAGTTATATTGCCTTTAATGGGCTTTTTAACTTCGTTCAGATCTTCGGGATCGGTATCCGTTTCTTGACTCCTGTTATAGATGTCTTCGCTGATCGGGTAAACCGGATATCCATCTTCCTTTTCTTCTTTCGTTTCTTTTATTTCAGCTATTCTTTTCTTACTCATTTTAAAGGGGAATTAATTTACTGCTTTCTTGACTTTTGCATACTTGGTAAGCAATGATTTCAGTGACTCATCGTACGCTTTCAGGTTATCAGGCGTTATTTCCGGGCGGCTTTCATCTGGGATAGTAACCGGCATCTCTGTTATATATTTTGACAATTCCGGAAACTGATCCTGTATTTGCATAGTCGTTTTTAAAATATCCTTATTGATTTCGTCCTCCTTTTTCATACACTTTTCATAATAGTTTCAGCACTATAAATTTGCATCTGAATAGGTTAATTACCGTTATATAATTTAATAAATGGTTTACATCATTTACACTTCCGGGCGGATCGATTAAATGCTGATTTACATACCCTCATAATAACCCAGTTTATTAGTGAGGGCTAAAATCTGCATTTGCATTTGTTCCATTTTTTGCAATAGATTGGATATGGTTTCAATGCCCTCCATGTTAATACCAAGGTCAACATGGAGGCGTATCATTTTCTCTGCCTGGGCTAACTGATTTTCAGATATGAACACTCTTTCTTCAATCGAAATAATATCTATTAAACCCGATGCGTTCAGCTGGTTAATTACCGAAAACGCAATATTATGTGATAAGCAAAACTCATCGGTGGGTATCATCTTATCTGTTCCCATAATCGGGTTTATTTGATTTTGGACAATTCGGTGAACAGCATTTTTTGCTGGTCGGTAAGATTAACTGGTAATTTGATTTCATAGGTCACATATAAATCACCGGATTGCCCTTCTCTTTTGTAGACCGTAATACCTTTCGCTTTTAAGCGGATTTTGGTGCCATTTTGTGTCTCAGGGCTTATACTAAGTTTTACTTTCCCTTTCAGCGTTTCGACTATTGTTTCCCCGCCAAGCATTGCAGTAAACAAGTCGATTGTAGCTTTGGTATAAAGATCATTGCCTAGTCTTTTAAAATCCGGATTGGCGGAAATAAGGAAAGTGATATATAGATCTCCGTCCGGTCCTCCGCTAACGCCCGTTGCACCATATCCTTTTAACTTGATAACCTGGCCATTTTCAACACCCGCCGGTATTGTAATGCGAATATTCTTACCGTTGACAGTTAGTGTTTGTTTATGCGTTTCCATCACATCGGTCAAATTGAGTGTAAACGCTGCAGTATAGTCCTGTCCCCTGAACTTTGTTTGCCTGCTGCGTTCACTGCCGCCAAACATAGATTCAAAAAAACTGGAAAAATCACCCTCCTCATTCCCGGGAAATTGCGGCCCACCCGGTCTGGGATTTCGAGGCTGTGAATTACGCTGCGCTTCAAACTGATCAGCATGTTGCCAGTCTTTTCCATATTGGTCGTACTTCTTTCTTTTTTCAGGATCACTTAGTACTTCGTTTGCTTCATTGACTGACTGGAACTTTTTATTGGCATCTTTATCATTTGGATTCAGGTCCGGGTGAAACTTCCTTGCAAGTTTTCGGTATGCCTTTTTGATATCCGCTTCCGATGCTGATTTATCTACTTCAAGTATGCTGTAATAATCAATGAACTCCATGAAGATTGGCTGAAATGAAAATAAATATCTTATACTGTAACCGTTTCGTTAATATAGACCGGATAGTCAGTATATCCCTTTTCATCGGCTGTATAGAATAAATCCATCTTAAGGTCTTTTGACAGTGGCCAATTATTAGACATCCTTTCAACCAGGTCCGGATTATTAATAAATGGCCTGCCAAATGCAACAAGATCAGTAAGCCCTGATTGAATATCATTCTCTGCCTTCTCCAGATCGTAACCACCGCAAAGGATAATGTTGTTTGTAAAATTCTTCCGGATACATTTTTTTATTGAAAGGGGAACATTTGGCGCACCCATAACTGAATGGTCAACAACATGTATATACGCAATGCCGAGTTTATTTAATTCTTTGGAGAGGTAATCATACGTAGCATCAATTTCAGGATAAGGAGGCATATCACCGGCCGCTCCGTAAGGTGATAATCGAATTCCGGTTTTTTCTTTGCCAATGGCTTCAGCAACAGCAGCCACAACTTCCAGCACGAAACGGCAACGGTTCTCAATACTTCCTCCATAAGTATCATTGCGGACATTGCTGACCGGGGATATAAACTCCTCCAGCAAATAGCCATTCGCACCATGAAGTTCCACACCGTCAAACCTCGCTATCATGGCATTCTTTGCCGCCGATATATATTCATCTTTTGTTGATTGAATATCCTCTGCAGTCATTGCTTCAGGCATTTGATAATCCTGTATCTGTTTGGCATCCGTCCACATTTGCCCTGCGGGTTTTATTGCTGATGGTGCCAGTATGCGTGATCCTTCAGACATATTAAGCGGATGGCTGATTCTGCCGCAATGCATTAACTGAACGAATATTTTTCCGCCGTTTCCATGTGCGGCATTCGTTACTTTTCTCCAGCCAATTACTTGTTCCCGGTTGAAAATACCCGGTATCCTTGCATAACCTAATCCATTCGCAGACGGGGCAGTTCCTTCGGTGATAATTAACCCGGCCTGGGAGCGCTGTTCGTAATATTTTGCCATCAGCTCATTTGGAATATTGCCAATCGCCCTGCACCGGGTAAGGGGTGCCATTACAATACCGTTAAGTAAACTGACAGATCCGATTGTGGTTTGTTCAAATAATTTATACGTTTTCATTTGCTGCTAATTTTGCGGGTTTATTTGGTACTGATTTTAATTCGTTGGCCGAAGAAATATGGTTTTCAAAGTCGGAAAGGTTTTGAATTGTTGTAACAGCAATCTGTTCTACAGCTTCCTTTGTAAAGAATGCCTGGTGTGGTGTGATCAATACATTATTAAAAGACATCAGCCGTTCTATCAGGTCATCCTCAACAATAGTTCCGGACATATCTTTAAAAAAAAGATTCGCTTCACCTTCATATACATCTATTCCCAGGTATCCCAGTTGTCCGCTTTTTAAAGCTTCCACCGCATCGGTAGTTTTAATAACGCCACCACGGCTGGTATTAATCAGCATGGCGCCTTTTTTAAGCTTGCTGAATGCATGGCTGTTAAAAAGATGGTGAGTAGCTGATGTAAGCGGACAATGAATGGAAATAATATCAGTTAAGCAGAGCAGTTCTTCAAAGGTTTTGTATTCAATCCCTTTTTCTTTCATCGCCTGGTTTTCCCGGATATCGCAGGCTATTACCCTGCACCCAAAGCCCTGCATGATTGTACAAAACGCCCGGCCTATTTTTCCTGTACCAACAACGCCTACTATTTTCCCGGACAACGTAAATCCCATCAGGTTATTCAGGGAAAAATTATTATCCCTGACCCGGTTATAGGCTTTATGTGTTTTCCTGTTAAGGGTGAGTGCAAGGGCTGTGGCATGTTCAGCAATGGACTGCGGTGAATAAGACGGCACCCGCATCACTTTAATATGCAGTGCTTCGGCGGCAGCCAGGTTAACATTATCAAAACCCGTACTGCGCAGTGTTATCAGCCGGATACCAAACACTGATAACTGATCAATTACTTTCTTATTGGCATCATCACTTACCACAATGCAAACAGCATTGAAACCGGTAGCAAGAATGATACTTTCTAACCGTAACGGTTCATTAAAAAAAGTAAGTTGATGTTTGCCGGCTGCGTTAGCAGAAATAAGATATTCCCGGTCATAATAGTTCGTGCTGAATACGGCTACTTTCATTTTCTTTATTTTCCAAGTCCCAGTTGACTCATATAAGATTGGTTATCCCAGAAAAGGTATTCTTCAATCATCACTCCATCTTTCCAGATGCCAACAGTACACATCGGCAAAAGGAACGATTTCCCGGTTGGTTGTATGAACTTTCCAATACCAATTGGCATGGGTGCTGAAAACGTACCGGTCATTTCTCCTGTTACGCAAGTCATATTACCGATACCAAACCGTAAAGGATGTTGCTTGATGCTGGTATTAGGAGCGTAAACAAACATGGCTTTGAGATCGGAAATATGGCGTTCAATACCTGTCGTGAAATGACCATCAGGCCAGTTTACTTTGATATTATCTGCATGGCTCTCGTGCAGCCTGCTCCACTGCTGGTTGGAAAAAACAGTATAGTCAAGTGTATCAAAGGTGATCAGGTTTTTTGCAATCATTTCATTTCCTGTGACTAGCGCCTTGATTTGCTTTTTTAACGAATCAACCTCCTGTGAGGTAGCCGCATTCCCATGCCCTGTATTACAGGCCGCGAAATTCAATATTGCTGTTACAGAAAATAAAGGAAGCAGGAAAGAAAAAATACGATAGCTGTATTTCATAATTGAAGTGTATAAAGTATAAACAAATGGAGTGTTGTTTAACCTGGTGATAATTATTCCATTTAAAATGTCACTATATAATATTTCACACCTGCTGATAAAAGTCCCCGCTATTCTTTTCACTCGCTGGTTACACCTGTAAATTTTTCTTTAAACTCCTGCGCTTCTTCTTTGGTTGTTCTTATCGTTCCATTCTGATGATTGGGCGGTCCGTAAATAGTGTACAATTTTAAAGTTTCAGTACCGGTATTGACAACATTGTGTTTTGCCCCGGCAGGAACAACAATAACATCACCTTCCTTTACGATATATTCACTTTCATCAATGAAACATTTGCCTTCACCACTTTCAAAACGGAAAAACTGGTCAATATCTTTATGCGTTTCTTCCCCGATATCTTCCCCTGCTTTGAGGCTCATCAATACCAGTTGAAGATGTTTGCCGGTGTATATTACGTAGCGAAAATTATTATTTTCCAACGCAGCTTTTTCAATGTTGTCTTTGAACCCTTCCATATTTGCAAATATTAAAATGTATGTAATCAGGCGTTCTTATCCAGTTTTAACTAAAATGGATCACTTAGTTCACTTATACGGATCAATTTCTTATTGACAAATTCATCCAACCCTGATGCGGCCAGTTCTCTCCCATACCCGGAAGCCTTTGTACCGCCAAAAGGGAGGTCAGCCTGTGTCCAGGTTGGGTGATTAATATTGAACATACCGCTATCAATCTGATTGGCTATTCGTTTACCTCTTTCTATATCCTTAGTGAAAACTGACCCCCCCAAACCAAAATGAGAATCGTTTGCAAGCGCAATGGCTTCTTCTTCATCTTTCACTTTAAAGAAGACAGCTACCGGCCCAAAGAACTCTTCATAAAAAACAGGGTTACCTGGCAACATATTCGTTAGAATGGTGGGTTCCATAAAAGCACCTTCGCGGTCAACTCTTTTGCCTCCTGAAAGTACTTTTGCTCCTGCATCTACAGCTCTCTTTACCTGATCTGCAATATTTACCGCTGCCTCTTCGCTGCATAGCGGGCCTAAGTTGGTGGTTGATTCCATCGGGTCGCCAACTACCAGTGCATTCATTTTAGTTTTAAATTTTTCTAAAAATGTATCGGCAATACTTTCCACTGCGATAAATCGTTTTGATGCAACACAGCACTGACCATTATTATTTATTCTTCCAATAATGGCCCAGTCTACCGCTTTATCAATGTCGGCATCTTCGAGGATAATAAAGGCATCGCTTCCGCCTAATTCAAGCACTGATCTTTTGATATGTTTTCCGGCTTCCGCTGCAACAATCATTCCGGCAGCCTCACTCCCTGTCAATGACACACCGCTGATTCTCTTATCTGCAATAAGAGCTGAGGTTCGCTGATTGGATAATAACAAATTAGTATATAACCCTTCCGGAGCACCTGCTTCTGTAAATATATCTTCTATGGCCTGCGCACATTGAGGCACAATCTGTGCATGTTTGATAAGTACAGTATTGCCAATCATAATGTTTGGAGCGGCGAAACGGGCCACCTGGTAAAATGGAAAATTCCAGGGTTGTATTCCCAGCAATACCCCGATTGGACTGTGCCGTATCAGGGCCTGGCCATGTACCGGGTTTAAAACTTTGTCTGCTAAAAAACCTTCCGCATTTTTCGCATAGTAATCAAATATTTCAGCACTCAGCTTTATTTCACCTTCTGCATGACTAAAAAGTTTACCCATTTCAAGCGTAATGAGTTGGGCAAGCTCTTTCCTTTTTGCACGTAATAATCCGGCGACTTTATATAAAAGTTCAGATCTCGTGCTGTAATCTGTTTTCTTCCACTCAGTAAAAGTAGCCGAAGCTTTCATCATTGCCGATTCAAGATCCGTATCTGTAGTCTCGGGAAATTCTTTTACTACTTTATTGTTGAAGGGATTGGTAGTTCTTATTGGCATAAAGGGTATTTTGCTATTGTTTTTGTATACAAATTTGAAATTCCTTTTGCGAGTAATGCTTATACTATTAGGAAAAGCAGTTGCAATATTCACACTTTGTAAAAATCAGCCAACCAACCTTTGCTGACAATAATTCAATCACTATAGCAATAGTCTTTATTTTTTTGTGTAAACATTCAGGATTAAACCTGATTTGCCCGAAGACATAATCCACATGCAATCAAAGTTTATCAATAAGTTGCTTCACTACTTCCGAAAAAAAAGTATGTGGACGTTTTAAAGACCAATTGAGGATTATTTATACAGAACTTAATACAAATAAAGACAAAGCAAATACGGATTTTCAGCGGCAAATAAATGAGGTAGAAACAATGTTGGAACACCTGGAAGAACGCTTCATCGACGAGGAAATCAAGCCGGATTTGTACGAAAAATTCGCCAAGAAATTCAGACAGGAAAAGCAGGCTATTGCGGAAAAATATGAAGGGTTGTCCGGTAAGCGGGTCGAGCCATGATTACGTTATCAATCGCTCAGTGGAAATTTCCACAGAACTCCCGTCTCTGTGGGCTTCCAGCGATTATAGCAATAAACAAAAACTGCAAAATCTCATCTTTACAGAAGGAACGTGCTATAACAAGAAAAAAGACGAAAGTCGAACCACAAAAATAAATTCAATCTTTCTCCAGATTGCCCGCCTGAAGCGGCTTTCAGGGGAAAATAAAAAGGGACTTCAAGCGGAAAAACCGCTGAAGTCCATCTGGGTAGTCCCGGAAAAACTGGTATCGAACAAAATAATTCAATTTTTTGAGCGGATGCACATGATTATGAAGGTTGATTTTAGTATGCTTTAGAGCAGGTTATTTTGGGTCATCGATCATCTATGTACTTATTTCCAACTATGATTTGGAAACCGGAAAAGAAAGTTCAAAAGGCCAGACTACTGCCTGCAATTTTGTTCTCAATTCGCTCAGGTTATTAATCAGATCATCAAATGATGGCTTGTTTTCTTCATAAATCATTTCCTCCATCATTTTTGTATAATCGGCGTTCCATTCCGCCATTTTTTCCCCGACCGGGATAGGATTCAGATTTTGGGGATGATGCAGATTATAATCGACATCTCCCACCCGTGAAAATTTATAGCGGTGAGCAACGATTGTTTCATAAAGCTCCTTATCGGCTATTGCCCTGTCGGCAATGCCAGCTTTGGTGAGGTGGTAGATGTCGTATAAATGACGGCTCAGTCTGTCTACCCGCATTTTTTCTGACGGACGATGAAACTCCTCGTGCAACAAGAACAACTTTTCTAAAAAAGTCCGTTCCGGATTAACCGTCGGCACTTCAAATACAGGCTCAGTAAAATCCTTATCTGCATAGTATTCATCTACCAGAGAACCAAACCGCTGAACTGTAAACGGTTCACGCAACGAACGGCAACTGATTTCAATCTGTACCCTCGGCAACACGTATTCCGTAGGTTGAGAGATAATATTAGGATAATAGATTTCGATGATCCGGGGATCCTGATCACTTTCCCCATTATCTATCACTTTAAACTCCAGCTCCTGAAACCCGTTTGCCCTGAATGCCTCCTGTAAGTCCGCAAAAAAGGTTCCTGTAGTGTATATGCCAGCTTCTTTTCGCAGCTTCCCTATCTGCGTTCTGGAAATATCGCCTTTATAGCCCTCAAAAAACTCCTTATCAATAGCCAGATCAATATCTTCTGAAAAACGGTTGATTAGCTTCCATGCTTTACTTAATGATGTGCCACCCTTAAATACCAAATGTGCAGCTATATCCATCTTAAAAATGATATTGAGCGTACGGCTTACCCACCAGTCTTTTTCTACTGCAAAGGGTGTCATGCCCAATTCGGTGGCGATGGCATTAAAAATGGCTTCCTTTTCTGCCTTGTCTATGGTATAAAAATCAAGCTTTGCCATCGTTTAATGCTTTTTTCATAATTTTCTGAATCCATTCCGGTGCCAGGGCGATATCGTGCAGAAGATCATTCTCTGTTTCTTTCCGCAGCAGTTCAATAATCTTTTTCTCTTCTGCTTCAGTTTGCCTGCCGTTGCCCAGTTCTTTTAAAGCCTGTATAACCAGGCGGCTTATTTTTCCTTTGGCCAACAGGTTTTTGGGCGTGGTTTTCTTAAAATTTATCGTACGCTTACCCACTTTTATTACCCGTGGAGAACCATCGGTTAGTAACACAATTTTCGTGGGTACCTGGGTACTAAGGCCAAGCGCATTTAAGGCATAACTGCCCGTAGGTACAGTGCGAATCCGGTCACGTCTCGCAATAGCTTCAGCCACTTCTTCGGCTGTTGGCATCAGTTTGCCTAAGAGACTGCTTTCTTTGGGACGCACATATATGCCCTGTGCCACCCGACTTATAACACCTTGTTTTTCCAACCGGAACAGTGAAAGCCTTACGGCTTCTGATGATCCCAGGTCCCTGAAATCGGCAGGCAGCAATAAGTCTCCCTGCGGAAGGGATTCTATACGTTTCATTATGCTTTCTTCTATGCTCATGCCTTTACTTGTAACAAATTTAGCAAATATTTGTTACAAGTAAATGAATTAGTAACAAATAAGGTAATGATTTGTTACAAATACGGCCAATTAGAGTGGCCTATCGCAGAGCCCATGCAGGTGAATTTTTAGACATTTTTAGCCAGAGTGGCATTTATTTCACAGGATTTTGTCTAAAAAATACCCGGCTGCTAACTGAGTAATTTTTTGCGAAAAGCAGCAAAACCTGCTAACTCTTGCAGAAAATTACTATTTGTCGGATAGCAAAAAATGCAGCATATTTTGAATGGAGTTAAAAGTTATTGGATGCATTCAAGGAGTTCGTCAAAGTAAATCTTACAAAAGTGTTTGCAATGTTTAAGCCTTTCATCGTCCAATACAAAGCCCTTGATAATGAACTCCCGGAGGGTTTTGGTGGCCCAGATGCGGAATTGGGTGGCCTGATAGCTGTTTACCCGGTAGCCTACGGCTATGATGGCATCGAGATTGAAAAAGTCTAAATCCCGGCTTACGTCCCGTGTTCCCTCTTTTGAACTACTCGAATTTTTCGAGTAGTTGCTGCTTCTTCCGATTCTCCTGTTTTGTATATCTCTTTCAGGTGGTATGTAATGGTATGGCTTTCTACGCCAAACAATTCAGCCATTTTTCGTTGGTTCAGCCAAAAGGTTTCGTCATTGAAGAATACTTCTATCATAATGTCCCCGGTGGGGGGTGGCATAGAAAATGATTTCGTTGTTTTGGGGTGTATGATCTGCTGGCATTTTTATCATTCTTTTCCGTCACTGTTAATCATCAAGAACTGCTGCGAGTAGAGTATTACTTCAATTTATCCAGCATTTGCTGCAGCAGTGCCACTTTCTCTTTTTCGCTTTGCACCAGTGCTTCGTAGAGTTCTACGATTTTATCTATGGGGTTGAAAGTGCAGGAATAATTAATCGCATTGATCGTGGAATGATCGTGGCTGGTAAATGTATTGGAGATGACATTCATCGCAGCTTCTTCATCAAAATTTACAATTGACGATGCCGGTACTTTCAGCACTTTTGCTACCTGCTCCAATAGGGATGGCTCAATCACTTCTTTTTGTTCCAGCAAGGAGATCTTTTTCTGGTTCCAGTCATCGCCCAGTTCCAGTGCCAGGGTTTCCTGTTTGATGCCCAGCATTTCACGAAAGCGTTTTACGTTTCTTCCCTGGTGAATCATTTTCTCCATGTATGCTATTATTGATATATAGCAAATATATAAAATTCATGTGTTGCCTATATTGAATTTTCATCCCCTCTACTCGGATATTTTATCCGTTTTATCGCTTAGCTATCCCTTCTCCTACTTGTTTACCGCTTGTCTGCAATGAATTTGCACACCATAAAACCTATCGAAAATGAATACCCAACCTCCCCAGACCTCTAAAGGTGCAACAGCTCAGCCATTTCAGATTCGCTACTTAAAACCCGATGAAATAGAAAACCCCTACCTGGTAATTGAACGGCTCTTTGCCAATACCCACCTGCCCGCCCTGCGCGAAGCCCTCTGGCAATGGCTTCGCATCACCATTACCGGTACCTATTCTTTGGAAGAATCACTTCAGCAAGCCAATCTGATTCATTTGTATGAGGAGATGGAGAGAGTGCTGGAGGCGATGTGGGTGATGAGAGAAAATTAGTCTTTATTTGGTTTATAAAAAAAGTAAACCTCATTTAAGACTGACCATAAATGAGGTTTTGGTTATGTAAATAATTAAAGAGATGACATAATTGATTTTCCAATTAGTTGTGCAACTCTTGCCATGCCAAGCTCTCCCGAGAACTTAGACACAATTAACAGAGCAACTACGGTCTTACATAAAATTGATAATACCTGTACCGAGTATTTCCATCTAATTTCAGCAAGCTTTACGTAGCCCTTGTTAATGGGATTTCTATTTCCCATCGCAAATACTTCAGACTAAAGCTGAAGGTTTTTAGCAGTACTACCATATTGTATTATATTTTAACTCTGTATCCCACTATTTCAGAGATGTTAATGCCATATAAGTGGGGTGACACTAAGAGTATTAAATTACGACAATGTACTAAATAAATAAAAATCAATATTGTAACTTTGTTGCAACTTGTTTCAGGTTGACAAATCTCTCCATTGTTAAATCAACCGTCTTGTAGGAATTTTGGGTACCCCACATTAGTTATTTATTAAAGAGGGAAAATATAATATTGAAAGTAGGATTTAGGCCTTATAATTGTAAAAAGTCTTATTAAAAAAAAATATCACCCGGAAGAGTAAAAGATGTTTTTGCTTTTGAACGAATATCACCATACAAATCACGTAATACTGCCTTCTTCAGTTCTTGAGTATTATTCCATAACTTATTGTCCTTTTTAGTATTCTCAGTGGTTCCTTCAATCTGTATATCAGCTAAATGAGAGCTATCTAACTCTCCTTTTCTAATTTTTGAATTTTCAGTCGGTTGAAAGTGTGAGAATCGGTTATATTTTTTTAGTAGGAAGTCTTTGCTCTTTGTAGCAAAAGCGATTTCAAATACTGGCGATTGTCTTGTTTTAGGGAAAAAATCGAAATTACCTAAACCTATTACCCAAAAAGATATGCCAGGTTCAAGGGATGAGGGAAATCGTATAGATATCAGAGTATGATTTCTAATAGATGAGTTATCGCATTCAAAAAAAGTACCGGGAAAGTGAGATTTAATCAGTCGTAAGAAATCAATTAAGTTTTCCTGTGTTTTGATAGAAGGAATAAGTATGCTTACAGCTTGATTTTCTTCTAATTTGCTATAAATTGCTACTTTATCACAGATTTTTGAAATGAGTTCGTAACCAACTTCGTCTTCCATAAGAATCCTTACCCAGAAATTAGAATCAGGGTTGAATTTTACAGACATGGCTTGTGCAAACATACAGCCCTGCTTACCGGCTTTATGCCAGTCTAATTGTTCAGATTCTGCTGGTGGCATCTAGCTGATTTATATATAGCTTGGTGGGAAGGGAATTTCTAAACTTGGATCAATAAAATTTGTCGCCATTACTATATCATGTTCTGCGTACTTATTATTTATGCTTCCCTCAATTAATTGGCAAACAATTTCAACTTGTTCATTTTCTTGTTGAGTATGGACCCAAACTAATATTCCTTTGCCATAAAAGTCAAATGCGAGCTCCAAATTATTTTCTGGCACAAGATTTTTCTCCAATAATAAGTTGATATAGTCAAGCACAATACTACTTACTAGTATTTGTTCACGATTCTTCCTTAAAATTGTCACCTGCTTCATTGGGTTTTCATTTTCCTCTAGTTTCGATTTATCCACCACGAAAGCAAATTTTTTTTCAAGAGCTTTGAGTTCCAAAGGAATTTCCTCTTTATTTACTTTTTTCTGCAAAACACAATTTACTTCATTTATGAGGAGGCCAAACCAATCATGTTCCTGACCTCTAGAAATTGCTGTAACATGCATAGATGTAAATATATTTTGGTTATATATGATGTACTAAAGATTGTGTCTTATCTGCAATTTTGGTAGCAACTACAGTTCGATGACATTCTTGATAATTTTTCTCAAAACACATGATAGCAATATTGTTGCCTTGCGTTTCTTCAATCACTTTATCCAGAACTTCAGGCTTTGAATCAAGATGAATGGCGTACGCATCCATACTATAATGGCCTTTAAGTTTCATTTCTTTCATTAAATAATCAGGAGTTCCCAGTTCCCTGTAGTGTAAATATTTTATTCCATTACTTTCTAAGTGTAAGGAAAGGTTTTTTTTGCAGAAATCAAGCTTTCGGCCGCCAGCCCGAATACGTGCATCAACCAGAATGCTTATTTGATTGTCCTTTAGTTGCTGTATAAAAAGGACTATATCCTTTCCTTCATATCCGATTGTATGGATATTCCTTTTTGCCATCGTTGAAAACCCAGTTTTTGGGGGCGCAAAGATACGACCCCGTATCATAAATATAAGGATTTTAAAGAAGTTTTTACTCTTTTTTTTCGATTTCCTTTTATTGTAACGTATTTTAAATCAAATTGTTGCAAAAAATCTACTATTTGTTTGTCTACGGCGAGTCGGTATTTTTCGTCAGATGACCGGGATCCGTCTTGAGTTAGACCAAATTCCACGGGTATATAAAAGTACATATCAAACCTGCTTTTTTCCATCAGCCAGACTTCATGAATGAGGTCCAAATATGCAGACCGGATTGATGGTGACTGATCAACCGTTATATAGCTGAGTAAGTCTAAAAGTGACCGATCAGAAATAATTAGTTTGCCTTTTGCATTCCGTTCCAGTTCTAGATAAGATTTCATATAATGGACAATTCCATACTCGGTAAGGGGGGTTATTTTAAACCCTTTCTTTATCAAATCTCTTGCAACTTCATTTATTAAAGTCACCTTCTTCCCCTCATTTTGAAAATGTGCAATAAGATCGTTTATAAAAGTTGTTTTACCCACACTGTGAGTGCCAGTAACCGCAATTCTCATATATATCTGTTTATAAGTTGCTTTAATTGATTTAGACCAAAATCGATATCGTTATGCTTAACTATAATTTTCTCTTTACAATATGCAGCGGACTTGGCTTCAACTTCTAATTCTCTGATTCGATGTTCAGCCTTATTTCCATCACGATGGACTAAACGGATAATAAGGTCGTCAAAACTTTCCGGAGAGAGATAAACCGGAATTAAAAAGTCTGCCAGTTGCGTAGTTTGTAAATGCAGCAGGCCTTTTACAGCTACTTCTTTTACAAATGAATAACCTGCTTTTAGGTCTGATAGCAACGGCTCTTTAGTAATACCATAAAAACTGCCTCCGTGAGGTTGATCTGTTTCAAGAAACGCCCCACCTTTATCCATTTCAACAAATTTTTCTAACGTAACGAAATAGTATTGGAGACCTTCAATCTCATGTTCCCGCTTTGACCTTGTTGTGAATGACGGCTGGTATTTAATTGTCGGCATATCTTGTAAGAGCCTTCTTATCAAGGTTGTTTTGCCCACGCCGGAGGCGCCTAACAGTAAGAAAAATTTAGCTCCCATGAATTTCCCTTTTTTACTAATAGTTTTCTTCAGCCGCCCCACTCAAAATCCCCTCTATCTGCTCTGACACGTCCCCCACTGTTACCTGCCCATTCATGAGCATGGGCAACAGCCACTCCCGAAGAGACGCGAGTTCTTGATTTTGCAACAAATTCTTTTGACGTTTTGCCTCAAAAACGGCTACTTTTTCCTGAAATAGGTTTAAGACAGTTTTCTCAGGTTTTACAATATAATAATTTGAAACAAGAGTGTCAAAGAGCAGGTTTTTTATCCCACTAGTTTTACCTTCAAATCCAAAAAATACGCCGTGGTCATATGCTTTATACCAGGAATAGATAAAGTAGAAGAAAAAATTTGGTTGCTTAAGGGAAATAGCCTTACAAAAGTTAGAACATATTAAAGGATTTTCAAATCGATTAAGCACTTCTTCTGATATATAAGCGAGACGACCTGTGGATTGAACCGGGCTTCCACCTGAAATTTCAATTACTAAATCCCCTGCACTTAAAATTTTTCCTTCGTTTTTTTCTAAAATATATCGCGTAGGGGTCTTTAGTTCACCTTTACCGGAAATACCATTTATATCTGTACCTCTTATGCATTCTACTTTAGTAGTATATTTGCCTTCGGATTCTTCTTTTCCCCAATCACCATTTTTATCTGAAGCAATAAAGTCTTGCAGTGATTTTACCTCCCACCCCTCAGGCACCTCTCTTTGCAACTCCTCATTCCAGACCATTTTACCACCGCTGCTTTTATAGGGCCTGGCTTTTGCATCCGGAAAATCAAACTGTACAAACCAGTAATCATAAATGGTCTTGGCCATTTGCTCCAACACACCATTAATTTTATTGTTGAATTCTATTTTTTCGTCGAGGGCAGAGAGAACGGATGCGATTTTTTGTTGTATAAAAAGAGGAGGAACTGAAATTGTTCTATTTGAAATTTCGGGAATTGTTAATTGTGGTTGAGCTGATCCAATTCCAGATTGGCGATTTAGTTTTAAATTATAAAAAAGAAAATTTACATCTATTTTTTCTTTATACGGAATTAATGAAATTAATCTAACTATCGGCAAAAACGGCTCTTTTCTAAGAGCGGTGAACCCTATTTTTGAACCTCTCGCAGAAATTGTGACTGCTGGCTCAGTTACTTTAGGAATATCAGTATAACCATATAAACCATTTTCTTTTTCCCCATTCGAGAATACTGGTATCTTGAGA
This sequence comes from Bacteroidota bacterium, assembly GCA_026391455.1. GTDB lineage: Bacteria > Bacteroidota > Bacteroidia > Chitinophagales > Chitinophagaceae > JJ008. The sequence goes on from JAPLEH010000023.1 coordinate 160,316, forward strand.
AAATTTGTTTTTTGTGTTGAATAAGAATCCGGCATATCTCCACCTGCCAAAATAGTTGCTAATTCGCTTAATTTATATGTTTTAAATGCCTTATTCATACTTTAAATCTTTCAACAGCCCGAAAATCCGTTTGTCCAAAACAGTACTTTCTTTAAAATATTGTTGCAGCTTGCTTTGATAGTCACTTAGTTTTGCTGCAAATTCTTCCGCTGTTATATCCAAATATTCAATCTTTATTTCAAAATATTGTCCTGCACTAAAGCTGTAGTTTTTGCTACGTATATCATCTGCACTAATGACTACGCAAAAATTATCCACCGCTTTCTTTTTATTCATGGCATCAATAATACGTTTCTCTTCGGCGGAGGTTAATACGGTGCGCTGGTTTTTTCCGTCTTTAATAGTTTCGCCCAGTTTGGTTGCATCCACCAGTACAATCCTGTTGTCATCAGCCTGCTTATCTATAAAAAGTACACTAACGTTGGTACCAGTGCTGGCAAAAATATTAATGGGCATGCTTACAACTCCGCGCAGCCAGCCCCGCTCCACTATTTGCTCCCGTATACTTTTTTCTATACCGCTTTGCGCTGTTATAAAGCCGGTGGGCACCACCACAGCTGCTTTACCCGTTTTACTCAGACTATACATAATATGCTGAATAAATAACAGGTAAATGGCCATACTCCCTTTCTTATTGCCTGGCACTTTGGGTATGCCGGCAAAAAAACGTTCTTTAAAACTATCTTTTACCAGATCGTCTCGAAAATCGCTGAAGTCGAGCTTAAAAGGCGGGTTGCTTACGATGTAATCGAACTTTTGCTTCAGATAGTAGGGTTCAGAAATGGTGTTAGTTTTAATAATATTGGGGATGCTATGGCTAAGGTTGTTCAATATCAAGTTTAGCCGCAGCATATTACTGGACTTTTGGGAAATATCTTCACTGTAAATACTGCAATTTTCCTCGCCTATGGCATGGGCCAGATTCATCAATAAAGTTCCCGACCCCGCACTAGGGTCATAGCAGGTTACCTGCTTTACAGGTGCAGGCACCATAATGGCCGCCATAATTCTGGCTACTGCATGGGGCGTGTAATATTCAGCATATTTACCGCCGCTGTCGGTATTGTAGTCTTTAATTAGATATTCAAAAATGGTAGCAAAAAAATCATACTTCTCGGTAAACATATCTTCAAAGCTGAATTCAAAGAGTTTATTTACTAAGGCTTTACAGAAAGCGTCACGCTGAGAGGAGTCTGAAATAAATTGGCTCAACTCATCAAACATTTTGTCTTTGGCCCCACTGGCAGATTTTACAGAGAATATTTCTGTATTGTTGATGCTGATGCTGCGTAATGTATTATCAAACAAAACGGCAAAATCATTTTCATTTTGTTTGTTATACAGATTGCTGATCATTTCATGGGGGTACAGCTTCGGAACATTTGGGCCTATTTTAGCCAGCAGAAAGGAATAATCGTCTGCTTTCATTTTCTCAATGGCTTGCTGAAAGTTATCCGTTTTGGGCAGTGTTTTATTTTTCCTTTTGGCCTCATACCTAAACTTATCGTTCATGAATTTATACAGGAATACCTGTGTAATGATCTTGAATTCGTTGCCATCGTTACCCAGGCCATAATTGGCACATACCGCTTTCAGGTTAACAATCAGCGATTTGGTTTGTGCGATAAAATTAATGTCTTTTGTCATGCTCTGTTTCCGTAGTACTGGTTGAGATACTCATTTACAATTAAACTATTAATAGATTTGGCCGTGGCAAAATCCATTTTTATATTGTGGTTGTCTGTTAGTTCAGTTACCAGCAACTGCAATAAAAAGTCCCCAAAATACGATTCATTTTCCATAATACGGCTATTGTGTATTAACTGTTCGTCTGTAGCTTGTTTAATACTTTGAAGGGCTTCAAACAGCTGCATTTCTTTTGCTGTAAGAGTTCCTTTTTCTAAAAGACGCTTGTGTATACGAACATATTTTTCGTCCTGTTCGTATTTGGCTTTCAAAAGATTGTTTTTCCGGTTCAGCTCCTTAGCTTTATCAAATATCGCCCTCAGCAGGATGATATTCTCTTTCATTTGCTCCTGCGACACTTCATCAAGATTTTTCTTTTTAAAAATGCGTTCCAGTTCATCTTTTAAGGAAATGAACTGTTGGTCTTTTTCATCAAAATTATTCATCAGCTCCTCCCGGGTACGCCTCAACTCATTTTTAAGTTCATCCGCAATTACCAGTTCGGTTTCTGACACTTTGGTAAACATGAAAATTATATCTTCAAGCGCTGTATTTAGCAGGCTGGTTGTATCGGTATCGTTTTGCAAAGCCTCCAGCTGGTTTAGTTTATCTATCTGTGCCTGCGTAACATTCAACAACTGGTTTAGTTTATAAAAGTCAAGCTTATTCAACATCTCTTCAAAACCCTGCAGTCGTATGATATTTTTTAATTCTTTGGCGCTGGTCAGAGCTTTCAGCAGATCGATCAGAAGGGCTTTTTCTTTAATCTCAGCTATTTGCTGATTAAAAATTTCTGCGTTACCAGTATCGTAGTGAAAAAGAGTTTCCTTGATACTTTCAATGTCTGCTTTTATTTCTTCTTCGGACTTGAAGAGCTTGTTGTAACTTTCCATTTCATCACCCAGCTCAGCCTGTAGCTCATCAAAATACATTTGATTGGTACGATCAAAGGCGGAAGTTATGTCGGCAAAATCCACTACATATCCAAAGCGGTATAGTTTATATGGCCTGTTTACTCGTGTTAGTGTTTGCAACAAGTTATGGTCATGTATCACCCGGGTGAGATACAATTTTTTGAGCCGTTTTGAATCAAATCCGGTAAGCAGCATATTGAATACAAACAGGATGTCGATTTTCCCTTTTTTATAAGCATCAATCAAATCCTTTCGAATATCCTTATCATTTACATCATGCAAAATAATGGCTGCAGTTAGGGGTTTGCCAAGGCTTTGATAGGGTGCCGCATCTTCTGCAGCCATGGAGAGGTTAGCCACATCTGTTTCTTGCTTACCAAATTTTTCTTCAAATGCTTCAAATAATGCCTTTGCCTGCTCGGCTGAGTCGCACACCACCATACCACCAAGGGTAATATCCGCTTCAGCCCTACGGAATTTTTTCAGGTCATCCACAATATATTCCAGCAGCGGCTCCACATATTTTGGATGGGCATATACCAATTTTTTTGCGATATCCCCCTGAAGTACTTTAATCTGCTCCAGTATTTCCTTCATCTGCATTTTGTATTTGGTATCAATACCCTCCCGTATCAGGCGAAGAGTATAACCGTCTGCAATGGAGCGATTATAATAGTATTTATGGATATAATCACCAAACAAAACTTTTGTATCAAATTCTTTTACCACCTGTTTCAACAGCGGTGTACCCGTTAAAGCTATTTTGATTGCCTGTTTATCTGAATTAATAAGGTTGGCCAGGTAATTGCCTTTCGGATTATATGAGCGGTGTGCCTCATCCAAAAAATAAATACGTTGTATGTTTATATCATATTGCAGGTCTGTACTTACCACGGCTTCCTCACTGAATTTTTGGATATTGATCACAGATATCTCTGCCTCACCGCTGTCATTATGTACAGCAGCAAATGATTGCAGTTCTTTTACAAAATCAGCTTTTGAGTTCACCATTTTTACTTTTAGTCCGCGGTTTGCAAATTCGGTGGATGCCTGTATAGCAAGATCGAGCCTGTCAACCACAAAGTAAAATTTGGGGACCGTGTTTTTTCTTTGGTAATAGTCAGTAAGAAATTTTACATTATAAAAGGCAAGTGCTGTTTTACCAGAACCTTGTGTATGCCAGATAATCCCTTTCCGGAATCCGTCTTCCAGCCTTGTTTGAATGGCTTTAGTGGCAAACATCTGCGGGTAGCGCATAATATGTTTCTGAATATGCCTGTAGCCATTGTTCTCATCTTCCACATAAGCAATGGCATAATTCAAAATAAAAGCCAGCCGTTCTTTACTTAGAAGTGAAGAAAGCATCCTGTTAGTGGGGGTGTGATAATGCTTATTAGTTTTAAACTCAGGTGAATGTTTCAGTACCTCAACATTATTGTCTTTCAGAATGACATTTTCGGTTTCCTCATTTTCATCATTCAGTAATGTTGTTAGATTTAGGTTTTCTTCCTCTCTGAAATAATTGAAATGCAGATCACTGTAAGCGGATGTTGCATAATATGCACCCTGTACCGGCTCAATCACTCCGTCTTCGTACTCCATATTATTGGAAAATATCATCAATTGTGTGATATTGGCAAATCTTTTGAACTTCCTGTTCTGATACCTGCGGTTGATGCGGTCTCTTTCAGCCAGCACTCCATCTTTGTTGTTTGGTTTTTTTACCTCTACAAAAACCAAAGGCATGCCATTGATCAAAATGGTAATATCCGGCCTGAACTCCTCTTCACTGTAGATTCCTGTCCATGTTGACCCACCGTTCCTGCGCAAGCTGACCCACCATTCTTGCATGTTGACCCACCCCCTTGGTTTTGTGTTTGCATGATTTTGCAGGCGATATTCCTGTATGTTGACCCACCCCGTCCAGAGTA
>JAPLEH010000045.1 GCA_026391455.1 Bacteroidota bacterium
AGCTTAGCTCAAACACAACTTCAATGGGCAGGATAATAACTTTCAATTAGTTGTGATTTGCTTTCAAATTATTCTGTAGCTTAGCTCAAACACAACCCAAGCCAACAGTGCCGGAACCATCAACTAGTTGTGATTTGCTTTCAAATTATTCTGTAGCTTAGCTCAAACACAACAAATAACATAACAATGACCCCCACCACCCGTTGTGATTTGCTTTCAAATTATTCTGTAGCTTAGCTCAAACACAACGCGTAGAGCGTGAAGTTGAATGGGTTGATGTTGTGATTTGCTTTCAAATTATTCTGTAGCTTAGCTCAAACACAACAAGTTTCTTTTACGTAGTCGTGTGGTCTAAGTTGTGATTTGCTTTCAAATTATTCTGTAGCTTAGCTCAAACACAACTTCGAACCAAAAATATTTATTATTTATAGGTTGTGATTTGCTTTCAAATTATTCTGTAGCTTAGCTCAAACACAACACTTCCCGGTAACATTTATATAGCGATGGCGTTGTGATTTGCTTTCAAATTATTCTGTAGCTTAGCTCAAACACAACTAATAGAATACTTGCCAATACAAAAGAGTCGTTGTGATTTGCTTTCAAATTATTCTGTAGCTTAGCTCAAACACAACTGAATCTGTATAACTCACTGATTTAGTTGTGTTTGAGCCAGGCTTTAGGATTGAAAAAAAGGATATTCATGCTATTTTTTCAATCCTGGCACTAGAATAATTCCAATTGTTGAACTGTTTCCGGAGCTTCTACCAGCTCCTTGCCCCTGAAAATCTCCATCATTCCAAACTGCTTATCTGTAACACTAATGATACCCACATGTCCTTTCGGAGGCAAAATTGCTTTTACCCGACCCACATGTACTTCTGCATTCTCCCTGCTGGGGCAATGCCTTAGGTAAATGCTGAATTGAAACATAGAAAATCCATTAGCCATGATTTCTTTCCGGAATCTGGCATAAATTTTCCTGTCCTTCTTTGTCTCAGTGGGCAGGTCAAAAAATACTAGCACCCACATAACCCGGTAAGCATTTAACCTGTTATACATTCAAAATTTTATTGCCAGCCAACATTTTACAATGGCAAACAACCCTCCATTGAGGGATACAAAAGCTTTCTGCCAGAGCCTTCAAAGCAACGGGAAAGACTCGCCGTTGTCCGCTGCACAGCATTCATGAGCGGACTTTTTTTTCCATCAATTTTGACGTCTATCGCCGGAATAGCCAATAGCTGCTTTTTCATTCCAGATGTCATCTCAAGAAACTTCCCATTCATTCTGATAATCTGCCATACCACATAATCTACATAAGGTCTGTATGGCTCCATAATATCATCTGCCAGGCAATAGGCATTATATTGATTTCTGTGATGAATCCCTAATGTGGGTAAAAGTCCACTTCCTGTAAGGCTTCGTGCTACTATCGCCCGAAGGATAGCATACCCATAATTTAATAGATTATTAGGAGGTGGCCCATATCGCTCCCTTCTGAATTCGAGGAAATCCGGAAACACTCTTTTCCAGTAATAGACTGCTGCCTGCGCCTCACAATTTTCACTGTCACCGCTTTTTACTAAACCAGCAAGTCTGATCAGCAATTTATTTTCCTCCCTGCAAAAAGCAAGCATGGCAGCCTGGTTTTCGATTTTTGCAATCACCGTTTGCTGCCACAACTGTTTTTTCAAAGGAGCAGTTGCTTCTATCTGTGCCTGAAATTTCTGGCTTTGCAAACTGTTTCCATCCAGATTGAGCAGCATACCAGATGGATGGTGTGTATCATCGCAGGTAATTACTGCGGTATTATTGGCCAACAGGCGAGACAGAAGCGCCTGGGTGATAGTAATCTGCTGGTGATCCAGTATCAGCAGCCCTATATCTTCTACCGGAGTAGATTTAACCTCTCCTGTGCCGGCTATCTCAATAATCATCTGTTCATTATTTGTTTTCAGATAAGCCGGATTCCCAAAATAGAGTGTCCTCTTGATCATTCAGTATTTGTTTGATAAAGGGCTGTATTGTTGAGCCTATTGCCCTGTTTTTCTTCCACCAGCCTCAATAATTTGTCCAAGCCTATCGACTTTAATTTTAATACAGAACTGTTTGATCATTCTACCATCCAATGATCTTTCTGATTTGTTAAGACTTTCAAACTCTCCTTTACCAGTTTTATTATCATACTGTAATAAAAGAGATGCAACATTGTGGGGCAGAAAAAAACATTTAGAGCCGGAACAACTGATCATTTTATATATACGTAAATTCTGATAAGCTGTTTTACTTGACCAATCTATTGTATTTACGTTTTCCGCCTCCTCCGGCATATATACCAGATCATTAGGAGAAATTATAATAGGCTTGTATCCTTCTACTTCATCAACGAGTGGCCATTTATTAGATAGTCTTACGACGGCATCAAGCAGAGGCACACTGCTGCCTTCGGTAATCAACCTTTCTCCACTTTCCGTATGTTCCTGTATCACAAAGAAAAGGTTCGTTCCCTTATCAGCTTCAACCAGTTTGCCATTGAAGTTTGTTTTTTTGCCTATCTCTTCATAAATGGTGACTTTATTTATAGCAAGACCGGCTTTCTTCTGCAAGTCAGACAAGCCTTCGCCCTTAAATGCAATGGTGGGATCATTATTATTTGCCTCAAGATGCGCCGCCAGAAGGCTGGCGAGCCTGGAGTGCTGCGCATTGGGAATTTTTTTTATTTTATCTGCATTAAAGGTCTGATCCAGCGATACCCTTTTGGCGGCAAACTCCCTGAAATCTACTATCGTAAATTTTGTAACCGGTTTTCCCTGCAGATCAGTTAGCGGTTGTTTCTTCAAAAATTTCTCCGCTTCCTTTACATCATACCCTGAATTTTTCAATATCAGATTAAGCTGTTGCCGGAGATTCTTGTCAGCCACCTGAGAAATCGTTTTTTTATCGCTTGCTGCCAATGCGGCTTTCTGAATTTCGAGGGCCTGCTTCAGCGATGCATTACGGCTATACTCTCTAAGAAGAATTTTGCCAAGCGGCTCTTTAAACATGGATTTGCGTATAGCAAGCAACTGCCCCTTATCCTGCTTTACCAGTTTCTTTTCCCATAGCCCGTCTGCATTTTGTATCCACCGGGTATACTTGTTCACCGCTTTGCTTACGAGCCTGTTTCTGTTTTTGTGAGATACGATCACATTTTTTAAATGCTCCCTGGCTTCTTTAGTAAAACTCTCCCATGGCAAGACAAAATCGCTATACCTGGATTTTACCAGGTAGCGGAGCTTGCTTATTTCATCGGTTGCATTCAACGAATTGAGATATCGGATATGCTCACTGGTGGTACAGGCAATAATGAGCGCATCCAGAGAGTGGTGCCGGTGGTCTACCCGTTTATAATCTTTTTTAAAATGAATATTGTTTGTTCCATCCTGCTGTATGAGCGTTTCGCCGGTTATCTTTTCCAGCCGCTCAAAGCGTGGCAATAAAAGCTCTTTCCAAACCCGGTTGAGCCCCCATTTGTCTTTAAGCTCACTGGTGATCTGACCAATTGTGAATACTATGCCGCTTTCTTTGGTGTTTTCATTTCCGCTTGCTACCGGATAGAGCAGATCGGCCAGCTTTCTGGTTATATAGCGTGTGTCATTTATCTGCCTGTTGATAAAGTCGGCAGGTATCTCTTCACGCATCAGCGTCAGGTATTTACCATGACGGAAGGTGCGTTTACAATGATCTGCATATTCTGCAGGAGAGAGCAACCGAAATTTTTTCTGTTTATGGGTTATTTCCTTGCCGCCATTTGTTTCAATCATCTGCCGCGCTGTTCTGTTGCCCTTAAAATCATTTACCGCAGCTTCGCAAATAGTTTTATTGCCAAAAGAATCATCAAAAAATCTTGACCGGGGTATAATATGTTCTACTTCATATTCCGGAGAAAACAATTTGTGCAGCGGAATTACAACTCCCGTATATGGGGAAATATGATTTTGCTCCCCCCAAAGCCGGTATCGCTCTATTTCAGCAGATGTAGGCTCTTTTGAAAAACGGATAGCCGTTTTGCGTGCATCTTCATTGCCGGTTTCTTCCCAGAGCCGGATTTTCTCAATATCTGCCGGTGAATCCGGGTTGGCATTTTTTAATTCACGCAGTATAGCACGGATTCTTTTTCTTTCTGTCTCGTTTTCCCGGTTTTTTTTGTCTGTACGCTCTCTTTCGTCTTTTGTCTTTTTCAAGTCTCTGGCCAGTTCGATATGTATTTCATTAGGTTGTCCAAACCGGGCCCAGATATCTTTTACCACGGCCATAGATTCTTTCAGTACCTGCTCTACTACCGGATTTCGCAAACTGTTGTTCGGAATAAGCTGCGCTATATTCAACTCTTCGGGGCTTGTATATTTTGCAGTGTTTTCTCTTTCTGAATGGCGGCCATATATCAGATAGGCGGCCAGCCATACTGGCAGACCTTGCATTTTGTGCAGAGCATCCAGCTTTTGTGAGGCAAATCTGTTTCGGATATCGTCCGGTATACTTTCATCAAATTCGCCGGTGAGTAATTTATCCATTCTCTGCCTTACATCAGGGCTTATGGCAGCTTCATCAAACCAGTGTCCGCATCGCATCAGCGACAGAAATTTCCGGATAGCCTTGGAAGAGTATGCAGCGTATTGGCCCGGAAATTCAGGCATCTTCGATAAATGCTTTACCAGGGTTTCCGGCAATGAAAAATGATTGGCTTTATTACGCAAAGCATTTTCAATAGCCTCTGCCGTAGTGAGCGAATAAAGTATATGCCAAAGCAAGTAAAACCGCTGAGGATCCTGCAACAGTTTTTCTCCTTCCTCATATTCACTCTTGCGAAATACTTTCCGCAGTGTGGCTTTTGTTTCATTGCCCAAAAAATCCCTGTCAGCATTATAGTTGAGCCTGTATTCTTTGGCACTAAGCCCCAGTTCTTTTAATATAGCTGAATGTGATACCGTAGCTCTGCTATCGAATAAGGTATACAATCTTGCTTTTGCCTCGGGGGGCAACAGTTCAGCAGATTCATCCAGTTCAATGCCCGGTCTCCCGGCTGACTGATCTTCCAGCTTCAGCACTTTCAAGTTATGAATGGTCTGCCATATTCTGAATTCCTGAAAGTCCGGAGAGGATTTCGGCGCCACGCGAATACCAAATTTTTCTCCTTTACTATTCAGTTTGTATTCAAGCGGACAGAAAGAAATACTGCTTTTTTGCGACTTCAAAGGCCGCTGATAATAAATAATATCATTTGCAAAAAGATGAAAAAGATCATTGGCACAGAGTTCTTTTTGCTTTTCAATATTGTGCTGATACAATGTGGTGGCGATCTTTTTAAGACCCTGCTGTTTTTGCAATTCAGGGTGAAATTTTTCCTGTGTTCTCCAAATGGCTTCAAATTCGGAACGGTACCGGTGGCGATCTATAATCTGCTGGCGTATGCGGTAGTTTTTATTTTCACAGATTTTGCTAAAAAAATAATCGCCCGGATGTAAGCCCGACTCATCAATGTTTTTATCCAGTGCGCTTTTCTTCTTTTCCCAGTCGCTTGGATCAGGAGTATTAAAGGTGATCGTTACCTCACCCGATTTGGTAGTTTTACGGGTTATTTCCAGCTCTGTTTCTTTGCCGAGCCAATCCGGCACAATTCTGCGCCGGATATGCCCTGTAATACCGCTGCCAGATACTTCCAGCAGTTTCAGCCCTTTCTCTTCTTCCAGCACTTTAATATCCTTCACGGAAATAATCTGCACCCACTTTTCGAACACGGGGTATTTTATTTCATCAGTGTCATTCTCGGCAGCTTTCAGATCCTTACGGCTACTTTTAAACCCTCTCCGCTGGTTCATCATGTAAATTATCCTTACCAGTTCCGCAATGGATATTTTATGGCTAAGGGCTTTTTTCCTGAGATAGTATACAATCCAGTCTTCAGGGATATTATCCGCATTCAAAGCGGCTTTGGCTTCCTGTACCGTTGCAGCATCGAATGGTAGGTAATCGCCCATATTGAATTTCTTAGCTTCGGGTCCCTGGTTAAATTGTTCAAAGTTTTCGGGAAATGATTCAGGTATCCAGCCCAATATTTTGAATGATTTAGTCAAACGGCTCCTGCGGAGTTTGAATCGTTCTTTGATACGTCGGGACATTCGGGCCTGTCTGCGGTCTGCATTTTTTGACACAGTATTACCCGATTCAAACTTTTGCATAGCATCACCATCCATGGGCACTATTCGACTGCCAAGACCAAGAATACTGCCTTTAGAACCAAAGTCCTCAAGCTCTACCATGGCCCAGCCAATGGAATTTGTACCTATATCAAGTCCTAATATCTTTTTCATAGTTTATATTTATTCTTAAAAAAAAATAATCAATAGTTTGCAATTGTGAGATTTTTCTTACTTTTATACCGAAGCAAATCACAATAAGGATTATTCCGTAGTGTAAACTTATCCAGTAGTCCCGCAGTAATGCGGGATTATTGTTTTTATGCCCCCCTCTGTCAAGCTTTTTAACCAACAGCAAACTAGTCTGTAACCTACATTCCTACAATACCATAAAAATGGTATTTTCCCTTTCCAAAAATTTCTTTAAAATCAGCCTACGTAGTTTTTCCCTTCGTATTATTCTATTTCCTACTTTTAACGTGCTTTTCGATTTCACTCAAGGCAGGAAGGACCTGCTACTGTTTAGTTGCAGGCTTTTTTATGCCTGCAACTTTTTATCCCATAGCGGTTCTGTACCCCCGTGTAGGTTTGTAATGGGCCTGCTGCCTTGAGTGGCGAAAAGCAACGGGACAGGCAGGACCGTTTTTTTTCTGCCACTAAATACCTTACACTATGACCAGCCCGAACCCTACCCCCAAGCAGGTAATGGATGCCCTGCTCAATGGCAATAACGACCTTTTTGTGGTTGACAATATCATTTCCAGCGCCAAAGCCATTATTCACTTTGTAAGCACTTCCGACTTAGATGCCGATTGGAAGTACTCCCTCCACGAGTTAGAACAGCGGTTTCTGCTCTATGCCCGTATCTGGGAGAGTACCACCACACCGCCCCCTTCGGCGGGGTAAGATCATCCGTTTCGGCAGCACTCTCTCCCTGGCTGGAATTTATAGTCCGGGAGGGGGTGCTTAATAAAGGGCAGAAAAAGACAATCTTTGCGGCGGGTATGCCACGAATATCTACAGGACAATATTTTAATTTAATTTGTCTTGCAAGCGCGCTTACACCGACTTACACAATTACGGGTGCATTTACCAGCTGCTGTATCAACTACGGTCATTTCTTTTCTTGACTTGCATCTGCCACTGGAATTACAACCACTTTTACAATCACTTGAAGTTGATTGAATCATTGCTTCACCAAATTCTTTTGCATATATGTTTTGTGTTTCATCAAAGGCATTTGTTAGATCTTGCTTATCTTCCTCACTTCGGATTCCAAAGTATGGGAAATGATGAAAGTATTCACCAAACACTTTGTCGCAATCACTGATATATGCTCTTGTGTCAAGAATGTGTTGATGCCACATTAAATCCATTGTTTTGTGAGGAACAATCGGAATGTCAGGAAATTTTTTATTTAAATGCAGAAAGCGTTTATATTCTACTTCTGCAATTTCGCATTGCTCAGCTGTCCACCCTAGTCCTTCATCGGTATCCATGAGCTTCATTTTTACCATTTCTAAATCTAGGCTGGCAATAGAAGGGTCTATCCCTTTAGTATTGATTAAATTGGAGATTCTCTCCAGTGTAATCGGATCTGGTGTTGTTAGAATTTGGTGCTCCATTTCTAGAAAGTTTAATTATGATTAAATATTAACGCTTAAAAAAAATTACATACGGTTATTTATTTCTAAACGCAATTGTAACGTTCCTCCCAAGCAATACAAAAAAAATGGTATTCTATCGCATTATTCCACTATTCCTCGCTCTGGCTGATCTGTAAAATACAGGTGGAGTGAAATACAATGATTGAAAATACGGGCTTTGTGGCAGATGGGAGTACGGGAAGCCGTAGTGGGCATGTAAACAACCAGATTTGATAAAATATCATGTATGGGCTTATACACAGATTGACATTCCCACCCGTATCGCAGGCGGGAATGAACAAATCAGATGCTTACTACCGGGTAATAATAATTGCTCTTTCGCAGTTTACAATAGCCGTCGGGCGTATCGTAAGCGAACGGCAGCTTACGGTGTCCGTTACATCTACAATACCACAGTTAATAAAAACATCAGTATTTGTATCCGGCACTTCTCCGCAATTCCAGTTTCCAGGATTGTTCCAGTTATTATTTACAGCCCCAGTCCAAAAAGTAGCAAATACTAATTTTTGAGGAGCTGATGGAAGGCCATTTATAAGACAACGATACTGATACCCGTACCACGCCGATGGGATTGAAGAAAGCTGAAGTGATGGCGTTTGGGTGCCAGTGAAATTTGCATTATCAGAAATATTAAAAAAGCCAGCCCCCGTATTTTGCTGCCATTGAAAAATAGTTCCGGAATTGGCTACCGTAAGAACCGTATTACCATTGCCGCAAAGTATTTCAGGAGCTGCAATACCGATTTGATTTAGGGATATGCTAATAACAGGGTCTGTAGCATTTACAGTGGCTACATCAGGTCGTCCATCCATATTTAAATCAGCCACAATTGCGTTCCTCAACCCATAAATTCCCGACTTAAAAAATACCGGAGAAGCAAATACTGGCCCCACCCCTGTAAAAATACTTCGCAACAAAGCAAACCCTGGCAATTCAGGAGAACTATTACTCCTGGCCAATACAGCATCCAACCGGGAGTCTCCATTAATATCATAAGGAATGAATTGATAGGTGGATAAAACATCGCTAAACAACTGAGTTTCAAAAAAACTTAATTCGCTGCTACTGTTATTTTGATAAAAACGCATCTTACCATTATTCATTACACCAGCAAGCAGATCAGGTTTTCCATCCTGGTTGTAGTCACCCAAAGCTATTGAATTGAGCCCCTGTCCATTTGCTGCAGCCTGTATATTGGTCTGAAGCACAAATTGCAGATTACCCGTTGTGCTCATATTTTTAAGAATTGAAATAGTACCTTCTATCTGGTTTGCGACTGCCATATCTGGCTTACTGTCACCATTCATGTCAGCCACAGAAACGTAATAAGCACCCTGACCGGTAAAAAAAGTAGAAGGATTTGCAAAACTAATTGAACCCGGTACACCAGTATTTCTGGATATACTAACAAAATTTGAGGCTGCATCAGCAAAAATAATATCCGGCCTTCCATCAAGATCCATATCCTGCAGTGCACAGTTTCCTTGACCCACACCCGCAAAATTTATCCGTTGAAAGTCAATATTAGTACCTGTACTAATGTTTCTAAACAACGTCTGTGCTCCATTAGCAATAATATCTGCTTTCCCATCCCCATCAATATCACCAACAAGACATGGTTCATACCCGGAACCAACTGTGCCAATATCCTGTGGTGCGCCAAAAGCTAAATTTCCTGATGAACTTATATTCCGCATCACGGTTAGCATTTGTATGGGATACCTGAGAAATGCCAAATCCTGGCGACCATCTCCATCAAAATCACCTGTACAGATTTGCATATTTCTTTCGTTTCCGGTTATAAAATCAACAGCTGATCCAAAATGCCCTCTCATTAATCCACAATAACCAGAAAACGTAACTCGAAAATGTCCAGGTGCAAAAGCAGTCAACCCATTTACAGTAACTGTAAGTGGTCAAGCACCTGATCCAATAGGGACGACAACTCTTAAAGAATCGGTACCGGCAGCCACAACATTCGCTTTTACACCACCTAAAAAAACGATATTATTTGAAACAGTAGTACTAAAATTGCTTCCGTAAATAATAATCGTATCTCCAACAGGCGCATTGTCCGGAACTACAGCCGATATTCCCGGAGGTTGGGCAATTGTTTTCATTAATCCAGCCAGCAAATAGGTAATGGAAAACATTAAAAAGGCAAACCGTTGTCCAATTCTAAATTTTAATAAATTCATATTCAATTATTTATTTCATACTGACTCAAGCTATATACTGATAAACTGCTGGTCATCCTCAAATAAAACCTTCATGTAAATAAAGGCTGGCTTGTGGAGAGTACACTTTTGATTAGACATTATAAACACCCTACTATTGCAAAGTATTTCCATTAGCTTCCCATATAGCCGGGGGAAGCCTTTTTTTTCACCATCTCGGGGTTAACCCCTATTAATATTTAAAGAAAATGGGGACAGAAAGGCGTAGCACGTTTATTGGAAAATGAACTACCGGATAGTACTATGCAGAGAACCCTTAATTATACACTGCGTTATTCTTTCTTAAAAATATTTGTAAGATTGGTAAAATCGGGTGATTGGGGGATGTCTAACTTTATTTCACTGGGATAAATAGCCTTTAATAAAGAGATATAAAATTCTTTCTTTTTATTCGCTGAAACCTCTTCGTTTAAAGTCCAGGCATCGCAACAGGAAAAATAAAAATCAGACAGGTTCATGTTATGTTTGTAGAGCTTAAGGAAAATCTGAGCAATAAAGAAAATAATAATAATAAATACTATCCTGGATACCATATTTAGTATTTCAGTTATTTCTATACTTCTCATCAAAGACTCTTTGTCACCCGGATTCAGGTTGTTACTTTCTGCAAGCACTTTTGTCGTCTTGTCCAGAGTTCGGGCAAGTTCACTCAACTGACCCAAAAAAATACCCATGCCGATAATAATTACAACAATGCCGACAGAAAGCATAAATATTGCATTGCGTTTCTTTTTCTTTGAACGCAACTGGAAAATTTCTATTGTAGTCATAAGTTTATTTACAATCTATTATACAACGATAATCTCTTGCCAGCATATATTTCTTTGTAATTACCCTGTCTACAGGCTTCTTCCCTTTCGGGCAATCAAGTATTTTTGCCATATCACTGCATTCCAGCCGCAATAGTGTCATATTAGGCACGTAAATAAAACATAAGCCAGTTAAACTTACGTCAACATCATGCAAATCGTTGATAGCTATGAATTGGGCTTTATTTCCATCCGGGTTTACAATTTCTCCTGTCATTACTTCCAGCACATCTTTCTGTATTATAAAATTATTGCTCTTGAGAATCTGAAACGTCCTGGCTGTATCGTTTTGCTGGTTTTTTACGGATAAGCTATAAGAATTATCTGAGGTCCGAGTAAAATTTCTAACACTCAATGTTGACATATCAAATGATATAATAAATTTAAAAGTATCCCGTTTGCTCAAAGGGCTTTGACTGACATAAAAAGAAATACTATCCTTATCATGACTAAGAATGGTTGTTTCAATATAACTGTCTCTCAGGCTATCAATTAAGACCGCAAAGAAGGTTCCTGTTTGTCTGCCTGAAATTCGCCGCAATAATAAGGCCCCCAAATCTGCCGGTCTGTTCAATATTGTATTCGTGTCATTTCCACTTTGTATCCTTGTACCAATCGGGGATGTGACCACTGAAACAGAACCAACATTTTTGATTTTGTTCTTGTTTAAAAAAGATACAGAAGAACAACTTACCAATATGGTTGTCAATAAAATAAAGCAAACCGATCTCATGTTTATTATTTTATGCGATTTCTAGTTCATTACGCTGTCGTTCAGGTCCGGCGGTGTTGGCAGCGCGTCTAAAAAATGTATATTCGTGATGATAGCTAACACGATAATGGCTAAGCCAATCAAAATCGTATTAATAATCGCTGCTTTCTTTTGGAAGTCCGATAGGTCCATAACGAGATTTTAATACACCAATAATTTTGATGAAAGTAAAACCGCCGGTGCATTCAGTTCATTCGTTTTTTAGCTCTTTGATACCGTTTTTTCACGGTAAGGCCGGGTTTGGTATAAGCCGGTGTACAAATGAGAATACGGGAAGGCTTAATGGGCGGGATGTGCAGATTCCAGCCCGGACACCCTGTATAACCTGAACATGTTGTAAGCCGTAATAATGAAAGCGTAACCACTTACCCCCCTAGCGAAACAGTTTTCTAAAATCAAACCTTGAACTATCCACTCTTGCAAAATAAGGGTCCATTACCGGCCACTTTTTTACAGGCTGTTGGTACAGCCTGTTGCTTTTGATAATAAAAAATGAGGAGCGTGTTAAGGATATATCCCATGAAACGGGGATGGTGGTAACAATTTTCACCTTTTCGATCTCTATTTTCATCACTTGTCCGTTCGCCATCGTATCGTTCTTTATCATACTGGCATACTGTTGCTCTTCTCCCCAGGTAAGCGCCAGTTTATCCCGTTCTTCAGAAGAGACAGGTTTCAGCAATAATTTATTTCTTTTCACCTTATACTTTCCCAGTAGTAAATCCCACCTTCCATAGTTGGAAAACGCTTCGTACCGAAACGTACTGTCCGCTCTCAGTTGTAAAACGAATTTCCACTCATTATGCGGAGCCGTACATGTAAATTCATTTAGCTGAGCGGAGCAATGGGTAACGATGAAAAAAGAAAGGATAAAGAGTTTTATCATTTGGTTCATATTGCTTCCGTTTTTTTCTCCTGCCTGAAAATGTTTATATTCTGCTGACCGTCGTTCTATTTGCAGTCAACGGGCAGCGCTATTCGGGTGCGCATAAGAAGCAACAGGGCCAGGCGTTGAGCATCGGCACAAACCTTCTTGCTGGCTCATGTCCGGCCTGCAGGCCTCTCAGACCCTTTATTAATTTAATTTACTTAAACTATCCAGCTTTACTGCATATTCATCCAGTAAATCCATGATCAATTTTTGATTCTTACCTGTTACAGGCCCGCTCGGGTTTGTATTGATGATATAATACTTTCCGGTTTTAGTTTCCTTATTGAAATAAATCATTGAATTTAATCCCGGGTCTCCCCCGTAATGCCCAAAATTCATTGTAGCGCCAAAACCAATGGTAATACCCATATTATATTCATCGGTGTAGATACTAGTATCCCGGTCAATAAATTGATCAGCCTTCAGTTGCGGGGTAAAATACTCTTTATAACTTTCCTTAGTGAGGAGGGTTCCCTTTCCGACATACCCTTTCAAGAGTTCACAAATATACTTGCCCATATCCGTTGGGGTCGTTAACATACCCCCGTCAGGATAGGAATTTAAAGAGTAGTAAGGGTAAGGGGTCATGCTATCCTGGTAAGTGCGTGTATATTTCGAGAAGTCGATGGTAGCAAAACTCCAGCCCGAAGCTGTCATTTTCAGGGGTTCTAAAATAAATTGTGTGGTATACTTATCATAACTGATCCCCGTAGCTTTCTCAATCACCAGGGCAGCCAGCGTAGCACCCACATTGGAATAAGCATATTTTTCTCCGGGTTTATATTCCGAAAAGGCGTCTTTGGCAAACCATTTTCCCCTGGTGTCAAGAATGTTGTTTAAAAATGCTTCTATCGATATTTTAGCGGAGGGCGGGTTAAAATGCGTGGGGGAAATATCTATTTTTAAATTATTGTCAAGATTAATCGTATCCTTTAATACTATTGCATTCGTCATATAGGCGTTGCCATCTATGATAGAAGACGTATGCGTGGCTAATTGCCGGATGGTAATGGGTATATCCGGAAAAGCAGGATTAAACACTTTAAACGGAAGGTATTTATTTATAGGGTCATCCAGCTTCAATTTGCCTGATTCCTGTGCTTTGAGCAATGCAAGTCCGATAAATGTCTTAGAAACAGAAGCAATATTTTGAACGGTCTGCTCCGTATAGGGCTGTTTTGTTTCGACATTGGCTATTCCAAAGCCATTCTGGTACAGCACTTCCCTGTCGTTTGCCAATGCAACACCAAACCCATTAAAGTCCGTTTGTTTACTGATCTCCGTCAGTTTTTGGGTCAGCTCCTTTTGGGTGTTGATAAATTCGGCTGTATGTTCGGATTTTTTGGTACCACAGGAAAATAAAAGAGCAGAGAGGATGAGTATTGGGGTAAATTTTATCATGTATGGCGTAATTTGATGCAATACGGATGGATGGGTTAAAATGTTACATAGTGTTGTAAATTATCTTTGGTCTAATGGCGATTGCAGAAACATGCTTATAACAACCAGAATGATATTACTCCCAATTATATAAAATCAACTGATACAGAAATCCTATTTCCCCGCCAGCCATTTCTTTGCCGCTACAATGCAGGGATCTTTCTCTGTGTCCTTTATTACTTCGAAGGGTATGGCTGTGTCCACCGGAATATTAACTTCATATACATGGCCGTTCCTATCGGCATACATGCCGGTGGAAATGGCCAGGATCACTTCATTGTTGATCACGTCCCAGCCATCGTTGGTGGTATAGCCGCCGGTTGTTTCCCCAAAGAATCGGGTATTGGGCCTTCCCTTTAATGCCGTGGCTACGATCTCTCCCGAACTGACCGTCCAGCGGCTGGTGAGTACCGCTATCTTAGGTTCCTTTTTAAACTTCGGCAATGCCGGCAGCGTAACCGCCTGGTAACCGAAATAAATAAAGTTGCTGTTCTTTATCTCCCAGTCAAATTGCTTTTCATGAGCCCCGTTTACCGTACTACCCACCAATCCCTCTCCCACCAATGGGGCTATACCGGCCATCATGGGATTCATATTTCCGCCCGTGTTATACCGCAGATCAATGATCCAGTTCTCCACTTTCTGTTTATGGAGTGCGATAACCGACTCCCGGATCTTTTTCGCTTCCTTTTCCACGTCTGCCTGGGGGCCAATGCCGACTATTTTCAAATACCCCACCCTTCAGCCCGTTGAGCAGTGTTTCGAAGGCAGGTTTCAATTCCTGAATCGTTTTCGCGTTCTCCGCTTTTTTATACACTTCCACTTGCAGGCTATCCCAATTAACCGTAGCACTATACATGGAGGTTTCTCTGCTTCGTAGCAGCACTGTATCCAGTATGGCTTTTATGTTTGTTTGTGCAAACGAATGGAGCTGAAGCAGAAGTAATAGAATGATTGTGCCTATTTTCATGCTGTGAAGTTCAGTTGTAAATTCCTGTCCGGCTTATATTATCTGATAAACGAATATATGCTATCCTTAGTATCCCGGTATTGTTAATATTGCGAAGCCACAACCTGTCCCGCCTCAGCGGGAGATGAACACTGATGAACACAAATAAATACAGCGGTGCCTGACTTGCAGTCGGACACAGCTATTCTATTGCCTGAAGCATTGCCAAATGTAATAAAAGAATACTGCGAAACTGCAAGTTTCGCATAGCAAGGATGGCGTAGACTTATAAATGTAAAGATCAGTCTATTGCTTCCCATAGCTGTACTTTGTTACCTTCTCCGTCGAGTATGTGTACAAACTTGCCGTAGTCGTAGGATTCGATTTTGTCAACAATGGTAACGCCTTCTTTTTTTAGTATTTCAACCAATGCTTCCAGGTTCTCAACCCGGTAATTAATCATAAAATCATTTTCAAAGTATTTTGAATTCTGAGCAAAGGGCGTCCACTGTGTCTGTGCTTTTTTTGTACTGTCCGGGCTTTCATACCACTCAAATGTTGCACCATATGGATTGGTGTTCAATCCCAGGTGTTTTTGATACCACTCCGTTATTTTTTTGGGGTCTTTGCATTTAAAGAAAATACCCCCGATTCCTGTTACCCTTTTGCTATTAGTTTTTTCTTTATTGGTTGATGTGATGGACTTAACGGCGAAACCAAAGCAAAAGGTTGTCGCGAGTGCCAATGTAATGAAGACAGGTTTCATTGTGTGTGTGTGTGTGTGTATTTTTTAATTCCGGTAAAATCCTTTATCGCTCTTTATGCAAATGTGCTGCTGAATTGAAATCATAAAACTATATATGTTTACAACCGAAAACAATCATTCCCAACCCACAGCCGGCTGAGGCGTTACCATTTCAGTATTCGATCCCTTTCCTTTGCAGCTATCTCGGGCGGCAAATCGGACTGTAGAATAAACTGAAGCAACGGACTGTTCTGATTGATCTCTGCGACCGTCTGGTACAGGTATTCGAAGATAATATCCTGAAAACTGTTCATCCCATCGAAAACACTATCATCCTTTTTCACTGTAGCAATCACTTCTGCCGGATACCCTTCATGCAATATCAAGAGGCGTAATGGCAACCCGATCGAGTGCCTGAGTAATTGAACTGGTGATAATTCATTTACTTTCAATTCCTTCAATATACACTCCACCCGGTAGGTGGTATGCCGGAATAGCTGATTCAAATAGTCAAATATAGTCAGGTGTTCCACCAGCTTAATATGAAACCGGTACCTGTTTTCAATGTTTGCTTCAGGATAGAGCTGGTCTAAAATGAACATCGTATCCTGAAAAGCGATAAAATCACAAAAAAGTTCTTCAAAGTCAATGCCCTCCTCCCTGATAATTTTCTCCAATGCTTCACAGGTAGCTTTTGTTTCCATCCGTTGCAAGCTTGTCCCAAACTTACTCAGGTCAATATCAGCTTTTTCAAAAAAGCCTGACTGCGTAAGGTCAAGAATTGTCGAGAGCCTTCTTTTCAGGGATTCTTTTGCATCCGCTGCAGCAGGATCCCGATAAAAGGTATGCGCTATTTCGTG
This sequence comes from Bacteroidota bacterium, assembly GCA_026391455.1. Classification (GTDB taxonomy): domain Bacteria; phylum Bacteroidota; class Bacteroidia; order Chitinophagales; family Chitinophagaceae; genus JJ008. Next base: position 16,587 of record JAPLEH010000045.1, read on the forward strand.
GCGGATCAAATACTGGTTTACTGCCTGAAAGAACACCACCCCGTCCTCCGGCAGTTCTAATTGTAATGAGATTTTCCGGAAGTGTGTTTCCGATTGTTTTAAAAATGCCAGGGATGCGACAGGATGGCTATAATGCCTTACCGCTAAAAAATGATACAAATCGGACTTGATGATGCTTTTCAGATCCGAAAGAGCATTCTCACCCGTTCGCTGCAGTTCACTCCTGATAAATAATAAGTTGCTGTAAAAGCACTCCATATATTTGATGTAATGCACATCAAATAAAACAAAGGTCTTTCCGGATGCCTTGATCGCCTCCGGGAAAATATCGGTTGAATAGATCAATACAACTTCATTTTCTTTATCAAAATGTGTATGAATTTGTACCGCCTCATAAATCAAATCCTGCTCGTTGAGCTGAAATTCCTTTGTTGTCTTTTTATGACGGACAAAAGCCTGTAACTTATTTTTTTCCTCCTCATTCATTTTATTTATTCAACTCCTTCAGGTTTTCTTTTAACAGCGACCTCAGCTCGCCTACACTGTAATTCTCAAATGTAATCTCTTTCCCATCTTTTATGAACTTCACTTTCTTCACCTTGGATTTCGTATCCTCCTTTTTCTTTTCCAGGCTTTTTTGATAGGCGACCGCCAGAAAGGGAATTGTAATCGGAATAATAATGGAAATGATCACATCCACCAGATCTCCATTAAACTGATTGCTTGTCATATACTCCCCTTCTATCTGCTCCCCATACAATTCCACCATCAGGCTTTTGAATTCGATGTCGTTTTCCGAAAATTCGAGTACCATATTTTCCATGTCGTTTTTTTTTGCTTTTAATCATGTAAATTATTACCTATAAGAAAAGTGCCATTACAGATGAACGTCCACTACTATTAATAAAGCTACTAAATTATTGGCATCCCTTTACGTTGTAAATATACAGCCTCGATGTCCGACTTGCAGTCAGGCATCGCTATTTTATTGCCAAAGGCAATAAAATAATACTGCGAAGCCACAACCTGTCCCGCCTCAGCGGGAGATGAACACTGATGAACACAAATAAATACAGCTGTGTCCGACTGCAAGTTTCGCATAGCGGAGGGTAGAATGGAAAAGATTTTTGAATAAGCACTGCAAGTTCCTATACCAGGTTAGCGATCGGATATACGATTACCATACATAGATTTTAGAGTACATATCCGGCCCCGTACCCACATACATTAAATTAATTTTGTCGGTCAGATTTTCATTATTCACTCTGAACTTATAGCGGTTTTCTCCTTTGGGTATAATGGCTTCACAGGTCCAAACACCATTTTCTTTCGTCATCTTTATTGCATGCTGCGTCCATTGGGTAAATTCACCCATTAATGAAACTGCTTCAGCTCCTTCAAAATCATTCAACCTGAAAATTACTTTTTGATTGGTTTGCCTACCCCATAGTGTAGCCAAATAATCACCGGGATTCAGCTCCAATGCTTTATTGAAATGTACGGCGCTTTCATTTAAATTATTATCTTTTCTGTAAGCAACACCCAACCACGTATAAATAGTTGCTTTACCGGGCTCAAACTCTTTTATTGTCTCTAAGAGTGAAATAGCCTCTTTTACTTTCCCTTTATCAATCCATTTGATACACAAATTTAAAACGGAATTGTTCCTGAAATTATATTGGTCAAACGACTTTTCACGCAATTCTTTATAAGTTAAAACAGCTTCATTTATGCCATTTCTTTCCATTTTAGCTTCAATCAGTCCGGCAATATCTTTAGGGAAATAATCAACCAAATCCTTATGATGTTTCCCTTCCTGCAGTTCAGCCTTTAGGTTGATTATTTTCTCCGTGGCAAAATCATTTTTATAGTATAAATATATAGTTCCTGTCTTTAAATCCACTGCCATTGAATAATTGGTGATTAAGGTTTGGGGTGGTTTTTGAGAAGATTTTTGGAGAATATTTTTAATATCCTCCAATTGAAATGTCTTTTTTGCATTCAAATAATTAGTAGCCACATCCCTTCTGTAACAGGCTTCCTTGTGCCCATTGTTGATACAGTAGTTTGTCAAAGCGAAATTATTATCCGTTTTACGTATGATATATCCACCGTGTACTGTAGCATAATTGCCGGTTGCATCTGCTATGTATAATTGAGCCCCTTTGAGTCTTACCAGATTATATTTCCCTATATATTGAATAGCCTCATCAACCGTTTTGCAACTTTTCAATATGTCGTGAACCAGTTCTTTTTTCCTATTCTTTTTATCAGGGTCATTGGTAACCGGAGCGTTGTCAATTGCAGTGTAATCCATAAAAAGCCCATGCTCATTAAGACCGCCTTGTGGATTTTTATACATGAATCCATAAAAAAGCTTGCCTATAGTGAGCTCGGTCCAAATCATGTAGCCAAAATCTCCTTTTCTGGCCGGATAATACCACATTCTGTACTTTGTAGAAAAGGCTTCATCTTCATTATTCCCTATCCAAACATGCTGCCCATCATTTGCCATGAAAATGGTACAGGCATTTGAGGTCAAAACACTTGTCAAAATGAAAATCGTGAAAATCGTTTTTGATATCCTTTGTATCATAGGTTATTATTTTAATCAAAACAAAACGCATCCGGGTGTGCGGTTAAGGCTCTCCATAACGGAATTCCCGCTTACAACCATGCTATTTAACCAATAGGGTATTAATTGTTTTCGCTTTCAGGGTCGGAGCCAATATTTTACCATTGAGCTGTATCTGCACTGTTTTATCCTGATCTTCGGGATTGTGGATAATGATGGCCAGACTTTTATCCGGATTCTCAAATACCAGTAAATCCGTAAACGTTCCGGTGGTGACTATCTTCTTTGCATTCGGCTTTACATAATGACTCAAATGCTTCATCAGATAATACTCATAGCTGTACTTAAACGTACGGGTAAGCGTATCCACAATGATCAGCGAGTTCTGGTGCCAGCCCCAGGTACTTACGCCCCCTTCTTTCAAGGAAATATTCCAATAGAAATACGACTTTACACCATTGTTCAGATAATGCTTCATTAAGCTCCAGGCATAGGTGCAATACTTCCAGTCGTTGTACCCATTGCCACATTCCTGCTCCGATTGATAAAGACTCAACCCCGGATACTCCTTATGAATAGCAGGAATGGCCTCTTTGCCCGCCCATTGAAACCCCACTCCTTTTATATACTCCCTGCTTAAGGGGTCTGTAAGTATTGTATCCACCAGTTTTTTGTTGGGGCGCTCCATGGTGCCAAAAAACAAATCAACTCCCTTTTTTTTCATGGCTGGCCCCAGGTACGATATAAACTTTACGAGACCGGCGGCTGTCCAGGTACAGCTTGGAAAAACCTGATCGGAATTGAATTCATTTTGCGGCATCACCATACCTATTTTTATTCCTGCTTTTTTGTAGGCATCGATAAATTTTGAAAAATAAAGACTGTAGGCTGCAAAATATTTCTCCTCCTGAATAAACATATCAGATCCTTCATGCATGCGCTGTTCGGGCTTCATACCATTGCTGATTCCTTTAAAATCCATACCCCAGTTATCCCGCATGGCTTGCAATTGCTCCTTTGGCCAGGACGATATATCCGGTACGGGTTGAGAAGCATAATGTTTGTTGTACTTCATCCAGGTGGGCGGCGACCAGGGAGAGGCCCATAGCTTTAAGGCCGGATTATACTTTTGCGCATTCTTAATAAAGGGAATAAGTGTTTCATAATCGTTGGCTATACTAAATTGTTTCATCTCGAAATCGCCATCGGTTTCGTTGTAAGAATACCAATTCCTGGAAAAATCATTTGCACCCACCGGCATACGGCAGATCGTAAAATTAGCTCCGGTATTGGGCTTAAAAAGTTCTTTAAAAATAGCTGCTCTGTCTTTTGAAGAAAGCAGTGATAAGGAGGTCCAACCCAGTTCTTTAAAACAAGCGCCAAACCCTTCTATGGTTTGCTGTGCTTGCTCCGGATGAATGATTACATCGGCCAGGCTATTCGATTTTTGGGCCGTTATTTTGGATTGTGCTACCCATTGCGAAGTTGGAGAACTGGCTACCCAACTCACCGTTTGCTGTGCGAAAGCTTGTGTGGAATAGAGCGCTAGCAGGAAAATGGCCTTTTTAAAAATATCTTTTATTGCTAAAGGAAATAGTTGGCTCATATATTATGGGTTATTTACCTGCTTTGAAAGGTAATAACTTATGGCGACAGTCCAAACACTCCAGCCTAAATAGAAAAAACGCTGCACGAGGCCTTCATATTCATTGCCAAATGGCCGGATAAATCGGGTAAGGATCAGGAGCATGATAAAAAAACTGAAGAGACTTGCCTTTCGCAATGCAGAAAGTTCGGGGTTCTTCTTCCACAACAGATAAAGTAAAAGACTAGCGATAATCAGTAAAAGCGGCAAGGGTCCGGTTTCGCCGTGCCATTCATTCC
>JAPLEH010000056.1 GCA_026391455.1 Bacteroidota bacterium
ATCGTGGCGTTTTGCTATAAAGTCCGGCGCCTCCATTTATTATGTGTTTTGGGGTGTAATGGTTGTCGGTATCATTTATATAGCAAAGGCATTTATACTCTATCGAAAATAATACCTGTTAAGCGGGTCGCGTTGGGCATATTCAAGCCATAGTACTGCAAAATAATTGTACGCCAGCCTATTCCCAATATCCTAAGCTGTCTGCCCCGTTTCACCTATACCCTGTTTTTGGTATTTTCTATACAGGCATATTGTTATACTTTTAATGTAACGGGTTGCGTACAGGCATATTTCCGGGATGGCTGCTTTCTGTTAATATATCAGCTATACAGCAATGATATGTCGGCTATATGATGCACCCATTAAACATTAAACCATGATATCCGAAAATTCAGTGCTCACAGCCCCCGATTCCGTGCGGGTATGGCGTGGGTTTCGTCTGCCTCAACTTCCCCTCGAACAGTTTTATTCCCGGCTGGGTGCCGTGTTTATTCCCGCTACGGTAAAACTACAGATAGACGCTGGCCTTCGTTCCTATACACCCGCGGTAACCGGCGGGCTCGATGGAAAACCCGACTGGGTGCCCGATGAAACCGCGATTCTCTTCTGGAAATCGCAGCAAACCTATTGGAATGGATTTACGCGCCTGGCTGTTCGCACCTATACCCTTACACATGGTGGTGTATATATCACCAGCGGTACGCCCCTGAGCCGTGCAGATTTTCCCATATTATATACCGGCGTGGCATCACTCAACATTGATGCACCCGTTTTTTTATTCAATAATGATGCCGACTGGATGCACGGCACCATTCGCCATGTGGTGGCAGAGCGACCGAGAAATGTGGAGGTGAATACCTTCAAAACCAATGTGGCTAACGCATTGACCAGGATACAGGGGCTTTCCGCTCATTTACTTGGGGCCCTGGCTTGTATCGGCGATGATTATCTCGTGTATTGGGAACTCGGCCCCCTGGCCCCCGGCACGGGTAGCCCGGTGAGCGGTGTACCATTTTTACAACCCGCTCTTAGTGGCTGGTACAAAGTGCTGACACCAGCAGCCACATTTTTACCGATGAGCATATATGATAGCTGGGCCGGTATGGATGTAAGGGCCGGCAGCAGCTTCAATATGCAGTTTGAGCGTAACACCAACATATAACCGCGATTTATTTTCATAAAGGCATAGCTACTTTTATTTCATCATCTTAAAAACCAACAATATGACCAGGATCTATTCCGTAAAACCAACTGAAAACGGCGTTTCTGTAAAACCCGTTACAGTAGATGGAGAATTGTCTGACGGGTACTCTTCCGTAACCAGCGTGCAGGTGGGAAAAAAAACCATCCTGTATGCATTTGATAAAACAAAGAAGACCACAGATGTGTATGAACTGTCCGGCAAATCAGACAGTCTGAAAAAAGTAGTGGCCGGGTCAGATGAAATGAAGCTCTTTCCCTGGGATATCGTAAAGTCCTTTGTATTGGGAAACCGGCCCTACCTGCTTACTTATGAAAGCAAGAATGGTACCATGGGATTCTATGAAGTACAGGATGATTACTCCCTCTCCAAACCTTATACGTTCATCAACCGGCGCGACTGGCCCACAAAGAATTTTTCCGAGGTCACACCCTTTGTATCACTGGGCCTTGTGTATGTAATGGGCTATGATATTGATAGTGGTACGGTGGGTATTTATAGCCTCAATGTTACGGCCTCCAATCCTTCCGGCGCTCCGGCACTCATCATGCTCAATGTTTGGTATCATCATTGGGCAAAAGGCTGGACCGATTTTGCTTTCTTCACACTGGGCCGTTCGAATTTCTTTTTCAAGATCAATAAAATGAAGCTGAATGTAAATATTGATCATATTCAGGATGATCCTTCCCGCGGTACCACCGAGATCGGGAGCTGGCTGCAGGATCTGATGCCCAATGCCAAAGACATTACGCTGGATGTTACCATACCCTGGACCAATGGTGAAATATATCTCGGCACTTATGATGGACAAACGCATAAAGTAGACGTATACCATATACATCCGGATTGTGAGAGCTGGACATTGCAGGATTCCGTAGCCGCAGCAGAAAGCACGCAAATGATTTCGTATCGCATGGGCGACACGTCTTATATTCTTTTATATGCTTAAATCATAAAATCAGTTTTATGGCTGCCGGTCAAACAACCCCTGAAGTAAAAGACCTGGAATGGATCAAACGATCTTTACAATCAGCAGTAGAGCTGGAGTTTTCCACGCTTCCGCTCTATCTCTCTGCCATGTTTTCATTAGAGGTTCAAAACTATACCGCCTACAATATCATCCGCAGTGTGGCCATGGAAGAAATGGTACACATGTCGATTGCAGCGAATATGCTGGCCGCTATTGGTGGCACGCCCGCTATTAAACATATCAGGGTGTCGTATCCCACACAGGGATTGCCCGGCGGCTGTGAACCGGACCTGAATATTGGCCTGGCCAGTTTCTCAAAAAATCAGTTGAAGAATTTCATGCGCATTGAAGTGCCCGAATGCCTCGTGAGTGAATTAGCATTGCCCGCCAAATACCCCACGATCGGTGTGTTTTACAAAAACATCAAATCGGCTATTCGGAAAAATGCTGATGCTGTGCGCGAAGCGGCTAAAAAAGGCGGCACTTCCAACCAGGTGGGAGACAATATCGGCTTCACCAAATTTTTGTACGACCCTGCTAAAGATCCGGTAAAAATGTTTTGCACCGGCATCAATGAGATTCTCGAACAGGGAGAAGGAGCCGATGCAAAAGACCTGCTCACCAGCCCGGATTTTGAAACCGAAGAATCACATTATGCCAAGTTTGCCGAATTATACTACGGGGCCACCTATAAAAAACCAAAAGGCATCCGGAAAGTAACAAAAGCCAATGAGGCAAAATTTTTCAGTGGCACTCCCATCAGTTGGCCAAAAGTGATCAACACACTTTGTTTACCGAAGGATGGATATGCGAAAATACTGGCGCTCGATGCGCAGGCAAAGGAGGTGGCAAAATCGCTGGATGCTTTCGATGCGGCCTTTTCTGAAATGATGATGCTGCTGGATACGGTGTGGAACGGGCCCGCCGCCACTTCCTGGAAAACGCTTGGAGCCGCCGTACACAAAATGGTTGACTTCCGGGTTCTTTCCTGCTTTAATATCATGCGTTACCAAATACCGGCGGATATCATCAAAAAATTACCGGCCCTCTATCCCGATGAATATGATTTTATCAGCCAGTATACCAATTTGAACAAACCGGTATTTTACGGGCCCCGTTTTATCAATACCAACAGGTAGTAAATGCGGTCGAAATCAAACTAATTATGTCAGGCTCGCTCAGCGCCAGCGACCGGGTACCCATTTATATCCGCGACGGGTATATTTCCAGTGGCCGGGTACCCATACCGCATTGAAACGTGCAGGACGGGCCCAATATCCGGGCACCGATACATACTGACCTCTTTGCCAGCGCCACTCAGGGCCAATCCATACAGCACCCCGGAAAGGCGCTGCTCCCGGAGCACCTACCCGTGCGCCAACGGGTAAATTCATCCGCACCCGCACACGCTGTGCATGCAGTTCCGAAACGGCTATCAACAGGCAAACAACAAAAAATATCCTTTTCATAATCTCATGTTTTGCGGTTACTATGACCCGGAAAATATTCCCGGGTTTATCCGGATGCTATAGATTTCATAACTTCCGCTATTATGGGCGTCAAAATCAGACCAGAAAAATATCTTCGATACCTCAACCCCACTACGTTGTTTACTTCCAAACAGCGTACAAAAGAGATATTATCTGCCAATCCCAATATTATTCCCCACCGGGAAGAGGCGAAGGAGGTAATTGTTTCCGTTTTTGATTATAACGCCGAAATGCTGGAGGAAAAAAAGCTGACTTCGATAAATGACTGTTTTCAATTTAAAACGAGCGGCCATACTTCCTGGATCAATATAGACGGGCTCCGTAAGGCAGATGTGGAAGCTGTTTGCAGTCATTTTGATATTCACCCGCTCGTCATCGAAGATATTCTCAGTATCAACCAGCGGCCAAAACTGGATGAAGCGGAGAATAGTATTTTTTGCCTGCTCAACATGCTGTATTATAACGAGGAAAAGCATGCCGTAGAGCAGGAACAGATCAGTATCATATTGGCGAAAGACGTGGTGATCAGTTTTCAGGAAGATGCACACCGTGATGTATTTACCCCGCTTCGCAAAAACCTCAAAACACCACACACCAAAATACGTCAGCGGCCGGCCGATTATCTCTGTTATTCCCTGCTCGACCTCATCGTAGACCATTATTTTGTGGTAATGGAAAAACTAAGTGAACGTGTCGAAGAGCTGGAAGAAGAAGTAACACGCGGAAACAGCACCCGATCCCTGCAGCACATCACGCAACTGCGAAAAGAGCTGATCGTTTTAAAACGTAATATTTCCCCCGTCAGGGATTTACTCAATGGTTTTCTTCGTACGGAAAGTGAATTGATTGAGGACCGCCATTTAAAATATTATAAAGATGTGTACGACCATATCGTACAGGCCATCGATCTGTCGGACAACTATCGGGATGTGATGGTGAGCTTACACGATCTTCATATCAACAACGTGAACATGAAGATGAATGAAGTGATGAAAGTGATGGCGATCGTAACCTGCCTGCTGGCCCCCGCTACGGTCATCGGTGGAATCTTTGGTATGAACTTCGATGAAAACGTGAATTTCTTTCATCAGCGGTGGGGCTTTTATACCGCTGTATCCATGATGCTGGTCATACCCATTGTAATGCTTTGGCTCTTCCGCAAAAGAGGTTGGTTTTGATCCGCAGAGCCGAAAAAATTTTTAAAAAAATAGTTCGCTCCTGTTATTCTTCCAGCCGGTCTGTACAGCCATATTCCTGTTTCAGAAAATCATCATAATAGTCTGCCTTCTGGAAAAGATTGCGGAATGAATCCACCCCGTTCTCTTTGGTAAGGTCGAGGTCGTACATGATACTGCTGAGTACAATATTTTGTTTTACACAACTCAGCACCAGGCCATGTGTACGGAAATTTTCTTCCAGCAGAAACTGGTACAATGGTTTTATTTTAGTGGCATCGGTTGGCATCTGGCAGAGATAGGCATCTCCGGCAATAAAATAGTTTTCCGGGTTGTACGTAATCTTGATCTTGGCAGATCCTTCTTTCACACTCCAACTGTTTACCCCTTCGCGGGCAAGCCGTACATCTTTACCAAGTTCTTTCAGTATTTCCTCTACCGTTTTGGCGGCACCAACCGGCTCTACTTCTTTTTCCGGAACCACAGGCAGTTTTACTTCTGTACCGCAGCTCGGACAATATTTTTGTGAATCGATATTGGAAGATGTAACAAGGTAATCGCAACTGAAACAACGGGTGGATGCCAGGCCTTTGTTGGGAAGGTACATTTGAAGGGCATCCTGCAGGTAGTTTACCGGCAGGGCAAAACCCAGGTTATCACCACCCCGGATAATAAAGGAATTCACACCAATGATCTCCCCGTTCATATTCACCAACGGGCCGCCACTGTTACCGGGGTTGATGGCCGCATCGATCTGAATGTATTTAATGCCTTCGCGGATACGGTCCACTTTTGAGATCACGCCTTGTGTGGCAGTATAGTTTAGCCCATAGGGATGCCCGATGGCCACCACGGAATCCCCGTCTTTCATTTGGTCATAGTGACCCAATTTTATCTCGGGCAGTTCAATACCAGCCGGGGCCTGCAAAAAGGCAAGATCGTGCTTACGGTCGGTATACCATACGCGGGAAAGTGCTTTATCAAAGGCTTTACCGGCAATGGTCACTTCAGCCTCTTCGGCCACCACATGTGCATTGGTTACGATGAGGTCGAACTGCTTTACATAAAAACCAGTACCGGTACCACCCCCGGTGGCGATCTGAATAATGGCTTTCTGGTATTGTTCTATTATCTGTTGGGGATCCATGGAATAAGTTCGTTTTATGCAGTTACTTTTTCATTGACCCTGTTATTTGGGGTCCATGTTTAAAAACTCCATTTCGTTCGTATAGGTCAGGTTAAAATTCACCAGGCTGTCGAAACGGAGATTGGCCAGTTTAAAATCCAGGTTGGGATACTTTTCTTTCCATTTGTTTTGAATGGTCTTTACCCGCTCTGTTATTTCTTCCTGATCAAATTTATTCTGTGCGCTGTCATACAAGGTGGTTTTAAATCCCAATGCTTTAAAGAAAGGCGCATAGTTCACCAGCATATACAGATGATACAATTCCGTAATGACACGCGGTAAACTGTATGAATACTGGCAGAAACCGATCCCGTATTCGGTAATCTGGTTGGCGATTTGCGGATAGCCATTATCCCGGTACCATATCATATTTTGATTGGCGCCATGAATAGAGTCTGCAATGGTTTTATAGGCCTGCGGCGCCACAATGGAAAACGTGTATTTGGAGCGGTGCAGGTATTTAAAAACCTCTTCTTTACTCAATGCTTTGATTACCCTGAAGGCTTCAGCCATATCCCGGTTCTTTTCAATCACGGGCCGCTCATCTTTTTTAAAATAAATGCCGCTGATCTTTTCCAGGTCATTGAGCAGTTTGCCTTCCGGAGTAATAAGATAATCGATCCGGTAGATCAGGGTGAGCAGTTGGTAGGCAATGCCACCAGAAAATTTATCTGCATCAAGGCCGCTGACCAGATCCAGTACTTCCCCGATCCATTGCTGGAGGTATTGGTATTTCACTTCTTTTTCGGCAAGCGGCACTTCGGTCAGGTGTTCGCTATCCGCCGTTTCCAGAATGGCAAAATCCTGCACCAGCAGATCATCCTGCTTATCGGCTTTGGTAGCCAGTTCTTTCAGGCCATAATATAATTTACTGGGGCTGGCTGTTTCGGCATCGCTGTCGAAGCGCATACAGAGCCGGTCAGTGTCGAGCGCAAAACGGCTGTAGTATAAATTAAAATTCATTTCCAGCAGCCGGCGCATCACCGGTACAGAAGGTTGGGGCATGCGGGCAAGAGTTACTTCGGCTTTGAGCTCTTCCGGGCTGAATGAACCACGTACTATTTTAGAACCCTGATAAAATTCAAACCGGCCCTGATTACCATTGCGTTCGTACACCACATTTTTGGCCAGATCGTCGCGCATGTAATCAAAAAAAGCGTCGAGTGATTCGGGATATTTTTTTTCTTTGAAAAAATTATCCGCATCTGTCCAGCGGTTCACTTTTGCAAGGGGTTTATTGTTGTCTGAATAGCGGCCAAACAGAATATCGGGGTCCGGAGCCTCCTCTTCTTTTTTCTTACCCCATCCGAATAATTTGTCGAACATAACGTGTTTATTGAGGACAGGCAATATACAAAATAAGCGCTGAGTATTTTATCTTTTTGGCGTTATTAAACGGATTCCGGAGGCAAAAACCGCGGGTAAAAAAGTAAAGCCTGCCAAACTCTCACATGTATTCCACCACCCGCGGTAAAATATTGGCTGTAAAGCAAAAATCAGTAGTTTCGCCACAAACCGATTGCTGATGAAAGACGGCCCGGTTAGCGCTTACATCACATCAACAGACAATTAAATATTTACAGATGAAGTTTATTGCGTCCTCCTCTTCGTTATTGAAGCAACTGCAGCATATTTCCGGCGTTATCAATGCGAATACCGTGCTTCCGATCCTGGAAGATTTTTTGTTTGAAGTAGAAAAAAACAAACTCACCGTGGTGGCCACCGACCTGGAAACGGTAATGCGGGTACAGCTGGATATTGAAGCCAAAGACAGTGGCAAAGTTTGTATCCCCGCCCGGATCTTAATGGATTCATTGAAGAACCTGCCGGATCAGCCCCTCACCTTCAATATTGATAAGAATTTTGGCATCGAGATTACCAGCGATAATGGTAAGTACAAAGTAATGGGCGAAAACCCCGACAACTTCCCCAAAGAACCCGCTGCCGATGATACCACTTCCTTTACCATGCCGGCTTCTGCCCTGGTAACTGCGATCAACAAAACGCTTTTCGCCACCAGCAACGATGATCTCCGCCCGGCCATGACCGGTGTGTTCTTCGAACTGGACAAAAAAGGCCTTCAATGCGTAGCTACCGACGCACACCGCCTGGTACGCTACAAACGCACAGACGTGAAATGCCCGAAAGCCGATTCTTTTATCGCTCCGCGCAAACCACTCAACCTGCTGAAAGCTGCGATCCCTTCTACTGATGAAGAGATTACAGTCAGCTATAACAGCAATCACCTCTTTGTAAAGCATGGCACCACCCAAATGAGCTGCCGCCTCATTGATGCACGTTTCCCGGATTATAAAGTGGTAATTCCCGCTGATAATCCTTATCGACTCACAGTAAATAAAAGTGATTTTCAGAGCGCCCTTCGCCGGGTAAGTGTATTCAGTAATAAAAGCACCAATCAGGTGGCCCTGAATATAAGCGGAAGTGAACTGCAACTGGCCGCTCAGGATGTGGATTTCAGTTTTGAAGGAAATGAAAGAATGAAATGCCAGTACAATGGTGAAGACCTGATGATCGCCTTCAATGCACGCTTCCTGATCGAAATGCTGAATGCTGCCGATGGAGATGAGATCACTATCGAACTCTCTACCCCCACTAAGGCCGGTATCATTAAACCCTCCGACCAGGACGAAAATGAAGAATTGCTCATGCTGGTAATGCCCCTGATGCTGAATCAGTAATTACACAAAAAGAATATTCCTGCATTGACTATCACCCTTCCGGTGATAGTCAATTTTTTTTCAGGGAAGGGGTATGCGCCATTTTTCGGGCCCTTATTTCCCGCCAGATCATCCATTCGGCCACCAGCAGATTAATACCCCAGCCGGCCCAGGCCACCACCCGGTACACATCCATGGGTGGTAAACTCATCGTATTGGTTATAGCATATTTCCAGGCCCGGAGGGTAAGAGCCGAAAGCGTAAGGGCATAACTCCGTATCATATAATACCGGTGCGACCGGAAATCTTTCTGGCGGGCTTTCACCAATGCCATTGCTGTGAAGAAGATCCATAAGGCAGCCAGTAAAACAAAAGCCACCCGGGAAAGCAAGCCGCCATTGGCATAAAAACCCATGATAAGACCGGCAGGGCCTGTAACAGCTAAAATATTCACCACATAGATATAGCCCAGCACCCGGTGAAGCGGAGAGTTTTTTCGTTGCAAGCCCCTGGAAAACTGTGTAAACCCCGCCAGCAACACCCAAAGGCTTGCGTAAACATGTATGAAAAAAGCGATTCGCCAGTGATCAATATCGATATACTGCTGCTTGATGCGCAAAAAACCCACATCCGTATTATAGGGGATATAAGCTACCGTAATACTGGCCATCAGCCAGGTAAAAAAGGCCAGTATTAACAAAAGGCTGGCGTTCCAAATATTTGTCCGGGTAAAAATTTGTGTTACTTTTAAATGGTTAACCTCATCTATTACCACCCAAATTTAACCTTTTCACCATGAGAAAAGCCTGGTTGATTTTACTGGCAGGCGGTATCCTGATCGCCTGTAATAATGATAAAAAGACTGACAGCCCTTCCGGCGACAAAACAGAAGACACCACCGCCACTACCAACGGAACGAACAGCCCCATCGCTGCGGTGAATTTCCTGGACAAACTACTGGGTTCTTTCGTTGGCGCCTTTGGCGACAATAAAATAACCCTCCTGATCACAAAAGTGCAGGGCGATTCCATATTGGGTCGATCCATCGTAGGCGGCAACGACCGTCCATTTGCCGGTACAATTATCAAGTCCGGTGGTTCGTATACCGTTGTCGCCAAAGAACCCGGTGATGACCCGAATGATGGCATATTCAACTTTAGCATCGCAGAGTCAAACCCCGACTCCGTTTCAGGTTCCTGGAAACCAAACAATGCCAAAAAGCCCGCTAAAGCATACTCGCTGGGCAGAAAACAATTTGAATATCGCAATGATGTGGGTTCCTATCCCGAAGCATCGCAACGACTGCTTAAAGCAAAGGATGTAGAAAATATGTATAAGGAAGAACTTGAGCTGATGCGCAACGAGATCTTTGCCCGTCATGGTTTTTGCTTTAAGAAAAAGAACCTGCGTCAAACCTTTGAAGTGGAAGACTGGTATGTACCCAACACTGTTGATATCAAAGACATGCTGACCGATATTGAAAAGAAAAATATTGAACTCATCAAGCGCTATGAAAAATATGCAGAAGAGTATGGCGATGAGTATGGCCGCTGATGAAAATTAATTATAAATAAATCCCGCAATGACAAAAAATTAAACTATTGTTGTTGCGGGATTTTTAATGCATAAATATGGAAATCGTAGTTCTGCAATCGTATGTAAATTATGTGGAAGCGCATATTGCCAAAGGAGTACTGGAAGAGCGAGGTATTGCCTGCTGGCTCAACGATGAGAACACCGTAACCATTGACCCTATTCTTACCAATGCCGTGGGTGGTATCAAACTAATGGTGGAAAAAGATACGGCTCCTGAAGCCTGGAAAATATTGGAGGACCTGAAAAAAGAAAACCGTCCCGCTTGCCCGCATTGCGGATCTAAAAATACCGAACTGGTAAGCACACCCCGGAAAGCCTCCAACTGGATCAGTGCGATTACTACCTTTTTCCTGAGCAGTTCTGCCATCGCCCCCGATAAAGTAAACCATTGCTTCGATTGCGGTCATGAATTCCCCGAAAATGAAACGCCCGAAACAGCGTGAACCAGTATTGCATTTTCCTTCGTAACTTTTAGCCTTAATTATTTCTATGTGGGATGATATCATACAGCATTTCTCCACGTTGGAGCAACGGCCGCTGGAGCGGATGGCCATTTTAGTTGGTGGATTGCTTTTCTTCTGGATAATTGAAGGTGCTATCCCGTTGCTGCCCATGCATTACAGAAAAAATAAACTGCAGCATGCCGGGGTCAACTTTGGCCTTACCGTTATTCACCTGATCATTCATACACTGCTGGCCGTTGTGATAATTAAGATCAGCGACTGGAGTGGTGCCAATGGTTTTGGTATCATCAACTGGTTGAATGCCGGTATCCTGGCCACCATTTTACTGACCATACTGATCGTTGACTTTTTTGGTGGCTGGCTCGTACACATTATCGAACATAAAGTAAAATTCTTCTGGCGCTTTCACGTTATTCACCACGCAGACAATAATGTGGATGTAACCACGGGCCTGCGCCATCACCCCGTGGAAAGTATAGTACGTGGTGTTTTCTTTTTTATGGGCATTATCGTAAGCGGCGCACCCATGTATGCGGTAATGATCTACCAGACCATCCTTGTTTTCTTTACCGCGTTTGAACACGCCAATATCCGCCTTCCGCAATGGCTGGATAAAAGCATGAGTTATATCTTTATCTCACCCAATATGCACAAAGTGCATCATCACTGGAAACAACCATTTACAGACAGCAATTACGGGGCTATCCTTTCTATCTGGGACCGGCTGCTCGGTACCTATCAGCACATGGAACCAAAAGATATCCGCTATGGTATTGATAAAGATTACCCCAATGAAAAAGACGAGGACCTGATTTCGCTGTTAAAACATCCGTTTCAAAAAACAAACTCCTGAACCTTTAACCACCAATATATGCGCCTCTTCTTTTTGCTTAGCTTTTTTACACTGGCCATTACTGCCAATGCTCAATTATTCAATGGCACCTATTATGTGGCTGCCAAAACCGGTTTAAGCATGCGGGAAAAGCCGGAAGCCGGCTCCAAAGTGCTGGATAAAATTCCCTACGGTACAAAAGTGACCACCATTAATGAAGATAGCGCCTGGAAGGAGATCATTACCGAGAACATGACCGGATATTGGAAGAAAGTAAAGTTTAATAATAAGACCGGGTATATTATCGACAGCTATCTTTTCCCCTGGCCGCCGCCCAAACTGGCCACCGTAAAAGACATGAAGCAATACCTGGTTCAAAACGGCGCCATTGCAGGCCCCAAAGTAGTAACCCGATCCGGCAATGCCAGCGAAATGACAGAAGGCGGTTGGGAACTCACTAAACAATTGTATAAGAACGGAGGCGAATATCACGAGTTCTTTGGTTATGAGTATAACTCCAATACTTATTTTTTACCCGGCTTTTCCATCCAGCAGGGCTTTCTGCTCTGCCGATTGATCGCAGAGTTCAAACAGGTATTTGGAGAAAAAGAAGAATTTCCGCTGGTAAGCAAGACCTATAAAAAAGATGACCACGAATACGATGTCAAAGTGATCCGCACTTCCAACGACCCGGATGATACCAGTCCATTCACCATTGAAAAAATCAAGATCGGGTTTGAAGACGGCGCCTACTACGAATTTGAACTGTTTATGTTGGAAAATCAATTAGTGATATTTTTCAGCGGAGGTGTATAGTTTTGCAGCATGAAAAAAATCGCTATGATACCCGCCCGATATGCTGCCACCCGATTTCCGGCCAAGCTGATGCAGCAACTCGGTGATAAAACAGTCATCCGACATACCTACGATGCCACCGTTGCCACCGGCCTCTTTGATGAAGTGGTGGTGGTGACCGACAGCGATATTATTTTTACCGAAATCACTGCGGCAGGTGGTAAAGCGATCATGAGTCAGTATGAACATGAAAGCGGCAGCGATCGTATTGCCGAAGCGGCCGCCAGTATGGATGTCGACATTATTATAAACGTACAGGGCGATACCCCCTTTGTAAAACGCGAACCCCTTCAGCAATTATTGCAGCAGTTTGAAGATCCATCCGTTCAGGTGGCTTCTATGATGCAGGTGCTCACAAACCCCGATGAGATCACAGATCCTAATTTTGTAAAAGTGGCTGTTGATATCAATATGAATTCACTCTTCTTCAGCCGGAGTGTAATTCCTTACCCGAGAGATAAAGCCTGGCCTACCACCTATTACGAACATATTGGCGTATACGCTTTTCGGAAAGAAGCGCTGCTTCGATTTACCCAATGGCCCGTTTCTCCTCTGGAGGCAGCGGAAAAAATTGAATGTCTCCGCTACCTGGAAAACGGTATTCCGCTCCGTATGATCGTAGTAGATTATATGGGCGTGGAAATTGATACGCCCGAAGACCTGGAAAGAGCGGAGAAATTGTTATAGTAAATCCGGAGTCATACCTTTTATACGATCAGGCATATTTAATCCGTAGAGATTTTACTCAATATAGTTCTCCGTCATCCAGCAGGCCAAGGTTCATCAGTTTGATCTTTACGCCGGCCTCACCGCGGCCAAGGCTTTTCGCCATTTCTTTAACGGAGTATTGATTTTTGTATAGTTCTAATAAAACCTCTTCTTCTTCATCGGTCCACCGTTTACCATGATTACCCGTTCTGCCCGTAGATTTTGTTTCACTCATTCGCTGGTAGGGCATGGTTTCTTCAGCTAAATATTTTCTCAATGAAGTCCGGTTGCTCAACTGCATCATAGGTTGCTCCGAAAGCTGTACGGTTCGAAGCGGGTTTATTTCCGGTGGTATGCGCAGGCGGTACCTGGCACGGGTAACGGCCACATATAATATATTGATCTCTTCTGCCAGTTTGTTTTTGCTTCGCTCATCGATTGATGTACCACCGGCCAGGGCAATTTGTTTTTTCAATTTATCCTCTGTAATAAAATCTCCGAGCAACGTTACTTCATCATACTCCATTCCTTTACAACGGTGTACAGTGCTGAAGATCATATCTGCCGACTCTTTATCCGACGCATGGTTGTTTTTCAGCTCACTGATAAGACCGGGCAGCCGGTTACCAAATTCTTTTACCACATCTGCGATCATCTTCATGCTGGTATCTTCTGTCTTTTCGATATAGTCATCCAGGTCTTTCATTGTTTTCATAGATGCGATCAGCTTGTCCTTTATTTTATCATGCTTACCATTATAAAGGCTGAGTATATCATAGAGTGATGCCCCCTCGTCGGCAAACGTATAGCTGGAGATATTTCCCTCAAAATAAACTGATTTGATCTCGCCGTGTTGCCATTGGGCAATGGCATTGAGCAATATACTCAGGTTGGTACGTCCCAGCGTGGCGCGGGTACTTATCAGTTCACCCGCTTCTCCCACACCTTTCACTTTTACGGAAGCCGGAAGTTGCAGGTGCTTTTTCCAACCAATTATTTTGTTGGCGATCAATGCCACTTCATCATCAAAACGAAAACTGTTGCTCAGGTGAAAGACCGGATATTCCACCTGCTGTAAACTATTGACGGCATACCGCCATCCGTATATCTGCTGATGAATATCACCCACGATAATCTTTACCCCCTTTTGCTGCAGGAAAACCGCGAGCATGGCCGCACTGGCATCCTGCCCTTCATCAAATAATATATAATCATAGGGAAGTACCGGATTTCCCAATTGAAATTTCTTCAGGTAAAAATCATGCGTAATGGCGATCTCTCCTTTATCCATCTTTGCCAGCAATTCCCTGGTCAATTGTTCGATGCGGGAATAAAAATTAATTACAAATGCTTTTGCCTTTACATCAGTGATCTCTTCGCGGTAGTCGAGCTCCTGTACTTTCGTGGCTTTGCTGTTGCAAAACATACTGAGGAACCTGCTAACATGCGTGGCAATTATATAATCAGTATGCCGGTCACCCGTTTGTATATCCAGTATATCACATAGTTCATAGCTTTTATATCCCTGTGATACCTGGTAATTACTTCCCTTTACAACGTGATCATAAGCAAGCGAATGTGCTGTTTCCACTTTCACGTGTTTAAGTCCCGCTGCATGGAATTTGGCCAATGCTTCCGTCTTTACTGTTTTATTGAATGCGAGGTATAATATTTTACTTCCGGGCGGGCGTGTCTTTGCAAATTCTATCAGCGTGGTAGTCTTTCCACTACCCGCCACGGCATTAATCACCAGGTTGCCATTCGCTGCTATTACCAAGTTTTGTTCGTCTGTCAGTTGCATAATTATCTATTCACCTTTTTTCTTTACCTTTTATGAACAGGGCGCAAAGTACAACCTGTTGTTTAATAAAAAGGGGGCATTTTGCCTTTAAACGTAAAACAAGTAAAATCGTTCTATGCGATTTTATTATTGGTACAGCAGCATATAACATTCCCTTTTTACCTGATCTGCTTATACTTTATTACTAATTATTCCCTGAGGTGTTCATGGTAAACACTTAAAACACGAAAATACTTTAACCTTTTATAAACATATCCGAAATGGTACTGTTCAAATTGTACCTGACGATATACGTTGGCCAACGGGAAAGCATCAGGTGTATTTTTTTAACCAACTCAAAACCTCTGTATGAAAAAAGTAACACTACTTGCAGCGGCAGGAACATTCTTCCTGCTTTGTCCCACCATCCTCCACGCCCAGTCTGTTCAAACAAAGCCCGCTACGGTTCTAAATGTTTTACCTGCTGCATCTGTTGATGCATTAAGAGTAAGCAATGGACTTATTTCTCATTCTTTTGCCGGTACGGTCGGTGCATTCGGTGCTGCCGACCAATGGATCGGTATCGGTTCACCACTCCCAAACAATGTATTGTACGGAGACCGTATTCAATGGAACGGACAAGCATTCAACAAAGCTTTGCGCAGTCAAAATCCGCTGGTTGCCAATGCAGTGAAAGATGCCATTATCGAATGGGGTAATCTTGGCGGAGAGATGCAGTTCCGCTATATCACCAACCCGGCTGTAGCCACTGGCTTTATTAAGATCCACACACTTACCAGTGCGGGCAATGCTTACTATGGCGCAAGTGCTCCACCCGCATTTTTTGGTACGCCAAAAGTGGGCATTAATACCACCAATCAGGCCGGCTTTAACTCTACTTCTGTTAATACCGTAAGCACGGTGAATGGTGCATTCCGTACCACGCCTACTGCAGCAGGTACATTTGGTGTGGGCACATATGCATATACAAACTCTACCAGCACCAACAACTCTAACTATGGTGTAATCGCTTATGCGCAAGGTACAGGTACCGGTACTATTAACTATGGAGTTTATGGTCTTGCATCCGGCTTAGCCACCGGTACCAACTATGGTGTATATGGAAACGCTCCCGTAGGTGCCAACTCATGGGCTGGTTATTTCCAGGGCAATGTGTTCTCTACAGGTTTATACATTGGTTCAGATGCTCAACTTAAACTCAATGTGGCTACGGAAACAGATGTGCTGCCTGCTATTATGGCCATCCGCCCCGTTACTTATAACTATGATGTAGCCCAATACAAAGAGCTCAATCTCTCTCCTGAAAAACAACATGGCTTTATTGCACAGGAACTGGCCCGCGTATTTCCTGAAGTGGTAAAACAGTCCCGTTATTCTATTCCCGGAGGCGATGGCCTGGAAGCCAGTTCCAAAACATTTTTCGCGGTAAATTATCAAGGACTGATCTCCATTTTATTCCGTGGTATACAACAACAGCAGGAGCAAATAACTGCTTTAAGAGCAACTGTTCTTGCCGCTAATACTGTTGTCACCACTCCCGAAACAGGTCGTGGCGCAAACGGACAAGACCGTCAGATAGTAACCAGCAGCGGTTCATTTGAAGTGAGCAAATTCTCACTGGCACAAAATACCCCCAATCCGTTCAGCGCTTCTACTACTATCCGTTACACTATGCCTGATGGTTTAAGAAACGGAGTGATCGCTGTATTTGACCTTACCGGCAAAATGATGTTGCAGTACAATGGCCTCAGTGGTAAATCACAGGTAGTGGTGAATGGTAATTCACTCCAGCCTGGTATGTATATTTATTCATTGCTGGCAGAAGGTCAGGAAGTGATCAGTAAAAAGATGATCCTGACAAGATAATCGGATTAGAAAAGTTATTTCAGATTAATAATTTGATCTGATAAGAAATTTGTTGAAAGGCCAAAAATCCCGGCTGTAAATGATTGCAGCCGGGATTCTTTTTTATATCTAGTATATAATTATACAAATCTTGCCTGTTCAGTAAAGTCTTGGTACTCCTTTGCATGCTCTTACTTTGAATAGGCCACCGCAATGGCTGCTCCCACTTTTGCATTGTGTTTTATCAATGCAATATTGGCTTCCAGACTTTCCCCTCCGGTATGTTCAGCAATATATTTCAGTAAAAAAGGCGTCACTTCTTTTCCACGTACATGCTGCGATGCCGCGGCAGTCAATGCCTGCTGAATATGTACTTCCATTGCTGATGCGCCAATTTCCTGTTCGGCCGGCACGGGATTGGCTACCAGCACTGCACCATTCAATCCCATCTGCCATTTCGCCTGCAACAGGGCAGCAATTTCTTCCGGGCTGTCCATTTCTAACGGTGATGTATAACCGCTTTTTCGTGAATAAAAACTGGGAAACTCCGCTTGACCGTATGTAACCACCGGAATACCCATGGTTTCCAGGTATTCGAGGGTAAGTCCGATATCCAGTATCGATTTTACACCGGCAGATACCACCGCTACGGGTGTTTGTGCCATTTCCGTAAGATCGGCAGAAATATCCATGCTTGTTTCAGCGCCGCGGTGTACCCCACCGATACCTCCGGTTACAAATACACGAATTCCGGCCATTGATGCGATGCGCATTGTGGCAGCAACGGTAGTGGCCCCGTAAAGTTTTTTGCTGATCACATAGGGCATATCACGCAGGCTTACTTTCCACACATTCTTTGCATTTCCAAAATAGCCGAGTTGTTCCCCGCTCAACCCCACCATGCACTTGCCGTCCATCAGGGCGATCGTAGCGGGAATGGCTCCCCCTTCTCGTATCACCTCTTCCACCGCTATGGCCGTTTCAACATTTTGCGGATAGGGCATTCCGTGCGAAATAATCGTCGATTCAAGTGCCACCACAGGCCGGCCCGCAAGCAGCGCTTCCTGTACTTCCGGGTGTATATGCAGGTAGGAATTCATCAGTCGGGATAATATTTATTCACCAGTTGTAATAATTTCTCCTGGTTGAGGTGCGTAGCAATGGCGCCATTGACCTGGAGTATTTCTGCAGAAAGTGTATGGGCCAGTTTGAGGCAATCCATATCGGCCCGTCCAAGATGTCTTCCGAGCAGGTAGCCGGACAACGATCCGTCACCAGCCCCGGTACAATCCACTACTTCAATAGTGGGGGCATGCAGGGTGATTGATTTTTCTTTGTTGTATAACGCAGAACCATGTTTACCATTATGCAGCCAGATATTTTGAATGCCGCGTTGTACCAACAATTCCTCCACCTGTTGCTGGGTAAAAAATGCCTTCTCGGAACAAATGACCGGCAACTCATCTTCATTGGGCGTAATGAGGTGTAATCCGTGAAGATCAGCCGTCTTGAATTTACGGGCAGGTGGCACCGATACGGGCTCCAGCACAAAAGGGATCCCCGTCTCTTTACTAAAAGTGAGTAACCATTCCGCTGTGCTTACACTGATATTGGCATCTGCCAGTAAATAGGAGGCCGTGCGCAGCAGGTCAATATGTTTAGCCAGGTGCTCCGGGGTGATCAGGTGATTGGCGGCATTGGTCAAAAAGGCCGTGAACAGTGATCCATCCACATTCAATACGCCGGTGTATTTACCGGAAAGGCCATCCTTGGTGATCGTCGCGTCCAGTTGTACGCCCGCGGCAGTACTCACTTGTTTGAGCCAGTCGCCATCGCTGTCGTTTCCCACTACAGAGATCAGTTGTACCGGCACATTCAGCAGGGCGAGCTGGTGTGCAATATTGCGGCTTACGCCACCGGCGGTTTTGGTTACCGTCGCATCGTTGGTAGTGGCGAGCAGCAGTTGGTCGGTGGCATGAAAAAGTTCATCCACCAATGCCGCGCCAATACAGATTACAGGTTTTGACATGCTGCAAATGTAATGGCAAAGCGTTATTCTTCTTTTTTCTTTACGATCAAAAACCAATCGTTTTCGAGGGGTAAATAGCCATAATCATAGCAGTAGTAATAGATTTTACCCGTTTTGGTAGTATAGTGGTGGGTAAAATACCGGAAATGAAAGCCCAGTCGCAGCATTTTCTCTTTTGCGGCTTTTGCCAGGTCCTGCTGATCGGGCAGCAAGGTCGCCAGTACTTTCCGGTTCTTTAATAAGGTGTTGTTGATGTCCTTTACGAGATGGTATTGACTATTTTTTTGCTTTTGCTCATTATTGAAGTTGTTGCGGCAATAGTCATTACAGAATTTCTTATCGGCCCGGCCGCGCAATAAAGCGCTGCACGTAAGGCAGTTTTTTGTTTTCATGGCGGGTACAGTAACTTTTGTAAAATATTTACCGCGCTAATTTACAGCAACATATCCGTGTTTAAACGTTTTTAAGCGTTTAGATTCGGGTATAAACGATTAAAAACCGGGTATCGCTTTCTTGTCCCGCCATTTTTGCAATGTCAATCGGTCCCGGTACCACACCGGGGGACGTCACCGAAAGATTGAAATAACAAATTATCAACCCGCTTCTGCATGTAGCGGAAGCACAAAACCTAACATCATGTACGCATTGAAAAACAAAGTTCAACTGATCGGTAAACTCGGTAATGCCCCGGAAATTAAAACGCTTGAGAGCGGAAAGAAAATGGCCCGCTTTTCTGTGGCCACCAGTGAAAACTACCGCAATGCCCGCGGCGAAAAGATCACCGAAACCCAATGGCATACACTCGTAGCCTGGGGAAAAGTGGCGGATATCGCAGAAAAATTCCTCACCAAGGGCAAAGATGTGGCCGTTGAAGGAAAGCTGATCAACCGGAGCTACAATGACAAAGAGGGAAATAAAAAGTACATCACCGAGATCCAGGTGAACGAACTCCTACTCCTCGGTGCCAAAACCTCCGAATCCTAAACTACTCAGCCACAGATGAACACAAATAAGCACAGATTTTGTGAAAAGCAGGGTTCGTCTGTGGCTGATCTTTTAACCCACATATTTAAATATTTACAAAGTATGTCAAGCCCTTTCCTGCATAAATCTGAATCGTATCAGGTCATTGGCCTTTGCATGGAGGTTCAGAACAATCTTGGGTATGGGTTCTCCGAAGTGCTTTATAAAGATGCTATGGAGCATGAGTTTGAAAGTAATAATATTTTATTTGCCAGAGAAGTCGAATTGCTTGCACATTATAAGGGCAAACAACTAAAACATCGGTTTTTCGCAGATTTTACCGTTTTTGATAAGATCATTGTCGAGGTCAAATCATCCCATGAGGGTATTAATAATAATCATATTGCCCAAACATTAAACTATTTGAAGGTATCTGGCTACGAAGTAGGTCTTATTATTAATTTTGGCAAAAGAACATTAGAATATAAACGGCTTGTTTGTTGAAAATAATTGTGTTTTATTAAGTAAGTACTCTTTCTTATTTGGTAGTTCACCGGGTTGAATATGATCGCTCATTTTATTATTTCAGAATACCGTTAATATTACTTTTTCTCTGTCTTATTATTTTCTCTTATTAAATTATCTGTGTTTATTTGTGTACATCTGTGGCAAACTTTAATCCTGATACAACCAATGAGTTTTTTCAATTGGCCATTCAACTGGTCAATCAAAGCAACCGAACGCTTTTTTTAACCGGAAAAGCAGGAA
This sequence comes from Bacteroidota bacterium, assembly GCA_026391455.1. Classification (GTDB taxonomy): domain Bacteria; phylum Bacteroidota; class Bacteroidia; order Chitinophagales; family Chitinophagaceae; genus JJ008. The sequence goes on from JAPLEH010000056.1 coordinate 20,562, forward strand.
CCGGTAAAACTACTTTTTTAAAATATATCCGACAGCATTGCCCCAAACAAATGGTGATCACGGCGCCCACCGGCGTAGCCGCCATCAATGCAGGAGGGGTTACATTGCACTCGTTCTTTCAGCTCCCACTCTCCCCCTTCATTCCGGAAACCAGGGGCACCGGGTTTTCTGCCAGCTCAGCGGAAACGTCTAACAAACACAGCCTGATCAGCCAGCTTCGTTTCAACGGAGAAAAAAGGAAAATACTCCAGCAACTCGAACTGCTGGTTATCGATGAGATCAGTATGGTACGCTGTGATATCCTCGATGCCATAGATACCATTTTAAAGCATATCCGAAGACGACCGCTGGAACCATTCGGGGGTGTACAACTCTTGCTGATCGGCGATATGTTTCAGCTTCCCCCCGTAGTCAGGGAAAATGAATGGCGTTTGCTCTCCGATTATTATGGCGGCCCTTATTTTTTTGATAGCCAGATTTTTTCCGGTTCGCCACCCCTTTGTATCGAATTCAACAAAATTTACCGGCAGCGGGATGAAGCCTTTATTGATATCCTCAACCAGGTACGGAATAATCTGCTTAATGAATCAGGTATGAAAATACTCGATAGCCGGTACCAACCAGTATTTAAACGCAATGGCAAAGACGGGTACATCATTCTCACCACACATAATCAGAAAGCTTCGGAGATCAACTACAGAGAGCTGCAGGAGCTCCCTTCAACCGTATTCCGCTATGATGCCGAGATCGCGGAAGATTTCTCAGAACGTTCTTATCCGGCAGAAGAAATATTGCTGCTCAAAGAAGGCGCACAGGTAATGTTCATACGAAACGACCCCGCCGAAAAAGGGAAACGCTTTTACAACGGTAAGATCGGCACTGTTTCCCGCCTTGAATCGAATAAAGTATTTGTGCGGTGTAACGAAGAAGAAGATGAAATAGAAGTGCAAAAGGAAAAATGGGAAAATATCCGCTATACTTTGCAAAAAAGCACACAAAAACTGGAATCAGAAGTGCTCGGATCCTTTACCCAATACCCGTTGCGACTCGCCTGGGCCATCACCATTCATAAAAGCCAGGGCCTCACTTTTGAAAAAGCCATCATTGATGCCGGTGAATCTTTCGCTCCGGGACAGGTATATGTTGCCCTGAGCCGGTGTACCAGTCTGGAAGGATTGGTATTACAAAGCAGGATCAGGTCCAATAGTATTGCCAACGACCCCCGGATCATGGAATTCGCCAAAAGAAATGCGTCAGGCTCCCAACTGAAATCCGAACTGGCTATTGCTTCGCAACAATACCAGCAGTCGATCCTTTTAGCCATTTTTCACTTTGCTTCTTCCCTTGAAACCACCCGGCAACTTCAAGCCCTGCTCCAGGAACATATATCATCGTTCAGTAAAGAATCACCAGACTGGATCATCTCGTTGGTAGAGAACATGAACAGGTTGAACGAAGTGGGAACAAAATTCAACACACAATTACAAACCCTCTTCGATATCTCCCTCCCGCATGACCAAAACCAACCCCTGCAACAACGGGTAAAAGCAGCAGCCCTTTATTATATACCGGAAATACAACAAGTCGTTGACCATCTAAGGCATTGCCCGGTGGTAACAGATAGCAAACTGCATTCGAAAGAGTTCAACGAGCTGGTCAAAGAGTTGTATTCAGGTATTGCTGAAAAACAATACCTGTTAGAAGGATTGAAATTGGGTTACGACCCCGAAGCCTTTTTAATCCACCGTAAAGGTTTTGTATTGCCTGCATTTTCTGTCAATGCATATGCCGGCGCGTCCGGGCAATACCAGGAAAGTCCGCACCCGGCGTTGTTGCAGCAACTCCGAAAACTGCGCGACAGCATCTGTGCAAAAAAAGACCTGCCCATTTACCTCGTGGCGGGCAGTGCCACATTAGATGAATTGGCCCGATATCTGCCGCAAAGTCTGGATGAACTAAAAAAGATCAATGGATTTGGCGCAGCTAAAACAGAAAGCTATGGTCAGCAATTCCTGGATATTATACTTGCCTATTGCCAGGAAAAAGACCTCCACTCATTGATACATGAAAAAGCAGGCAAATCCAAAAAACAGAAAGAGGATAAATCACCCACCCGGGCCAAAAAGGGGGAAACCTATACAGAGACACTACAGTTGTACCGTAAAGGAATGACCGTTTCAGAAATAGCCAACGCCAGAAAGCTTGCTCCGGGTACAATCGAATCACATTTTGTAAAACTGGTTGGACGTGGCGATCTTACAGTTTCAGAATTGATAGCCCCTGAAAAATATGCCCGGATTGCCGACCTATTGAAAGATTATAGTGGAAATACCATCACTCCGGTAAAAGAAATGCTGGGAGATGATATTAGTTTCGGAGATATCCGATTAGTAATGGCCGACCTGGGCATTACCTATTCCCCTTCCGGGGATTCATAATGAACCGGTATCACAATAGGTTGATCATATTTAATAACGCTGCTTGATAATTCCCAATGATCGTTAGTATAAACAGATAGGTTTCCGACAATCTGATTAAATTAATACGGGTATTAAACTTCCTGTAATTCATTCCTTCTTATTCCACAATAGTTGTTAATTATTCACATTTAAGAATTATGAATTTGTCAGGTTAAACATTATATATACCTTTCTATTACTTTACTTACTAACTTCATTATGGACACACTTACAACCCCTGCTTATACTACCGTAAGCAATCATGTAATTGCAGAAGTGAGGCGTAATACCTCCAATGATCAGAATGCTTTAATTGCACTCCGGTCATTCCAACCCGGAGATGTTATCTCTGCCTTTCACCCCGGTACCATTTCTGCTGAACCCACTTATCTCACCGTACAGGTGGGCGACAGCAAGCATATCACCCTACAGCCGGAGTTTCTGCAGTATATCAACCACAGTTGTGATCCCAATGTGTTTTTCGATACAACTACTATGCAACTGGTAGCCCTGAAGCCATTAACCGAAGGAGAAGAAATGACGTTTTTCTATCCCTCTACAGAATGGCAAATGACCCAGTCATTCGATTGCTATTGCGGCAGACCTAAATGCCTGGGCCAAATCGTAGGCGCTTCCGCCCTTACCAAACAAGTGCAGGAGCAATACCGGTTTACCGACTATATTCAACAAAAGCTGGCTAAAAAATCGGCTGGCAAGAAAGTGGCCTGATTATGAAAACAGCCGATGCTGCCCGACTTTTAAAGCCCTATACCATTTGGGTACTCGCTCCGCAACTGGAATCCGAGGATCCCAATATTGCTTACTACTACGACTTTACACAGAGTATTTCCGAATACACACGCGTATTTGAAGAACTCAAAGCCGAATGGAAATGGCAACCGGTAACCATACATAATTATAAGACTGTTATACAATCTATTGCCACCTCCTCCAATGGCAAAACGCCCCTGGTGCTCAACCTTTGCGATGGCGATGAAGTAAATGGCGCCCCTGGCGTTTCTGTCATTCATGAACTGGAAAAACAGGGGTTAATCTATACCGGATCCGATGCCCACTTTTACAATATCACCACGTCCAAGATACCCATGAAGAAAGCCTTCGACAAAGCAGGCGTTGCTTCAGCCAATTGGCGGGTGATCACTGATAAAAAAGGATCGGTAAAAGGTTTATGCAAGCGGATCGGTACGCCCATCATTATAAAACCAGCCGTATCCGGTGGCAGCATGGGCGTATCGGTAAAAAATGTGGTACACAACGAAGAAGAACTGGGCGAAAGAATAGAAGAGATCAAAAAAGGATACCGCGGATGGAACCTCCTGGCCGACGGCTTATTCTGCGAACAATTTATCACGGGTCCTGAATTCACCACGTTTATCACCGGGTCTGCCGACGACCCAGAACATTGCATCGTATACGAACCCGTGGAAAGGGTCTTTCACCCCTCACTTCCCGAATCTGAAAAATTCCTTTCTTTCGACCGCTTATGGGAGATCTATGAAGACGAAACACCCATGCCGGCCAACGAGAATTTTTATGAATACAAAACACCAGACCCAACCCTGGTGCCCGCATTAAAACAACTCAGCCTCGATGCCTATAAAGCATGCGGCGGAAAAGGATATACCCGTATCGATATCCGTCAGGATACCGCCACCGGTAAATTATATATGCTTGAAGCAAATGCCCAGTGCGGATTAAGTGAAGATGAAAACTATACCTCCATTGGTGCTATTTTAAAAGCATCTCAGGTAAGCTTTACCGAAGTCATAGCAGAGATATTGAAAGATGCGCTGCGGAGAAGTATGGTAAGTCCTGCACCCGCCAGAAAAACACGCAGCGCCAAGACCAAAAAGACCATTGTCGTTAAATAAACCTTTCCAATTTTCCAGAAAATTCAGGGCTTCGCTTTTACAATTCATAAAACATAATCAATAGTTTCGTGGCAATGAAAGTATGTGTACTTCAACCGGACTATTCTACTACCGGAGTAGATTATAAAAATTATGATCCCCCCAGGGATTTGTCCGTGCTTATTCCTGAAATGGAAGTACATACTGTTTTTCTCAATAAACTGACCACCTACCGGCAATTAAAAGAACTCAGCAAACAGGGCTATGATATTTTTGTAAACCTCTGTGAAGGTTATCTGGAATGGGAAGTACCCAGTATAGACGTAATTTATACGATGGAAATATTGGGAATGCCCTTTACCGGGCCTACCACCAAATTGTACGATCCACCCAAAGAACTGATGAAATACCTGGCTTATTGCGAAGGGGTAAAGACACCGGGCTATGTAATCATTCATGAATTGAAAGATGCGGACGAAGCTGTTAAGCATTTACAATTCCCGCTTTTTGTAAAGCCCGCCAAAGCAGGAGATAGCCTGGGCGTGGATGAACATTCCCTGGTACACAACAAAATTGAGCTGCAGCAAAAATGCATCAGCATTCTCGATGAATACGGGCCGTTGCTCGTGGAAGAATATATCGCCGGCCGGGAGTTCACGGTATTGGTGGCCGCCAATACCGATGAACACAACTGCACCGTATTTCGCCCGGTAGAATATCTATTCCCGGAAGGACGAGCTTTCAAAACCTATGCATTAAAAACATCCGAGCTGCATCCCGATTGCAATGTACCCTGCGATGACCCTGAACTGGATACACAATTGCGGGCCGCTACTGAAAAAATATTCAAGGGCTTCAACGGTGTGGGGTATGCGCGACTTGATTTCAGGGTAAATGATAAGAATGAGATATTCTTCCTTGAAATAAATTTTACTTGTTCAGTTTTTTATAAAGACGGATACGAAGGCTCCGCCGATTTTATACTTAAATATGATGGCATTGGCCAGGCCGGTTTTCTCCGACATATCATTAACGAAGGCATTGCCCGCCATCGGCGAAAGAAAAAGCCTTATTTCATGAAAGGGAATTCGATCGCCGGCTATGGTATCTACGCCAGTCGTGACATAAAGGAGGGCGAGATCATTTTCAAAGGGGAAGGAAAAGCACAACGCATCATCACGAAACGCTTTGTTGAAAAAAACTGGAACGAAGATGAAAAACTTCATTTTCGCCGCTATGCCTATCCCGTAAGCGATGAGGTGTTCATACTCTGGGATGACGACCCTTCGGAGTGGGCGCCCCAAAATCATTGCTGTGAACCCAATTCTATTTTTGACGGCCTCAATGTATTAGCAATAAAAAACATATCTAAAGGGCGGGAACTCACGCTCGATTATGCTGATTTCCTCGACGAGCACATGGAGCCCTTCCAATGCCAGTGCGGTGCCTCCTCCTGCAGGGGAAAAATTTCCGGCATTCCGCAAAACTCATTAACCTTTCGTGAAGTAAATTTGCAACGGTTAAACCAGTGAGCAAATGCCGGGTCTTACTACCGGCATTGATTCTGCGACAGGTGAAAGAGGTTTACCATTAACCCGACCCCTTCAGTCTGTTGGTTCAGCCATATATACTCCATTAAATTTTTATTGCCGGCACGGTATCCGTTGCCAGAATTGATTGATCATATTAAAATGATGAGCCATGTCCCGTTTTGCCGTACTCAAACAAATCATGCTTCAGCACCGGTATCGCCTGGTGCTCACTTATATCCTTTTTTCCATTGAAATGCTGGGCAACCTGCTCCGGCCTTTTTTTCTGGGAGTAGCTGTGAACGATCTTACCAAAGGTTCGTACCAGGGCCTCTTTTTATTATCTGCGGTACACTTTGGATGGCTGATCATTGGTACTATCCGGCACCGGTTAGATACACGCACTTATACCGCTATCTATACTTCTTTGGTAACAAAATTTCTCGCCCGCCGGTACCATAAATCAGATGTATCTAAACTAAGTGCGCACTCCACGCTGGCCCGCGAGTTTGTAGATTTTCTGGAGTTTGACCTGGCTTATGTGGTAGAAGCTTTTTATAGTATAGCAGGTTCTCTGCTTCTGTTATTTATATACGATACATCAGTAGTTCTTGTATGTCTGGCAATATTATTACCCGTTACCGGCTTCAGTTATTTCTATGGTAAGAAAATGAAAAAACTGAACACACTGAAAAACGATGAGCTCGAAAAACAAGTGGATATCATTTCCACTGGTAATAATCATCTTATACACCAGCACTATAATAACCTGCGCAATTGGAATATCCGCATCAGTGATCAGGAAGCGTGGAACTTTGGCGTTATGGAAATTATGGTAATGGTGGTGATCGGGCTGTCCTTATTGATCACCAATAAAACAGCGGGCACAAGTATGGAAGCTGGCAGCCTTATTGGTATCTATAGTTATATACAGCGTTTTGTATCCGGGCTTGATACGATTCCTTACACGGTACAACGTCTTTCTTCGCTCAATGATATCACCCGTCGCATTGAGTTGCAGGAAGAGGATCTTTCAAAGCCCGAAGTAATTCGCATACCCAGGAAGAAAAAAGAAGTGGCTTAGTATGTGGTTATGTATGTTTGGCATATATATACTTTTCGCATCATTAATAAAGTTTCAATTGCGAAGACGACGATACTCCACTTCAAACCATCTTTGAATTTGTTTTACACTCATTGTATCAAGCATTTTCTGAGCATCTTGATATTTTTTTTGGATTGCTTCTAACTCTTTATTTAATTCAACACTATGTTTTTCTGATATCTTAAGCTCGGCTTGTAACCCTGTGTCATCTAATTCGTATCTTTCTAAAGTAGAAAGGGTTGCTTTTTTTAACAAATATTGAAATTTTGCTTGAAATTGAGCTAGCTTTCTTTCTTGATTTCTACGAACCTCTTTTTCTTTGTCCAAGTCAGTAAGATATTTTTTTTCCAACTCATAGATTTCCTTTAGTTGGCTTTCGTAAAATGATTTGTCTTCAGAGTATAATCCACGAAGCGACCTATTATCTGCCTTCTGCTTAAATAACTGCATTGCCAAATCCCTAGTTTGAATTATCAAACTATCTTTTCGACTTAATATGCTATCAGCTTGATGTTGGTAAAATGCGCGATCACCTATAATTTTTTGTATTGAATCTTCAATAGTTTTTTTCTGCATTTGGAACTGCAGAATTTCAAGTTTTAATTGCTCTTTTTGTAATTCAAGCTTTGATTTTTCCCGATCCATTATACCTTTCCCAAAAGTAAAATAAAGTGTTGCTAAGACTGCTATTGTAGGAATAACAGTTTTCCAAAATTCTATGTTGTACCACCATGGAGTATTTAACTTCCTGATTTCAAGTTCAAGTTTCCTTTTTTGTAAAGTATCTAAATCCATTGATTTTATATGTTTTAGTATTTCATTTTCTTTTTTTTGCTAAAACATCTTTCCTTTTTTCTATCATAGACATAATTAAATAAAAAAATCAAAAGAGTCAAAATCCGAGAATGAATAAACCTGTGCAACAAATTGAAACGGTTTTATATTTACAATATAAAAGACCACCTATCAAAATGTGACAGTTTTAGTGTAGCTTAATACTAATCTAAAGGCTACAAGCCAGACTTTGAAATCTGTAACTAAATTAATTAAATTCGCCTTTTATATTTTATATTTTTATTACTTATTGGAAAAGCAATGTGCTAAATGGAAAGTTAAGCATGTTGCTAGAGTTTTATTCCGAGTATATAAGGAAGCGAAATCAATAGATTTGACAATTTGAGGGCGCTTAAATTAGAGTTTTTTTATTGTAGTGCTTTTAACACGCTCTTACTTCCTTCGTCCAATGCTTTGCGTGCTGCATCATCGGCCTTGCCTTCAAATTTGCCATTGATCGTTGGTTGCAGTTTTACAGACCCGTCCTTCACCGATACCAGCGTCATATTAGCATCAATATTAAATGAAGAAGCTGCATTGGGATCAGCATTCTTAATAGCTTTCAGCAATCCGCCTACTTTGCTGGCAGATTTAAGTTTGGTGAATTCCGTACTCAATGTATAATCACAATTCATTCGTTTTGCTTCTTCGGCATCGGCTACCGGTACCCCTTCGGTTTTTCCCGAGTTGAGATCTCCGGCCAGGTATTGTTGCAATTCAGCCACATTCAATTGTGCATCTCCGGTGGGTATCAATACACCAATCCGAATAATGCCTGCTTTCTTAGGTTCATTTCCATTGGCAGGCTGACCACCGTTTTTGTTCATATTCTTAAACTGGTTCATCATATCACCCATATCCATTTTATCCTGCAGGTCTTCTTCACTGGCGGCCAGTGTGTAGCCTGGTGGTATTTCAAAAAGCATGGAATCCAGTTTGGTGGTGGTGAATTCCAGTGTTTCCAGTTTGATCTCCATTTCACTCATTTTGGGATTGGCGCCTCCCATGATTATGGTGCGGGTCTCCGAAAGCGGAAAGCCCAGCTTACCCTTACCTTTTCGGCGGGTAATAAATTTGTCTGTACAATCAGGCTTCCGTTGCTCCGGGTTCATATTGGGTGTACCGGCGGAATAGCGCTCCGGGCAGTTGAACTGGGGAAGGTCGATATACCAGCCATCCGTTTTCATGATGATACTGTCCTTCATGGTACAGGCATCCGGTGAGGGTTTTATTTTCTGATAGGTCCAGATATGCCGGGCAATGAATCCGTTCATTTTTTTTCGCTCTCCCGTATCAGTAATGGTGTACCACATGGTGATTGTACCTCCTTTTTTGGAAACATTCTTATCGGGTACAGCGGGCTTGGGTTTGGTGGCAGGTTTCGCATCTTCATCAATTACTTCTTCAGCATCTTTCGAAAAGGGTATGATGAAATACAATTTCTTCTTATCGTTGATCTTAATGGTACGTTGCAGATCACATTGCTCAATGGTAACCGGCGGCTTGGGCATGCCCATCATCGCTTCACTCTCGGTACGTTTGCGCATACCTTTTACATAGATCGTGGATCCGGTGTTCATTCCCATGATGGAACTGGATTGCCGGAGTTTGTATTGCTGTGCATCTGCAGTATGGCTGAATACAGAAACTAATACAATGCACGCAGTGATGTAAAAAACAGACTTCTTCATAAAAGCATATTTACTTAAAGGTAAACAGCTTTTGCCGGCTAATACATGAGATTGATTAGGCGGGAGGGTTTCAACCAGTAATGTTCGGTGCAGGAATAAAAAGAGACGTATTATTCATCTCCCCATAAACACCATCAATATCTGCACATCACTCGGATTGATGCCCGATATTCGGCTGGCCTGGCCAAGCGTGCGGGGCTTTACCTTGCTCAGTTTTTCGCGGGCCTCATTACCCAATGATGATATTTTACGGTAGTCGAAGCTTTCGGGGATTTCCAACTCTTCCAGTTGCGACATTCGTTGTACCAATTCCTTTTCCTTTTCGATATAGGTATCGTATTTTACCTGTATCGCGGCCTGCTCAATCGTATCGGTCGAATAGCCCTGCAGCGCTTCTTTCAACCGGGGTACGGCTGCCGCGAATTCATCCAGTTCCACATCGGGGCGCAACAATATTTTTTGTGCTTTTTGTTTTTCACTGATCAGGGCCGAATTCACGGAGGTGAAATATTCATTCACTTCGTCCGGCAATACCACAAAATTACTGAGCAGTTGCTTGATCTCTTCCACTCCATTTCGCTTGGCGATCACCTTATCCATCCGTTGCTGCGATGCAAGACCGAGGCGATAACTCATTTCCGTAAGCCGCAGATCTGCATTATCCTGACGAAGCAGGGTTCTGAATTCAGCACGGGAAGTGAACATCCGGTAAGGTTCGTTGGTCCCTTTACTAATAAGGTCATCAATCAATACACCAATATACGCATCACTGCGCCGGAGAATAAGCGGCGCCAGCTCCCTTGATTTCTGATGCGCATTGATGCCCGCCATCAATCCCTGGCAGGCCGCTTCTTCATATCCCGTAGTTCCATTAATCTGTCCTGCAAAAAATAAGTTCTGCACCAGCTTGGTCTCCAGCGAATAATTCAATTGCGTGGGCGGAAAGAAGTCATACTCAATGGCATAACCCGGTCTGAACATGCGCACATTCTCAAAACCCACTATACTACGAAGTGCTTCGTATTGTACATCTTCCGGTAATGAGGTGGAGAAGCCATTTACATAGATCTCTACCGTATTCCAGCCTTCGGGCTCTACAAATAACTGGTGTCGCTCCCGCTCTGCGAAGCGGTTGATCTTATCTTCTATGCTCGGGCAATAGCGCGGTCCCACCCCATCAATCCTTCCGGCAAACATGGGGCTGCGTGAAAACCCGGTCTTTAATATATCATGTACTTTCTGACTGGTATAGGTGATCCAACAGCTTCGTTGTGTTTTGGGTTTCTCTGTATCTGTAAAGGAAAAGCCCACCACTTCATCATCACCCGGCTGTTCTTCCATTTTACTATAGTCCAGGCTGCGCCCATCAATGCGGGGCGGTGTGCCCGTTTTCAACCGGTCGCTTTCAAAGCCGATGGATACCAATTGCTCCGTAATACCCGTGGCCGCCTTTTCCGCCATTCTTCCTCCGCCAAAATTCTTCTCTCCGATATGTACCACTCCATTGAGGAAGGTTCCATTGGTAAGCACCACCGATTTTGCCCTTATTTCATGGCCCAGACCGGTTACCACGCCTTCGCATCTTCCGTCTTTGATGATAAGCCCTTTCACCATATCCTGGTAAAAATCCAGGTTGGGCGTTTGTTCCAGCATTTCTCGCCATTTAATGGAGAAAAGCATGCGGTCGTTTTGCGCACGGGGGCTCCACATGGCAGGCCCCTTGCTGCGGTTGAGCATCCGGAACTGTATGGTGGAGAGATCCGTTACTATTCCGGAATATCCGCCCATGGCATCTATTTCCCTTACGATCTGGCCTTTGGCAATGCCTCCCATCGCGGGGTTGCAGCTCATTTGGGCAATGGTCTGCATATTCATGGTCACCAATAAGGTTTTGGAACCCAAATTGGCCGCAGCAGCGGCGGCTTCACAGCCGGCGTGACCAGCCCCAACTACTATTACATCATATACAGGAAACATAAGTGGGCAAAGTTACCACCTTATGGTTGGTTCTTTAAATTTTTGAGAAATGCAATTTCCTTTTTTACGTCTTCTACGCTTCTTCCTGCGTTCAACAGCTCAAATTCAAATACTGAATAGTTGCCGATCGTATCCAGGTATTCCCGGTGATCATTAATAAAGGCCCGTTGTTTGTCAGTACTCACCATTTCTGCCTGCTCAATTTCTTCAATCTTATGAAGCAGTTTCTCACAAAGCGGGTATTGGGTGGTGTCGTATAAGTCCCGGAAATAGTTTTTAGCGGCCAGCAGGTCCATTCTGTTTCCTTTTGTTGTACCCGGTTGATACCGCTCCACCCTGATATTGGTAAAGTTCCAGCAGAGTTTTAACTCTTCTTCCTTTGAAAAATCGAAATAGGTAACAGGAATGATATGGTCAAACTGCCACATTTTGGCAAAATTGTCCCACCCGAGGCCATTTTCAAACTGGTATTCGAACCATTGGCGCATATTGGCAATATCAAGACCGAAATAAGGGGCATATTCCGCACAGGGGTGCCGGTTGAGTACATACCTCCTCAAACTGATCTGCCATTTTCTCTTTTCCCTGAACTTTAGGAGCTCGGGGGTTATTTCCTCTTTCGCTACCCACTTCTTTCTTGCCATACAATTGTTTTCACAAAGGTAAGGGTTCCACGGGACACTGTTTCGGGCTGAAACAGTGTCCCGTGGAACCATGAAACTCAATCGTTAATGTGGTGCTGCTTAAATTATAATATAAAGAAAGCTGGTTGACCAACAGAAGACTTATCGCCTATTGTTCCAGACCTTGAGGTAATGATTTTCCCGTTCCCGCATCTTCCTCTCCTCTGCTGGTTTTTTATCGCCGTATCCGCAGAGATGCAATACACCATGGAAGATTACCCGGTGCAGTTCTTCCTGAACAGTAACGCAGAGCGACTTCGCATTGTCACGCACCCGGTCAGTACTCAGATAGATCTCCCCTTGTATTTGATCAGACGCAGAAAGGTCGAACGTAATGATGTCCGTATAGTAATCATGAGAAAGGTATTGCCGGTTAATATCCAGCAGTGCATTATCCGAACAGAAGATATAATTGAGCGACTCCAGACGTTTCCCTTCCTTTTTAAAAATGGACTCAATAAATCGCTTCAGAAGGGTACGCTCCCGGAGGGAAATTTGTACCCCCTGGAAAAAGAAACAAACTTTGGATGGTGAAGGCATATTATCAAAATTCGTAAAGAAAAATCATCCAACAAGGGTAGTTTTGCAGGATAATACAAGTGGAATGATTGCAAGGCTATCAGAGTTGAAACCGGGACAAGAAGGAATCATCAAAGAGTTTCAGAATACCGATATTTTTCTCAAATTGATGGAGATGGGTTGTGTACCTGGAGAAAAGATACTCCTGGAACAAATAGCCCCACTTGGTGATCCAATCTCGGTAAGCGTATCCGGATATCACCTCAGTCTACGCCTGAATGAGGCAGAACATATCCTTGTCGAATTATAAACTATTGATATTCAATATATTATAAAATTAGGATGAAAATAGGCTTATACTTTGGCTCCTTCAATCCTGTTCATGTTGGGCACCTGATTATCGCCAACCACATATTAAACGAAACCGATATACAAAAGATCTGGTTCGTTGTGTCCCCGCAAAACCCGTTCAAAACATCCACCGGCCTGCTCAACGAGTACCACCGGCTGCACCTGGTAAAGCTTGCCATTGGTGATGACCTTCGGATAAAAGCTTCCGATATTGAATTCAATTTGCCCAAGCCATCCTATACCACCACCACCCTTGCTTACTTAAAAGAAAAATACCCCGAGCATGAATTCAGTATCATCATGGGCAGCGATAGTTTTCAGAATTTGCACAAGTGGAAAAACTATGAACTGATCATTCGTGACTATGAAATATATGTGTATATCCGGGAAGGCTTTGAAGCAGTAAATCATGTACAGGCAAAAATGCATATTGTACAGGCTCCCTTACTGCAATTATCTGCCACACAAATTCGTAATACCATTAAAGAAGGGAAGTCCATACGCTACATGGTCACCGAAGCCGTGAGAGAAGAAATAGAAAAAGGCGGTTATTATAAATAATACTAAAAGAGAAATCCCAATAATAAACTACCGATCACAATGAACGGCGGCGGGATCTTTGTAAAATGTAATAAGAAAAACGTTCCAAGTATCACTCCTATATTGATAAAACTAACTGTCTTCAATGCCGTAATAGAAATATCCTTCATGATATAAAATGTGGAGGCGATCATTATTCCCACCACCACTGCATTGATCCCTTCAATAGAACGATAGACCGCAGCGTACTTCTTCAAATTATTCCAAATAGGAAAAAAGAATAATACCAGAAGCGCACTGGGTAAAAAGATAGCAATCATACCAATCAGGCAACCCAATACCTGCATACGCGGACCACTATCTTTCATGGCCATACCACCGGTAAATGCAGCAATAGAAAAAACAGGACCCGGCATGGCGCGCACTATTCCCATTCCGGTATACATATCACTTTCATCAATCTGTACCACATTCTCATCTCTGTTCCTTTTTCGTATAGCCTCCGGCCTTACACTCCATTGTTCATACATCATAGGGATGAGTACCTGTCCCCCTCCGAATACCAGGCTTCCCATTCGATACGTATTTTCAAATAGGTTGATCGGACGGCGATTGGGCCACTCCTCTATTTTTGATTTTTCACTGATAATACCTGCTGCAATGAATATGATACCGAAAAGCCAGAAATTCCACCACTTGATCTTGCGGGGCTTTTGCTCCACCTGAGGAATACGCTTACGGCTGAGATTAGTAATAATGCCACCAGCTACAATCAAAGATGGAATCACCCAGGGCTGACCGAATAAAAAATAGGTGGCAATCGTACTGAAAATCATAATCACCCGGGTAATCGTATTCTTTATAGCTAAAGGAAATGCATGCACGGCTGCATACATCAGAAACCCGGCGGCCATCGGCGCGATAAACATAAAAATATCGGTACCTAATTCACGCTTATCGATATACTGCAGTAAGAAAGAAAGCGAGCCCATCAATAAAGAAGCCGGAAGTATCCAAATAAGCAGCGTGAGCACCGCCAACGGAACACCACCTCTTTTATAACCAATCAACGTAAGGGTCTGGGTGCTGGATGCCCCGGGGAGTAGCTGGCAAAAACCATTGTACTCCATCAGCTCCTGTTCGGTAATATAGGGAGTGCGCTGAACAAAAGTCCGCATCATCATAGCCAGATGCGCCTGTGGCCCACCAAAAGCGGTAACGCTGTGCAATAACACAGCCTTTAAAAATGGAACATGTCGCAGCAGCATGGGGTTTAAATATAATTAAAATCAGCGTAGCTTAAAATGATCCTCTCTAAAAACAGTAATTGCTGTAAATTCAAATAAAAATAAGATATGCGATTTCCCGTTTTGGTTACAGTTTCCCTGCTAATAAATATGACCGCCTATTCACAAACGGAAGTAATAAAGCTTAAAGAGAAAGTAGCTGTAGCTGCAGATAAAATCGAACCCCGTTGCATTGCCTGGCGAAGGGATTTTCATGAACACCCCGAACTGGGAAACCGGGAAACGCGCACAGCAGGTATCATTGCTGCACACTTGAAAAACCTGGGCCTGGAAGTAAAGGAAGGTGTGGCCAAAACGGGGGTTGTGGCTTTATTAAAAGGAACTAAGCCGGGACCTTGTATCGCCTTGCGGGCAGATATTGACGGGCTACCAGTAATAGAACGGGTGAGCATACCCTTTGCTTCCAAACAACACGCTATCTATAACGGTCAGGACGTAGGCGTGATGCATGCCTGCGGACACGATTCACATACGGCCATGTTGATGAGTGTGGCGGAAATTTTATCCGGAATGAAAAATGAATTAAAGGGTACAATTAAATTCATATTCCAACCGGCAGAAGAAGGCCCACCCGCCGGCGAAGAAGGCGGGGCCCCTTTAATGGTAAAAGAAGGGGTAATGGAAAACCCCAAAGTGGATGTGATATTCGGTTTACATATTGAGTCGGATATTCCGGTGGGGCATATTGAATATAAACCGGGTGCCTTTATGGCCTCGTCCGATTGGTTTCATATTGCAGTAAAAGGTAAAGGGAGTCATGGATCACAACCCTGGAAAGGAATCGACCCCATTCAGGTATCTGCACAGATCATCGAAGGATTGCAATCCATCGTAAGCCGCCAGTCAGAACTGACCAAAGCACCCGTAGTGATAACGGTTGGAAAAATACAGGGCGGCGTACGAAATAATATCATACCAGAAGAATGTATCATGGATGGTACCATCCGCACCCTGGACAATGCCATGCAACTGGAAGTACATGAAAAAATAAAACAAATGGCGACCCATATAGCTGAAGCATCCGGCGCCAGGGCTGAAGTTTCCATCGATACCAAAACGCTGGTAACCTATAATACTCCCGAGCTGGTACAAAAAATGATTCCCTCTCTGGTTACCGCCGCGGGTGCCACCAATGTTAAGGAACGCGAATGGGTAACGGGCGCAGAAGATTTTTCCTACTATGGAACAAAAGCTCCTTCTTTCTTTTTTTACCTCGGAGGTATGCCCGCCAATCAGGATCCAAAAACTGCGCCCCCACACCATACCGCTGATTTCTTTATTGATGAAAGCGGCATGAAAACAGGGGTAAAAGCATTTTGCCACCTCGTACTGGACTATATGCAGACGAAATAATTTTACCAATGAAAAAAACGCTTTTCCTACTTCTTGTTGCGCTTATCTGCATCAATGCTACTGCCCAGAAAACCGACAAACGTCTGGAAGGAATGATACGCGAAGCCGTAGCCGGATATAAAGGCGATATAGGTATCTATGTGAAGAACCTGCGCACTGGTAAAACAGTACAGCTTAATGCTGATACCCTCTTCCCCACAGCCAGTATTGTAAAAGTGCCGATATTGGTAGGCATCATGAGCAAAATACAACGGGGTGAACTGCAATATGACTCCACGCTCATATATAAAGATTCGTTGCTCTATGAAGGATCGGATATATTGGGTTCTTTTAAAAACAATGAACGCATTGCACTGAAGAAAGTACTAATGCTGATGTTTACCACCAGCGACAACACCGCCAGCCTCTGGCTCCAAAGTCTGGCAGGTACCGGCACGCGCATCAACCAGCTAATGGATAGTATCGGCCTTACACATACCAGGGTAAATTCCCGCACACCAGGAAGGGAAGCCAATCGCAGCAAGTATGGTTGGGGACAAACCACCCCTGCTGAAATGGGCCTTCTCTTTGAGAAAATATATCGCTACCAGCTCTTCTCGTCTACAGCGAGTGAACGCATGCTGCGCTGCCTCGGCCGCAATTACTGGGACCAGGAAGAAGCGATCTCCGTCATTCCTCCCACCATCGAAGTGTTCAGCAAAAATGGTTGTGTGAATGCCTCCCGCAGCGAAGCCCTGATCGTGAATGCGCCGAAGAACCCGTACGTGTTTTGCATCTTTACGAAAAACAATACAGACACCAGTTGGGGCTATGACAATGAGGCGTGGGCAATGGCGCGTAAAATTTCACAAATCCTCTGGGCCTACTACAGAAAGTAGCCACAGATGAACACAGATGGACACGGATAAATACAGATTGCCTGCCTTTCGTCAGGGGTTAGCCGCAGATGAACACAGATCAACACAAATAAATACAGATTGCCTCCGGCAAGGGTTTGGCCACAGATGAACACGAATACACACAAATAAATACAGCTAAAAGCTGTATTCCTCCCAAAACTCCTTTTCTCTGCGTGAAAAATTCGCCTGCGGCGAGTACTTGTGACACAGCCTGTCCCGCCTCAGCGGGAGATGAACACAGATGGACACGGATAAATACAGATAAATAACCATGGCGAATTGTATTCAACCTGCCTGCCGGCAGGCAGGCCTATGAAACCTATGGAACCTATGCAACTTCTTGAACCTATGGAACCTCTTGAACCTATGAAACCTATGCAACTTCTTGAACCTATGGAATTTCCTACCGGAGACAAGACCCCTTTTTCAAAAAATCACGTTAGAAGAACTTACTTAAACAACTGATACACCACCCAACTCATCAGATACGCGAGCGCGGTCATATAGAGCAATTGAATGGCCGGCCACTTCCAGCTCTTGGTCTCGCGGCGCACCACGGCCAGCGTGCTCATACACTGCATAGCAAATACATAAAATATCATTAATGAAAGGCCGCTCGCCAGGTTGAATACCGGTGTGCCATCGGGTCGTACGGCCGCTTTCATTTTATCTTTCAGCAACAGGCTGTTCTCATCCTCCGCACCCACGCTGTACAAGGTGGCCATCGTACCTACAAATACTTCCCTTGCCGCAAATGAAGTGATAAGGGCAATCCCGATTTTCCAGTCGTACCCCAGTGGCTCGATGATGGGTTCAATCGATTTGCCCATAATACCCGCATAGGAATTTTCAAGTTTTTCAGTACGATAGGCATTATCCAGGTACGCGGTGTCTGCACCGGGTGCGGCTTTTAGCTGTTCATATTTTGCCGAAATGGTCTGTATCTTATTACCGGGACCAAAAGATGACAGCCCCCACAATATCAGACTGATTACCATAATGACCTTGCCTGCATCGAATATAAATATGCGTGCCTTATTGATCATGGTGGGGAAAATATTATTCCAACGCGGAGAGCGGTAACTGGGCAATTCCAAAATGAAAAAACTTTTCTCATTGATATGAATGAACAATTTGGCCACGTATGATACAATGAGCGCCATTACGAGTCCGAGCAGGTAAAGCCCCATCATCACCAGGCCCTGTACACCAAGGAACCCGAGAAGATATGTTTTAGGTATCACCAGGCTAATGAGTATCGTATAGACCGGAAGCCGGGCCGAGCAACTCATCAACGGTGTGATTAAAATAGTGAGCAAACGCTCCTTGCGGTTTTCAATATTGCGCGCACTCATAATGGCCGGTACCGCACAGGCAAATCCGCTGATCATCGGCATCACACTCTTACCATTGAGCCCCACATTCCGCATTAGCCGGTCTGATAGAAAACTGATTCGGGCCATATATCCCGTGTCTTCCAGCAAGGTAATGAGGCCAAATAGTATCATGATCTGGGGCACAAAGACCAATATGCCACTCAGCCCGGCCACCACCCCATTAATGAGCAAGTCCGTCCACCGGTTGTCGGGCAAAATATTGGAAAGCTGCCCACTAATAAATGCAAAGAACATCTCGATCCAATCCATCGGAAATTGGGCGAGCCAGAACACACTTTGAAATAACATAAACAGCACCCCCAGCAAAATCACATATCCCCATACCCGGTGCAGCAACAAATTATCCAGTCGCTCAGTAAATAGTTTTTTCTGGAGCGGGTCCGGTTCACTCACCGCCTGCTGCATGATCTGCCGGATACGGCTGTAGCGCTGAAGTATCTCTTCGGCCTGTGTCTTTGTGGGATTGAAATTATATTTTTCTTCCGTCTGTTCTATGAATTGTTGGTCTGAAGTACTCAGCAAAAAAGATTCATGATTGATCAGATAATGGATAGCGGTATAATCGCTCAACTGCGAAAACCGCCCCTTCACCTCCTCTATGGCATCCGTGGCCAATGCTTTATTATCGATAAAATCACGAAGCGGTACCGAATAGGCGTTCTGCGCCGTGTATTCAATCGCCTTTTTTAATTGGATAATACCCTTGTTCTTTCGGGGGTTAACGGCCACTACGGGTACACCCAGCTCTCTTTCCAAAGCGGGAATATCGATCTTGATACCTTTTTTGGCCGCCAGGTCCATCATAGTAAGGGCGATCACCACAGGTTGTTTCAGGTCGATGATCTGCGAACAAAAGAGCAGGTTTCGCTTGAGATTATTGGCGTCCGCCACGGCCACAATAACATCGGCCCGGATATCTGCATCCTGATTCAGCAGCACTTTATACGTCACCCATTCGTCGAGCCGCTTAGGATAAAGGCTGTAACTGCCGGGCAAATCAATGATCTCGGCCTGTAAAGTGGGAGAAATAGCGGTAGTGCCGGATTTCTTATCTACCGTAACACCGGGAAAATTACCCACCTGCTGGTTCAACCCCGTAAGGCAATTGAAAATGGAGCTTTTCCCGCTATTGGGATTACCCACCAGGGCGATATGTAATTTTTTATTGCTCACGCAAATAGGTCTTTTCCAGCAGTGTACGCAAAAGTAGAATGAGCCGGTCAAACGTCCTTACGAAATACGGTTTTTGGATGCCGGATGCGGAAAAGGATAAAATTTTACAATAAATAATGAACATGATTTACAATGTCAGATACCTTTGCTCGTCAATAACCGGAATATATGCGCGCAACTTTTACGAAACTGTCACTGATACTGCTGGTATTGGTATCCTGCAATCCCACATCCAAACTGGTAACCACACAGGACCCCACCACCGGCAATCTAAAAAAACATATTGAGTTTCTGGCTGATGATAAGCTGGAAGGCCGGCGTACCGGAACCAAAGGAGAGGAGTTGGCCCGTGAATATATTAAAGAACAATTTGAAGCGATCGGCCTCACGCCCAAAGGCACCGGTTCATTTCCGCAGGCTTTCACCGTGAATGAAGGCAAAACCATGCAGGATGGTACCCTTTTACAAATCAACGGCACGGAGCTGGAAAAAGGCAAAGACTATTTTTGTTTTCCCTATTCCCCCAATGTGAGCATGGAAGCCATGCCGGCCATTGCCGTGCCGGAAACCGATATGCCCTGGTTTACCGACCTGAAAGAAATACTGGAAGAGAATAAGAGCAACCCGCATTTTGATCTGGCAGAAGCGATACGCAGCAATGCAAAAAAAGCGGCTAAACAGGGTGCTACGGCATTGTTTTATTACAATAGTTCTGCGATCGATGATAAATTAACTTTTGATCCCAAAGACCGGTCGGAACAATCGCCCATTCCGGTAGTATATATAAAGAAAGACGCAGCGGCCAGCTATCTGTCCGATAAAACAGCCAGCCTGAAGCTGAAATTGACTATCCGTATCGGTGAAAAGAAGCGTACCGGCTTTAATGTGGTAGGCTATATTGATAACAATGCGCCAACCACCGTAATACTGGGAGCCCATTTCGATCACCTGGGTTATGGAGAAGATGGCAATTCGCGCCATGCCAGTCATGATCCGGCTATACATAACGGTGCCGATGATAATGCAAGCGGAACAGCAGCCCTGATCGAACTCGCAAGAAAACTAAAGACGTCGAAAGCCACCCATAATAATTATTTGTTCATTGCTTTTTCAGGAGAGGAACTTGGTTTATATGGATCCAAACATTTTACTGAAAACCCTACCATTGATCTGAAGAGCGTGAACTATATGATCAATATGGATATGGTAGGCCGGCTGAGCGATAGCAGCAAAGTAATTACCATTGGCGGATATGGCACTTCTCCCGAATGGAGCAAGAATATAACACCGGAGTACTTTGTAAAAAACAATGCCGATAAAAAAACGGCGCCCGACCTGGTGATCCGTTTCGATAGCAGTGGAACCGGCCCCAGCGATCACACATCCTTCTACCGGAAGGATATACCGGTATTATTTTACTTTACAGGGCTACACAGCGATTATCATAAACCCACTGATGACGCAGACCGCATTAATTATAATGGAGAGACCGTGATCGTTGGACATATTTTAAAATTAGTGGAATCACTGGATGGCACTCCTAAACTGGCATTTACCAAAACCAGGGAAGCACAAACCACCACGTCTGCCCGCTTCTCCGTATCCATGGGCATTATGCCGGATTATACCTTTTCGGGGAATGGGGTGAGGGCCGATGGCGTAAGCGAAGGCAAACCCGCACAAAAAGCCGGATTGAAAGCGGGAGATATTGTATTACAGATCGGCGACTTCACCATTTCATCCCTCGAAAGCTATATGCAAACACTGGGCAAGATGAAAAAAGGAGATAAAGTAAAAGTGAAGTATAAGAGAGGGGAAGCGGTGCTGGAAACGATGGTAGAGTTCTAAACAAGCTTCGAGCTATGAGCCGCGAGCTACGAGCTTTTAACAGCCAGCAATTAGCGGATTGTATTTCACCTTCAACTCCCAAACGCTATTTACCCCGTGGAGTTTGAAAAAAATTGATATATGAGCTACGAGCAGTAAACAGCTAAGCGTAAACTGATAATTGCCAACTGATAACTGCTAAATGCTAACTCTGAATTGCACACTCTCCCGGTTAGTTGTACCTTAGAATAGAATTCTTATGGCAGAACGGAACATGAAACTGGTACTGGATACAAAGGAACTTACCGATGAGTTCTTTTCGGATACGCATCTGATCGGCATTATGGCCCCGGTAAAAGATTACCAGTTTTGCTGGCACCTCAATACCAATATCGGCCTCGATTTCCGCATGAACAATGATATTGAGATCAAGCTCATTAAGAAAAGAAGGAATTATTTCTTTTCGGTGTATGAATACAATGAGCCGGCGCGCTTTCTCTCCCATTATGTGTACAACAATCAATTTGACGGAGAATATTTATTGCCCGAATTCAAGCACCTGGATTTTTTGTGGCTGATGAAGGGCGATGAAGTCTCGGATAGTTCCTTGCAGGAAACGATACAGACCATACGGAGTATTGCCAGTGTGCAGTTGGTGGTGGAGTTGACGAATGAGAAAATAAAAAACAAAGAACATTTAGTTTTTTAAAACTAAATACGTCATTCAATGGATTTTTACTTTTTTGTCTTGACACAAAAAAGTAACAAAAAAAGTCAAGGCTTTGGAAAAATGACTAAAAATTTAGTCCAGCGTCCGAACCCGGCGAACTCGCCGCAAGGTATATAATAGAACAAAAAACCTGCTGGCTCAAACAGCGCCGGCTTCTATGGACGCAGCACTAAATTTTCTTAACGTCATTTTTCCAAGGCCCTTGTTGAGCTAAAACCAAAGGAAAACCCAGAATAAAAAGAAAAATATGTGGATAGAAGAAAACAATAAATTGTACCGGAAATTTAAGTTCAACAATTTCAGTGAGGCCTTTGCTTTTATGACCCGGGTGGCGATAGAGGCGGAGAAGATGGATCATCATCCGTTGTGGACCAATGTATATAATACGGTGGAGATCTGGCTGAGTACCCATGATGCGGGTGATGTGGTAACGGAG
Source organism: Bacteroidota bacterium (assembly GCA_026391455.1). GTDB lineage: Bacteria > Bacteroidota > Bacteroidia > Chitinophagales > Chitinophagaceae > JJ008. The sequence continues at coordinate 43,243 of JAPLEH010000056.1, forward strand.
AAAGACCATAAACTGGCCGCTGCCATTGATGCCTTATCTAAATAATATCCGTGCCCATTGCTTCCACCATATTAATGATCCGGCCTGCTTCGTTTGGGTATAATGAAGAAACAGCGGTAAACAATTATTTTCAAAGCACTACCCGGCTGGATAAAAATACGCTGCAGGAAAAAGCACTGGCCGAGTTTGACAACATGGTGGAAATATTGCGCAGCCATGCAATAGATGTGTGGGTAATCGAAGACAGTCCCTATCCCGCCAAGCCCGATGCAATATTTCCCAATAACTGGATCAGTACTTCGCCGGAAGGAATCGTATCTGTATTTCCCATGTATGCACCCAGCCGAAGATTGGAAAAAAGAGAGGATATATTACAGCAGATCAAAGAAAAATTTACCGTAACAGCTATACAGGATTGGAGTGAATACGAAGTAGAAGGCCGCTTTCTCGAAGGCACCGGCAGTATGGTGATCGATCATGAAAATAAAATGATCTATGCCGGTATGTCGGAGCGCACCAGTCTGTCGGTGTTGGAAAAATATGCCGGCACCAATGGGTTTCAGGCCATCGTATTCCTGGCGACTGATAAAAACGGAATGCCCGTTTACCATACCAATGTGGTGATGGCCCTGGGCGATGCGTTTTGTGTGCTATGCGAAGAGTCTATTGAAGAAGAATGGGAGCTGATCGCCATCCGGCAGTTGCTGGAATCCACACAACATAGTATCATCTCCATTACCCGGGAACAGATGCATGCCTTTGCCGGTAATATGCTGCAGGTACAAAATACCAGCGGAGAAAAATTCATTGTACTAAGCCAGACAGCTTTTTCTTCCCTCCGCAAAGAACAACGGGATCAGTTGGAAGCCTATGGCAAATTACTGGTAATGGATATACCCGTGATCGAGCAGGTGGAAGGTGGGAGTGTAAGGTGTATGATGGCGGAAGTGTTTTTGAAAAAATCAGCACAACATTAATTAAGTAGTTTTTCGAAATCATCCACCACTTCACGAAAACCAGTATCTACATGAACAGATTCATTTCTAAGAATAAATTGCTTACTTCTCGGCAAACCATAATTTTCACATACTAAATTGAGTATAGTAAATTGATATGAACAAGCCCGAAGGAAAACAGGTATTAAACAATAGTCGGAATTACCATTTTTCAGATCAGAATTAACTTTATTCATTATTTCATCCATAGCAAAAAGATCAGCGCTAAGTAATAAAAAAACATAGTCTATACCAGCAAACAAAGCAATTACCTCTTCCGGGTGAAAACCTCCAGCCTGAATTTCCCTGTTAATAAGTGATATTTTTCCAGATTGTTCAAGAGTTTTTAGATGCTGATAGAGAGTGTTTCTGTGCACACTATCGGCATCGCTGCAAATAATGCAAACTTTTTTTCGGTAAATAAGATAAGCATCGAAAATATACTCCAAAATTTCGGGTAGTTTTTTAAATGTCTTTGAAAAAGGATTCTCCCTATCGGGCTTGATGCCTGCTTTAATATCTCTAACTGATAAGAAATTACAATTATCAATCGACAACTCAATGTCAGCGTTTGTTTGAAATATATCCCGATTAGTGTTATCCGTTCGCCCTGTCAAAAAATCTTCATAACCCAAGTTCAAATCCCTGTAGTGCCGTTGTCCTTTATCAAATAGCCTGGCAGCAACAAATAGATAAATTTCTTTGCATATGGAGAACACAATTTCACTTGATTCACGCGAAATATAAATAAATATTTTATTCCCCGTTTTATCAAACTTTACAACCGTGCTTACATTATACAAATCAAAAGCTACCAGATTTTTCCAATATTCACCTGTGGAATCCTTATTCGCATATTTAGAAATAAACCGACTCATCATGTCTGGAGACATATAGTCGGGAAAACGAATAACCAACTGAAGAGTATATCCCATTAACAAACGGTTTTCAGCATCACAAACCGGCAGGTATTGTGGAACCACGTACATATTTTGCTGATTCTTGAAAATTAATCCATAAGCCATCAGCACATTGCAATAAAGCTCAATCTCGCTTCTCTTCTCAAATGAAAATTTTTCTATATTAAAAATACCTCTATTGTCTTTTACTTTTTTATCCAGTATTGTGGTATATAATTCTTTTGTGAGTCTTATCGGATCAATAAAAACAATTTCCTCTAAACCAGGTTGTTCTTTAAACATTACAATTTCACCGGTGAACCGAAAGTGCCGGAGCATATCCTCCTTTGTAAGCCTGAAATCAGAGAGTTTTGTTTGATTAGCTTCAAGCGCTTTTTCGCATAAGCTAAAAAATCTATCCTTTTCCAGGCAAAGAAAATCCTTTCTCCAAATGTCCAACCAAATATCACGAATATCGATCCATGCAGAAGGAAGCATTTCTGCTGACCAGCTATTCAATTCCTCAATTAATTTCTTATAAAAAAATTCATAATCTGTATTTGTTTTACCAGACTGATACGCGTCAAAAGCATATTGTATCGATATCTCAAAATTTCCGGTAACATTATACTTGTTTTTTAATGGGGATACAATTTCCGGAGAAGCCTCCTTATCCTTTTTTGTTCGCACAGACCATATCCTGGATTCATTATCTGAAATATCCCGGATATTTCCCAACCAATACTGTTCGGGCAGCCATTGGTCTGGTTCAGCTTTATCACTCAACATATGAATTTCAAAAGAAGTATGCAGGAGTAAAAAAAGTGTTTTGCTATTAAGAAAAATATTATGCGTAGCATGAAAATAATCCTGACCTCCGAAATCCCAAATATTAACCTGTAAGTCTATCTCTTTTACTTTCCATTGCCATAACAGGATACCATGTGTCCGGTCATTGATCTTTACATTAAAATTCTGCTTTACCAAAAAATTGGCCAGGCTGCTTTTTCCAGCCGTAGTATTACCAATAAGCACCAGTTTAACCCGGCTATTGGGTTGTTTTTCCTTTGCAGCAAAATAATTTTTTAAAGAAACTAAATCAGTGGAAAGCCCTTCAGGGAATCCCAAAATAGAATTAGCTGAAAAACCGAAATATCTGAGTGCCGGCAGCTCTCTCAGCAAAATTTCTATAGTAGAAAATTCAGAAATACTATTATTGCGGATATCCAAACTCGTCAAACCATTCAACCGAGAAACATATTTAGCGCCTTTTTCCCCTATACTGTTAGAGCGGATATACAACGTCTTTAAAACGGATAACTGCAGCAGTAGCAGTAAAGAATTGGAATCGCCAATTATATTTATTGAAGCATTATTTACAGAATCTATTGCTTTACCATCTTGAATATACCACCTCCCAAAATTCAACCCCTTCAACCAGGGCGCCAGCTTCACAATCTCCTCCGGCACTTCCGTCAACCCGCAATTACCCAGGTCCAGAAATGCTGCCTTTTCTTCATAGGCTTTATCTATTAAGGATTTTACATAATCTGAAGTCATAATGCTGGTGGTTGAATTTCACGAATATAATAGAGGCCCTGTAAAAGCATACCTACCAGTATGCTAAAACATCGGCTATCTTATCTTAAATATAAATAATTATACTAAGACATAAGAAAGCTAAAAGCAAATTGTACTGTACACCTGAAACCAGTGTAATAAGGAGATACTCTTATAAAACAGGAAAATATAGTACCTATAAAATCTCTTTGATTTATAGGGCAACTTTTAGTTTTTCACTTTTATCTATTCACTACTCAAAGTCCCGCCTTCGCACTAATCTCCAACATCCGTTGTATCGGCTTCAATGCCGCAAGTCTTAATTCTTCATCCATAATAATATCCGGCAATTCAAATTCCATACAGAGATAGAGCTTCTCCAGGGAATTAAGCTTCATGTGCGGACAATCGTTGCAGGCGCAACTGTTGTTGGGTGGAGCGGGTATAAATGTTTTGTTGGGCGAGGCCTTCATCATCTGATGCAGGATACCAGTCTCTGTTGCCACGATGTATTCCTGGCTGGCATCGGTCTGTGTGTATTTCAAAAGGCCCGTGGTCGAACCTATGTAGCCTGCTATGCGAAGGATGGGTTCCTCACATTCGGGGTGGGCGATCAGTTTGGCTTCAGGGTGACGTACTTTCAGTTTAGTGATCTTTTCCAGGCTGAAGATCTCATGTACCATACAGGCACCATTCCACAACAGCATATCACGACCAGTCACTTTGTTGATGTAGGCTCCCAGGTTTTTATCCGGCGCAAAAATAATCTTCTGGTCCTTCGGAAAACTTTCCACAATCACCCGGGCATTGCTGCTGGTCACAATCACATCGCTCAGCGCTTTGATGCCGGCACTGCAGTTGATATAGCTCACCACGATATGATCGGGATGCTGCTCTTTGAATTTTTTGAAAAGCGGTGGTGGGCAACTGTCGCTCAGTGAACAACCCGCTTTGAGATCGGGAATCACCACTTTTTTGGAAGGATTGAGGATCTTGGCCGTTTCCGCCATGAAATGCACACCGGCAAATACGATCATATCGGCATTGGTCTTCTCCGCCTGTTGGGCCAGGCCCAGGCTATCGCCGATATAATCCGCCACATCCTGAATATCGGGCTCCTGGTAGTAATGCGCCAGTACTACTGCATTTTTTTCTTTTTTCAACCGCTCAATAGCGGCAAACAAATCCAGCGTAGGGTCGAGATCAATGTCGAGAAAACCGCGGAGTTCCACATTTTTTTTTGCGATATCCAGTGTGTCGTTGTTCATGCTGAAAAAATTTCTTGTTTATCCCTGATCCGTTATTCGAGACAGCAATATTCCCACAAGCATTACAATTTTTCAAAACAATTTTTTTCGAACGGGCGTTTAATACAATAATAGTATTAATATATTTTTATTAAAAAAAGTATATTATTATTACAGCTGTGGATTCGTGGATAAACTGTTTTACAAAAATAATTATTTATCGTAATCCACATTTATAACACCGTAATTCACATTCTGTTTTATGGACCCTGCCTTGTTTCAGCGCATTATTCACATCTATGTGGATGATCGGCGTGCAAAACTTCATCCATCTACACAGTCCGAACCCCTGTGTATAAATCCTGCACAAATCGTTGATTACTCCACGGGTTCATAGAAAGTTAACGTCATCCACATTTTCGTTTCCAATCATCCCGTTTCATATCCACGTTTCACACGGGGATATCCACATCAAAATGCGGTAATTAACAGTGCGGCGGGGATAAAAAATTCAGCAGGCCTTCCATTAATGCTTGATTTATGACCATTATCCGATTATTGATAGTAGAAATAAATGCGATATGGTAACTTCTTTTTAATACAGGACTTTGCTCAATCAATTTTCCGGGCTTCATATTAAATTAACAGCGGATGCTGATAATACTAATTTTTATAATTTATGACCGTTTAGCGCTATTCACCGATTGACAGTGTAAAATTCTTACTTTTAAGGTTATAAAAATTGCGATATGAAATGGATTAAATACGTATTTACCGTAATCGGTCTCTCCTTTATTACACTCCTGGCCCGTGCCGACGAAGGTATGTGGCTGCCCCTCTTTCTACAGCAGCTGAACGAAAAACAGATGAAGACCATGGGCATGAAGATCACGGCAAAGGATATATATAATATAAATAGCGGCAGCCTGAAAGATGCCATTGTGAGTTTTGGCGGTTTCTGCACCGGTGAAGTGATCTCCTCCAAAGGTCTGGTGCTTACCAACCACCATTGCGGCTTCGATGCCGTACAAAATCACTCCACGCTGGAGCATAATTATATACGGGATGGCTTTTGGGCCAAAAACTATGGAGAAGAAATTCCTAACCCGGGATTATTTGTCACGTTTATCGTGCGTATTGATGATGTAAGCAAACAAGTACTCAACGGGGTGAATGCCACCATGAGTGAAAGTGAAAGACAATCTCTGGTGGACAAGAATATAGCCCAGCTCCGCAAAGATGTAAAGCGCGAGAGCTACCAGGATAGTTTTATCCGCGCCTTCTTTGATGGCAACCAGTATTATTTATTTGTAACGGAAACCTATAAAGATGTGCGCCTGGTTGGAGCGCCGCCTTCTGCCATTGGCAATTTTGGAAAAGATACCGACAACTGGATGTGGCCCCGCCATACCGGCGATTTTTCTATGTTTCGCATCTATGCAGGCAAGGATAATAAACCGGCCGATTACTCACCCGATAATGTGCCGTATGTACCGAAAAAATCATTGTCCATCTCGCTGGATGGTATGAATGAAGGTGACTTTACGATGGTATTCGGTTTTCCCGGACGTACCACGCAGTATTTACATTCGGCTGCCGTGGAGCAGATCATGAAAGTAAATGATCCGGCCAAGATCGGTATCCGGGAGAAAGCGCTGAGTGTGATCGACGGATTTATGCGGAAAGATGAGCAGATTAAAATACAGTATGCGGCCAAATATGCCGGCATACAAAATGCATATAAAAAATGGCAGGGAGAAGTGCTGGGCCTTACCAGTACCAATGCACTGGCGAAAAAACTGGCTTATGAGGCTTTGTTTCAGCAACGCGTAAATGCCAATCCGCAATGGAAAACACAGTATGGCGACCTGTTGCAAAACCTGGGATCTCTGTATGCGGAATTGAAACCTTATGGTTATGCACGCGATTATTATACAGAGATCGCATCAAAGATCGAATTACTCACGATCGCCGGCTGGATCAATTCACTAAAGACGGCCTATGATAAAGACGGGGAGAAAGGATACCAGGCGCGACTGAAACAGGTGAAGGAACAACTGGGCGGTCTCTATGAAGAATACAATGGTACCGTGGACCAGCAGTTATTTGCCACACTGATGAAAATGTATGTCAACGACCAGGAAGAAATTTATCAATCACCCATGCTGCGCGAAAAACTGAAAGTGGCGGGCAATGATTTTTCGGAACTGGCATCTGGATTATATAATTCGGTGGACCTGGATGATAAAACCGCCACGATGGCCATGCTGGAAAAACCATCTTCAGAAGTACTGGCCTATTATAAGAACAATGCGGCCATTCGATTATATACGGATATGGTGGCCACCTATTCCAACATTGTATCCAAAAAACTGAATGAGATACAGACGGGGATCAATAAGCTGAATCGTACGTACATGCAGGCACAGATGGAAGTAATGAAGGAACGCAAATTCTATCCGGATGCCAACAGTACCTTGCGGGTAACCTATGGAAATGTAAAAGGCTATAATCCACGGGATGCAGTGAAGTATGATTTTTATACCTATCTCGATGGCGTGATGGATAAATACAAACCGGGCGATTATGAGTTTGATGTGCCGGAAAAACTGCGACAGTTATATACCAGTAAAGATTATGGCCAGTATGGAAAGAATGGAAAAATGCCGGTATGTTTTATCGCTATGAATCATACTACAGGCGGCAACTCCGGAAGCCCGGCACTGGATGCGTATGGCAATCTGGTGGGCCTGAATTTTGACCGGGTTTGGGAAGGCACGATGAGCGATATCAATTATGACCCTTCTATTTGCCGCAATATCATGGTGGATATCCGGTATGTGCTGTTTATAGTAGATAAATATGCAGGGGCCGGACACCTGGTGCAGGAAATGAAACTGGTCCATCCGAAGAAGAAATGAGTATTTCGATTTGGAAATTGATCAATTTGGAGATTAACTGATTTGAAAATTGGATGTCGCGGCTGAGTGTTTAAAAAGGATTTTTGTAAGTAATTAATAATCAACAATTAATATTATAAAAAGCCTGTTCCGATCCGGGATGGGCTTTTTACATAATTGGGGGCTATTTTCTGCCCGGTATATCCACATTATATCCCCAAAAACCCTATTTTTGCCATCCTTTTAAAATAAGGTATACTATGTCATCTATAATCCAGGATATCAGGGATAAGTACGCGAAAGTAACGGTGGTGCTTATTGCCCTGGCGCTGATTGGTTTTATTCTTACCGACTATTTTCAAAGTCAGTCCCGTAGTGGCGGTGGAAGCACGTCGAATAGTGTCGGCTCAGTGAATGGCCACAATATCAGGTATGAAGACTATCTCCAGAACCTTGAGCTCAACAAAAACAATATGCGTTCACAGGGATATCCCCAGAGTGCGCAGATGGATCAGCAGGCAGGTGAGCAGGCATGGGGTCAGTCTATTGCCAAAGTACTGTTGGAAGATGAGCTGGCTAAACTGGGTATCACTGTTACCAAAAAAGAAATGGGTGATTACCTCTATGGCAGCAATCCTCCTGACGATATAAAAAATCAGTTCATTGATTCTGCCTCCGGCAAATACGATGGTATCAAGGCAAAAAAAACCATCGATGAGATGCTGAAGAATAAGCAAACCTCCCCGGAACAAAAAGCACAGTTCAACAACTATGTAAGCAGCCTGGAGGAAAACCGCAAGCAGGATAAATATGTATCATTGCTGGCCAACAGCGTGAACTATCCCCGCTGGTATGCAGAAAAACAAAATGCAGATCAGAGCCTGATGTCGCGTGTATCTTATGTAAACGAAGCGTACACCAGCATACCCGATAGTACGATCAAAATAGAAGACAAAGAGATCGTGGAATATATCAGCAAATTCAAGGATATCTATAAACAACAGGAAAGCCGTGGCATTACGTATGTAAGCTTCAGTGCTAATCCGTCTGCTTCAGACAGTGTTGTTGCTAAAGATGCATTGCTGAATCTCAAAGCAGAATTTGATACCACTGATAATGTGCAGCAGTTTTTGCTGAATCAGGGTGTTACCACTTATTACGGTGGATATGTAAATGGAAAAACGATCCAGATCGCTGCCAAAGATTCTATTTTCAGAACGCCGGTAGGCAGCATTTACGGTCCTTATATTGATGGCAGCACTTATGCCCTGGCCCGCATGGAAGGTGTGCGCCAAATGGCCGACTCTGTGAAAGTGCGCCACATACTGATCAGCACACAAAACGGCCGTGATTCAGCATCCGCATTTGCACTGGCAGACAGTATTAAAAAAGCTATTGCCGGCGGAGCCAACTTCGATACACTTTGTGCAAAATATTCAGATGACGGAGGCAGTAAAGACAAAGGCGGTGTGTATGAGAATTTCCCTTCTGGTCAAATGGTGCCTCCCTTCAACGACTTCGCATTTATGCAGCCCGTAGGCAGCAAAGCTGTGGTGAAAACCGAATTCGGTTACCATTATATGGAAGTGCTGTCGCAAAAAGGAAGCGGCCCCGGATATAAAGTAGCATACCTGTTCAAACCCATTGAAGCGAGCAAAGAAACCGATAATACCGCCAGCGAAAACGCCAACAAATTTGCTGCAGATGTAAAAGATTTGAAGTCGTTTGATGCAGTATATGAAAAAGAATGGAAAGCGAAAGGTTATCAGAAAGCCACGGCCAGCAATATTAGTCCTACTGCTTCTGATATTACCGGCCTGGGTTCTTCCCGCTCATTTGTAAAAGAGATCTATGCAGCTAAAAAAGGCGAGGTGCTGAAACCCACGAATGTAGAAACCAGTTATGTGGTGGCTATCGTTACAGAAGTGGAAAAAGAAGGATTGATGAGCGCCAGCAGAGCCCGTATGTATGTGGAGCCAACCCTCCGCAACAAAAAGAAAGCACAGATGCTGAAACAAAAGATCGGAAAAGTAACCACTCTGGAAGCAGCAGCGGCTGCATTAGGTGGAAAACCAATAACAGTGGCCGACAGCGTTCGTATGACAGGTGCATCCAGCAAACTGGGATATGAGCCAAAAGTGATCGGCGCTTCTTTCAATACTGCCAACAAAGGAAAAGTAGTTGGTGAAGCCCTCGAAGGTGTGAATGGTGTGTATGTAGTGCGTGTGGATGATGTAACCACCACTCCGGTGGCAAATGGTGATATCAACCTGCAGCGCAAAGGACAGACCGATCAGAAGAAGCAGAGCGCCATGAATCCGCAGACACAGTTCTATCCGCTGAATATACTTCGCGGATCTGCAACGATAAAAGACAAACGAGCAGACCATATGTAAGATATCAGCAACCAATACTAACAACCCCGGAGCAACCACTCCGGGGTATTTTTTTGCGGATTCCGCAAACAGTAGCCCCGAACTAATTGTAATTTTATCACCCGATCAACAATTACGGATCAGTTGCGGTATACGGAGAAACAAACATGAGTGATGCATTTGTAAATAAAGTGGCAGAAAGCGGGCTCATTACCCTGGATCTGGAAACCTGGTATCCCGGGGGGGAAACCGCCGTATTTGACATGAAGGACTACCTGTTCATGGGTATGATCCTTAAGGAAAGGGACTTTCGTGAAGCCCTGAAGAGTATGGACTGGTCGGTGTATCAGGACAAATACGTGGCCCTCACCTGCTCCGCCGACGCCATCATTCCCGTATGGGCCTGGATGCTGGTGGCTTCATATCTGCAACCGGTGGCCCGTGAATTTGTAATGGGCGATGAAAAAGAATTGCATAAAGCCCGGTTCATCAAAAACCTCTCCGCCATTGATGTACAGGAATATGCCGATAAACGGGTGGTGATCAAAGGCTGTGGCGAAACCCCCATAGCGGATTTTGTATATATGGAGATCACCAAATTGCTGCGCCCGGTGGCCAAAAGCATCATGTACGGCGAACCCTGCAGTACCGTACCGGTATATAAAAAGAAATAAGAATACTACCTGCCGGTAAAAATCCAGTTTCACGGAAGCCTGAATAAATAAATCCTGCGCAGGGAAAAATAATATCTGCCCATTCTCCATCCCTGCCCGCCAATCTCCCCGGCATTTTATATATTTAAGTAACATGAACCGTTCCTTCCGCACCATACTATTGCTGGTTTGCGTCGTAATGTCGATACGCACACCCGCACAAACGCGGCAGGTGATCCGGTACACCACCCGGGAAGGGTTGCCCTCCAACTCCATCTATCGAACCATCATCGACAAAAAAGGATTCTTATGGGTGGCCGGCGAAAGCGGTCTCAGCCGCTACGATGGACGCTCCTTCCGGAATTATTATACTACCGATGGTTTGCCCGATAATGAGGTAACAGAATTGATACTCGATACCAGCGGCACTGTTTGGGCTCTATCCTTTAGAAAAAAACCCGCCTATTATAACGAGAAAAAAGACCGGTTTGAGAACAGCGATACGGACCGCGAACTCGATAAAATCGAAATGGGCAATACCAGCATATCTGCCCCGCTGCGCTGGGGCGGAGTGATATTCTGCAATAATGATAAGGATGTGTATATTTCAAAGAATGGAAAAGTAACCGCCTGGCCCAAAGTATATAGTGTAAAGAGTAAACCGGAATTGATATTGGATTATCAGCCGGATAAATACATGGTGGTATGCGGGGATTCGATTCGGTATTTTGAAAAGGGAAGAGTTACCCGTTCTGCTTATTTCGGTTACAACTTCAACTGGAGTGAATATTTTAATAATACCCTGTATATACTGCAGCCAACCGGTATCGTTAAATTTTCCGTTGATAAGGATGGGAATATTCAATACCGGCAACAGCAGCAATATCCCTTTACATTGAAAGTAATGTGCCGCGCGGGAAAGGACCTCGCCGTGACCTCCTTTAGCGGGAATACCTATACGGTGGACGCCACCACCCTTCAATTGAAAGAAAATATTTTCAGCCAGTTCATTGTACGCAATGTAATGGAAGATCACAATGGCAATTACTGGCTTTCCACCAAAGACGAAGGGCTGATTAAAATACAACAACGAAGGATCTCTTCGTTTACGGAGAATAAAGACCTCATAAAAAACTTCAACGCCATTTTAAAAACAGATAAAATAATTGCCGGTAATAACCGGGGCGAACTATATGTGTATGACGGACTGTACTCAATCAAAAAGATATTACTCAACACACCGGAAAACAGTTCAGATACCTGGGTGCGGAATATTCTGGATATGGGAAGTTCGATCTATGTGGCTACGCAAACCGGATCATTCTTACTCAATAAAAAAACATATGCAGTAGAAGAACCCTTTGCCGGTTTGAAAAATAAATCGACAAAGGCGGCTTACAAGCTCAACGATTCTATACTGCTGATGGGAGGCCATGCGCAATTGTTTTATTATAATATCCGGACAAAATCGTATACAGACAGTATATTGAAACGGATCACGGCCATTGGCACCGATGATCAGCAACGGGTATATATCGGATCTATTGACGGCCTCTATCGCAAAGACAAGGACTCACTGTATTATTTCGGAAAAGACTATAAGGCGCTTACGTTTCGCGTGGTTTCTATTGTGAATACCAAAGACAGTTTATTGTGGATCGGCCGGAGTTCTGATTCCATTCTGGTATTAAAAAATGGAAAACCATTGGCCGCGATACCATTGGGAACCATCATTCCCGGAAAAGTATGTAAAGTGATGTACAGCCACCAGCCCGGAGAAGTATGGGTGGGTACGGATAAGGGACTCAACCGCCTGTACTATACAACCAACGGCACCGCATTTACCTATACCAATATGTATTTCAGCAGTGCAGACGGGCTGATCGGCGACCAGGTGAATGATGTGGTGATAAAGAACGACACATTGTTTGCTGCCACCACCGGCGGTATCAGCTATATGCCGGCAACGTTGCAATTGCCCCTGGCAGATATTTCCACGTTCATTACACGGGTGTCGGTCAACAATACAGATACGGCGGTATTGGCATCTTACTCCTTACCCTTTTCGCAAAATAACCTGCTGATCGAATTTTCTGCAGTGGACCTTACCGGATTCAACCCGGTATTTGAATACAGCATCAACAACCGCGAATGGATACGGGCGCAGAATAACACCTTGTCGTTGCAAAACCAACCGCCGGACCATTATACCATCCGTATCCGGAGTATAAAAAGAGATGGTACTCCCTCTTCACAAGTGGCTGAAATCAGTTTTCATATTAAAACACCATTTTGGCAAAGTGGTTGGTTTCGCGGGGCTATCGTCTTGTTATTATTTGGCGGCATCCTTTTCATTGTACAACGAAGGAACAGGATCCGCCAGCAGCAGGCCATTGAAAAAATCACAACGGAGAAAAAGCTGGCCGAACTGGAAATGCAGGCTCTGAAAGCACAGATCAATCCCCATTTTGTATTCAATTGTCTCAATTCGATCAAAGGATTTATTTATGACAAAGATTATGCACAGGCCGACCGCTACCTCGACCGGTTTTCTGAACTGATGCGCAGCACGATCGATAATTCCGATGCAGCCGTGATATCACTGGAAGAAGAAGTAAAATACCTCGACAATTATTTACAATTGGAAAAACTGCGGTTCAGCGATAAGTTTGATTATACGATCGATGCAACGACTATTTCAAATCATAAAAATATTTTTGTACCCGCCATGTTGCTGCAACCCTATGTGGAAAATGCGATACGCCATGGTATACGATTCCTGGAGGGCAGAAAGGGCATTATCCGTATTACCGCAGCAATGGAAGCGGACAAACTGGTATGTACTATTTCAGATAATGGAATAGGTCGTAAAAAAGCGGCCGAATTAAAAAGCAGCCGCCATATTGAGTACCAGGGTCGCGGAATGAGCATTTCCCGGAGGCGGGCCGAACTATACCATATAGAACAGGAAATCATTGATAAGACTGATGCGGAAGGAAATAGCCTGGGTACCACCATCATTTTAAGAATACCACCGGAATTAAAACCCTGAGTAGAACATGACTACCATACACTGTATCATTATTGATGACGAGGAAAAAAATATAAAGCTGCTGCAGCAAATGCTCGGTATGCATTGTGCCCATGTACAGGTAGCAGCCACCAGTGCGGATGCCCGCGAGGGACTTACCCTTATAGAAACATTGCGGCCGCAATTGGTATTTTTGGATGTGGAAATGCCGCATATGAACGGATTTGATCTGCTGAAAAAACTGGAACCCGTTTCCTTTGAAGTGATATTTGTAACGGCCTATAGCCATTATGCCGTGGAGGCCTTTGAGCATCATGCTACAGGATATATTACCAAACCTATCAATACAGACAAACTGATCAGCGCGGTACAGGCGGCCACCAAACGTATAGAGGAGAAGACGATCAACCGAAACTTGTTTTCCCTGCTGGAACAAAATACCAAGCAGGCGGCACCGGATAAAATACCACTCTCCACCGCCAACGGGTTACTGTTTGTAAAGATCGCAGAGATCATGTACTGCGAAAGCAGCGGGAACTATACTCATTTTTACCTCTGCAATGATAAAAAGATAATAGTATCGAGACAGCTTGGTGAGTATGAAAAATTATTGCCGGAGCACAATTTTACCCGTATCCACGATAAGTACATCATCAACCTCAGTTATATCAAAGAATACATCAAAGGAAGCGGCGGAGATGTGATACTCGAAAACGGGAAGGAGATACCCGTTGCCACCCGAAGAAAAGAAGATTTCCTCGCGCGATTTGAAAAATGGATCCGGCGAAAAGCCTGATGGGTCAGAAGCTGATGGTGGTATCGAGCAGGCGGCTGCGGATCTTACCTTTTACCGGAGTCCCTTTACTATACCTGCTTTTGCCGAGGTAATAACTGATCACCGTTTTGGTCTTGGGCGCTATGATAAAATATTCTTTTACACCCGACTTTTCATACAACACTTTTTTCTTTTCCAGATCGTGTTTTTCATTGCCGGGAGAAAGCACTTCAATAATCAGGTCCGGCGCACCCATTACCTTTCCGCCTTTGACGAGTTTTAAACTACTATTGAAAAGGAAAAGAATATCCGGTTGTACGATATTATTTTCATCCAGATATACGTCCACGGGTGCAACAACTGTGATACCCAAATTAGTTTCTGCTGCGTAATTGTCGATTAAGCGGGATAAATAAGTAATTAACCGCTGATGTTCAAACGAAGGGGCCGGACTTATAAAGATTGTATTGTGCAAAACCTCGGCGGGAGTACCAAGGGGAAGCAATTCATATACTTCCAATGCTGTACGGGGTGGATTGATATGTTTTCGTTTAGGGACTCCCATTGATCAAATTTACATTATCTTTTTAATATTTTAATCCAAACCAAGATCACTGGTAAACGAACTGTCCGGACTTACCTCATAATAATCTACTCCCGCTTTATTGACCGTAATGCCTGTTACAGCCACTAAGATCTCATAGTAGTTTGTTATCTTCTCTTTCCTTAGTATCCTAGCATACTGGCTGGCACAAAATGCGAGTATAAAATCATCTACAGTAATGTTATTCCAATCATAAGCAGGTAACCACACCATTATATGTTTTCTCCACCAACTGCTTTTGGCGGGCGCAGATTGCCTCATAGCAGCACGGTGAACCGGAAGGCCCAATGTGGAATCCAGTTTTTTCCACCGTTCTTCATCACCGGCTGAAAGATAAGGGGCAATATTCGCAGACAACGTGAACGGCTTATCAGGGGTATGGGCACTCAGGGCTGATTGGATAAGCCCGAAGTAATGGTCGCGCAACGGGGCCTCTGTCGCTGAAATATGCAGTAGGCGGGCAATGGTATCCGTTGCCTGCCGGACTGTTGTCATTTTTTCAGCTTCCCGATTTGGAATATCAATTTGAAAAAACTTTTCAAACTCAACAATAAGCTCAACGGTATCTAATCCCATAAAACAGGTTTCGGGACTAAAATTAATAAAGAAAGGAGCTGTGGCCACTCACCCCCAAAAACGAATTGTAGTAACTTACAAAAGACCCCTACATCAAAAAAAACCATCATCTGTTCACTTTTAACTATTATCTGTTTTTTAACCTTGATTAACATTAAACAAAGCCCTGTTAACCCACAAACTCATAACCTATGAATATTTTCGTACAAGAAATTAACAGGCTATGAAAAAATTTGTACTGCTGCTGCTTTTCGGATCTATGACCACTCTCCTTTGGGCTCAAAAGAACGGGTCTGTAAAAGGTATTGCTTTCGATACCATCAGTAAACAGCCCGTGGCGGCGGCAACGGTAACGGTGCTCGACCGCAAGGATTCTTCGCTCGTAGCGTTTACCATGACCGGAGCCGATGGTCGCTTTGAAGTAAAAGGTTTATCCAACGGCGACTACCGGTTGCTTATTACCCATGTAAACTATCACAACAGCAATAAATATTTTTCCGTAACGGATGCAAAAAGAGATCCCGACCTGGGACAATTGGCCATCAGCGATAAGACCAAAGTGCTGGAAGAAGTGGTACTGGCCAATGAGGCCCCGCCCGTAACACTCATCAACGACACCATACAGTACAATGCCGGTTCATTCAAAACACCGCCCAATGCCAGCGTAGAGCAATTGCTCAGAAAACTACCCGGTGTAAAAGTGGAAAAGGACGGCACCATCAAAGCACAGGGAGAGAAAGTGACCAAAGTGCTGGTAGATGGCAAAGAATTTTTTGGCAACGATCCGAAAGTGGCTACGAAAAACCTGCCGGCAGATGCGGTGGATAAAGTGCAGGTGTATGATAAACAAAGCGACCAGGCTCAGCTCACCGGCTTTGAAGATGGTAATTATGAAAAGACCATAAACCTGAAACTGAAGAAAGATAAAAAGAAAGGGCTCTTTGGAAAAATAAATGCAGGGGGCGGTACCAAAGAACGCTATGAAGGAAAATTCAATCTCAATTCCTTCAAAGGAGCCCGTCAGTTTTCTGCCATCGGCATGGGCAACAACACCAATGCGGAAGGATTTTCCTTTATGGATATTCTCAATTTTACCGGCGAGCTGGCACGAATGCAACGGGGTGGCGGTGGAAACATCAATATCAATATGTCCGGAGATGAAGCAACGGCCATGGGTATCAGCGGCGGCAACCGCAACAGTGGTATCAATACGGCCTGGGGCGGCGGGTTGAATTATAATAATATCATCGGCACGAAGCTCGATATGCAGAGTAACTATTTTTATAACCGCTATAACCCCAATCAGGAGAGCCATATTCAACGGCAGTATTTCCTCCCGGATTCCTCTTATTTCTATAATCAGAATGCATTTAGCGATAACCTGAGCAATAATCATCGTCTCAACCTCAACCTGTTGTATCAACTCGATTCGATGAATACGATCCGTGTGGTGCCCTCCTTCAGCTACCAGCAAACAGACAACCGGTCGCAGACGGACTACCAGACCATGGCCGAAAACAAATCACTCACGAACGACGGATTTAGTAATACTACCAGTGATAATAAGGGCTATACCTTCCGCAATGATATAACCTGGCGTAAAAAATTTGCCCGCAAAGGAAGAACGTTCTCGTTGTCGCTGCAAACAACCCTCAATGAGAGCAATGGCGATGGAAGTCTTAGTTCCGTAAATAGTTTTTACACTCCCAACGGTACGCTGCAAAAGAAAGACACCCTGAACCAGCAAAACAAAACAACTGGTGACCTGCGCGGATACACGGCCCGCGCTGTATATACAGAACCGCTCTGGAAAAGATCCCTGCTTGAATTCAGTGCCGGTATTAGCGATACCAAAAACAGCGCACAAAAGCAAACCTGGGATTATAATAAAGGCAGTGGCAAGTTTGATAAGATCAATAATATACTGAGCAATGACTTTGAGAATACGTATGGGTATACCACAGGCGGCATTCGCCTGCGTACGCAAAAGAAAAAATTAAATTATGCATTCGGGCTAAGCTGGCAGCGCGCCGAGCTGGATGGAAAGATCATCAGCGGCAGCAAAGATTCGTTGATCAGTAAGACCTTTCATAATTTATTGCCCAACGCACGATTTCAATATAATTTTTCCCGCTTTAAGAATGTATCCGTTTCGTATAATACCGCTACCAACCAGCCCAGCATTACCCAACTGCAACCCGTACCCGATAACAGCAACCCGTTGCTGATACGCGAGGGCAACCCCGATCTGAAACAGGAGTTCAATCATACCATTATGACACATCTGCAATTGATCAGTCCGTTCAGAAACAGAAACCTGTTTGGCTTTGTAAACATGCAGCTTACCCAAAACAAGATCGTGAATTATGATTCAGTAAATCTGCAAACTGGTATTCGCACCACCCGCCCGGTGAACGTGAATGGTGTTTATAATTTTAACAGCAGTATTAGCTATGGCCGCCCGGTGAAATTTCTGAAAGGAACGGTGGATTTAAGCAGCAATATTGGTATCAATAAAACCAAACAGTTCATCAATAAAACCGAAAACACCATCCGCACAGTTACCATAGGCCCGGATATCCGGTTTGACATTAACCCCAATGATAAATTGAATATCAGTGCCGGCGCAGGGATAAGTTATAATAAGACCAATTATTCCCTGCAGGCAGCACTCAATGCTGATTTCCTTTCACAGGAGTACACGGCATCCGTTGACTGGCAAATGCCGAAAGGATTTTTCTTTTCTACGGATTTCAATTATATGATCAATAGTCAGCGTGCCGCCGGATTCAATACAAAAGTACCGTTGTGGAATGCCAGCATCAGTAAGCAGGTACTCAAGTTCAACCGGGGTGAATTGAAATTCAGCGTGCGCGACCTGCTGAATAAAAATGTGGGTATCAGCCGCAATACCAGCAATAACTATATTGAAGATTCAAAAGTGCTAACGCTCCGCCGTTTTTGTATGCTGAGTTTTACCTACAGCCTGAGTAAAACGGGGTTGAATAATGCAGGTGGTGGCGGTGGTATGCGCATCATCACGCGATAGGCTAATTAATCAAACGACACGGCGATGGAGGAAGTAATAAAGGCATAGTTTTTCGAATAACCGCTCTTCATGGCAAAGATCGGATCCTTGCTATGAAGTGACCGCCCTTCTATACGTAATACCGCGTTTTTTACGGGTGTGAAATCGAAGTTGATCGAAAGCCCGGTTGTTCGAAACCCGTTAGGCGTATTGGTGCTGATGATCACCCCCTGTGGATCCTGGTAATATTCTGCCCGGGCGGCAAAACTCCATTTATCAGAAATGGCCTGTTTATAAATGGCAACAGGTGTCAGCCATGTATAACGGCGATGGCTACCCGAAAATGCCTGTTCGGTGCCAAGGTCAAACCCCAATGTAAGTGTGGACCGCTGTGCAAGTTTGAAAACACTGTACAGGTTATGAAATAAACGGTTTCGCCGGCTGCTGTCGGGCTTATCGGTACCGGAAAAATTACTGTAATTGAGCAATACCCGGTCATTGGGTTTATATTGTACCTGCATCCCGACACTCATGGCTGAGTTTCCGCTGAGGCGCGTTATGCGTTGCCAGCCATTTAATACCAGTCCGCTAAATACCCATTTTTCATTGGGTGAAGTATAGGTCAGCTTTGCACCGGCTTCAAAATAAGGGCTCGACTCTGCCAGCAATGAGCGTGTAAGAACGGGACAATCTTTGCTGACGGCGTTTTCAAACCCTATATGGGATGGAAGTATGCCCGCATCGAGCCAGAGGTTGGAACGTTTTGACAATTTAACGCCGGCATTGGCTTCCAGGACATTTCTGAAAGCGACCGGCTCCGCTGCATAATTGGCCTGCAAATAGGTACCTGTACCCAATGCCAGATTGGCTCGTGTTACTGCAGATTGGTGCGCAATTTTGATATACCCGAGGTTCAGATTCACTTCATTATGACGATTATGACTATACAGAAACAAGGGCTGCATGCCATCTGACGGCTTGTTGAATCCGTAGAGATAATAGATCTCCGCATAACCGGAAACGTTAATAGTCTTCGTGCGCGTGCTATCCTGAGCAGCCATATTCATAGAGGCCAACAACACAGCAGAAAAGAGAAAATATTTCATCTTGTTTAATTATTAACCCTGGCCAGGCCTTCTACCTGTGCAGGATGATATACTAAAGGAACGTCTTCCACCACCACATCGCTTTTATCTAGTCCAAATGCTTTTTCATCGCTTTGTCCGAGCTCTTTGAGGAAGAAATACGTATTGAGCAGTATACCATCTTTCAGCGCAAATTCGTTTTCGACAGATAAAAACTTTTCAATGATAATAAATTTAAAGTCCGGTTGTGAATTGTAACGGGTAGAGCCATCCGGCCGAATATGCAGGTTGAGCTCTTTCTTTTTCACAAGGTCCTGTACGATCTTCTTGAAATACAGCTCAGTCTTTGGCTGTATGCGGAAACCGGCATTGATTGTTACCTTGATCACTTTGTCATCCAGCAATTCTGATACATCGTAAGAAAGTGTATAAGGTTGTTCGGTACGATGGATATGCACAAACCAATACACATCTGCCCGCTTGGGTTTTTTTGCAAAAATAGAATTAATGATCTTTTCTTCCACCTGGTGCCGGCTATTGGCTTTGGTAAGATAGATCAGGTGCGTGGAAAATTTGGGAATCTGATCGTCTTCGCTTAGTGTACTGATCAGCGGGGCATATTTACCCAGGTCTACAAAGCGGGTAAAACCATTCAGTATCTTCCGTGCATTGAACCAGGCATACATGACCAGGAAAATGAATAATTCAAAGAACAGGAACATCCATCGTTCTTTGATCTTGGCCACGTTGGCGATAAAGAAAGAAGTTTCCACTGTAGCAAAAAGGATCAGCAATGCCATTACCACCCAGACTTTCCACTTCAGTTTATATATCAGGTAATAGCTCAGCAAAATGGTGGTCATCATCATGGCAACGGTAATGGAAAATCCATATGCCGCCTCCATATGGGTGGAGTTTTTAAAATAAAGAATCATGAGCACACAGCCAGCCCAAAGAATGGTGTTCACGCTGGGAATATAAATTTGTCCTTTCATATCAGAGGGTTGTCGTACGGTAACCCTGGGCCAGAAATTCATGTTCATGGCTTCGCTGATAAGGGTATATGAGCCGCTGATGAGTGCCTGTGAGGCAATGATGGTGGCTGCGGTGGCAATACAAATACCGGCAATAAGGAACCAATGTGGCATAATTTCAAAGAAGGGATTGCGGCCCGCTAACGTAGGATCGCCCTGGTGCATCATCCAGGCGGCCTGTCCGAGGTAATTGATCATCAAACAAATTTTTACAAAGGCCCAGGTGATGCGGATATTTTTCCGGCCGCAATGTCCCAGGTCTGAATAAAGGGCCTCCGCTCCTGTGGTACAGAGAAACACCGCGCCCAGCAACCAAAACCCACCGGGATAACGGGATAATAACTCATACGCATAATAGGGGTTGAGTGCGCGCAATACATCCGGATGAAGCATGAGTTGATGTGCGCCTAAAACAAAGAGCATCGAAAACCAGATCACCATAATCGGTCCAAATGCACTGCCCACTTTTTGTGTACCAAATCGCTGAAAGAAAAATAGCAGGGATAAAATACAAATAACAATCGGCACAGTGGGAAGATGCGGTACAACGGCCTCCAGTCCTTCCACGGCCGAGGCCACCGAAATAGGCGGAGTGATAATGCCATCGGCTAATAAAGTGGTGGCGCCGAGTATGGTGGGGATCACCAGTTTTTTTCCATAGCGGCGCACGAGCGCATAAAGGGAAAAAATTCCTCCTTCACCATCATTGTCGGCTTTCAGGGTAAGCCAGATATATTTCACTGTAGTTTGCAACACCAATGTCCAAAATATACAGGAGATACCTCCGTATACTAAGGTTTCATCCAATGTTCTGTTGCCGGCAACGGCTTTGAGTACATAGAGCGGACTGGTACCGATATCGCCATAGATGATGCCGAGGGCCACGAGCAGGGAGGCAATAGTAATCCTGTTCGAATGAATGTTATTCGATTTCATGTTATCGTTTTATGTAACTGTAATTATTCCTGAAGGGCGAACCGGTATCCCACCCCCGATTCTGTATGTATATAAGTGGGCCGGTTGGGATCGGTTTCTATTTTTTTACGGAGCTGGGCTATAAACACACGCAGGTATTGCGATTGGCTGATATAGCCCGGGCCCCAGACTTCACGCAATACATACTGATGCGTAAGCACCTTTCCTTCCTGCTGTACAAACAGGCTGAGCAATTTATATTCTGTGCCCGTGAGTTTGATCGCCACATTGTTTTTTTTAACGGTTCTTGCCGATAGGTCGATCTCCAGTTCACCAATGATTAATACGGAACTGCTTTCATCGTTTGTATTGCTACGAAGGGCAGAGCGTATCCTCGCCAGCAGTTCGCCGTTACGAAATGGTTTTACCAGGTAATCATTGGCGCCATTGTCGAGGGCTTTTACAATATCTTCTTCACTGCTTTGTGCAGACAGAATCAGCACGGGCCGGGTATACCATTCGCGCAATTTCTGTAATACAGTGTGTCCGTTTTCATCCGGCAGCCCGAGGTCCAGAATCACCAGGTCGGGTGGGTGACTGGCAGCCATCCGAAGACCTTCCCGCGCAGTAGCGGCAGACGAAACACGGTACTGATTACTTTCGAGTGTGATCTCCAGCAACCGGCGGATCTGTATTTCATCATCTATGACCAGTACCGTAGCGTTATTCATTTTTAAGATTATTAATGTAAGATGTTTCGGCGGGTATTTTAATCGTAAAGCGTGAGCCATGTGGAATATTTTCCAGCAGGATGGTGCCATTATGCGCTTCCACAAAGCCTTTTACGATCGACAATCCGAGCCCGGTTCCTCCCGTACGGGAATGGTGTATCCGGTAAAACTTATCAAATACTTTTTCAATTTCCCCTTCGGGAAATCCCGGCCCCCGGTCTTCCACCACCAGTCTGAGCGAGTGATTTTCTGATTTTAATACAGAGGGCGCATTTTGTTCTAAGGAAAATACTTTATCTGCTGCATCCGTAACGGAAATAGTAACCGGAGCGAATTCGGGCGTATAAAGACTTGCATTGTACAACAGGTTGTACAGCACCTGCTCCATCAATCCATAATCAAGTTTATACAAGGGAAGGTTTTCGGCAATCGATACAGTTACCGGATGGTTCTTTAAAGGTTGTTCCAGCCGGTTCAATACCGCATAGATCAGTTCATTGATATCGCACCAGTCTTTACGGAGTTGAATGAAACCCGATTCCAGTCTTGACATACTCAGCAGATTTTCCACCTGCTGATGGAGCCGGAGGGCTGCGATGGAAATATTCTCCGTCAACTCTTTCCTGTTTTCAGTTGAAAGCGCCGATTTATCCGTGAGCAACGTATCCGCCGCCCCTACTATCGTGGCAATGGGCGTGCGCAATTCATGTGATAACGAATTGAGTAAGGTATTATACAACTTTACGGTTTTTGCTTTCTCTTCCTTTTCCCGAATGAGTTGCTCTGCTTTTTTAATACGTCCGGTAAGCACTGCATTGATCAGCGCAATGATAAAATACATGAGAAACAAAAAGCCGTCTTCGGCAGATCCGATATGAAAAGTGAATCGCGGGGGGATGAAAAAGAAATTCCAGACAAGGGCACTGAGCAATGCGGCCAGCAGTACGGGTACGATGTCGAATAAAATAGCAGCCAGTGATACAATAAGCATCAAAATAAACGCTACGGATCGGTACCCGATATAGTCGGATACAAAGTAGCAACCGGCTGCCGTCAGCAACACCAGGCCAATGCTCATCAGCATCTGCCTGCCTGTACTTGTATGAGATAATTGGGAGAGCATGTAATGAAATCAGCTAACAAAGGTAGCTCAGCCCGTATAAGCAAGGTATAAAAAGACCGGGGAAGGGTATAAAGATTTTATAAAGAAACAAGCTGTTTCTGCTGGCAGACCGGAAATACCATTGTAAAAGCCGCCCCTATTGTTGTTCCGAAACAAAATGCACAGCCACGATCTTCCCGTTCGCAATGGTGTAGATAGCGGAAGCGTGCAGTGGCGGTCTGTTTTTGTTGAACACAACGGACTCTTCATCAATGATCTTATTGCCGAGTACCATCCGGCAAATGATGTTGCAATGCAGGTCGGGTGTGTTTTGAAACATACCCGTATACTCC
This sequence comes from Bacteroidota bacterium, assembly GCA_026391455.1. GTDB lineage: Bacteria > Bacteroidota > Bacteroidia > Chitinophagales > Chitinophagaceae > JJ008. Next base: position 67,106 of record JAPLEH010000056.1, read on the forward strand.
TGGCGCATGGTAGCTTTTCCTTTATATAAAAGCTGGTTGGGAAACATATATACTGCCACCGAATCATCGTAAGGTTTGAGAAAGGCCTCAATATCGCGGTTGTTATAGGCGTCCAGTTGCTCCTGTACCAATTTTTCTGCCATGGTTTTTTCCTGGCTTTGTACGGTAAATGAAAGGAGCATCAATGCAAAAAGAATATATACTTTATTCATAACGGTTAGATATCACTTTAATCGCCTTTAATTTTTTTAAAAAACTCCATACTTCTTTTTTCTGCTTTCGCCTGTAATGCGATTTCCGGCGGGAATAGCTTTCGCCGCAATGTCCGGTACACACTGATAGTATTGTCCAATGCTTTTATGATAGATGCTTTGCTGTATTGTGCATTGGTAATCTTCAGGCTTTCCAGATCCGGCGGGGTTAGCTTTTTTTCCACCTTACGCAATCCTCTGGGTAAGGTATTACTTTTTAATTGTAATAATGGCGCCAGCACCCTTGCCCGGATAAAACCCAACCCGTCCAGGCATTCGAAGTATTCGCCCCGGGCGGCTTTACCTGCTATATAATGCACCCAGGTCCAGATGCGGTCTTCGATCCATTGAAGGTCTGGTTGCGGCCAGGCCGCTTCGGTACTGTTGATAATATCCGTCAGTTTATTATTTCGTTCGAATAATACCACGGGATTTTCAATACGTGTGTGAAATTCAGGAAGAGTGAGGAATTTGATATCCACATGCAGCAGGGGTTTATCATACAGGCATACCAGTAAGCGGGGCTCTCCTACATGATCTCCGGTAAAGCCAGAAATAAAATCGCCGAATTGCCGGGCATACAGCAACATCTTTTCTTTATTGCCGCCCATTTTTTCTTTTGTTACCAGCACCAGATCAATATCCGAATATTCATCCAGCTCCTGCGTGATCCATGAACCGGCCGCAGCCAGCCCGATCACCCCGGCGTCTTTTTGTACGATCTGTACCACGTTGTAGGCAAAATCCTGCTGTATCATTGTTCTTTAAAGATAAAACAGGATAGTGGTTTGCCAATAAAAAAACGGGCTGCATTACACAACCCGTCTGGCATGACTGTACTATTTGCGGAATCAATTAAGTCGTAGCTGACGGTTTCCGCCACCCATATTCTCCTGCATTTCTTTCATCATTTTGTCCCGTTCTATTTTAAATTCTTCCGGGGTATAGTGTTTTTTTCCGGTTGGCTCCTTGATGCTGGCCACATCTGCTTTCTCCGACATTGCCTTGGCTACAAATGTTTGCTTGCCATTGTTCACATCCATTTCCAGAATGAGACCAGGTAATTGTCCCTGGTATTCGGCTGGTCCGGCAGATACCGGTATTTCTGCAGTAAACCAGGCCACAATGGGAAGGGTATCCGTGATTTCTTTTCGCTCCATTTTACCATTATCCATCGTCATGCGGGTGCTTTGCCGGATTTGGGTGGCCGTCGCTTTCATGCAGGTATGATTGAGAATGGTTTTTGTTTCACCGGTCATTTTCCATTTCAGCGCTTTCACTGTATCATCTATGATAAAGGTCTTATCGAAAAGTTCTCTTTTCTCAGTTTTCTTTTTTGTGTCGAGATGGGTATAGAGCACATCATTGGAGCCGGCCACGATCATTCGCACGTGTACGCCTCCGTTATCGCTCATGGCACCATCATCGGCATTTTCCTGTTCGCCCGCTTTCCATAAGGATTGTCCATTGGCAAAATTCAGTTCAAAATTTTCCTTCCGCGTTTGCGGCATCGACTGATCAACGCCATTGATATTGAACCGGGCTTCAAATGTGGAAACCCGTTCGTAAGTAACTTTTCCTTCTTTTTGCTGGGCCGATACCCCTTGTACAAGCACCAAAATGGTGGCCGCTGTAAAAAAATGCTTCATAGATTTTTTGTTTATGCCCAAAAATAGAATGGGGACACGGCAATATAAGTTAATCCACCTTTCATTAAGGTTAATAAAGGTTAATGACCTCTGACGGGCACCCCTAAACAATTACATTTGTGGTGTAATAAAGGAAATGAACAGACTGCGGGTTTTATCAATATTAATGGTCATTGCCATTGTAGGCATTACCGGCTTCCAGGTATACTGGCTGATGCAGAACTATGCCCGGGAGAAAAAAACGCTGACCATCAAAACGGAGGCTGCGTTTCAGAAAACCATCACCCAACTGCAGGCTGTAAAATTTAAACTGGATAATTTCAAGTGGCAAAAGAAAGATAGTGCCGGCGGCAAAAACAAAGTACAGATCAGTATCCGGGAAACAGGTAACGGGGTGAAGCCCTCCCTGGAACAACACCGCGCCGATATGGTTTCCACCATCAATGTCATTCGCTCCCGGATGAATGATTCCCTGAAGGGGAAGCTGAAAACCGGGATGATCATATCCATGAACAACACCTATAAAACAGAGGGCGATTCTGTTGTGTTCAACCGGGAAATACATACGCCCATGCTGCCGCCCATTCCCACCGAAGATGGCACAACGGAAAACCATATCATACAGCTTCTTTTCGGGGTAGATTCGCTGCAGGATTCGCTTCGCATCGGTGAAATTGATTCGGCCTATCAACAGGCGCTGCAAAAGCAGAAGTTGAATATCCCCTTTACGATCACCCGCAACACGGATTCCACCATGCGGGCAGAAGTGCCGGGACAGGTAACGGTGGGTTTTGCTCATCCCATTACCTATGAGCTGCATACCGGCAACACGTTTCCCTACCTGCTAACACAACTCTGGCAACCGATTTTATTTTCATTCTTATTATTGGGTATCACCATCCTTTCCTTTGTACTGCTGTACCGGAGCCTCGTAAAACAGCAACGGCTTTCCGCATTGAAAAATGAATTCATCAGTAATATCACCCACGAGCTAAAAACACCGATTGCTACGGTGGGAGTGGCCATTGAAGCATTAAAGAATTTCAATGCCATGCACGACCCGGTGCGTACCCGTGAATACCTGGACATTTCCTCGAATGAATTGCAGCGGCTGAGCCTGCTGGTGGATAAAGTGCTGAAGCTGTCGATGTTTGAAAAAAAGGAAATGGATTTTCATCCGGAGCTCATCAACCTGGAATCGGTCGTACAGGAAGTGGTGACTTCACTGAAACTGCAACTCGAAAAATTTCGTTCAACCATTACCGTTATACCCAATGGAGACCTGCACCTGAAGGGCGACCGCCTGCACCTGCTCAGTGTGGTATTTAATCTGGTGGATAATGCACTGAAGTACAGCCGTACCGCACCGGAGATCACCATACTGCTCGATGAAAAAGAAGAGACGGTACAGTTGCAGGTAAAGGACAACGGAATCGGTATACCGCCGGAGTACCGCGAAAAGATATTCGAAAAATTCTTCCGGGTGCCCCATGGCGATACGCATAATGCAAAAGGGTATGGCCTGGGCCTCAGTTATGTGGCACAGGTGGTAAAACAGCATAAGGGTACCATTGCCGTGGAAAGTGAGCCGGGTAAAGGAACGAATATCATTATCAATTTCCCCAAACAGGCATCATGAAAAGTGCAAAAGTTTTATATGTGGAAGATGAATTGTTTCTCGGCAAGATCGTGCGCGAAAGCCTGGAGAGCCGCCACTTTGAAGTGATTATGGAAAGTGACGGGGCCCGTGTGCTCGATGTGTTCAAAGCCTGCAAACCGGATATCTGTGTACTCGATATCATGCTTCCCAACAAAGATGGATTTGCCATAGCCGATGAAATCCGACTGCTGAATGAAGAGGTGCCCATTATCTTTCTTACAGCAAAAATCCAGACCGAGGATGTGGTAAAGGGATTTTCTATTGGCGGCAATGATTATATACGCAAACCCTTCAGCATGGAGGAACTGATCGTACGGATCCAAAATCTGTTGCGCAATAAAGCTGAAGCCACCCCGAAGATCACCGGCGGATCGGCCACGATCGGAAAATACCAGTTCCAGGTAAACCGTCAATTGCTTTGTTATGGAAAAGAAGAACGAAAATTATCCTTCCGGGAAAGCGAATTGCTGAAACTATTATATGAGAACCGCGATAAGATCATTGACCGGAAAGACATATTGAATTTACTCTGGGGTAATGATTCTTTTTTCAACAGCCGTAATCTAGATGTATATATCACCAAACTCCGCAGTTATTTGCGTGAAGATGCTTCGCTGGAGATCATCACCATCAAGGGGGTGGGGTATCGGTTTATTACGGGCTGATACAGTTACGGATCAATTCAACGTACACATACAACGGAGATATTCCTGCAAGGTTGTACATTTACCAGTATCATGCAGGAAAGAAAAATATATACAGCCTCCCGTGTATTTACCGGTGAAACCTGGCTAAGTGATCATGCTATTATTACCCGCAACGGTATCATTGAACAGATCATTCCATCGAAGGACGTGGATGCCGGTACTGCGGTTATTCCGTTTCCAGAACAAATCATTGCACCAGCCTTTTTAGACCTGCAGCTCTATGGCGCAGCAGGTAAGCTGCTTGCGGTATATCCCGAAACTGATTCCCTGTACCGATTGAATGAGCACTGTAATAAAGGCGGAACCGTGTATTGCCTGCCTACGGTAGCTACCAATACAAAGGAAACAGTATTTAACTGTATCGATGCCATTCGCCACTATTGGGCCGAAGGTGGAAAAGGTATTGGCGGACTGCATATCGAAGGGCCCTGGATACACCCGCAGCGGCGGGGCGCACATGTGGAATCGCTGATACATGTACCCACTAAGCAGGAAGTATCCGAATTCCTGGATTACGGAAAAGGAATCATTAAGATGATAACCCTGGCACCGGAACAGTGTACAGATGAAATACTGGACCTGATCCGGTCAAATGGCATTATAATTTCTGCCGGACATAGTAATGCCACGTATACAGAAGCGAAAAAAGGTTTTGCCCGTGGCATCACTACCGTCACCCATTTATTCAATGCCATGAGTCCTTTACAGCATCGTGCCCCTGGCCTGGCCGGAGCTACCATGGATGATGCACACGTAATGGCCAGTATTATTCCTGACGGACATCATGTGGATTTTGCTGCAGTCCGTATTGCGAAGAAAGCCATGCAGGAACGGCTCTTTGTGATCACCGATGCGGTAACGGATACAACGTCCGGATATTACCAACACCAGCTTGGCGGTGACAAATATGAAGCCGGAGGAATTTTGAGCGGCTCTGCATTGACCATGATCAAAGCGGTTCAATTGCTGGTACAAAATAATGTGGCCGACATCGGAGAAGCGCTTCGCATGTGCAGCCTGTATCCGGCAAGAGTCATGCAGATCGATCATGTATTTGGCATGTTGCAACCTGGCCGTCCGGTGAATATGGTGGTGCTGGATGAAGCATTCAACCTGACCGGCCTGTTGCAGGATTAAAATAACCACCATAAATAATATCATAAGCAACGAAGACCATCATTCCCGCGATTGACAAAAGCAGCACCGGACCTGATCCGCAACATGAAAATACAGCACCACATATTGTTGATTTGTTTCCTGGGCATTCACCTCTTATCCGAAGCGCAACCTGATGAGCACCGGATACAATATCCCGGTGCGCTGAAGAATTCATTCTTTGGTATCAACGTGGGGATGATACATTATCCATTCTCCATGGCACAGTTGGAAAATGGATTTACAGCCGGCTCTGTTCAGATACCCAGGCCAGCAGTGCGATTGGTATTGTACGGGCATCAATTCAATAAATGGCTGTCTGCACAGATCACCTATATGCGACCGGTGGATTGGGTAAAGTATAAAAATGTAAATGGCGATCAGAAAGAACATTCAGTATGGATGAATGTGGCCGGCCTTACCACTGCGGCACATATCCCCCTGCATAAAAAGATTACACTTTATACCGAAGCGGGTTTGGGCATCATTACCCGTAAGGGATTCAGCATTAATAATACTCCGGTAGTGAAGCATGCTGTGTATGGCAGTTTACTCACCGGCGCCTCCATACAATATTTTCTCAATCCGAAATGGAACCTTCAACTGAGCGGCGTTTTTTCACCCGCCAATAAAAAAGAAAAGCAACCCGCTACTACATTTATCTCGGCAGGGTTTCATTATCATTTGCGTCCGCTAACAGCAGCACGTGTGGAGCGGAATATGAAAAGCAATTTATATTTCCCTCATCAAATACTTCAGGTGGGTTATACCACCAACAGCCTGGGTTACGGTGTCAACAATGCTGTATCAAAAGGGCCGGTACCCATTTTCTGGGGAGGCGAAGTGCATATACGGCAGGGGGTAACGGTAAACTATCAGCGGAATATCTTTCATGCCCGAAAGGTTTTTGCCTTCGATTGGGGAGTGGGCGCAGGATGGTGGCAAACCAGGTTGGACCGGGCAACATTTATCTCGATCACTGCTTACCCGGTATTACGTTTCATGGCCTGGCGCACCCATAACATGAATCTGTTTTTTGAATATTCGGTAGCAGGCCCCGCATTTATTTCCCGCACTGCTATGGATGGAAAAGATACCGGGCGTCACTTTACCTTTCAGGATTTTATGGGAATGGGAGTGGTATTGGGAAAGAGCCGACACCTGAATACCGGCATCCGCATCGCGCATTTTTCTAACGGGAATATCTTTCCCAACAATGACGGAGTGAAAGTACCGCTGACCTTCAATCTGGGTTACGCATTTTAACAAGCACTGCATAGGTTGCACCATTTGCACATATGCCGCAAACCAAGTATCTTTTGCCCCGAACCATAAAACCAACCACCATGCATGCACGTTTCCTGCTGACGGCAGTAATGGCCGCGACCATTGCAGTGTCGTCCTTTATTTCCTGTAACAATAATCAATCAGGAACCACCAGTGAAAACAAGAATGATTCCGCAAAGCAATTGCTCGAGCGGGGTGAATACATTGCAACCAAGGCCGCAGTATGTATCGATTGTCATAGTCAGCGCGACACTACGCTATTTTCGATGCCAGTGATACCCGGTACAGAAGGAGGCGGCGCGGGCTTTGCATTTACCAAAGCGGAAGCGGTGCCGGGCGTGTTATGGGCGCCCAATATTACACCGTATGCATTAAAAGACCGTACCGATGAGGAGATCATCAAAACACTCACGACGGGTATTAATACAAAGGGCGACACGTTATTTCCCATCATGCCTTATCACAGCTATGGCCGACTCACAAAATATGACTTGCAGGCAGTGGTTGCGTATATCCGCACGCTGAAACCAATCGAGCGTACAGTACCCGAAAGAAAATTCTTTATCCCGGCCGCCATGTTTGGTCCCCTGCCGGCCGCCAATATTGAAAACAACACGATGCCCGATCCGTCAGACAAAGTAAAATATGGTCAGTATATGGTAACGATGGCCGCCTGTACGGAATGTCATACGCCGATGGGACCACAGGGTCCGGATTTCAGCAAAGTATTTTCGGGCGGATTTGTATTCGACAATGCCGTATTGAAAGTAGCGGTACCGAATATAACGCCGGATAGCGCTACGGGGATTGGCAGTTGGTCGGAAGAAACTTTTGTGAATAAGTTCAGGGCCAATGCCACGCCGGAAGTATTGCAAACAAAACCCGGCAGGCGAAATACATTTATGCCCTGGAGTATGTATGGCAAAATGAAGGAGGAGGATCTGCGGGCGATCTATGCTTACCTGCGTACTGTAAAACCGATAGTAAATAAAGTGGAGAAATACCCGGAATAATCGATTTAAAAAATTAAAGTCAAACCCGTTTACAGCAATCCGTTGTAAACGGGTTTTTTGTGTCAGGCCTTATTCGTCTTTAAAATTCTCCCTTCCAAAAGTATCCGGCTGCGCATGATCGCCTTCTTCGAATTCGAAATGTACGAACCGGATGCCCGGCACCTCCGTAAGATTATAGACTGCAGTGGCAAAATACATGGTGGGGCCGGTGGATCCCATTTGCTGGGTGAGGTATTCGGAATCATCAATTTTCAGAAAGAGGGTATCATGGGAGGAGCGAACAACATCCAGTTTAATTTTGGGATAGTTCTGATTGATATACCCAATGACGGCCGGAATGCTCAATGAGTCGGGCCCGGGCGTTTGCGCATGTTTCATTTCCAGCCGCTGGGTGCTGTCGTTGATCTCGGCCTGCCAGGGATAAATGACGGTGGCTTCAGTACTGTCTGCTTCAGCAGCGGGCTGATCGGCATTATTGCTGCCACAGGCATAAAAGAGTAGCGAAGCGAGAAGGAGGACAGGAATTGATCTCATATGCGGGTGTTGTAAGCTAAAGGTAGTTATTTTTTGGGAGGGGTTTTGGAGCTGCGAGAGGTGAGCTACCAGTTGAGGTATGAAAAGAAAGAAGTTTGTGGTGAAGTATGGGAATACATTTTTTATGATGACATAGTAATGTTATAAATAATCTATGTCTATTATATAATATTACTAAACATATGTAAATAAGTAATTGGCTTGTAGAAGTACGTTTGTTTTTAAAGAAAGTTAAAATAACAGTTGACCCATAAAGGATTTTTAGTTTATTGCGCATTCATTTACCAGCACACATTTCTACTATGACTATCCACTTCCTGAAATTGTAGTTTATCAAAGGGATTATCTGAATTACGATGAATTGATAAATTCTTTTTCAACTTGTGTTTTTTGATTTTGATTATTTATAAAAAAATAGTATTCATTCACTAAATGATAATGATTCAAAATGCGAAAACTTTATACGTTTTTTCTTTCTTTTCTTTCATGTTGTCAATTATGGTCACAAGATGCGGGAAAATTTTCCATTGAAGCCCTTTATGGCCCCCAAGGCAATTTTTTTGTTCGCTCATACGATGAGTTGAATGGCCCATCGAATAAGACCTATTTATACAAAAAGAATTTTCTTGGAACAATCGGCGGCATATCAGTGAAATATAAATTGAACAATGCCTCTGCTGTTTCTGCTGGTTTTTTCAGAAGTATGAACAAAGGCAAAAAAAACTATACTGGTATAATAAACGGGGTTCAAGTACAGGTTAATGATTTTAATATCCGGCATAATAATGATTACTACCAAATTACCTATGAGCGCAGATTTAAGCGCTCCAACCCTAATTTTCTCTATCATTTTGGATTAGTAATAGCCAATATGCACCAGCAAGAGATTGCTATAGAGAATTTTGACAATCTTGTTCTTATCAATGAGCGCAATTTTAAAAATGCGAGGTTGCAGGAAGGCGGAATTCTGGGAGGTCTCCGTTTTCAAAAGAAAATAGACACAAAACTATCACTCGGTTGTACAATCAGGGCCTACTACCTGATATCTGTAAATTCGTTAGAGGCGGTAACGTTTACCCCAACGCTTACTTATACCCTTTGATAGTAGTTTTTCCATATTCGAGCAACATTCCCTGCACACCTATCAAAGCGAGGAGACGCAAGTCGGAAAACAATCCCGGATGACCCGGCTTTTGTAAAGGAATAACTTTCCATTACAAAATTTCTTCTTTGTGCTCTTTGTGGGATAACCTACGCCATCGTGCAACGAACGGCCTACAAAAAATGGTATTTTCATCTTCGTAATCGCCCGGCGTCCCAGCCGTACACAAGGCTAAGCGAGGAGACGCCAGCCGAAATAGCCTCAAACAAAATGTAATTCTTTGTGACCTTTGTGGGATAACCTACGCCATCGTGCAACGAACGGCCTTCAAAAAATGGTATTTTCATCTTCGTAATCGCCCGGCGTCCCTGCTGCACACAAGGCTAAGCGAGGAGACGCCAGTCGGAAAAGAATGGTATTTTCATCTTCGTAATCGCCCGGCGTCCCAGCCGCACACAAGGCCAAGCGAGGAGACGCCAATCGGAAAAGAAAAAAAATATTCTTTGTGCCCTTTTTGGGATAACCTACGCAACCGGGTATTAAACGACCAAAAAAACAAAGTAAAAAGAAAAACTACTTCTTCTTCACCGGCGCTTTCTTCACCTTTCTCGCCATCTCTTTCTCTTCATTTTCCTTTACCCGAAATGTAATGATACGACGGATCAGGTCCAGCGGTAAGGGCTGATCGTAAGGAAACTGAACCGTGCTTTTTGCCGTAGTATAGGCAGCTAATTCTTTTTTAAACGCAATAATCGCAGATGGCATCGGGTATAAACCGGCATGCCCCGAGTGCCCGGCAAAATATACCAGCATGCCAAAGTATTTATAGGCCGGCATGTTATAACTGATCACTTCTTCTGCTTTCGGAGCAGCAGCACGAATGGCCTTACGCAATTTTACCAGTAAGGACTTTTCCCTGGCAGAAAACGAGGCGAGATAGGCATCCACGTTAGGGAATCGTTCAGTCATAATAAAAGCAGTTTACTTTTTTTCCAGTTCCTGCTTCAGGTTCACCAGATTCTGCTGCAGATCCTTGCCCACCATTTTCTCCATTACCAGGTTCATAATATTTCGCGGGTAGGCGTTGGTACCATAAAAACAATTGGTAACACGGGTTCCTCCCTCCACGGCTTCCACGGTAGTGCGGGCATTATTGGTATCCTGAAAAGGTTTTTTAAACCGTATCTCCATCTCAAGACTTTGATTCTCGATTATTTTCTTAATCTCCTGTTCGCCCACCCCCACATGCTTATCCTTACTCTCCCAGGCAGAAGTGGCTCCCACTTCACCATCCGTACCGGTATATACCAGCTTTACGGCTGGATCACGCATCACCCACACACTGTAATGCTCCTGGTTTTTCAACCGGCGCACATAAGCAAATACGTCCGGTACCGACCGGCTGATGATGATCTCCCGCTGATAGCTGAAATCTTTTTTTACAAAGGCTGCAATGATCAGAAAAAGGGCAATGATACTGCCGATTATGCTCAGTATGATGATCAGAATACTCATATACGTTGGGTTTGTTGTATAATAAAGCTAATATTTTTCTCCTTCCCCCGCAAAATGCAACATCCAGTGATGCCCGTATTTGTCTTTGATATTACCCGTGATCATTCCCGATGGATTGGTCTGCGGCGGATACATTACTTTACCTCCATCGGACAACTTCTTATAGTAATTACGTAATTCTTTTTCAGAACGGCATTGCAGCATAAGCATAACGGCATTTCCTTCCACGAGCGCATCCTCCATTACCATATCTGATCCCATCAGCACCAACCCATCTTTTTTCAGCACCGCATGCAAAATATATTCCTGCATATAGCGGGGCAGCTTTTCCGCCTGCGGTGATCCGCCCACCCGCTGCAACTGCAACCGCCCACCCAAACATTGCTGATAAAAATGCATTGCCTCCCGGCAATTGCCGGCAAAGCTGAGATAAGTATAGATCCCTGTTTTCAATCGAATTTTTTTACCCCGTTTGTTTTTTCACATAATGCTTTACCATGCGCCTGATCAATGGCAGCGGCATGGGTTTACTGAGCGGAAACTGCACCGAACCCCTTCCGGTAATATAACCGGTGAGTGCTTTTTCAAATGCCGCTTCATTCACCGGGGCGGGATAAAAGCCGACATGATTTTTATACCCCGCAAAAAATACCAGGTTCTTCTTCAGCACATACGCGGGCATTCCATACTTAATGGTCTCCACCGCTTCGGGAACTGTTTCCCTGATCACCTTCCTGACTTCCTGCAAGGCACGCCGCACGTCTTCGGGAAATGCGCTGATATACCCGTCCACCGGATTACCGGATGATCTGACTGCCATAGTCGATCTCTCAAAAGATGAAGAAATTATTTTTACTAACGGATATGTATAACCGAAAATCAAATCGCTGTTTCCGGAAAAGCTTTTACCATACTCAGGCATTCATCAGCGTGGCGATATCCATTTTTTTCATCTGCATAAAAGCCTGCACCACGCGGGGTGCCCGTTCAGGATCACTCATCAGTTGGCCCAGTACAACCGGAACGATCTGCCAGGATACGCCGAACTTATCTTTCAGCCATCCGCACTGGCTTTCCGCCCCTTCTTCCGTCAGTTTATTCCAGTAATAATCGATCTCCTCCTGTGTATTGCAATTTACCACCAGTGATACCGCTTCATTGAACTGATAGGCATGTTCGCCCGGCCCATCCATGGCGATGAGCGGATGACCCATCAGGTGAAAAGATGCAAACATCGTATTTCCGGCATGCGGATCACCGGGGGGATATTGCACCAATACATTTGTGCCGGATCCGGCAAATATGTCTGAATAAAATGTGATCGCTTCTCCTGCCCTGCCAAACACTTTTCCGGTAAATAAAAAAGAAGGTGTGAGTGTTTCTTCTTTTATGTCTCCCACGGCTACGGTGATCTGCCAGGTCATGCCGAATTTATCTTTCAGCCAGCCATAGCATTCGCTCCAGGGATAGGTATTGATATCCATCAGTACGCTACCACCGTCAACGAGTTTGTCCCATGCCGCACGGGTTTCCACCACGGAGCTGCAGGTAAGTGTAAAGGAAATGGAAGGATTGATGGTGAACATCGGCCCGCCATTCAGCCCCATCACGCGGCGGCCATTCAATTCCATCATTACCACCATCGGACTTTCAGAAATTATCCGGCCTTGTTTTACCACGCTGGTGTATAATTCGGCTGCTTCTTTCGCCTTTCCGTCAAACCAAAGGCAGGTGCTTATTTTTCCCATGCTATTTGTTGAAAAATGAATGAATTAATTGGTCTCTGTATAAGTTTTAAAATTGTTTAAAATGGATTGCCAGCCAAATTGCTGCAACTCATAGGCATTGATTTCTTCGGCATCAAAGGTTTCCACAACGGTGGTCTCATTGCCGTTGCTGCTGAATTCCACGCGCACATTGCGGCCATCGCTCATGGTATAGCGTAACAGCCGGTGTGTTTCCACTTCATTATATACACCGCCAAAATCAAAACCAACACTTCCGTCTTTCGCCTCCATTCTGGAAGAAAAGCTGCCGCCTACCCGCAGATCGTTGGTGGAAGCAGTGGTATGCCAGTCTTCACTGGCAGTATTCCATTTCATAATATGTGCCGGCCCAGTCCAATAGTCCCATACTTTTTCAACAGGAGCCTGTATCGCAGCCTGAATGGTAATGGGAACAAAATTCTCTGATAATTCCTTTACCAGGGCCAGTGCTTTCGGGAATGTACCTTCGAAATACTCTTTGAATTCCTCAGTGAGGTCCATTTCGGTACGTAATATTGTAACACCATTTTCCTCCCGCAGGAAATAACTTTCGAGTGCCCCCTGCCAGGCAGAAACGGTTTCAATACCATCTTTTATTTCCCCGATATGTTTAAAGGTCATTTGCACTTCCGGAATTTTCTTTTCAATAACGGAGTGCATACCATTTCCTGTTCCGTCAACAAAGAGAATCTTGCTGCCTTCGTTCCAATCGCTCCGGGCTTGCGAATCCGGAGAAAAGACACTGGTCCATTTACGATAAGTAAGGTCCGACCATAATACTTTCCATACACGTTGTGCAGAAGCGTTGATAATTGTTTCGAAGGCGGTTTTTGTAACTGACATGGTTGTTGTTTAAATGCGTTGATAATTAATTATTGCGTTACCCGTACCATACAGCGGCAGGTATGCTGATCGAGATACCATTCCACACAGGCACCCTGCGGATCGATATGCGGTTCCTGTAACAGGGCTGCAAAGGCTTGCCCGATTGCAGAAATATTTTTCATAAAATCCGGAATATCCACATACAGGTAATCACCTGCCTCCAGAATAAACGTCGCTAGCCCATGCTTTTCCAATTCCCCTTTTTCCAGTTCCTCTGCCGCAGCATAATAAATGATCTCCTTTTCCGGACTGCCGTGTGAAATACCAAAGTACTTTCTTTTGGTGGAAAAGGAAACCAGCGAATGCAAATACATATGAGCAGCCTGCACACCTTCCGGGAAAGAGGAAGCTTTTACCGTATAAACCGAAATGGGATGATCAAGGGGAAAACGATTCATAAAAAGGATTTGTGGTACAAACCTACTCTTCATTTTCGTTAAAGGCGATGTGCAAAAAAGACGAAAAAGAGGTGTTTTGCGACAGGAATAGTCCTACCTTTCCGCTCTATACTTTTACAAACCGATCTTCAGCAATTATGAAAACAGTAAGCATATTAGTACCGGAGTCTTCTGTATTGCAGGCGATCGCCGATCCGCAATATTTGTTTTCGGCCGTGAACCAGTTTTTAACCCTGTCCGGAAAAAAACCATTGTTTCGGGTGCAACTGGTAGGCGCTAAAAAACAGGTGAAGCTCCAGGGCGGCTCATACTCCGTGCACACCGACAAAACACTGAAGGAAGTAAAGAAAACCGATCTGATATTTATTCCCGCTTTATTTGGCAATATGAGACAGGCCATTGATCAAAACAAGGCAATGCAACCCTGGATCAGGCAACAGTATGCCAATGGTGCTGAGGTGGCTTCTTTATGTGTGGGTGCTTTCTTACTGGCTTCTACCGGTTTGCTGAAGGGAAAGAAATGCTCCACCCATTGGGGTTTTCAGCAGGAGTTCAGGGAAATGTTTCCCGATGTAGAAGTAATGGAAGGAAGTATCATCACCGAAGAGAACCGGATCTATTCGAGCGGTGGAGCCAATTCGTACTGGAACCTGTTGCTCCACCTGGTGGAAAAATATACAGACCGGCCCACGGCCATACTCGCCTCTAAATATTTTGCGGTGGATATCGACAGGGAAAGCCAGGCGGCCTTTGCCATGTTTCGCGGGCAAAAGAGTCACGCAGATGAACTCATTAAAAAAGCGCAGGAATATATCGAGCAGCAGGTACAGGAAAAACTGGCGGTGGATGAGCTGGCCGCACAGTTTGCAGTCGGGCGAAGAAGTTTTGAACGCCGCTTCAAACAGGCCACAGGCAATTCAATACAGGAATATATACACCGGATAAAAATGGAAGCCGCGAAGCGAAGTTTTGAAAACAGCCGCAAGAATATCAACGAAGTAATGTATGATGTGGGCTATACGGATACCAAAGCCTTCCGCAGTATGTTTAAAAAGATCACTGGCCTCACCCCGGCGGAATACCGGAATAAGTATAATAAACAGGTAATGCTGAATTAATAATACGAAAGCGTTTATTTCGTACGGATACTACCGTTCTTGTATAACCGGATTGCTTTGTGCAGGAGTGCTATTAATTTTTTTACAGGAATATCTTTAGCAGGATCCATCAGCCAAATTTTCATTCGCGACCGCTTTTCCTGGAGCAATACTGCATCCTCCAGGTGTTTGCCTTCTACAAATCCAACATAGGGAATGCCTGTTTTCTTTTGCACCCAGAGATAACAAAACATTTTCCCCCGAAAGCAAAAAAAGGGCATACCATATTTCCAGGCCGTTGTAATTTCTTTATCAGCCGATAGTATGATGCTGCGAAGAGCCAGCAGACAACTCTTTGCGGGCTCTGCTTGCTGGAGATAAAAATGATCCGGGTTTGTCAATGCATGCGTTTAGCTGGTTCAGGATAATTTTTTTTCAAAACATACACTGTTCTCTATACCGGCATATTGACCGTAATTGGGAATAATCATATACGCACATCGCTGGTATAGTGCAATCGCTTCCGGCTGTTTTTTGCCAGTCTCCAGTACGGTTCGGGTGTATTGCATTTCGGCCGCCCACTTTTCCAACTCTTCCAGAATGGTGGCTGCTATACGCTGGCCCCGCTGTTCCGGCAGGGTGTACATCCGCTTTACTTCCATGGTACCGGGTTCTATTTCTTTTATGGCGCCACAAGCCACGGGTGTATCGTCTTTATAAGCCAATACCACATGGCGTATCATCTGTATTTTGTTGAACTGTGCATAGAAGGAATGTTCATTACCATCCCTTATGGCCAGGTCTGCATCCAGCAGCCGTACCAGCGAAACAAAATCGGGATTTTCAGAATCGGTGCGTACCAGACGGAGCATAGAACGATACAATTTTTAATAAAGGTAATGTATATGCGAAATTTCGAAGCTTATCGGGCAGCTTCTGCTTCTTCCTGCTTCCATTGTTTGTCCATGATAAAGGTGCCAAATGGAAGTATGGAAGCGAGAAATGCTTTGACCATCCAGCCAAACCCTTTATGGTAACTGGTGCGCACTTCATTGGCCAATCCCAGAAAGGCAACAAAGAGAATGCCATGCAATCCGCCCACTACGGTTACGGCTAAAGGAAAATGGGCCAGGTATTTTAAGGGCATGGCTATAAACAAAAGCACAAGAAACGAAATGCCTTCTGCCAAAGCTATTTTACGAAACCAGTGAAATGAATTCTTCATGTTATTAATTTCGGCAAATGTAAATTGCAGATAAAGCCATTGGCTCAAAACTCGCAGCTCAAGGCTCACCGCTTATTTCTAGTAATCAATTACCTGCTCTTCGATCGTCTCCGGAATCTCTCTCCATTCATATTGCTGATTGCGCAGCTGTGGTTCAAAGCCGGCTTCGCGGATAGCATCTTGTATGGATTTATATGTGAAGCGATGGGGAGCCCCGGCGGCACTCACCACATTTTCTTCGATCATGATAGAACCATAATCATTGGCCCCGGCATGCAGGCATACAGAAGCGGTTTGTTTGCCCACGGTAAGCCAGCTGGCCTGAATATTTTTAATATTGGGCAACATCATCCGGCTGAGGGCGATCATCCGGATATATTCTTCCGCCGTGGTAAGATTATGCACACCGCGGATTCGGGCCAGCAGGGTATCCACATCCTGAAAGGTCCAGGGTATAAAGGCCAGGAATCCTTTTGCATCTTCCGGTTTGCGGCTTTGTACTTCCCTGATCTTTACCAGGTGTTCGAACCGCTCTTCGATGGTTTCCACATGACCAAACATCATAGTGGCGGAGGTGGTGATATTCAATTTATGCGCTTCATGCATAATGTCAAGCCATTCCTGCGCACCGCATTTTCCTTTGCTGATCAGGCGGCGCACCCTGTCCACCAATATTTCAGCACCGGCACCGGGGAGTGAATCCATACCGGCTTCCTGTAATGCTTTCAGCACTTCATGATGGGTATACGAAGAACCATCGGCCTTCTTACTTATTTTGGTGATATGCGCTACTTCGGGCGGGCCGAGGGCATGCAGGCGGATATCGGGAAATTCAGCTTTTATTTCCCGGAACGTGTTGGTATAAAAGTCGAGGCCCAGCTCCGGATGGTGACCGCCCTGCAGAAGCAATTGATCGCCCCCATACTGAATGGTCTCCCTGATCTTTTGCCGGTAGGTAGCCATATCAGTAATATAGGCTTCGGCATGTCCCGGTATCCGGTAAAAATTGCAGAATTTACAATTGGCGATACAAACATTGGTGGTGTTTACATTCCTGTCTATCTGCCAGGTCACCTTCCCATGCGGTACCTGTTTTTTGCGAAGCTCATCGGCTATATACATCAGGTCGGTAAGCGGTGCATGATGATAGAGGTAAACACCTTCTTCCGCGGTTAGAAAACCAAAACCGAGGGCTTTATCGTACAATTCCTGTAATTGCATAGTGCAAAGGTAAGAACAGAAAACCAGTGATAAGGTTTGGATTGACCCGGAAAAACAACCTTCGGCCGGATTGTACCGATTACCCCGGTGGGCATAGCCTTTCGGTGGCTGTATTACCGCTATGCAATCATTATCTTTATAAAGGGGTTTGATTTGGGTTAAACGGTAAACCGGCCGGCATCATTTTAGAGCGAAAGGTTGTCTATATTTTGCCAATAATACCACACATGAAAAGAAATGCGATTTGTCTGGCCATTTTGTTTATCTGCTTTACTCACACCATTGTAAAGGCACAGGAAGAGTTTATTCAGCCCCCCTCCCGGGAACTGGCCAAGTTTCCCTTTGAGCAGCTTACCGGGGGTATCGTAATCATGCATGCCAAACTGGACCCCTTTCCCGACACACTGAATTTTATACTCGATACCGGCAGCAGTGGTATTTCGCTGGATTCTACCACCGCCGCCTACCTCGGATTGAAACCCAAGCCTACTGAAGTCACCATTCGGGGTATTGCCGGCATACATAAAGTGAGCTTTCTGTATAATCAAAAACTGCATTTCCCCCGCCATACCGTGGACAGCCTTAATTTTCACATCAACGATTATTCGGTACTCTCTGCGGTGTATGGCGAACGGATAGACGGCATTGTTGGCTATTCCCTTTTCAGCCGTTATATCATCAAGCTCGATTATGATAGTATGAAAATGTCCATCTGCACCCGCGGCACGATCCGTTACCCACGCGGCGGTTATTTACTGAAGCCTGCGATCAACCAACTGGTAACGCAAACATTGCGGATAAGAGACGCCGAAACCATGAGTACACGGGCTCTCTACGATATGGGAGCGGGCCTCTGTATGTTGTTTTCACGGGATTGTGTGGAAGACAGCAATTTTATCGACCGCAAAAAGAAAAGACTCATCAAAGAAGGGGAAGGCCTGGGTGGAAAAATAGATATGGAACTCTTTGTATTGAAAGAACTGCGTCTGGGGCCCTATCGCTTCCGCAATGTGCCTTCGTATATTTTCGATGATGAAAACAATGTGACGCAATACCCCAATACCTGCGGATTGCTGGGCAATGATATTCTACGGCGCTTCAACGTGATATTGAATTATGAAAAAGGAGATATATACCTGACTCCCAATAGTCACTACAATGAATCATTTGACTATTCCTATACCGGCCTCGAATTATACCTCATCAACGGGGTGATCATCGCCGGGGATGTGGCGAAGGGCTCACCGGCAGAAGCAGCCGGTATCAAAGAAGGGGACCAGGTATTGGCCGTAAATAAAAACTTTTCGCAAAATCTCAACCAGTTTAAACTCTCCCTGCAAACCCCCGGCGAAAAAGTAAAGATCATCATCCGCCGGGATGGCGTGATCAGGGAGATAGATCTGAAAGTAAAAAGCATTCTGTAACAACTGCCGTTTTTTTCAATACTTTTACTCCCCCGCACCAATTTTCGGGGACAACCCGCTTGTAATTTCAGTGTGTTGATCGTTGCCAGTGAAATGATCTGTTGTGCGCCGGTACTTCCTGATGCAAAAAAGAAAGCTATCGGTTTTATAACAGGAAAGCGGCCACTTGTGAACAAGACGAAATACAAACGGGAATGATAAAAATCCTATTGACAAAAAAAGAGATACCGGAACTATGATACAATTTGAACGGTTTACTTTATCCAACGGCCTCCGGGTAATAGTGCATCAGGACCTGAGCACACCCATGGCGGTAATGAATATTATGTATGATGTGGGTGCCCGCGATGAGAATCCGGCGCAAACAGGATTTGCCCATTTGTTTGAACACCTCATGTTTGGCGGATCGGTAAACATACCCGATTACGATGAGCCCCTGCAAATGGCCGGCGGTGAAAACAATGCGTATACCACCAACGATCTCACGAATTATTATATTCAGTTGCCCGCAGAAAATCTTGAAACCGCTTTCTGGCTCGAAAGTGACCGCATGCTCTCGCTCGCATTTGGAGAAAAAAGCCTGGAGACACAGCGCAAGGTGGTATGCGAAGAGTTTAAAGAACATTATCTCAATAAACCTTACGGCGATGTGTGGCAAAAGCTGAGGGAACTCGCCTATACCCGTCACCCCTATCGCTGGATGACCATTGGTAAAGAGCTTTC
Organism: Bacteroidota bacterium; assembly: GCA_026391455.1. GTDB lineage: Bacteria > Bacteroidota > Bacteroidia > Chitinophagales > Chitinophagaceae > JJ008. Next base: position 86,718 of record JAPLEH010000056.1, read on the forward strand.
GCATATTGAAAATGCCACACTGACTGATGTAAAGAATTTCTTTTTCAAACATTATCGCCCCGTCAATGCGGTATTGGTAGTGGCTGGAAATGTAACCACCGAAAGAGTAAAGGCGCTGGCCGAAAAATGGTTTGGCGATATTCCTTCCGGCGACAAATATATCCGCAACCTTCCGGCAGAGCCCGAACAAACGGAAGCCAGAAGACAAACGGTAAAGGCCAGTGTACCACTCGATGCGTTTTATAAATGCTGGCATATGGGCGCACGGCTTGATAACAGCTATCATACCACCGACCTTATTACCGATATTCTCAGCGGAGGCGGATCATCACGTCTCTATCAATCGCTGGTGAAAGAACAGCAACTGTTCAGTAATATCGAATGCCACCACCTCGGCAGCACCGACAGGGGGCTGGTGGTAGTGGAAGGCAAACTGGTAAAGGGAGTAAATATAGAGGATGCAGAAAAAGCAGTGGAGAAAGAACTGGAGCGAATCAAAAATGAACCCGTACCGGAACATGAATTGCAGAAAGTAAAGAATAAAACAGAAAGCATGATCGCTTTCGAAGATATGAGCGTAATGAGCCGCGCTACCAGCCTGGCTTATTATGAATTGCTGGGCGATGCGGCCTGGATCAATGAAGAACTGGAGAAATATGCAGCCGTAACGGTAGCCGAAATACAAGAAGAAAGCCGCCGGATCTTCCGGGAGAGCAACTCCAACACCCTTCATTATTTATCAGATAATTAATTGTAAAGAAGCGAAGCAAAAGGAATACACATGCCAGACAGGAAAACAGCCCCTCCCATAGCCGATGCAGTGAATTTTGACCTGAAATTAAAACAGGCGGACCGCTATACCCTACGCAACGGAGTGGAAGTATATGCCGTAAATGCCGGTGCCGAAGAAGTATTATCCATCGAATGGGTATTCTTTGCCGGCAACTGGCAGGAAGAACAGAACCTGGTAGCGGCCACTACCAATTTTTTATTGCGCAATGGCACCAGCACCAAAACGGCTTTTCAGATCAATGAGCATTTTGAATATTACGGTGCCTATCTCAACAGGGGCTGTTATAATGAAACGGCTACGATCACGCTGCATTGCCTTAACAAACATGTACAGGAATTGCTGCCCGTGGTAAAAGAGCTGATCACCGATTCTGTATTGCCACAACAGGAGCTGGATATCTATAAGCAGAATATGAAACAGCGGCTGAAAGTAAACCTGAAGAAAAGCGATTTTGTAGCGGGCCGTCTCATTGATGTATATCTCTTTGGTGAAGAACATCCCTATGGAAAATACAGCCGTGCCGAAGATTTTGATGCACTGAACAGGGAACAGTTGCTGCAATTTTATGAGCAATATTATAAGCAGGGAAAATTCATCCTCTTTGTAGCCGGAAAACTTCCGGAATCATTGCCCGCTATTCTTGACCAGCATTTTGGAGATCTGCCCAACCGCGATAATACCAAGCCCGCCATTACCGCTATACCTGCGCTGGAAAAAAAATACAGAGTATCCAATGATGTGAAAGGCGTACAGGGCTCTATCCGCCTGGCCAGACCCTTTCCCAACCGGCATCATCCGGACTTTATGAAAGTGATGGTGCTCAATTCACTTTTTGGCGGATTTTTTGGCTCCCGCCTCATGAGCAATATTCGTGAAGACAAGGGGTACACCTATGGTATTCACAGTTATTTGCAAAATCATGTGCATCAGTCTGCCTGGATGATCAGTACTGAAGCGGGCAAAGATGTGTGCGAAGCCGCTATTGCGGAAGTGTATAAAGAAATGCAATTATTGCGCGAAGAACTGGTGGATGATGAAGAATTATTGCTGGTACGCAATTATATGATCGGCAGTATTCTCGGTGATCTGGACGGACCTTTTCAGATCATTAACCGGTGGAAAAACCTGGCGCTGAATAACCTGAAGGAAAATTATTTTTACGATTCCATACAAACCATCAAGACCATCAGCGCAGCAGAACTGCAGGAACTGGCCAATAGATACCTGCAGCCGGAAGCCTTTTATGAACTGGTGGTGATATGATGAAAAGAATTGATTTTTTGTCCTGAAACCCGATCATACTGTCATGGTAAGATCGGGTTTTAATTCTTAGGTTTGCACTATGATATTCGACCGGAAAGACCTTACCAACGATCAGCTTGTACAGTTTTATAAAAACCTGCTCTGGCCCCGCATGATTGAAGAAAAAATGCTGGTGCTGCTCAGGCAGGGAAAAATTTCCAAATGGTTCAGCGGCATCGGACAGGAAGCCATTGCCGTGGGGGCCACCCTGGCACTGGAATCCGATGAATGGATTATGCCCCTGCACCGCAACCTCGGTGTGTTCACCACCCGCAATATGCCGTTGAGCAAACTCTTTATGCAATGGCAGGGAGCAAAAGAAGGGTACAGCAAGGGCAGGGAACGCAGTTTTCACTTCGGCACCCGCGATCATCATATTTGTGGTATGATCTCTCACCTGGGGCCGCAACTCGCTATTGCAGATGGGGTGGCGCTGGCCTATAAATTAAGAAAAGAGAAAAAAGTATCCCTGGCTTTTACCGGCGATGGTGGTACCAGTGAAGGGGATTTTCATGAGGCGCTCAATACAGCCGCCGTATGGGACCTGCCCGTGATCTTTATCATTGAAAACAATGGGTACGGACTCAGTACTCCCGTACAGGAGCAGTACCGCTGCATCAGCCTGGTGGATAAAGCCAAAGGATATGGCATGGAAGGGGTGCAGATCGATGGTAATAATCTGCTGTCAGTTTATGATACCATTAAAGGCGTGCGGGATTATTGTATTAAAAACCAGAAGCCTTATCTCATCGAATGCCTTACGTTTCGCATGCGCGGACACGAAGAGGCAAGCGGTACCAAGTATGTTCCACAGGATCTGTTTAAACTATGGGAACAAAAAGACCCCATCAAAAATTTTGAACAATACCTCCTCGATCAGCAGGTGCTTGATGCCGGTATGATAGAGGAGATCCGAAATGAATACAAAGAGAAAATCGAAAGCGAACTGGCCATCGGATTTCAAACACAACCGATACAGCCCGATACAGAAGAAGAACTGGAAGATGTATATGCACCGAAATCGGTAGCCGCCGGTCAAAATGTACAAGTAATCGACAATGCTGCGCATACGGCGGAAACAACCGTACCCGCTGCGGAGCTGCGCATGATTGATGCCATAAAAGAAGGATTGAAACAAAGCATGGAAGCGCATCCGAACCTGGTATTGATGGGACAGGATATAGCAGAATACGGCGGCGCCTTTAAAATAACAGAAGGATTTGTACAGGAATTTGGTAAGCAGCGTGTACGCAATACGCCCCTTTGCGAAAGTGCCATTGTGGGTGCTGCATTGGGTTTATCGCTGGAAGGATACAAGAGCATGATGGAAATGCAGTTTGCCGATTTTGTAACGGCCGGCTTCAATCAGATCGTGAATAACCTGGCCAAGATACATTACCGCTGGGGACAGCAAGCCGATGTGGTGGTGCGAATGCCTACCGGTGGTGGTGTGGGTGCGGGGCCCTTTCACTCCCAGAGCAACGAAGCCTGGTTTGTAAAAACACCGGGGTTGAAAGTGGTATATCCTTCCACACCAATGGATGCAAAAGGATTGCTCATAGCTGCGATCAATGATCCCAATCCGGTATTATTCTTTGAACACAAAGCCTTGTACCGCTCAGTAAGCGGACAGGTACCAACGGGCTATTATGAAATAGAGATCGGCAAGGCCAGGCATGTACGGGCAGGCGATGATATTGCGATCATTACCTATGGCAGTGGCGTGCATTGGGCCGAAGATTATGCCGCAGAACATCCGGAGATCTCCATTGATATACTTGATCTGCGAACGTTATTGCCACTGGATTATCATGCCATTCGCCAGGCGGTACAGCGTACCGGACGAGTACTCCTGCTCCATGAGGATACATTGACCGGCGGCATTGGCGGTGAAATAGCCGCATGGATCGCAGAAAACTGTTTTCAATTGCTCGATGCACCCATTATGCGCTGCGCATCGCTCGATACGCCCATACCATTCAGCATTGAATTGGAAAATAATTTTATGGCAAAAGCACGGTTGGGAGAAACGATCACCAAATTGCTTTCGTATTAAGGATACTATTCAGAAATAATCATCATTGCCATCTTTCATTCATTGATAGATGGCAATGTTATATATGGGGGTGCTAGTGTTTCGTATTTTACAAACCCAAATATACAGATGCCTCAATGCCGTTGACCGATACCTAAATACCTATCCTCCCCTGTTTGAATGTCAACCGGAATAATTATATTCACTGTAAGAAACCATTAAACAACTACTAAATTCCTCCCGCCCATGTCAACAGGGACTCTATTGCTCATTGCAGCCGGCCTGATCCTGCTATTGCTCATTTATTTTCTTATTTCTGTGTACAATGAACTCATCAAAGGACGGATTCGTGTGCAGGAGGGTCTGAGTACCGTAGGTGCCTGTCTGCAACAACGAAATGATCTTATACCCAACCTGGTGGAAACCGTAAAAGGATATGCGGGCCACGAAAATAAAACACTGACCGAAGTGGTGAAATGGCGGAATCAAAGTGCGGCTGCCTCTTCTGTGGAAGAACAAAATACGGCCACACAGGGATTAAATCAGGCTATGCTCAATATGATGGCCATCACCGAAGCCTATCCCGACCTGAAAGCAGATACCCATTTTCGGGAACTCATGAGTCAGCTCGCTGAGACTGAAAATAAGATCAACGATGCACGGCGGTATTACAACGGTACGGTTCGCAATTACAATGAAGATGCGGCGGTGTTTCCCAAAAACCTTGTATCTGCGATCTTTAGTTTTAAACCGGCAGTATTCTTTGCAGAAGATGTGGCAGCCAGAACGGCGCCCGCTGTAAAGTTTGAATAACAATCGTTACAAATATTAAAATATACGGGTGAAAAAATTTAGTCTGTGGTGTATCTGCATCCTGTGTTGCCTGCACCTGGCGGCACAAAAACCACCCGTGTACAACTACACGGCAGCCAGCGAACGTTTTTTTACAGATGGAGAAATGGACAGCCTCTTGCAGGCCAATACTAATGAATTGTTTAATTGGTCCGGTATTCCTGATACGTTGTTCAAAAAGAAATATCCGCTACTCAAGCCCCTGTTGACCGCCAGTATAAAAAAAGAAACCACCAATGCTTTTTACAAACTGGAACGGGAGAATAAAGCATTGCTAAAAGCAGTACCCGGTTCGGATGCGTATCTCCGGATGCAACGCATCTATACCGGCGAATGGAGGGAGGTGGTGAAAAATGCATTTAACAAAATGCCGGGACTGCGTAACTATATTCAGTTCAACAACAGTGACCGTATCACGAATTTCAACAGTCTCGTAGTGGTACTGCCGGATGGAAAACTACGGGTTACGGAAACCATCACAATATACAATGGCGACGGGCGAATGAATCCACTATACGCCAATGAAAAAGATCTGTTGCCACCCGGCGCGGGAAACAATGAGATACAGCGCGGCATTGTACGCACCTTTCCTTTGTACTATATCAACAGGTATAAGCTCTTTCAGAATACGACGTTCAAAATGCTGCAGGTACGCAAAGACGGGAAAGAAGAAGACTATCATACCACCAAAAAGAACAATGGTATCCTTCTCTATATCGGCAACAAAAACCGGAATATCGCCAATGGAAAACATACCTACACCATTGAATATGAAACAGCCAACCAGTTGAAATATCTTAAAGATTTTGATGAACTGTATTGGAACGTTACCGGCAATGGCTGGTCTTTTTTGATAGAATCGGCAACCTGTACCGTTGTATTGCCCAATATCGGCACGGTGCTTTCTTCCAGATGCTATACCGGGCCACAGGGCTCTACCAGTGAAGAATGTTTGCTGCAGACGATACAGTCAAAAGACAGCTCCCGCTTAATGGCATACACTCAAAAACCATTACCTCCCAATCACGGCATTACCATCGCGGTATCCTGGCCAAAAGGATTGATAAAGGGGCCGGGTACCTGGGCGAAAATGAATAGTTTTATCTGGAACAATCAAGCCGTTTTTCTATTGCCGATCGCGGCGATCATCAGCGCCATTTTTTGTTTCATCTTCTGGTGGAAATATGGCCGCGATCCCGAAAAGGGAACGATCTATCCGCAGTTTGAACCACCGGCAGGGTATTCACCTGCTGCCCTGGGATATATCTATGATAAGAAGCATACCCGTAAACTGACCGCTGCCACCATTGTGGATGCAGCTGTACGAAATAAGATTAGCATAAATGTGGAGCGGGAAGGCACGCTATTCAAACATAATGAATACCATATCAAATCTGCTGTAAAAGAAGGTAAAAAGATCAGCGCGGCATACGAAGACTTTTACAGCGATATCGAAGACCTGGTGAATACCACTATCCGCAAAGGAAAATACAACAGTGAACTGGGCGACCTTAATACGGCGATTGAAAAGTATTGCCAAACTAATTACAAGAATAAGGATGGAGGTTTTAAAAAAGGCTATCGTGGCTTTTTTGCCACCAATGCCAAATACACGGCCATTCCTATAATACTCTGCATACTCACGGGTGGTTGGGCCTTTTATGAATTGATGCGGGCTATGGTATTGAAAAACTTCTGGCAGGCGGCCTATTTTATCGGAGGAATCATTTTGTGTGTACGGGTGTTGAATATTTTTTCCCGTCTGCTTACGGCGTATAGTCCGGAAGGCAGAAAGCTCATGGATAAGATCGAAGGCTTCCGGATGTTTTTATCCACGGCCGATGAAAGCAGGCTTGACATGATGAATCCACCGGAGAAAACACTGGAGCTGTATGAAAAATACCTGCCCTTTGCCATTGCATTGGGATGTGATATAGCCTGGGGACATAAATTTGAAAACATCATCAATACGGCCTATCTCGATGGTAAGGCCACCTCTTCGTTTTCGCATAGTATGTCCCGCGACAATGATAGCTTTAGTTCCTCCTTTGGTTCCGCTTTCGGAGGTGCCATTTCTTCGGCCAGCACACCACCATCCAGTTCATCGGGAGGCGGATCTTCTTTCGGCGGAGGAAGCAGTGGCGGCGGCGGTGGTGGCGGCGGCGGTGGGGGATGGTGAGCCACGAAAACAAATCGAGGAAGTACTATACATTCACACAGATGATCATTCAAATCAATAGCTATGTTTGAAGAAATGACCTACGACGAATGGGCGAAACAGGTAAAGAAACGTTTTGCAGCAGAAGGCTTACAAATTCCGGAGGAAGAGGAGCTGCTGGAACTGGCGTATATGGAATGTCAGGCGGATGATATGTCGATCCATGAATTTGTAGAAAAAACAAAGGAAGAACAGGGGTAAAAGCAATATATCACTGATACTAATACCTCCTTTGTTTCCGTTTATGTGTAAACAAACGGCATGATACCGCTATTAGTTTGGCTGCTTTCCTATTTCACAATACAAGAGATACCACCCTCTTCGGAGAAGAGCAGAATAAACCTTCCTGATAAGTATGTATTTATAAAGGGAGGAACGTTTTATAATTGCAGCCCCGAACAGGATCCATATTTTTACGGATACACCCGGAATAAGCGTAAACAGGATTCAACTGAATTGATACAGATGGAAGGGTTCTATATGTCGAAGTTTGAAGTAACCAACGCAGAGTACCGCGAATTCCTGAATGAAATAACTCCATCACTTTCAGCAGAAGAAATAACATACTACAGGCCCGACTCTACCGGCTGGGATATTGTAACACTATTTTATAATGACCCCGGTATTCCTCCGTATTTCAGGCATCCGGCATTTAATAACTATCCGGTGGTCAATATCAGTCATGATGCTGCGCTGAAGTATTGTAGCTGGCTGCAAAAGAAATTGCAGGAACAAAATCCGGGAGCGATGATCGAAGTCAGGTTGCCGGAGAAGTATGAATGGACCTGGGCCGCAACCGGGGGAGATCAACCTGCCGTTTATCCCTGGAGGGGGTTTGGACTTCGCAATGATAAAAAAGAGTATCGCTGCAATTTCCGAAACATCGGTGATGCTGAAGTAGTGAGAGATACCAATACCGGAAAAGCGGTGGTAAATGATTGGTATTCCCGCTCTGTATCAGATAATATTTTTTACATCGCTCCGGTAAAAAGTTTTGAACCGAATGCGTTTAATCTCTATAATATGTGTGGCAATGTATCCAAAATGATAAAGGAAAAAGAAATAGCCATGGGTGGCAGTTGGAATGATTATGGCGGCGATGTAAATATATGGGCAGAAAGCAGGTACAAAGGCCCGATGGCCACCACGGGGTTCAGGCCGGTGATAGTGGTAAAAGACCCAACCCGATCAGACAAATAAGAATGACAGACATTATTTAATAAAACACTGTCCGAATTCCGTGTTTAACACTAGTGAAAAAGACGATCAATACTTCTACTAAATTAAATACAGCTAATCCATTTTATGCGCACAGAATCTTTTCGACAAGAATACGTAGTTGTATTTTTTGTACAACACTCAGAATATGCTGTATTTTTGAATTAGCTAATGATAAATAAAAAGCTCTAAATAATGCGAATGCAGGCTATGAAGTTGCTGAGAAAATACCAGTTGTGATCAACTATAACGAACAGCATTTGTACGTCATACTATGAAAATGTTTATCTTAGGCTGATTTTTAAACGGTCAATCGAAGACAGAAAGACTTTTATATTTCAACGCATGGAAAAGAAAATTCATCACGGACAAAATATTGCCCGTTTCCGGCAAATGCTGGGAATGAAACAAGATTTCCTGGCCTCCATATTGGGCGATGACTGGACCCAGATAAAGGTATCGCGCTTAGAGTCAAAAGAAGAAATTGAAGACGGATTATTAGATGATGTGGCAAAAGCCTTAAAGCTACCCGTTGAAGCATTAAAGAACTTTGATTCGGAAGCGGCAATAAGTTATATCAATACCTTTCACGATACTAGTAAAGTTGATTTTAATTATCATTGCAGCTTTAACCCATTAGACAAATTTGTGGAAGCAGTGGAGAAAAACGAAAAATTGTATGAAGCACTGCTAAAAAGCGAAAGGGAACGTATCGCTTTATTGGAGAGAATGCTGAATGAAAGGAAATAAAAGGTAAACCGAATCGAAAAAGGCGGTTTTTCGGCAATTATATATCTGTTTACACCTAATAAAAAAACCATCCAAAATTGAATGGTTTACTATAATATCCTAACTAATATTTTATGCAAAAACAAACTCCCGTTCTGGAGTAGTGCTTACTGTTGAATCATTTTCATCACAAACTACTCCGATTGGAAACCCTAACAAATTAAACTTTTCAAAATCTAAAGGGCTTACACAATACATTCGTTTATTTGGAATAACATATGTTTCCCGCATATGCATTAATAAACGCCCTAATGCGTTTACTCCGGTACAATAATTCCCTTCAATTACGGCTCCCCAAACCTTTGGTTTAGGGGTTACCTCAACGATGTTTTTACCACTAGTTTTATTTAATAGCGAAGAAAAGCTATGCCAATTCTGGGATAATTTTACCTCTAATACCCACTGCATGACTTTGAATTGTATTTTATCCCAATCACTTCTAGTGTGTTTTATATTAGCCCGGCCAATCCACTTTGCTCTCATTGGGCTTTTTTCATTTATTATATCCCATTGCACTTTAGGGTGATCTGGAAACCTTAACGCCTGGTATAAGTGTTCGGCTGTGGGTATAATAACTTCATTAACATGAAGGCTAAATCCGGGAGCCATATTTGATAAGCCGCCAAATTCTTCTTTTGTCTTTCTGAATAGCACGCTATCAGAAATTAAATATGTTCGCATTGCTGACATAAGCCCAAATTTAAGGTTAGTAAATACCCCTGTTGTCTAGCTTAAATAATGGATACCAATTACTTCCCTGTACTTCCCACCAAAAAACTACTGGCGTTGTATTTGAAATATTTCGCCAGGTAAAAAAAATCGTACCTGTACCTAATGTCTTTCTTGTAGGATTCGTCATTCCTAATGGTCGCTGGTTCTCTTCCAACTCGTTTACGCCGTTCAAAAGTTCTACTCCTTTGTTTAAAATGATGTTTTCAAACCGAATTCGGTTTGCTTTGCTAGAAAAAAATTCTTCTTTTTTGGGAAGGTTTATATTTCTAAAAGCAAACTTTTCATCTCTATCGGCTTTCAAATTTTTTATAAAATCTAATACCGCCTTTGATTGATCTTGCGAAATAGGGTAGGCATGATTAAAAATTTGTCCATCCCCAGTAGGGTGATTTTGAATCGTATAGGCCGCCTGAAATTTTATTCTACCCATTATCGCATCATTATTAAACTGGTATTTAAGTCTCCATTTTACATTATAACAGCCCCATGAATGCTTGCAAAAGCAACTAACAATAAATATCTTTTCTTCGTTAATAACTTTGTCATAGTTTGTAACCCCGTTTTCATTTTTCACTTCCAGCCACTTGGTACAGTCATTGAAAACTGTCCCGCCAGTTGCTAAAACATCGTCTATATACAAAGCATATTTTTTAGATTTGGAACCACAATCTTTCAATCTGATACCATGAGCTTCACTTAGTTCTTCATCCAAAATTTCAAGTAAAGCACTTTGGCTTTTATATTTCTTTTGCATGCTTAAGAACTCAACGTGTTTCAAAAAATCCACTGTGTTCTTATACTTAAAATGCTCCGCTAATTTATCTATTTGACGAATTAAAAGTTTTCTGGCTTTTGCCTCCGAGATATACACTCCTTGCTTCAGTAAATGCAATAATTCCTCCAAAATAAACTGCTGGTCTTCCTGAAATTGCTTTGACCACTTTATCACATGGTCAGTATCAAACTTTACATTACCCCTATGGTAATCATGAACTATTTCGCATATACTGGCGGCAATCTTCTTCAAGCATTTTGGTTTGACGCTTCAAGATATTCCTAAATAGTTTCAGCTAATAGCCTGATTATTAATTTTTTATCCACAGATGTTAGCTAAGCCGGCCCAAAAATACTAATTATTTTAGCTTTTTTGGGCTAATTTAATTAGATTATTTGAACTAACAATTTACAGATCAATGAAAGATTCTATAAGAATTTCTTTACACTAATTTCGGGAATTAAAAAATTAAGCATATGTTTACACCATAACCAGAAATTATGTTGCCTGAATTTAAGAGCATTTTTGAATTACTGAGAGCCTTTCCAACGGAACAGGCCTGCATAGATCATTTGGAGAGGCTGCAATGGGATGGCACTCCCGTTTCTCCATTTGACCCTTATTCTAAAGTGTACAAATGCGCTGGCTATAAGTACAAGTGTAAAAACACAGGGAAATATTTCAATATCCGCACCGGTACTATTTTCGACAATACTAAAATCCCACTCCAAAAATGGTTCCTGGCTTTATATGTTTATAGTTCCCATAAAAAGGGAATTAGTAGCCACCAGCTTGCAAATGATATATATGTTACACAAAAAAGCGCCTGGTTCCTATTGCATCGTTTACGCTATGCTTTTGACCACCCAAATTTTAAGGCCGCACTTAGAAATGTAGTTGAGGTAGATGAGTGCGGCATCGGTGGACAGACATACTACAAGCACTATGATAAGAAGCGAAAGAACGAGGATGACGCAACTATTTCTGGAAAGACCTCTGTAATAGGAATGAGGGAAAGAGAAGGTAATGTAAAGTAAAGGCTATGGTTATCGCCGACAGGAATAAGGAAACCGTACTACCAGTAGTGTATGAGAATGTTGAACCTTACTGCCGTAATTATGACAGACGATTTACAGGCTTACCAGCATCTTAAAAAGACTTTGAACATCATTATGTAAATCACAGTGCAAAGGACTTTGTGAACGGAATGGCGCACATCAACGCATAGAATAATTCTGGTGACGCCTGAAAAGGGGCATTGACGGCATATATCATTCTGTCAGTAAAGCTCACTTACACACCTATTTTGACGAGTTTACTTTACGGTTCAATACCTGTAAATTTGATACACAGTGACGGTTTGACTTAGTGCTTTCGGGTGTGGCCGGTAAGAAAATGACCTAAGAAGAATTAAAAAAGTGACATGAGTAAAATAAAGGTACAGGGGACAGAGATTAACATACTTACCTTAAATAATAGCGACTATATTTCATTAACAAATATGGTCTCTAATCAAGAGGAGGGTTCTAAACTTATTGAGAAATGGCTTACCAACAAGAACACCATTGAGTTTTTGGGTATTTGGGAACAGCTAAATAACAAGGACTTTAATTCCCCCGAATTCGGGGGAATTATGAGCGAGGCGGGAACGAATCGGTTTTATATGTCTGTTAAACAATGGGTTACAAGGACAGGAGCAGTGGGGGTAACGGCCAGGGCTGGCAGCCAAGGCGGCACCTATGCCCACCGCGACATTGCTTTTAATTTCGGCTTATACATTAGCCCCATCTTTAACCTAATCCTCATTAAAGAGTTTCAAAGGCTTAAAGAGATAGAGAGTAATCAGTATGGAGTTGAGTGGAATTTCAAAGGTGTTCTCAGTAAGGCCAATTATCACATTCACAATGCAGCGGTCAAAAACTATAAAGTTCCGAAAGCTGGGTATGCACAGGCAAAGGAGTGGCTTTTGTATGCTGATGAAGCAGACTTATTAAATATATCTCTATTTGGGACAACGGCAAAGCAATGGCGAGAAGCCAATCCTCAGAGGGCGCTGAATGGTGAGAATATCAGGGATATGGCAAGTATAAATGAACTCGCTATTTTGTCCAACATGGAAAGTCTTAATTCAATTCTAATAAAGAATGGACTGACTAAAAAAGATCGGTTTAAAATTTTACGGGAAACTGTAATAGATCAGAAGAGAACTCTTGACTCAATTGATATAGCAAAGTCAATTAAAAAGGAAACCCACACAACATATATTGAACATCAACAAAAAAAAAGTGATGAGTCAGAGTTTGATAAAAAACTCAAGGGCTTATTAAGCGTACCACCACCAAAGAAAGATAAATAATCAATTATCGGGGTTTCATGATAATTATTGGTAAAAACACGGGTCTTAAATATGTTGGTATGAATATTTTTACACTTTTATACAAAATTTATCACGATACTATACCCCGCACCAATATGACAAACTCGAAAAACGGCCAGCAGATCAGCTCTTTACTATATCAAAAGCGGTTTTTGATGCCTCCCCGGTATCCTGTTTAAAGCCAGGTATTCTGCTAACTGAAAGCTGTTTTTCAAGATGCAAAACCCTCATTATAATTCTAATAAGTGTTCGGTGTAAACAGGTGTATTATTGCCGTTTTTTCATAAACAGAGCAATAGAAAAGAAAATAACCACTTGTTATAATCCCAGTCAACGAATCATCAACGCACAAACCCCGGCCCCTTCAATGCTTTGCCATTTCGCACACCGGTATGCACGCCATTGTCAACCGTAAGCTGTCCGTTCACCACCACAAACTGAAAGCCGGTAGCATAATGATGCGGATCTGAAAAAGTGGATACATCTTTTACCTTATTTTCATCAAACACAAGGATATCGGCGGCCATTCCCTCTTTGAGAATGCCCCGGTCTTTCAATTGAAATTTTTGTGCAGGCAGGGAAGTCATGCGGCGCACCGCTTCTTCCAGGGAGATCACTTTTTCTTCGCGTACATATTTACTCAGCACCCGTGCATTGGTGCCATAGCCCCTCGGGTGCGGCATACCTCTTCCCAATACACGAATGGAAGCATCACTGGCAAACATATTGAACGGATATTGCATAATGCGCTTTACATCTTCTTCACTCATACCATGAAATACCGCACTGGCACCACCATTGATCATGATATCAATAACGGTAAGCGCCTCTTCCGAAGCCTTGTGTTTACGGCCTTTCATTATATTGATCTGTTCGATACTTTTCCCATTGTACGTAGTATCCGGCGCATAATAAGCTACCACGGCATAACTGAGATGTTTGAGTTTTCTTTTTTTCAACCGTTCCAGTATGCAGTTCACAACATATTTTCTTATTTCAGGTCTTCCGAGCCGGGCTTTGATGGAGTCTTGCCCGTCGGCCAGTATCTCATCGGGTATAAGCGTGCTGATAGAAGTGCTGCTGGCTGTATAAGGATACTGGTCAATGGTTACTTCTATTCCTTCTCTACGGGCTGCCTCTATCATGGGTACAGTGATTTTGCTACGTCCCCAGTTTTGTTGACCGCTCAGTTTAAAATGCGAAATCTCCACGGGAATTCGTGCTTCCCGTCCGATCGTAATGGCTTCTTCAATGGCCTGTGTTACGCTGTCGCCTTCATCGCGCATATGGCTGGCATAAACACCATTGTAGCGCGCAGCGATCTTTGCCAGCGCCACGATCTCCGGTGTTTTGGTATAGGTGCCGGGTATATAGATCAGCCCGGTGGAGAGGCCAATGGCCCCATCGCGCATGGCTTTATCTACAATGGATTCCATTCTCTTCATTTCATCGGGAGTGGCATCGCGGTTGGCCCGGCCCATTACGGCTTTGCGTACATCATTGTGCCCCACCAGTACGGCCACATTGATAGACATGCGCAATGAATCCACAAAATGCAGGTATTGCCCGATATCCGTGGCAGAAGAACCACAGTTGCCGGTGATACAGGTGGTAACGCCATCGAGAATAAAATTGGTGGCGCGGGGATCTTTCGTTTCGTCTTCTTCCAGATGGGTATGCACATCAATAAAACCGGGCGATACAATAAGACCTGCTGCATCTATGATACGGGTGGCCGGGTTGGTAATATGGCGACTGATGGCAACGATCTTTCCATCTTTAATGGCGAGGTCACTATAATACCAGTTGTTGCCGGTGCCATCCATTATTTTTCCATTCCGGATAATGATATCATACGAAGGCTGTGCATATAGAATACTGCTACAAAGCAGCAGCAGGAAGGTCAGAAGATGTCGCATATTGCAATTTCGGTTATTTTCAGCACTTGCAGATCGTGCAGGGAATGGCTAGCTTTACGCAAATGGCGCTGGATAAAGATGAAATACAAAAATACCTTCCGGGCTTCAGCGAGGAGCTGATCGCTGAAATAGCCGAACATGGCCTCATCAAAGAAGTACCGTCGGGGGTGGAGATATTGCGGGAGGGGCAATATATCAAGTCCGTTCCCATAGTATTGGAGGGGTTGGTAAAAGTGTTTACCCGCCAGGGCGAAAAAGAATTGCTCTTGTATTATATCGGCAGTACCGAAAGCTGTATCATGTCTTTTTCTTCCGGACTATCCAGCACACCCAGCCGCATCTTTGCATTTACCGAAGAACCCAGTCTGCTCCTGCTGCTGCCAGCAGATAAACTAACGGTGTGGGTTAAACGATTTCCGCCCTTGAATGAATTATTCTTTCAGCAATATAATCTCCGCTATACCGAAATGCTGGATACCATCAATGCCCTCTTGTTTGGAAAAATGGATCACCGCATTTATCAATACTTACTCGAAAAAAGCCGCCTCAAAGGAGAGAAAGTACTTGACCTCCGCCATAAACAGATCGCTGCTGAACTGGGCACGGCCCGGGAAGTGGTGACAAGGGTGCTCAAGCGCCTGGAGCAGGAAGGCAAGATCCGCCAGGTGGCCGGCGGCATAGAAATCAACTGAGTTGGTGATTCGGGTCACCGGGTACCCGACGGGCCCTTTCTACTTTTACCATGCAATCAGGTAGTATGAAGAAAAAAGGAATCAAGCTTTTACTTGTCTGCCTGTTGTGCCTGGCAATCATCGCAGGCCTGGCATGGGTGATCAACCAATTTTAAACACTAAAAAATTATTATTATGAAACCGAACATGGGAAACGCAGACCGTATCATCCGCATATTACTGGCAGCCGTATTTGCTTATTTGTATTTCAGTGGCACCGTGGCCGGTACACCGGGATTGATACTGGTGATACTCGGTGGAGTATTCGTACTCACCAGCCTGATCAGCTTCTGCCCCTTATATACATTGGTGGGTTTGAACACCTGCCCGAATAAGCAGGGAGCCAAATAGGGTTTGTATAAAACTTGCCGGCTTACCGCAAAAAGCATTGCCGTGCATGAAGGAGGGGTATGTGTAAACATACTCCTCCTTTGCTTTTAGCGTTAAACGGTGAAAAGACGGTGAAAATACCGTGATTATGGTATTGGTATATTGAGAAAAAAGGCTCAACTTACTCCATTATCCAGTCGTATCTAACTATTTAACCAACGATCCACAATGAGCCTGCAGATACTTGTAAACAATGCCGCTACTCCGGATTCCAATTACCTCACCTGGTCACCCAGTGAGTGTACGATATCCATGGCCACACCTGCCACTCCCGGTAGCCCCACCGAAGTTATACTCCGCTCCCGGCAAAAGCCCGGAGGAGGACAGCTTATATTTTTTGATGGTCCCGGCGAAGCCCAACAAGATCAATTGACGCTGACCATTCCCGCCGATGGTACGCCGGTAAAATTTTTGGTGGCCGGTAAGTTCGGATTTGCCAGCACCAATGATAAAGATGTATCCATTGAAGTAGTGGAACAGGGTTCGGGTGCTATACTATTAACAAAAGAAGTGATGGTGCGTATCCGTAAAAATGCAAATAAACTGACAACTGCCGAACGCGACCGCTTTGTGGCTGCATTTGGTACGATGAACCGAACAGGGAAGTTTGATGATTTTAGAAATATGCACCTGCGTTCTACTCAAGATGAAGCACATGGCAACGATGGGTTTCTTCCCTGGCACCGGGCTTACCTGCTCGATCTGGAAAGGGAATTGCAAAAAATTGATGCCTCCGTAGCATTGCCCTATTGGAAATTTGATGAACCGGCGCCTAAATTGTTTTCGCCCGAATTTATCGGAGTGCCCGGGTCTCAGGGTCGGGTACGTTTTACATCGGGCCATCCCTTCAACTTTTGGACTACCGATGGGGTGGTGGGGATAATCCGAACTCCCCGTTTTCAAACCCAAACCCAACCCGCCAATGTGATCTCTGAACAGGCTACGATTAATCTGGGTCAAAGTGAGGGCTCACCCTATTCATTATTTGTAAGAATGGAAGGAAGGCCCCATGGTTCTGCACATACCAGTTTTGCAGGAAGTATTGATACAATACATACAGCCGCAAAAGATCCGTTATTTTTCCTGCTGCATTGCAATGTGGATCGCTTATGGGCCAAATGGCAATGGGTATTTGACCGGTATGATACAACAGCACCCACCACCTATCCTTTTCTCGGCGCAGCAGGTAGCCCGGGTGCCACCCGTATCGGGCACAATCTGAAAGATACCATGTGGCCCTGGAACCAGGTGATCGGCAATCCCCGGCCCGGCAATGCACCGGGCGGAACATTTCCCGGGCTGCAATTTTCCATTGCACCGTCGGCAAAACCTTTTATCGGCGATATGATCGATTATCAGGGACACCATAATCCGGATAGTAAACTCGGATTTGATTATGATGACACACCATTTGAATAATTTGCTTCCACTATAAAACAACGAAAATGGCAAAATCAGAATACAAAAAAAACTACGAGGAAGAATTAAATAAAGCGTCGCAGGAAAGAGAACAAAAAGAGCAACGCGTAAAAGATGCCGACGTGATTTCACAGCAGGATCTGGAAGGGCTATCGTATGTGGAAGACGATGCATCTATACAAAAGCTGATCGCATTGGTAAATGATACGAACGCTGACACAAGCACCCGGGCATCGGCCTTGCAGAATATTTCGAGTTATATTGCCGACAGCGAAGACCTGCGGATATGGACGATACGGATACTGGGCGATCAATCATCACCAACGGAACTCCGCTTGGCTGCCTTATCTGTTTTAAAACAGGCCAGTTTCAGTGTATCTAAATTCAATCCCCAGCGGGCTGCTTTTCTGGAAACACTCCGACAAATTTTCTTAGAAGAATCGGGCGAACTGAAAATGCAGGCTGCGGAAACACTGGCCACCAACCAGGATGGGTTTATTCGCGAAAAACTGATGGAAAGCCTTACGAATGAATCCACTTCTTCGATAGCACCGGAGAAAGCGATACAGTTACTGAGTTATGATGTGCATGGTGATTTTTATCCATTGCTCCGCGCCATTGTAAAAACACCGCCCAATGCAGAAAGTAAAATAGAAGCGATACGGGTACTGGCCGCAGATGCAGAATCAAAAAGCCTGATACTGGAAACTTTACAAAATACGGGGGAAGATAAAGAAGTGCGCAATGAAAGTATCAAAGCATTTCAGTCTATGGCCCCCGATGAATTTAACGGGCTGGCCAAAGAAATGGTGCTGAATGAGAGCGAAGATGATGAACTCCGCTCCGTATGTCTGGCTGCGCTCTCCCAACAGGCGAAAGCCGGTATGGTGGCAACGGATGAAAAATTTGAAAAGAAAGTGGCGGCACTGCAGACAGGTAATGCATCGAATGAGCTGAAGAAAAGCTCCAATGAATACCTGGAGAACATTACCATCATGCAGGAAAAACTGAAAGGCCAGTAAGCGGGCTATGCCATTATTCCGAAAAAATAAATTTCCCCTGCCCGACACACTCCATGGGCAAAGCACCGAAGATGCCATCGGTGTATATATTGACCTGTTTCGCAATGAGCGAACGGCATCGAAATACCTGGTGCCCTTGCTCGAAGAAAGCCATCCGGTATATGAAGGCAGAAGCCAGTATGCCATTGCACGTATCAGGGGTTACCTGTTTGCGGCAATGGAAACAACAGTGATTACTCCGGCAGGCTTAGCATTTATTGCGGATGAATTGCAAAATGGGCGGCATGCTTACAGTACGGCGGGTGCGGCCAAAGCATTGCGTGCTGTAAAAACACTTGCACCCGAATGTTTTGAATGGTTGCAACGGGCCATACTAAATATCCGCGGGCATGATGATATCATTTGTTTTGATGCTATCAATCCTCAGCGGCCATTCCAGCATCCCACCACGGCTTTGCAGGAACTATTCGTCACCTATGCACATTTTGGTGGAGCGGCCAAAGCTGCCTTACCTGTGCTACAGGCATTCTACGAAGATCCGTATGGAGATTTTAATAAACAGACTAAAGAAGGGATTGCTGCGGCGATCACCAGGATCACGAACAGCGAAGCAATGCCCACTGCAGATTGTTGCGATGGTTTTGCGGAGTATAAATTTTCGAATACAATGGCCGGCACCAGCTATGCAGTGAAGCGAAAGATGAAGCACGTGAAGCTGGAAGACCAGTCTGCCCGGCAGTATAGCTGGAAAGAACTGACGGAGAAAAAAATAACAGCCGTTGCATTTTTTTATACCCGTTGTAATAATCCGAATAAATGTTCTTTAACGGTATCCAAACTCAGTTACCTGCAGCAGGCCATACGGCAGCGTGGACTCACCGATAAAGTGCAGGTATTGGGAATAAGCTATGACCCGGATTATGATACATGCAACCGGCTGCAGGAGTATGGCCGGCAGCGGGGAATGGAATTTACCGGGGAGGCAAAATTGTTGCGGGCTTCCGAAGGCTATGATACATTGAAAAAATATTTTGCCCTGCAGGTGGGATACAGCAGTTCCATTGTGAATCATCATGCGGTGGAATTATTTCTGCTCAATGAAGAAGGAACAGTGATACAAAGCTTTTCCCGTACCGATTGGGATATTGAAACGGTAGCGGCAGCTATGGAAACAGCGGCCATGCAACCGGTAAAGCGACCTTCATTGGTTAAAAGAACAGTATCGGCGATGGGGCTGGCTTTGGTGAGTATGCTGAATGCCCTGGTGCCCATAGTGGTGGCGTTTTTTCCCAAATGCCCGATTTGTTGGGCTGTTTACATGAGTGCATTTGGAATCGGCGGGTTGCAGTCGCTGCCCTATAGCCCCTGGCTGAAACCGGTATTTATAGCGCTGATGGTCATCAACCTGGTGGTGTTGTATATACGGGGAAAGAGAAGAAAAATGTACCTGCCTTTATATTTAAGTATAGCCGGATCAGCACTGGTATTGCTGCGCATGCAGTATGACCAGCCCTTATTCACCTATGTGGGAATGGCGCTGCTCCTGGTGAGTTCCCTGCTCAATTCATTTGATTTCCGCAAAATATTCACCGGCAGGCAGCATTGGCGGCCGGGGTTGAGTCATTAGGTTGGGGGGATGCGGGGATTCGCAGCCAAATCTTACCGGAATAAGGATGAAAAATGCAGTAATAATCATTTCATCTGTTCAACTATTTATGAGCGTGGGCTGCGAGTGAAAAAGAAAATTAATTTCGAATCTCCGGCGTACCTGCTATGCGCAGGGTTGGTAGGGAGAAATATGAAGAGTTAAACTCCAAACAACGTAGCATGAGGAAGTTAATCTTACTATTTGCAATTTGTTTTTTTTATTCAGCACAAAGCCATGCACAGGATACGCTTAAACAAGTCTTATCAAAATCCGAGATAGAGACACCGTATTTTTGCATTGATGAAAATGGAAAAGAGTATCAGTACTATACTAAGTTGTTGTCGTACTATATTGATTTTACAAAAGTTGAGCAAATTGGTAAATGTGACTCTTTTTTAATAGAGGGATATGCCTTACTGAGTAATACAAAGGATTATGGTATGACAGGGATTACAATTTTTCTTGGCCAGTTAAGGACAGATACGATCTATTCAATTCGTAATAGGAGAATAAGTAATGACATGGTTGAGAATCCTCAGCATGAAGATGGTTTTTTCTCACTTGTCTGTAGAGTATTTCCAGATGATAAACTGTTTTTTTCTGATGTCCATGGGGGAGGACTTACCGTTTTCGATGTAGGAAAATTAGCCTCAAAGAATATCGACGGTCGTGACCGTTGCAGGGATTTACCCCAAACATCTCGAAAAAGAAAGGGGTAGGAATGATAAAGCAAAGAACTTTGAAATGATTTTTTCCTTCCCTTCGAATCCCGGCGTCCCTGCTGCGCGCAGGGCTGGAGGGGAGACGCCGGGGGAAAGGAAGAGCTGATTGCTTCAGCAGCTTTCGGGGGATCAATTTTTCGGCAAACAAAATAATTAATTAGGATGAACATCAGATTCATAATATTAATAATCGGATTCGTTGGCTTTAGTTCGTGCAATTCAAGCCGTAGTAAACGTGAAGCCAAAATAAGTAGTAGTTCTAATAAGGTTTCTGTATTTACAAATTTTAAGGATACAGCATTAAAAACTTTTAGTAGTTACGTATGGAATGTACCAACTTTAATATGCATCAATATTGATATATTAATAGATTTGATTAAAGATTCAGTGAATGTTGATATTGATAGTATTAGCTTGAACAAACAAAAAGGATTACCCACAAAGGAATTTGTTTTTGCCAAGGGACGCGAACACTCTCTTTATATTACTGTAAACCAAAGCAATAGAAAAATTTTATACTTATTTATTGATGCAATTGAGTCAGAATATTTTTCTGCAGACGGCGCAACTGCTGATTATAAGGATTTATTGCGAATAGGTAATTTGCAAATGAGCGCAGAGAATTATTACATTGAACCAATACAATCTTTACATATCGAAAACCGATTTACAGGAATTAAAATTATTCCTAAATGCCTGTAGAAGGTTTTGGTCTCCCTCCCTTGCCAACAAAAACACACGCCATTTCCTTTCGACCGCGGTCTGTCCACCTGATTATATCAAACGGCAATCTCGAAAGCCAGTGAGAGAAGGGATGAAGAACAAGAGGAGAACTAACTTCGAATCCCGGCGTCCCTGCTATGCGCAGGGCTGGTGGGGAGACGCCGGGGGGGAAATTATTGTTAATTTAAAGCACAAAAGGTGAAAAAGAATAAAATATGAATTTGTTTAAGTTCCTTTCTTATTACTTTCTGTTATTTATAAGTTGCTCAGACACATTAAATGCTCAATCTAGATTTAGGCATGTAATTGAGTATAAATTTGAATTTGGCAGTAGTGATGATATTTATTACAGACAATTTTTGTCTGATAGTATTTTTGTTGAATGTAATTTTCAACACTTGACCAGAATGCTTTCGGATACTCAGTTTGTTTCTAGAGATACTTTTAAAGTAGTCAATGGAACTTGGCGGTATTGCTTAAATGGGAAGTATTATCCATTTTTTTCGGACAGCATGTTCAAAAAAGGGGAAATGACAAAAGTGTACTACAATCAGATAAGGAATACAGACAGTTTTTATAGTTGTTCAGGTTATTTGCCATATAAAATTGAGAAAATTAATAATAAAGATGTTTATGTTTTTAAAGTAAGTTTTGGTAGCTGTGTAACTGGAGTTTTCAACAATATCGATATTGCCTACTTTTACTTTGACCCTAGTTTTGGATTTATAAAAAAGCAGTTTTGGAATTTTGCAGTAAGAGATGTTACGATATTGAAAGAAAGGTAACAAGGCTCCGGTCACCCTCCCTTGCCAACAAAAACACACGCCATTCCCTTTTTTACGTCCAGCGTCTCCTTTCTTCGTCGTTTAAGTCTGGCGTCTGGCCCCGGGTAGGTCAAATGCAGCCGACGCCGGGCGAGCTATAAAGCAGTGATCTGATCCACGAGATGTTATCTTTTCAAAATGCCTGTCCATACTATCATCCCTTATAATCCGGGGCTATACTTTATAACCTTTATATAACATAAGGAGTTGCCAGTTTTTTGCCCAGCGTCTCCCTCTCACCCATTTCTACCTGGCGTCTGGCCACCCGGCGGGATTAAAAGGGGCCGACGCCGGGTATGCTACGAAGCGAAAAAAAATTTAACTTCAAAGTCCCGTTGTGCCTGCTGCGCACAGGGCTGGTGGACAAAACACCGGGAGAAAAATGAACAAATGAAAGTAATATTATTACTACAAATATTTGTTTCCATCAGTGCATTTTCGCAAAACAAAGAATTGTATCTGCTTGGCAACAGATTTGATTCAAACTCCACATATAATATAGCAAAAAAAGAATGGTCTTTTCCCAATAGGAAAATGGTTATAAAATACAAAGACAGTATTTTTATTAATGATAATCTTATTTTTTCCAAAGCCGATTTTCCATCAGGATTTACTAATTGTTTTTATGAAAGCTTTGGAGATGATTTTGTGATATTAACATTTGGCGGTGATGGGCTAAAAGGAGTTAGTCAAACTTGTATTTACAGGAGAAGTTATATGGCTATTATTTCTTTCCGGGGTCCAGTCGCCATACATTATATTAATTTAGGCGGCAGGCGAATTTGCTACAAAAAAAGTGATCTGAAGTATATGGCAGAAGAAAATGATCACGGCTTTGTAATTGAGGATATTGACACAGAAGCCAATACGATTACCTTTGTTGATTATCTTAACAAAAAAACAGTAGTACCTTTTTTGCTTTCCTTTTCCCGCCCTAGATAAAAGCTTGTTTGCAGTCCAATATTTTTTTGCCCAGCGTCTCCCCCTCACCCATTTCTACCTGGCGTCTGGCCACCCGGCGGGATTAAAAGGGCCGACGCCGGGTATGCTACGAAGCGAAAAAAAATTTAACTTCAAAGTCCCGTTGTGCCTGCTGCGCACAGGGCTGGTGGACAAAACACCGGGAAAAAAATGAACAAATGAAAGTAATATTATTACTACAAATATTTGTTTCCATCAGTGCATTTTCGCAAAACAAAGAATTGTATCTGCTTGGCAACAGATTTGATTCAAACTCCACATATAGTGCAGCCAAAAGAGAGTGGACTTTTCCCAATAGGAGAATGGTAATAAATATCAACGACAGTATTTTTATAAATGATCAACTTGTGTTTTCCAAAGCCGATTTCCCATCAGGGTCTACAACTTGTTTATATGAAAGTTTCGGAGATAAGTTTGTGATACTGACATTTGGAGGTAATGAGCTAAAGGCAATTAGTCAGACTTGCGCTTATTGGAGAAGTTATATAGCTATAATAGCTTTTCAAAGTCCAGTAACCGTATATTATATCAATTTAGGAGGCAGGCGAATTTGCTACAAAAAAAGTGATCTGAAGTATATGGCAGAAGAGAATGATCACGGCTTTGTAATTGAGGATATTGACACAGAAGCCAATACGATTACCTTTGTTGATTATCTTAACAAAAAAACAGTAGTACCTTTTTTGCTTTCCTTTTCCCGCCAGAGATAAAAGCTTGTTTGCAGCCCAAAATTCCTTCTGTTTACATTACTTTTTTATTGTGCCAACGGGTAAATCAAATCCGGCTGGCACCAGTCGATGGGTAGTTAATATTATGATTGATCTGATAATAATAGGGCTAAATGCCTCTACATTGTACGAAACTTTTTTTTACGCCCAGGGTCTCCTTTCTTCGTCGTTTACGCCTGGCATCTGGCCCCGGGTAGGTCAATTGCAGCCGACGCCGGGCGAGCTACAAAGCAGTGATCTGATCCACGAGATGTTATCTTTTCAAAATGCCTGTCCGTACTACCATCCCTTATAACCCGGGACTGTACTTTATAACCTTTACGTGACATAAGTGGTTGCCATTTTTTTAGTCCAACGTACCCCCTTTCACCCATTTCCCCCTCGCGCCTTTCCAACAGGCTGCGTTAAAAGGGCCAATGCCGGGAATACTACGTAGCAAAAAGAAATCTAACTTCGAAGTCCCGGCGTCCCTGCTGCGCGCAGGGCTGGTGGAGGAGACGCCCGGGGGAATGGATAACATGAAAATTATTTATATACTCCTAGTGTTTTCTATTATTTCTTGCACAATTGCAAAGAAAAGCAGTCAAAAAAATAAAGATGCTAAGGATAATTATCTTATAACTAAAATAAAAAGAATAGACAATTGGTACGC
>JAPLEH010000029.1 GCA_026391455.1 Bacteroidota bacterium
AACGGGTAGGAATACAAACATTCACTCCCTCACTTTTTATAACATAGGGGGCTTGGAGTTGATAAAATCCTCAATTTGATACAAAATTGATTCAAAATCAAAGGGTCTCAATATTTCTAAAAAATTCCCCGGACAGCAATGGCTTTGAACAGCCAGTTTCAAGCTGCAAGCTCCAAGCAAACAGCCACGATTTTCTTGCCGTAACGAAGTGGAGGTAGGCGGGTACGCCAACCAACTACTAACGAGTGACCTGCAAACGACAACCGCGAACTGTATTCAACCTATTCAACCTATTCAACCTATGGAACCTCTTGAACCTCTTGAACCTCTTGAACCTATGTAACCTTTTCCCTACCTTTGCCCCGATTTAAAATTTTACCCAACCTGCAATTGGGTTCCGCCCGGCGGAAAAAAATTTAATTTATGGCACAATTACACAATCGCATCTCCCGTAAGGAGCTGAAGGAGAAAATCCTTAACGACCCCACCCCGCGTACTACCATTTCTTTTTATTGCTATTTTAAAATCGAAGATCCGGCGGCTTTTCGCAATGATCTCTATCGCGACCTGAAAGAACTCGGCGTCCTGGGACGGATCTATGTGGCCGGAGAAGGGATCAATGCTCAAATCAGTGTGCCTTCGGCAAACCTGGAAGCATTCCGTGATCACCTTTATCGTATTGAACCGCTCAATGGATTGCGGTTGAATATTGCAGTGGATGATAACGGGAAATCGTTCTTTGTATTGGATATAAAAGTGCGGCCACGTATCGTAGCGGATGGGATTGAAGATCCGGAGTTTGATATGGCACGTAAAGGGAAATATGTGAATGCGGAAGATATGAACCGGCTGATGAATGACCCGGATACCGTGGTGATCGACATGCGTAATCATTATGAATATGAAGTGGGCCATTTTGTGAATGCGATTGAAATACCCAGCGATACATTCCGGGAGCAGTTGCCCATGGCGGCCGATATGATGAAGGAGGATATGAATAAGAATATCATCATGTACTGTACCGGTGGTATTCGTTGTGAAAAGGCTTCCGCTTATATGTTGCACCGTGGATTTACCAATGTATTTCACCTGGAAGGTGGGATCATTAATTATGCAAAACAGGTGAAAGAGAAAGGGCTCGACTCAAAATTCATTGGGAAGAATTTTGTATTTGATGACCGCCTCGGCGAACGCATTACACCGGATGTGATTGCCACCTGTCACCAGTGCGGTAAGCCTGCGGATACACATACCAATTGTAAAAACGAAGGCTGTCATTTACTTTTCATACAATGTGAAAGTTGTGCAACGGCATATGATGGTTGTTGCAGCAAAGAATGCAGCGATATATACCATTTGCCGGAAGAAAAGCGCAAAGAACTCCGCAAGGGAATTGATAAAGGGCAGCATATTTTCAATAAGTCACGGAGGAGAAAAAAGGTTTCATAGGTTCCATAAGTTCAATAGGCTTGCCCGCCGTAGCTTTAGCGTAGGTGGGTTTCATAGGTTATTGATACCTGCTTGCCCTATGCCGAAGGCTGGTTCCATAAGTTCAAGAGGCCTGCCCGCCGTAGCTTTAGCGTAGGTGGGTTCCATAGGTTATTGATACCTGCTTGCCCTATGCGCTGCCTGAGCGTAGCCGAAGGCAGGTTCCATAGGTTCAATACAGCTCGCAGCTGGCTGTTTGTCGCTTGTAGCTTGCAACTGATAGCTTGTAGCTGGCTGCTTGCCGCTCACTTCATCGGTATCCATTTGATACAAACCGGCTTTCCTACTTTGATACGCTGGCCGCTGTCGCTCAGTTTACCTGTTAGCTTATCCCGTTTAAAGATCACGATCTCATCACTGTTCTGATTACCTACCAATAAAAAATTACCCGAAGGGTCAAAATTAAAATTGCGGGGTTTTTCACCTTCGGTATATACACTTTCCACCATCGTGATCATACCGTTTTGCTGGTTGATGGAAAACACAGCGATGGTATTGCACAGTCCCCGGATGCTGCAATAAAGAAATTTTCCATCCGGTGATACATGTATATCAGCACCGCCTCCCTGCGGCCCCCGATAGGTATAGGGGAGTGCAGAGTTAGATTGAATTTCTTCCAGGCCACCACCTGGTTTGGATTTATATACTACAACCGAACCGGTAAGTTCCTGCATGAGGTAGGCATATTTACCATTGGGGTGAAAATCGATATGCCGGGGACCGGTACCAGCATCCACCGTAATATGACCACCGGGTGCGGGAGTGATGGCACCCGTGGATGGATTCAACCGGTAGGCCATTACTTTATCCATACCCAGATCGGGAACATAAAGTTCATTCGTTCCTTTCTTAAAGTATACGGCATGCACATGCGCCGATTGTTGCCGGCTGCTGTCGGGCCCTGAACCGGTATGCTGAATTACGGTCTTTGCTTTTCCCAACATGCCATTTTTCCCGACAGGCAATACTGAAAAATTTCCACTCGAATAATTACCGGCCAGCACCCACTTCCCGGATTTGTCGGTACTGATATAGCAGGGATGATCGCCTTCGGAAGATTGTTTGCTCAAGGGGATTAATTCCCCTTTTTTCTTATCAAAGGAATAGGAGCGAACGCCACCTCCTTTATGGGTGATGCTGTCAGCATTCTCCGTTACGGCATATACATATTTGTTATCCGGCGATATACATAAAAAAGAGGGGTTGGATGCAGGAGTCTCACTGATCTTTTTGGTACTGCCATCGGCGGAATTGAAATCATAAACATAAATACCATTGCTTTCCGGTGAATCATAAGTACCCACCAGTAGGTAATAATGTTTGGACGGGTTTACAGGAGTCTTTTGTGCCTGTGAAGAAGTTAAAAGAAAAGTTAAGACAGCAACGAAAAGTAAACGCATAATCAGGATTTGAGAAGTGAATATCCGGCTTTCAGTTCATTTTAACAAACCGATATAGATACTAAATAAAATCTGGCACAGTCTTGTCATTACAGGTAATGTCAACATTTTTAACCTAAAAAATCAAATGTTATGAAAAGAATATTTACGCTTAGCGCTACTTTATTCATCGCTGCTTTATTTTTTGCCGGCTGTACAAGAACGGCACATGTTGGAAACGAAGAGAACTACTGGCTTTCCAAAGAAAGGGGAGAGGTAGTGTACAGCGATGCCTACTGCAGCTATTATGTAGTGGAAACCAATCTCGGCTATACCGTGATACAGACCTATGGTTCCTACAAACCCTTTGAAGGAGCGGTATTGTATGGCAACTTCAGCAGCCGCGGTACCCGTGATATGTACAATCAATCTTCCGGCGTGGTTTTCACCGGGATTGTAACGGATTACTGGCTCAGTTATGTAGAAGCCCAGGATGCTCTTGATTACTATTGTCCCTTCGGTAAAGGCACCGGTGCGAAAAGGGAGTTTAAGAAGTCGAGTTATACGAAAGAGGGAAGTGTTAAGTGATAGGTGGTAATTAATAAGGTTTAAGTTATAAATTCAAAACCTGTTTGGCGGGAGCCGGGCAGGTTTTTTTTGCAAATTGCTCATTTTCAGCAGTATATCATCCGCCTGCATAAACTTTTCATCTGATCGTAACAGGTCTTCATTGCATCGTAACAAACATTCAATTGGTCGGAACAGCTTTTCATCTGATCGTAACAGGTCATCAACCAATCGTAACAGCCTTTTGGAAAAATAAGAACAACTTTTCAGTCCATCCGGATAACTGCTTACATCGCTGCACTAACCTCTCATTGCGCCCGGCCAGCAGTTGGATGCGGTTGGCGGTTGGGGAAATGGCGAGTAGGGGCTGGCTAGTGGGGAATAAAGCTTGCCTGACGAAACGAAGTGAAGGAGGGTTGGCAACTGGCAGTTCCGTTGCACAATCATGAAAAATAAAATTGGCAGAAATACGTTTTGCTTTCACAGTCATCTGCCAATTAACACAATATGCAACGCAGTAATACCGCCAGTATTCAGGGTTTTATCTTTTTGATCTTCCTTTCTGCTTGTGCAGATAATCGTCCACTTCAGGAAAAAAATATAGGTAAAATATCTGTGCCGGATTCTACGCCGTTCATATCTGCGAAAACCGAAGTCCGGTATGATTTGTTGAAAATGGATTTTATGTCAGCCGATTCCGTTCTTTTGCTCAGTCACCACTCACCAAATATGCCGATAAAAAATCCGAAGACCGGTCAGTATTATCCGGGCAATATCGAATTTATTTCGCATGATACTATCAATTATAACACCAGCGTTCAGGAAAGAATGCACTTGAACAAAAGGCAGATTGATGATCTCCTTGCAATACTTACTCTTCAGGGATCGGATGATGGTCTGAGAGCGGCTTGTTTTCAACCCAGAAATGCAGTAGTGGTATTCAAGAACAATAAAATGTCCTGTTTTGATTTCTGCTTTGACTGTTACGGATTTTCCACGTATGGAACTTTCAGTTCAGATTTAATAATGAACCCTGAAAAATACCATAAGCTCATGGGGTTTTACAAAAAACTGAAGTTTAAATATGAACTTGAGTGACGTACGCTCATTTTCCACCTTTCGATGGAAAGCCCGGGATAATTAGCACCATTAATTCCATTTTAACATTTAAGGAATTAATATTGATGAAAATTCTTCAGCAATGACAGATAAAACAATAAAATACATGGCCTTGGTCACTATGGCCGCCGGGCTTTTTGGAATGCTTTTTTGTTTCCCTTTTCTCTGGTCAGCAAGAATGGAAGATCTCGTAGGGGCAGGATTTCCATTTGTAGGAGGTGCAGTACTATTTGGAGCAGGGTTGCTGGCGTTGGCGGTGGTTAACAAAAAGCAGTAGCCATCTTCTGATTGTCTCCAGGAACCTGCATTCTGTAATTTAGCTGATACAGTTGATTTAGTTGCTGCTGTATTTATGCATTGTGGATCAAGAATGTTATATCGAAATTCGCAATAATGCGTATATCCCCCCGTTAATATGAAAAAAAATGAAACTCTCCCTGGTATTTATTTTTTTGTTTGTTGCTGGTCATGCTTCTTGCCAGCAAATAAATAATAAATATCTAATCTTCAGGACTGACTATTATTCCGACACAGTATTGTATAAATCCAAACTGGTTTATTTTATTGAAGACAGCAACAATGTCTTGATTCAAAAGAACATTCCTGTTATAAAACCGTTGTGGGCATACAACGGTAGTGGATCGCCATTAATTGTAAAAGATAGTTTTTATATTGATAATTTCGTTTTTGACAGGTATGCATATAAAAGAAACGGTAATAAAATTCAATTAATACGATACAATGCAGAAGGCAAACGGGGGGTGATTAATGACGAATACTCTTTATTAATGTCGGATACTATTAATGGTTTAATAAACAAACGAAGTCTTGAAACCTACGGGTTCATCTCAAAAGCCGGCAATTCGTGGTATATCGGCGAAGAATTAATTAACCTTAATAAGAAAACATATACTGTTTATCACTTTACGGAAGATCATGTTATAGCATCCTCCCATCCTTCGCATTACAGGACCGACGTTTATCTGGAAAAGGAGCGACTCATACCTGTGAAGTTCAAAACCACCATTTATGATTACCATTCCGGCAAAGCAACGGAGAACTATTATGTTACAGAAATAGCCGGGACAACGGATGTTTTTCCAGACTTCTCATCTAAGAAAGAAGAAGATTTGATTTTGTATGTGTACACGCTTAAAACATGGACTGCAAAACAACGACAAGAGTTTTTCGCCCGATTTCCTCCGGAACGGAAAGAATTTTGCGAATGTCTGTTGAAGTATTTAGATGGTGCAATTCCCTATTACGAATATGCTGCGAATCCTTATTACAAAAAACTCGTGTTCAGTGATCTCTGTAATTGACAAAATGCAGCGTGCATATGTCATACTAATGGCCGGTTTATAATTTCTGTCTCCTTTATCATCGCATTAAGTAATACCGTTACTTTGTCGGAAATACCCCCTCATTTGTCGTATTGCTCACGCTTGATTTATTTACGTGTGTATTTATTTTGCAGCTTACAAAGTCAATAATCAGCATGAAACAATTATTCATCAATCTCCCGGTAAAAGATGTTGAAGCATCAAAGCATTTCTACGCGCAATTGGGCTTTACCGTCAATCCGCTCTTTACCTTCGACGATCAGCAATGTATGGTATGGAGTGAGCAGCTATTCCTGATGCTGCAAACTCATGAAATGTTTAAAAAAGGGAATACCAAACTCCTTGCAGATGCCAGGTATACCAGCATTGCCACTTTCACCCTTCCGGTCGAAAGCGTGGACAAGGTAAATGAACTTATAGAAAAAGGCATCAAAGCAGGAGGCAAAGAAACATCCCCTGCGAAAGATGAAGGATTTATGTTTGTCAGAAACTTGGAGGATCCGGACGGCCACCAATGGGGGATCATGTACCTGGATATTGACAGATTCAAAGAAATGACGGGCAAGTAATAGTTTGTAAGAAACCTTAAAATCCCAATTAATAATTAAAAATTATTAATTATTAATCCCACTCGCTACTAGCCATTACCCACTCCCCACTTCTCTAACGAAGAGAGGATCCGTTCCATCGTGGCTCGCTCATCCAGCACCTCCGGCACAAACTTTTCACCAATCACTTTTTCATACAATTCAATATAGCGTTTGGAGATCGTGTCCACCCATTCATCGCTCATAGAGGGAACGGTTTGTCCTTCTTTGCCCATGAAATCATTGGCGATAAGCCATTCGCGCACAAATTCCTTGCTGAGTTGTTTTTGGCGTTCACCGGCAGCTTGCCGTTCTTCAAAGCCATCGGCATAAAAATAGCGGGAGGAGTCGGGAGTATGGATCTCATCCATCAGTACGATTTCTCCGTTGAGGGTGCCAAATTCATATTTGGTATCTACCAGTATCAAACCCTGTTTGGCAGCAATCTCCTTACCCCGGGCGAAAAGTTTCAGTGCATAGTCCGAAAGTACTTCCCATTCGGCAGCAGTGGCCAGGCCAGTGGCGATGATTTCTTCAGGAGAAATATCTTCATCATGCCCTTCGGACGCCTTGGTGCTGGGAGTAATGATGGGTTGCGGGAAATAGTCATTTTCCTTCATGGCCTCCGGCATGGTGGCCCCGCAGAGGGTGCGCTTCCCTGCGGAATAGGTACGCCAGGCATGACCGGTTAGGTTGCCCCGTACCACCATTTCGATCTTGAAGGGGGTGCAGCGACGGCCCACAGAAACATGCGGAGCGGGCACATCGAGCAGCCAGTTGGGGCAAATATCCGCGGTTGCCGCTAGCATAAAAGCAGCTATCTGGTTCAGCACCTGTCCTTTAAAGGGGATGGGGCGGGGCAAAATAACGTCGAAAGCGGAGATACGGTCGGAGGCCACCATTACGAGGAGTCCGGAGCCAACTGAATACACGTCCCGGACCTTTCCGCGGTAAAAGGCAGTCTGGCCGGGTAGGGAAAATGGAGTCATGTCCGAAAGTAAGGCGGAGGCCAAAAAGAAGGGTGCCGGAAGGGGGAAAGATTTCAACAATTTATCCCTCATTTTGGGCCTCTCCGGGCCGGGTTCGCCTAAGGGGGCCGGTATGGTCTTTCTCCTTAAAAATTAAATTTTTAGATAAACTTTACAATGCTTATTTTTCCGCCCAATTCCAAACCAAAATTCCCTATTATGAGAAAAAGCTATAGCTTTTTTGCGGCCTTGCTGATGGCCTGCTTGTTTACGATCACAGCGAATGCACAATCGGTTACCATTTCTGGTTCGGTGACGAATGCTACGTCCAAAGAAAAAGTTCCTGCTGTTTCAGTGGTGGTGAAAGGTACCAGCCAGGGCACATACACCAATCCTGACGGAGGGTTTTCATTAAAAGTGGCTAAACTGCCCGTAACACTTGTGTTCAGTTCCATTGGTTTTGAAACACAGGAAATAAGTGTTTCAGATGCATCAGCCGCTATCAATGTAGATTTTAAAGTAAATAATGCCCTGGGTCAGGAAGTAGTGGTTTCAGCTACCCGTGCACCCCAGCGTATATTGGAATCTCCTGTTACAGTAGAAAGAATGAGTGCGGCGGTAATTAGAAACCTGGCAGCGCCTACCGTGTATGAATCAATCACCAACCTGAAAGGTGTGGATGTACATACCGCCAGTTTAACTTTCCGTACCGTTACCACCCGTGGTTTTGTGAGCAGTGGTAATACCCGCCTCAATCAGTTGGTGGATGGAATGGACAACCAGGCCCCCGGTCTTAACTTTTCCGTGAGCAGCATCGTAGGTCTTACTGACCTCGATGTGGACAACATAGAGGTATTGTCCGGTTCTTCATCTGCCTTATATGGTTCTGGTGGTATGAACGGTACAGTGCTGATCACCAGCAAGAATCCTTTTAAATACCAGGGTCTCAGCTTTAATGTAAAGCAGGGTATTATGCATGCGGACAGCAAGCAGAGAAGCGCTGCTCCTTATACTAATGTAGCCATGCGTTGGGCCAAATCAATAAAAGATAAAGTGGCTATCCGTTTGTCTGGTGAACTGATCCGCGGTTCCGACTGGCAGGCTGATGACTATAGAAATAAACAACAAATCGGTATCCTGAGCAGTGTGGTAGGTGGTAACCGTCAGAATGATCCCAACTTTAACGGGGTGAATATCTACGGTGATGAAACCAGTGTGAATATCGGTCAACTGGCAGCGTTATTAAGTTCCAGCATTAATGCAAACGTACTGGCTGCAAGTGGCGGTTTGGCCAATCTCCAGGCAACTGCAAATACATATTTCGGAGCTATTGGTAACCCCACTTACCCCAGCAATGCGCAGGTAGCAGGTTTTGTAGGTTTATTTCCTACTGCTATCCAACCTGCGGCTCAGTTGTTTGCCCCGATGTACCTGGGTCTTACCCGTAACTATTTTGGTACCAGTAACAACGTAACACGTACTGGTTATGAAGAAAAAAGCCTGGTAGATTATAATACGATTAACGTGAAATTTAATGCCGGTGTACATTGGAATATCACCGACAAGATCGAAGCGTCCATCAACAGCTATTTCGGAACAGGTACAACGGTGTATACCGGTGCAAACCGTTATTCACTCCGCAACTTCAAAATGGCTCAGCATAAACTCGAGTTCAAAGGAAAAACCTGGATGCTCCGTGGGTATACCACACAGGAAAATGCCGGTGATTCTTATATCGGTGATGCCGTAGGAGCTTTCGTAAATGAAGCATGGAAGCCCAGCGTGAATACCAGTAGCCTCGCAGCTATCCCCACTTCCTGGTTTCCCCAATATTTGCTGAACTTCTCTGAAGGCAGACGTCAGTCTGGCGGATTGCTCAGCGATATTCAATTACATACTGCCGCCCGTTCAGCAGCCGATGTTGGACGTTTTTTACCCGGTACCACACAATTCAACAATGCTGCCAATGCAGTGAAGAATACACCGGTAAGTAAAGCTGGTGGTGCAAAATTCCTCGATAAATCAGATTTGTATGCGGGTGAAGGCCAGATCAACATTTCTGACGCTGGCCGCTTCTCCAATGTAGTAGAAGTATTGGCTGGTGCCAACTGGAAACAGTGGGCAATGAACTCTCAGGGTACCATCTTCTCTGATACTACGCAGGTAATCCGCATCAATGAATATGGCGGTTACGTACAGTTGAAAAAGAAACTGCTGAAAGATGTATTGACCCTGATCGCTTCAGGTCGTTATGATAAACAAACGAATTTCGAAGGTAAATTCACTCCCCGTGTGGCTGCAGTAGTGAAAGTGGCAAAGGATAACAATATCCGTTTGTCATACCAGACAGCTTATCGCTTCCCCTCTAACCAAAACCAGTACATCAGTCTGCGTTTGGGCGGTGGTAGCAGCTACCTGATCGGATGTCTGCCTGAATTCCAGAGCTATTACAAACTGAATACAACCCGTCCTGGTTATACCGCTGCAAGCGTACTTAACTACCGTGCTGGTACACCGGCTGACTCCAGCCGCCTGGTGGTAGCTTCTTATAAAGAAGTAAAACCTGAAACTGTGAAGTCATATGAAGTAGGGTATAAAGGTATCATTGGTAAGAAATTACTGGTGGATGCTTATTTCTACTACAGCAAATTCAAAGATTTCTTGTTGAGCGTGGCCGTAGCACAATCTCAGGTGCCGAACAGCAAACTGGGTGTGTATTCTCCGTTCAGCACCGACAATATTTCATACGTACAGAATTCAGACCAGTCCGTAACATCACAGGGTTGGGGAATCGGTATCGAGTATAAAGTGATCAAGAATTACATGCTGTATGGTAACGTATTCTCTGATGAACTGAAAGATGTACCTGCCGGTGCCGTTACTTTCTTCAATGCACCGAAATATCGTTTCAATATCGGTCTCCGCAATGAGAATGTATATAAGAATATTGGTTTCAACGTAGTGTTCAAATGGCAGGATAACAACTTTTACGAAGGAACCTTCGTATCTGGTACACTGCCTTACTTCGGCTGGTGGGATGGTCAGATCACCTACCGTCCTGCCGGAACAAAGAGCACTTTCCGTGTAGGTGGTACCAACCTGGGTAACAATTACCAGCGTACTGGTTTTGGTAGCCCTGCAGTTGGCGGTCTCTACTACGTAAGCTATGGCTGGAATTTGTTCTAAGATTAATATGGGTATTAAGTATAGGTCCCGCCGTAAATGGCGGGACTTTTTTTTGCAACGTATCAAATCAGGCTAACAATCGCTTTGTATGTTTTTTGGGCGCTTATATTTAGATGAGTCACAGGAGACAAAATACTAGCAACCTTTTCCCTGCTGTGAAAACTCAAATCAAATACGATTGATGATTTTTTCACTATATTTTGGAGAATTAATATTTCAATTTCAGGAAAATCAGATTATTTGATGGAGCCAGTTGACTTAGTGATTATCATGTTTATTTTGCTGTATTTTTTCTGCAAAAATGTGGCTTTTCTTAATCAATCTGTACAGAGTCAGTACAGCCGTTTTGCTTTTTTGTTTGTTGGAATGGCTGGTTTGTATCTCCGGCTGTTGTCATTGATCTTTAGTAAAAATTGGGGAAGCCCATTTTTTGGTTTGCTAGCTACTATTGGCTTGGTATTGCTTTTAATTCTGATAGCAGTTTTCAGGAAACGGTTATAATACATTCGA
Source organism: Bacteroidota bacterium (assembly GCA_026391455.1). Lineage (GTDB taxonomy): Bacteria > Bacteroidota > Bacteroidia > Chitinophagales > Chitinophagaceae > JJ008. The sequence continues at coordinate 11,148 of JAPLEH010000029.1, forward strand.
TTTGATTATCACTATAGATATTCGAGAGTTGCATCAGCATATTCTGTTCAACTGTTTAAATGCTAATGATATTATCACCCGTTTGGTCAGCGATCACGCGGGTTTATAAGTATAAGCATCTAGCTAAATACACTTGTTGAAAAAAAGAAAACAAAAATCCGACTTGTTTTATGTCCCATAGCGGAAAAATTTCTTAACTATGCACCCTGATTGTACAAATACGTTATCAGAACAATAAGGTATAGCGCATGATTCTTATCTGATTGTAAGCATGTTTATCTCAACGGGCGAATGCAGCGCTACTAAATTTCCCCCATACACACTTTCCAAATTTTTATGTACAGCTAACCAAACCGGTTAATTAAAGTATTGGTTTTGGCTTCTGTATTAGGAATTACTGTTACTAAATAGTACTACCGGATGCAAATGCTTACTGTGTGGTTTATAGTAGCAATTCAATTCCAGTTTTATTATTTGTAGTAACCGCTGTTCTGGTCCTGTATACAGGAAGGAAGTAGCGGTGATGGTTATATTTTATGCGGACACACACACCTATATTAGTATTGTTGGCATTAATGTTCAACTTGGTCGCGCCTGCTCAGCAGCGAAACCACGGTGTGGAGGACAGTATCCCGGCAACCCGTGTACTGATGCTGAACCCCCGCACACAGATACATGGTGACTCCTTCGTGATACAAAGTGGTATCTGCAAGCCACTCAGTTCGCGTTATATGATCAGGCAAACACAACAAAAAAACAATTCGCCTGCTTCAATTCCATTCCTCCGCTTGCATGGAAATATCCAATATGATTTTTTGTATCGCTCTTTTACAGATACGCCTTTTTACCAGCAGGATTTTCGGCAGCATACAATAAAAACGAATTACAATTTTGTATTCCGGCAGTTAATACCTGTACAACTTACCCTGCTGTGCCGCAACAGTAATTCACCCTATTTTAAAGATATCACTGATCTTACCGTCCGGTTTTCACAGCAGGAATATATCAAAAACCTGAAAGAAAATTTACTGCAACAGGCAACGGCCATTGTAAAAAAGGACCACAATATCCTGTTGTCGAAATTAGAAAAGAATTACAAGCAGAAACTGGACCAGGTGCAGGGACTGGAGTTTTGGCTCAACAGCCCGGCCCGTTTGCAGGAACTGGTGGAGGAAAGTGAAAAGCAGGTACGGCAACAGGCTGCAAGTAGCCTGCCAACGATGGAAAAAATTAGCGGAAAAATCCCAATGGATAAGCTTCCGGCCATTCCGGATAAGGAGACTGTAAAAAAAGCAATCACCGCTAAACTGCGGCATATCGCTTCTGAAAAAACAGATTCAGTTATTGCACACCTCCGGCAACTGGAACAAGAGAAGAAAAAACACCTCACCGATTCTCTGCAGAAAATAGATCTGAGGGAGCAGATCAACGAAAAGAAAGAGGAACTCGCAAAACTTAAAAAGGAACTTGATAGCTACAAAAAGCAATTAAACAATGCAAAAAAATCACTGACAGATTCCCTGCAGCAGATCAAACAGGAAATAGCCCGGTTGAAAGATGCGGCAGAACTGAAAAATTATGTGCAGCGAAAAAAGCTGGAAACAAAACAATTGCCCAAAAGCTGGTCTGCACTTGCCGCGATAAAATCAATTGGAATCGGACGCAGTTGGGTGGATTATTCAGAACTCACTGTAAAAAATATTTCACTCACGGGTGTAAATATTGAACTGAACCCCGGCAAACTATATCTCGCTGCTGCGGCAGGACGCATCAATTACCGGTTCAGGGATTTTGTGGTAAAGCCGGACGAACGGCAGCCGAAACAATCTTTAGTATTACTCCGCGCCGGTGTGGGGAAAAAAGAGGGGAATAATTTCATATTCACCTGGTATGATGGGAAAAAAAGCCTGCTCAATCCTTACACCGATATTACCTCTTCCAACCTGCAGCCGCAACGCGTAATCGGTATGGCTGCAGAAACCCGTATTAATATCAACGAACACCAGTATATCATTGCGGAGTTTGCAAAATCATCTTTTCAAACATCGGGTACAGCAAATCAGTCCGGCAGTACATTATTTCAAAAGGTGCGCAATTTCAGGGATCACAGCAATGAGGCCTACAGTGTCAAGATCAGCAGCAACTGGCCCAAAGCGGGTACAAAACTGACAGGCTATTACAGGAAGATGGGCGAACATTTTCAATCGTTCAACCTGCAACCGGTAAATGCAGTACAGGAAGCATACCAGTTGAAGTTGCAGCAACAGCTCTGGAAAAAAAGAGTGATAGTGGATGCCGCCCTCCGTAAAAACGATTTTACTAATCCGTATCTCGTGCAGGACATCAGTTCGCGCAATGTATTCCGGAGTGTACAGGTAAGCTTGCGGATACCGAAATATCCCATTATCACAGTGGGTTATGCACCGTCATCGCAGCTTACGCTATTGGACAATCAGCGAATTGCAGAAAATCAGTACAACACATTAAATGCATTGATGAGTTATGCCTATAAGGCGGGTAATATGAGTATGGTCAGTAATGCCATGTATCTGAAGTTTTACAACAGCAGCCCCGATACCGGCTTTATTTATTATAACGCATCCAGCCTTACGTTTTCACAAACGGTCTTTGCGGGCCACTGGCAGTTGCAGACAGGGCTTACGCTTACCGACCAGCGCGATCTGAAAGTAACAACGCTGGATCAGGAAGCTACAGTCCGGATTAAAAACCGGTTGTCGGTATCGGCAGGAGCAAAGTACAGCCGCGTGGATAATGGACAGCAGTTATGGGGAGGAAATGTGGGAGCGAATGCGATGGTTGGAAAGCTGGGAACAATAGCCTTGAAATACGATAAGGCCTATCTGCCCGGTACACAGCGCAACCTGTTGCCGGTGCATACAGGTAGCCTGGGGTATTACCGTTCGTTCTGAAAAAGTGAAATTATAAAAAGCGAAAAGCATTGAATATGCGAAAAACAATTCTGGGAATTCTACTCGTGGCAATGTGCAGTACAATAACTGCTCAGGTACAAATACAGACCACGTTGCCTGTTGCAGGTCTCGTACAGCGAAACCAGCTATGGGACCTGGTGCTGCAAAACAATACCAGTAGCAGCATTACGGGCAGATTGGAGATGGTGTTGACAGACCGGCAGACTGCTCAGGAATTGCTTACGGCCACCACGGCGGAGTTTACGCTGCAGCGCGGGGCACAGCCGGTGAATGTAAATAAGCTGAACCCCATACAATATAATTATGTGGGTTATGAACCTGACCAGCGGATGAATGATCTGTTCAAAGCCGGAGCCTACACGGTGTGCTACACATTTGTTGTAAATCCGCTGTCGCAGAAAGCGGTGCCTGTGGCGGAAGAGTGCAGTGCCTTCGATGTGGAGCCACTCAGCCCGCCGGCCTTAACATTCCCTGCAGACAGCAGTGTATGGGATGTACAGCCCGCACAGTTTACCTGGATGCCTCCCACACCGGCTTCCATGCTCAGCGGTTTGCATTATGAATTGCGCATTACAGAAGTACAACCCACGCAAAAGGCAGCGGAAGCGATGCAGGAGAATACGCCCTTCTACACAGAGGATATCATTACTGGCAATTTTATGACCTATCCCGCAGCCTTACCTGCATTTGAAAAAGATAAATGGTATGCCTGGCAGGTGGTGGCAAAAGATGAGAAGAATTATGCGGGACAATCAGAGACATGGGTATTTAAAGTGGCCTCTCCGCAAAAAATGCCGGATATCCTTAATGGGATACCATATGTACAACTGAAGATGAACGGTGGCGATAAAACGATAGCCCCTAATGGTATCCTTCGCTTCTATTATTTCAATCAGACGGGCGAGCAAAAAATGGAAGCCAGTCTGATTGATATTACCGAAAAGAATACCAACGATCCGGTAAAGCTGAGCATCGATCTCGTACGGGGGCAGAATTATATACAAAAAGATTTGTCACGCATGATCAGTTTTCAGGAAGGGCATGTCTATATGTTAACCACCGTAAACGGGGCAGGGGAGAAGTGGTATATCATGTTTGAAGTAAAAAAATATAAGAACTAAGAAGCAGAATAGATATAGAAAATAAAAAGCTATGATTCAGTTTTTGTCAGGAAGATTTCAGAAGCAATCGGCATTATTGATCCTTTTGGTATTGGTATCAGAAACAGTAATGGCTGGCCGCGAGCATTTGTTGAGACGAAAAGGCAATAAAAGCCATGAGTATTCATCTTATTCCCATTTTCCTTCCATACCCGTACCACAACCGGTATTGATGAAGGATGCAGCTATCACGTTGCATTCTGAGGAAAACGGTTTGGCAAGACCTGTTCCGGAGAGCAAAGACATCGCCGCACAGCTTTTAAAAATGGAAACCCGGGCAATAACCAACAGACAACCAGTAGCCACGGCTGCAAGGGAGTTGGGTAAACCGGATATCGGAGGCCCGGGCCAGCCCGAAATGAGTGCATTTAAGTCAGTGGGTGCCGATAATATGGTGGATCTTTTCTCGGGTGATTTCTCTTATAACATCCCATTAGGCGATGTGGGTGGTTATCCCATCAACATATTCTACAACAGCGGCATCACCATGGATCAGGAAGCCAGTTGGGTGGGCCTCGGCTGGAATATCAACCCGGGTACTATCATGCGGAACATGAGAGGGGTGCCGGATGATTTTGATGGGCTGGAAGATAAGATCCGGAAGGAAATGAATATTAAACCCAATATTACGGTGGGCGTATCCGGAAGGTTGACCAGAGAATTAACGGGCTTTCCTACCAAAAATCCAAATGGTACCGACACCATACCCGGAGCAAGATTTGGTAGTTTAACAATGTCAGCTGGTATTTTTTATAACAATTACCGGGGTCTTGGTTTGGAACTGGGGACCAATACAACTTTAAACATAAAGCGAAAAAACGGCGATTCAAAAACCTCAACGGCTAATGAACAGGCAAAAGATACAACTACAACATCAGTGGCATCTGCTTCTTTAGGGTTTAATATTAATTCGCAAACTGGTGTAAATATCAATCCAGGGCTAAGCCTCCATATAGAAGAGAAAACAAAAAAAATCTTATATGGAACAAGTACATCACTTTCTGCTCAATTTAACTCACGGGTAGGCTTACAAAATATCAGCTTGTCGGCTGAATCGAATAAGTCGGAGATAGTAGGGGAGGGGAAAAATACTGATATTGATAACAAGGGTACCTATTATTCAGCCACCAACGCGCTGACTTTTGGTGTCACCTCCATTACTCCATCTATACGAATGCCGCTTACCCACCGAAACTATAACCTTGGTTTTTCATTGGGTAAAGAGTTTAAGCCCACCCAATATACTTCCAAAGGATTGAGTGGTTATTATTCAGAAGCAACACTTCGTGATAAAGACAAAGTTCAGGAGAAGCCAGCTTTTGGATATTTATACTATCAGAATGCAGATAATAACCAGGAAGCCATGCTCGATTTCAACCGGCTTACCGATGTGGTTTACACAAAGAACAATCCTGTGATAGCCGTGCCTTATTATACACACGATGTATTTTCTATTTCGGGCCAGGGCATCGGTGGCGGGTTCAGGGCTTACCGGGGCGATATTGGTTCTGTACATGATCATTATACCCGCACGCGTGAAAATGCAAGTTCTATTGATCTGGAGTTTGGCAGCAAAGACAAACTCGAACTGGGGATCAACCTGAATTATGTACATACCCCCACCTGGGCAGGAGAATGGCGACAGGCCAATCTGGCAAGAGAAGATCTGAAGTTTTATACCAATAAAAAATTACACGCCGCTGCCTATTTTAAAAACCCCGGAGAAGCGGCACGGATAGATCCGGAATTTATCAATAACATAGGAAATGAGGACCGGATAAAAATAAAACTGGCAGACCCTTCTGGTACAAAAGAGCCCGTAGCCCAACCCGTTTGGGAAAAATTTGCGGATGGTTCCATTACTCCCACAGAGATCAGCTTTGCCGGGGGTAATAAAACGATCAAACAACAACGCGACCGTCGCACACAAGTTATCAGTTACCTCACTGCGGAAGAAGCGGCTGCGGTTGGGCTGGAGCGAAAAATTCATTACTATCCGTATAATACTTTTCCTACAGGTGGATGTAATAATGCAGGTGCCATAAAAATAGACCGGATAGATCCTTCTGTAACGCCCGGTAGTAACCGAAAGAAAATCCGAAAAGCCAATCACCTTTCTGAAATCACCGTTACGCAGACTGACGGGAAAAGATACGTGTATGGACTTCCCGTTTATAATCTGCGAGAGGAAGAAGTAAGTTTTAATGTGGGACCCAAGATCAGAGCCGATGGCGCAGGCGCAAACAATACCAATTTGCCCAATCAAACAGTGGATTATTCTCCTGCAGATGATCTCATGAAGAATGAACGGGGTAAAGATCATTTTTATCAGAAAGATGAAGTGGATCCCTATGCACATTCATTTCTGCTGACTGGCCTGCTTTCACCCGACTACGTAGATGTAACCAGCGATGGTATTACCGATGATGATTTGGGCACTGCGGTTAAGTTCAACTATACACGCATTGAACACCCTGATCAGTTAAAGGGTATAGGCTTTGGCTGGAGAGCACCCTTTACCAGTACAGAAGGAGTGGCCTCCTATAATCAGGGACTCAAAACAGATAAGAGCGATGATAAAGGACACTATACCTATGGTGAAAGGGAACTCTGGTACCTCAATTCTATCGAGTCTAAAACCATGATCGCCACATTTACCCTTGAAAACAGAAATGATGGTAAGGCTGCTGCGGGTCCTGCCGGAGGTGTATCCACTTCATTGGGAATGAAACGCCTCAAACAAATTGATATTTATTCTAAAGCGGAATGGGTGAAAACTGAAGGCGTAAAACGTCCAGTAAAAACCATTCATTTCGAATACTATGATGGTACCAATGAATTATGTAATGGCACGCCCAATAACCCCACCGGCGGAGGGAAGCTTACTTTGAAGAGTATCTACTTTACCTATAATGGCAATAACCGCCAATTTAAAAACAAATATTTTTTCAAGTATCATTCTAATCCGAATTATGACCGGATGGCCAATGACAGATGGGGAAATTATAAACCATCGTCGGCAAACGGATCCACCATTCCTGCAATGAATTTCAGTGCGCTGGATAATAGCGATTTCCCTTTCGCCGATCAGGATAAAGCCACTGCGGATATGAATGCAGCCGCCTGGACACTCAATGAAATAACCCTTCCCTCCGGTGCAAAAATAAAAGTGGATTTTGAATCGGATGATTATGCCTATGTGCAAAATAGAAGGGCTGCTCAACCGTTCAGAATTGCGGGATTTGGATCTTCCAGTGGTTCAGCACCCACCAATCAATTATATGATTTTGTGGAGAAGGATAAATTATATGTGTTTGTAGATGTTCCCGTGCCTGTTGCATCCAAAGCAGAAATTAAAAATCGCTACCTCGATGGCATCAATCAATTGCTGATGAAGCTATGGGTGGATATGCCGAAAGATCAATACGGTTCCGGATTTGAACCTGTAACGCTTTATGCCTTCGTAAATAATGACGCCACTGATAATTATGGTTTGGTGAATGCAAACCGGATCTGGATAAAGGTTCAGAAAGACAAAGGCAATCATTCCCCCATGTTCTACAACGCCATGAAATTCCTCACCCAGAATCTGACATCCAAAGCATATCCTGGTTCAGATGTAAAAGGTAAAGGGCTCGTCGCTTTATTAAAAGCATTGGGTGGTATGTTGTTTTCCACACTTACGGCTGCGGGAAACTATATTCCCACATTGCGCTTTGCCGGTGCCTGTAAAAAAGTTGATCTGCAACGATCGTTTATCCGCCTGAATAATCCATTTTTCCGGAAACAGGGTGGTGGTCTTCGGGTGAAAAAAGTAACGATTAAAGATAGCTGGAAACAAATGACAGCTACCAATCCTGCCGGTGATAATGGCATGCCGGAGTCTGAATATGGCCAGGAATACGATTATACCACCACCGAATTAGTGAATGGATTGCCACAGCAAATCAGCAGTGGCGTAGCCAGCTACGAACCCATGATCGGAGCTGAAGAAAACCCCTTCCGTGAAATATTGTATTATGATGACCACCAGCCACTGGGCCCCAACCAGCGCGGTGCCATTGAAGTGCCCATCGGCGAGGTGTTTTTTCCATCTGCATCCGTAGGGTATAGCAAGGTAACGGTACGTTCGATACACCGGGATAATGTAAAATCAGGCGTGGGCAAAACGGTTTCTGAATTTTATACTAGCAGGGATTTTCCTACCAAAAGTGATTTTACAAATCTGGACCCATCAGCAAATGTGCGCAAGAGTGATGCCATTATGCGGATGCTGAAATGGAAAGTAAAAGAAATGGTTACCATTTCACAGGGATTCAGGGTGCAAACCAATGATATGAATGGTAAACTCCACCGGCAATCCAGTTACGATGAAGGTGGTAAACTCGTTACGTCTTCCGAAAATATTTTCCGGATCACTAAGTCTGGAGAGAATGAATACACATTTAACAATGTGGTACCCATGCTTACGGAACCGGGCGCGCCGGTCATTAACGGGGTAATGGGTAAGGAAATAGAGGTGATGACCGATTTCAGAGAGCATAACACCAGGGCGGTAACATTTAATCTGAACATCAATCTCAATGTAAACGTATGGAATGGTTTTCCCGTGCCGGTTCCCTCAATCGTTCCTCCGGTACATTTTGCAGAAACGGGATATCGCTCTGCTGCTGTAATGAAAGTGGTACACACGTTTGGCATACTGGAAAAGGTAAAACATATCGATAAAGGCAGTGAAGTAAGTACAAAAGACCTGGCTTATGATGCAGAAACAGGTAATGTACTGGTTACGGAGACGAATAATGAATTCAATAAACCGGTGTACAGTTTCAATTACCCTGCTTATTGGGCTTACAAAGGTATGCAGGGGGCCTGGAAAAATATTGACGCGGTATTTGAACATGTACGTTTTCAGAATGGAAAGCTCACTTCACCCGGTTCCGACTTTTCGATGCTGGAAAGCGGCGATGAATTGTATGTAAAAGATTTATCCACCAAAGGCGCTGCCAACGAACCGGGTTGTTACCCCACCGGGCCGGTACAATTTATTCCAAAACCCAGAGACCCGGACAATCCGGATATGTATGTGCGAAAAATATGGGCACTCGATATGGCGAAGGATCCTGCTAATACTGAATCCAGGTTTTTATTCATTGATAAAAACGGGGAACCCTATAGCGGGGGAGATGTTACTGTAAAGATTATCCGCAGTGGAAAACGAAACCTGCTCGATGCATCTGTAGGAGGGTTTACCAGTATGAGCAATCCGATCAGGGAAACTGCTCCCGGCTCAGGCGTTTATCAGTTGAAAGCAGATGATGAAACAAAACTCGTCAACACAACTGCCAATACATTCAATGAGAAATGGCGGGTGGACAAGGCATTTTATACGGAGAATGTTTATTCCACAGTCATCAGAAAGGCTCCGGTGCATAAAATCGCGCTTTCGCCTGCGGCAAGTGCAGCATTTGCAGAGCGAAACAGCGGGGAGAACAAGCAATTATTCGCTAACCCTCCTTATGTCACCGCATCACAATACGATGCCCGCGGTGGCCATGAAGATTACCGCAGGCGTAGTTGGCTTTTATTTGATTTCCTGAGCGCACCCGGTTTGAATAGAAACTCAATTGTCCGGGATGCTAAATTGTTTCTGCCCAGCCACAAGGCGAATCATACGGAAACGGTTTCCGGAATAGGAGTGAGTAGTTCGCACAATATGGAATCACCTCATTATTCAGCAAACACTCATCTTAATCATTTGATAATCCAGCGGATGAGATCCAACTGGCCTTCCCTTACTGATTTCAATGCATGGCAAACCCTGTATGATAATGATTTGCCGGGTGGTACACCCCATGCGGTATTTATTCCCGCGACCCCTCCTGTTCAGTCTGCGGCAGATTATAATGTTTTTGGATATGCATTTACAGCGATGGTGGCCGAAATGGTGAAAGATAAATTTGATCCGACAAAAAATTTTGCATCCGGCATCAAAATAAAACTGTACGATGATATTGGACATTATTTTCCGGTCGCCAGGGTATGCTTTGACAATACACCCGAAAGTCATCCGGTATTGAATATGGAATATTACAATTGTGATCAGAATAATCCAATTGTATATCAGGGCCCCAGGGAGAACGCACCTGTGTTTCCACCCGATCCCAACTTTGAGTATTGTGCTACGGAAGAATGGGTTACATTCTGTAAAGATGTATTTAGCAAAAAGCGAATGAACCCTTACTGTCAGGGAGTACTGGGCAACTGGCGTGCAGATGTAGCCTTCGCCTATTTCGATAACCGCAGAGAGGACAAGGCAGATCAACCCACCGCAGAACTATCTAAAGGAGGGGTGATTGCAACCGGGTATGTTCCCTTCTGGTTACATACCGCCAACGGACTTGCATTAAACAGCAATGCCTTCATTAGTACAGCAGCCGCACCTGCCAAATGGAAATGGGCTAGCAAAGTAACCCAGTTCAACAACAAAGGGTTTGAAATGGAAAATACAGATCCGCTGGGCAGGTACAATGCCGGTATTTATGGATACGATAAATCCCTGCCGGTAGCAGTAGTTAATAATTCAAAATTAAGAAACGCTGCTTTCGACGGATTTGAAGACTATACCTTTAAAAGCAATAATTGTGTGGAATTGTGTAAACAGCCCCGGCACCTCACGATTGAGAATGCGGCCGGCTTTATCAGCAAAGCACAAAGCCATACCGGATTAAGCAGCCTGAAAGTACCTGCCGGTCAGTCTGTTTCCATAAAAGCACCTATTGTATCAAAACTCAACGATGAAAAAGGATTCGATATAAAAATTTCCACAGTCACAACTTCCATGACCGGTACCTGGGTGGATGGCAGAGGTACGGGTATTACCGGAAAATACTTTAATAAAACCAGTAGTCAGAATTATACACCTGCCAATATTGAAGGCTGGTTGAATAATGAGTTTGAATATCCCCAGGTCCGCGCAGATGCTGGCGTAAATATGGAAAGCTGGAGCAATACGGGTAACCCGCCCAATGGTATCGGGCCGGACAGATTTTATGTAAAATGGCAGGGATATATTCAGGCACCTATAACCGGTGTGTATCAGTTAGCGTTTACTTCTGATGATGGTATGAAAGTATGGATAGACGGATACCAGTCTGTAAACCAGGTAACACCCAACAATTTCTTCCGTGATCATTTACCATACACCGAATATTACACTACCGGTACGTGGACTATTGGCTCCATACACAGCATACAGATTTATTATTATGAAAACCAGGGGGATGCCACAGCTAAACTGTCCTGGACAATGCCCGGAATGGGAGAAGAGCCCATTCCGAAGATGTATCTCTATGTACAGCCATCCGACGCTGCCAACACCATCATTTCCGGCACTTACAATTGTGTGAAACCAGATGAAATAAAGGTGGTGGATAATGCCATGACAGATGTATTCTCACCCCTGCAAAAGCAAAAAATGGTCTTCAGCGCCTGGGTGAAAGAGGGATTGACCGATTGCCATTGTGGAAATTATACCGGAAACGAAGCGAAAGTTTATTTCGATAATAATACGACCGCTACCGTTACGCTTACGCCATCCGGTAAGATCATTGAAGGCTGGCAACGGTATGAAGGCGTATTCGACGTGCCGGATAATGCCACCAGTATGGAAATAAAACTCCTTGCCACCGGTTTGAAGGACACATACTGGGATGATATACGTATCCATCCATTTAACTCCAATATGAAGAGTTTTGTGTATGACCCTGTTACACTCCGCCTCGTGGCAGACCAGGACGAAAATAACTACAGCAGTTTTTATGAGTACGACGACGACGGCACCCTGATACGGGTGAAAAAAGAAACGGAGCGTGGCGTAAAGACCATTTCTGAAACCCGCAGCTCGCTGCAGAAAAAAATAACCCAATAATCCGGATAAGATGAAAGATAAAAGAACAACAAGAGAATCATTAATCAGAAAAAGTATGGCTAAAAAAATGCTGCCATCCCTGTTTCTCGCGGTGCTGGTCATCGGTGGTAATCTCCGTATGAATGGTCAGGCACTCGCCGATACCATCCGGAATGAGATACACGCGATCAACAAAGCTTATGACAGCGCATTCTTCCTCACATTCAATGTAAAGATGAATTACCGGAGTGATACACTGTGGGCAGGTACGGATTCGGCCGATTTTAATAATTCGGAAGTGGAAGGGATGTACACCTTTCACCGGAAGAAAGCGCTGTACCAGCTGGGAGATATCACCTATTTGCAAAATGATTCCTTTGCTATCGCGCTGTACAACGAACAGAAATTGCTAATGGTGGGAAAAATAATACCAGGTGTGCAAACAGGTTCTTTTTTACCCACCCGCACCCTGGTGGATAGTATGACCACCCAACTCGTACAGCTATTCTCCTATACCTTATCGAAATCGGATTCGGTCAATATTATCCAAATGACGGCACTCGACAGTAATGCCGCCTACGAATCCATCCGGATGGCCTATGAGCCGTCCACGCATTACCTGCTGCATGTACATTTTCGTATGAAAGATTACGGCTATGAAATGAACAGCGCATCAGCCGGTTCGGGTATCATCAGAAAAGCGGATATGGATATTCAATTCAGCCATTATCGTGTATCGCAGATCAGTGCTGCTGTGTTCAATGAATCGCAATTTATCTACTTCGACGGACCTGATAGTATCCGGCCGGCAGATAGATACAGGGATTATACCATTTACAAAAATTACTAACCTTATTGTTCGCTACGTATGAGAAAAGGTCTGCTCCATATTGCCCTTGCTTTTTTAATGATGCTCTGCCATACTGTTGGTACGAAAGCGCAGGAACGTGTCTATACCTCCGGCATACCATCCGGCCCATCCAGTTTTATGGTGGGAGCACAACGCACGGTGCAGGATCCTATATATGATGACCCGGCCCTGCGTGCGCTTTGTGGCCCTGTAAAGAAAATGTACAACGTGGTTACGCTGGGCATTGATGAAGAATCCGGATATTTTATACCCGGGGATTTCAACACTGACGTACTCGTACGCATTACTAAAAAGCCGGTTACCGGCGGCAGCGATGTAGTGGTTGACAAAACACTACACCTGTCTTATCGAACCGGTATGGGTAAAAAATCGGACGCAGCTTCCTATTATGTGGACGAAACCAATGCAGGCTACAAAATAACCGCAGAAATCATTAGTATTTCTAATCCGGTTTCCTGGGACATTCGCAATGTATTACGGCTCAATCTGGAAATACATTCGGAATATGATGCGCCCTTCAACCCGGGGATCGGGATTACGGGATTACAACACAGTGCCCTGCCAATTAATCCGGCCGATGAGTTCATCGTTACCTGGAATTACCCCACCAATGGCAGCAGCACCTTCAGCAATAATCCTACCGACTACGACCTCGAATGGGCCTGGGTGGATGCTACCGCCGAAGCCAATTATAAAACCGGAGGCGAATGGGATCCGGCAAAGATTTATTCCAACAATGCTACGCGCATAACCATCCCCGTTAGTATCTCTTCTTACCGCATTCCCTTACTTTACGATGTGGAAGGCTGGATCTTTTACCGCGTGAGGCCCGTGCAACAGCGCATGGATGGGCAGGTGATCAACGGGCTCTGGACCACTGGTACTACCGAAGGCCTGGGTGCCTATCATCTTACAGCCGGTCACGAAGAAGGACTCAACTGGCAGCAAAGCACCACCTTTGCTGAAGACGGTAAACGCAAGACCGTTATTCAATACTTTGACGGAACGCTGCGCGGCAGACAAACTGTTACCAAAGACAATTCACAGGCCAACCCGACTACAGTAGTTGCTGAAACATATTATGATTACCAGGGAAGGCCCACCATACAGGTGCTCCCTGCACCTACGCTGAATAATGTGATCAGCTTTACCCGCAATTTCAATAATAATAATATTGATCATAACGGATACCCCAAAGAGATATATGATTTATTGGCCACGGGACAAACAGCCTGTGGCAACGGCGCTCCTGCATTGGATAAAACTACGGGAGTAAACGGTGCAAACGGTGCCGGTAATTATTACAGCGCACAAAATCCGCTGGCCAATACCGGTATCCATAAATTTATTCCGGAAGCCAATGGCTTTGCATTTACTGAAACCCGCTATACACAGGATGGTACAGGCCGTGTACTGGAGCAAAGCGGGGTAGGGCAGGCATTTAAACTGGGATCCGGACACGAATCAAAATACTATTATTCATCCGCCACGCAGGATGAACTGGACATCTTATTCGGTACTGATGCCGGTAATGCAAGTCATTATCAAAAAACGGTAGTACGGGATGCCAATGGTCAGTACAGCGTAAGCTATACCGATATGTTTGGGCGTACGGTAGCCACCGCACTGGCTGGTGAATCACCCGCTTCTTTACAACAGCTGCCTTCGCTGCAGGCCCTTCACAATGCAGCGCTTCCTGCTGTAAAAAAACAATTGCTCGATGAGGAAACCAATGTGGTGAAAGGGCGTAGCATCGAAATGGTGAAAGACCTGGTGGTAACCAGCGCCGGTATCCGACATTTTGAATACCGGCTCGACCCCAAACAATTGCTGCTGAAAAATTGCCAGCAACAAAATATTTGTTACGACTGTCTCTACGATCTGGAGATTGTGATCTCCGATGCATGTACCCGTGCGGTTGTACATACAGAAACGAAGAATAATTTTTCCATACCCTATAACAGTGTATGTGGTACCGACCCGGCAAATATCGATATCGATTTCGATGTGCTGCTGGCAGAAGGCGTATATACGATTACGAAAACACTTACGCTGAGTAAAGATGCCCAGGATCGTTTTCGGGATCAGGCCATGACCAATGGCAACCTGGTATGCAAAACCTTCCTCTCCATTCAAGAGGAAATAGCCACGATTATGACGGCGCAAAACGCCAACTGTAAGCCAACCTGCGAATCCTGCACGCAAAAACTAAGCGGCGGATGGGAAGGGTATAAACAACAATTTATTTTGGCAGCCGGAATTGCGCCAGCAGATACTGTGACATATGTAACAGCATTAAAGGCTGCCTACGACGAAGCAGTAGCCGCCTGCGCCGCCATTTGTGAAAGCGGAAGTGACCGGGTAACTAATTACCGCGAACTGATGCTGCTGGATATGATGCCAGACCGCGGGCAATATGCCCGGATCAAAGAAGAAACTGCTGCCAATGGCGATCCGCTGGATCCACCGGTGGACCTTACCGTACGGCCCGAGAATATTTTCAACAATGGGAAATACAAAGTTCCCAAATCCGAAGATGGAAATGAAACACCCTACAAAGACGAATTTGGAATAAATGATCCACAGGCATTGACCGAACTTTCGTCCTGGTCACCTGATCAATTCACCGAACATTTCAATGAATCATGGGCCAATCAGCTGATTTCCTATCATCCCGAGTTTAAAAAACTGAAACTGGTGGAAGCTCCAGCCATTAAAACAGCGTATCACTGGCAGGAGCAATTGCAGGACAAAGATAAATGGGCTGAAGTGTCGGGCACCGTTTCAGGTAGCAGTGGATTGCCTTTTGCGGATCCGTTGTTCAGCGATCCCCTTGCTGGAAGCCTTACTGCCATGCAGGCGAAAATCGCTGCCTGTGTACCGGTAAAACTATCCTCCGGAGCCACTTACTATGCCGGTATGTGGCAATTTGCAATAGCTTCTGTAAAATGTTTACCGTTAGATGGTCCTGCTCAGATCAGCTGCCTGCAGGCATGCAGCAATACGATTGGAACATTCCCCGCGGACATCAGCTGCGATGCCGATAAGAATGCCGTTTGGAAAATATTCCGCACTCTTTATTTGCGGGAGCGGGAAGTATTGATACAGGATTATCTGCAGGCCAATGCTTATGTAAACCCTGCTATATTCGATGTACCTGCTACAGCACATCATCCCCGGTACCAGGCGCGCTTTATTAATCCCAACAGTGTACGAACACTGGTACCGGCGGATTTACAAAGCCTGTACGACGAGGTTAACAATCCGAATCCGCATGATGATCCGCAGATGAACAGTGCCCTGCAGGCACAATACGAAGAGAATTGCCGCAGCTATGTGGAAACCTGGCTGCAACAGGTAAAAGCCTTTGATAACTGCACGAATAACGCCATTACTGTTGCGCAATACAACACATTAATGGAACAACTCGTTTCCATTTGCAAACGCGGAAGTGATCTGGAACATCCGATGGGCAGCAGTTCCACAGCGCCCGGTCAGGAAAACCCCGGACCATCCACGTTTGAGCAGACCCTTGAAAACTTTATGACGGCAAATGGAATAACCCTTTCCGCCACCTGTCATCCCTACCTGATCAACTGGCCCAAGCCTTATGACCGCTCACCCATACTGGTAAATGAGGAGATCGATCAGACCACACCGGAGGACTGTGTATGTGAACGGCTTGCTTCTTTGCATACGCAGCACCAGGCCGCGTTGAACAATGGTACCTTCAATGGCGATTTTCTGAGTTACCTGAAAACGGTGCATGGTACTATAATAGCCGCACCGGTATTGGCGCAACTGGAATCCTTATGCAATCCCACCACTACGCCCGCTTGTAAATTTTTGGAAACACCGATCGTGCTGCCGCCTGCGTTACAATGTAAGGCCACGAATAATACCTGTATCAGTTGTGCAGAATACGGTACGTTTAAAGCGGCATTCCTTGCCAAATTTGGCACAGCCATACCGTCGGGATTGAACCTGCCGGTGATGTTTCCCGCCAATGAAACAGAACAGCAATGGAATAAAGCATTTGCTGAATTCATGAATTTCAAAACCGGCTTTTCCAAACAATGGCATGAGTATGCCAATTTTGAAAAAGGATGTGCGTATAATAATGATCCTGCCGGCACGGGTATTTGTGCAAGACTGGATCAGCATATTCTGGCATTCAATGATCTCTGGCCCACGCTGGACGATGGAGAAACAAGTTGCTTCGATCTGTTTGCCCGTTATTTCAATGCACAGGAAGGAACACAGTTCACCTACCTGCAACTCAAATTCCTCTATGTACGTTGTAAAAATGTAAGCTGTCTTGATCTGCCGCTGAAATGTTACACTAATGGTGCGAACCCGCCACCGGTAACCGAAGCGGTACCCTGTGCGCAGGGATTCCCCACGCATCTCTGCGGATTGAATGACCCCATAACCCCGCAGGTGGAAATAGATCCCGATGATCCCTGTAAGGATGTGGACCAGATGATCTGGAATGCAACAGTAGAGACCTATAATTTCTATATTAAAAAAGTTAAGAACGATTTCGATAAAGCCTATCAGGATAAATGCCTGGCCGTACAGGCACTGGAATCATTCACCGTGCAATCGCCGGGTGATAAAGAATATCATTATACCTTATACTTCTACGATCAGTCGGGTAGCCTTGTGCAGACGGTACCACCAGCCGGCGTGGATAATTTTAATAATAATGCGGCCACACGCGATGCATTTTTGGCCAGTGTAAAAGCAGCCCGTGCCAATCCCAATGCGGCGCCTGTAAGGCCCTATCATACACTACCCACCACGTATCGCTATAATACGCTCGGCCAGGTAGTGGAGCAGCAAAGTCCCGATGGTGGATTGAGCCGCTTCTGGTACGATGAGTTGGGAAGACTGGTGGTAAGCCAGAATGCGAAACAGCGAAACAATAATCAGTACAGTTATACTTTGTATGATGAACTGGGGCGAATATCCCAAGTGGGGCAGAAGCCAACGACTGAAGGTATGACGCAGGCGAAGGCGCGGAATAAAACATTATTGCAAAACTTCCTGAACAACGGGCAGCCCAAAGAGCAAATCACCCGTACGGTATATGATGTATCGTATGTACATGGGGGAGCAGATCTCGGCAGCACATTGGTACAACGCAACCTGCGCAACCGGGTAAGCTATAGCCAGGTGGTGCCGGTGGAGCCGGCCAATGCATCCAACCCGGGTGCCTGGGCCGAAGCGCATAGCACGGCTACCTACTACACGTATGATATACATGGCAACGTGGACGAACTGTTGCAGGATTTCAACGAAGGGGAGATGAAGACCCTGGGTGAGTATAAAAACCGATTCAAAAAAATAGCCTATACCTATGATCTCATCAGTGGAAAAGTAAATACAGTTACCTATCAGCCGGATTATTATACGGCGGGGGGTACATTGGTACATCATATCGACCGGTTTTATCACCGCTATGATTATGATGCAGAAAATAAACTAACATCTGCGGAAACAAGCCATGATGGCATTATCTGGGAAAAAGATGCACGGTATATCTATTACAAGCACGGTCCTTTGGCACGAACAGAATTGGGTCATCAGCGCGTGCAGGGGGTTGACTATGCCTATACCCTGCAAGGTTGGCTGAAGGGGGTAAACAGTACGGCCATCAGTGCAGGAGCTACGGAAGAATGTGCACCGGGTACGGCGAGGGATGTGCTGGATATTTTTCATCGTGATCAGTACCAGCATCCGCAAAACTATGTGGCGCGGAGGGAGATCAATTTCTTCCCGCAGTTTACCACCGATGATACGGATGATGTGGAAACGACGCTGAATGCGAGCCTTGCACCCTGTGTGCCTGTAATAAGAAACACACCGTACATAACCGGTGATATGGGGCAGGATGGAAATCCGGCTGCGTCGGGAGCAGAGATGGGCAGAAGATATGTGGCCCGGGATGCGTACAGCTTTAGTCTGAATTTTTATCAGGCAACGATAGATGGCAATACGGTATATGATTATCAGGCAATCAATGCAGCACAGCCCTTTACGAGTGCGGGTATGTTTAACCTGCAGAATGCGGACGCTACACCGGCTACGGTGGCGAAGCCCTTATTCAACGGGAATATCGCGAGCATGTTTGTGAACATACCGGTATTGGCACCGGGCGGCAGTGGCAGTGCCGGAGCGGCCATGCTGTATGGATACCGCTATGATCAGTTGAACCGGATCGTAAGTATGGATGCCTTCAATGGCTTTAACCCCACAGCCAATGGCTGGTACAATGGGGTGGCCACGGCATCGAAGAATTACAGAGAGCGGATCAGTTACGATGCGAATGGAAATATCCTTAGTTACCTGCGCAATGGCAGCACCACCCCTCCCCCTACAGGGGGAGTTGGAGGGGGTGGAGGGCCACTCGAAATGGACAATCTCTATTACCAGTATCCGAAATATGCCAATACCCCGGCCAATATCGCCAACCGTACCGCTGGTAAGCTGATGAATAACCGCCTTCGTTTCGTACAGGATGAAGTGGCGGCAACAAATTACAATGAAGATATAGACAACCAGACAACGCTCAGCCGCAGCTACCTGGAAAGTGATCCTGCGAGCTGGCAGCCGGAAACAGCAGGAGATGATAACTATGTGTATGATGAGATTGGTAACCTGGTGCGCGATGTAAAGGAAGGCATTACCAATATAGAGTGGAATGTATATGGTAAAATAGCGGTAATACACAAAGGCGCTCAGCGAACCGAGTACCAGTATGATGCAGGTGGAAACCGTATAGCAAAGATCATTTATCCGCCGGACAGGGGCCTTACCCAGTTTACCTACTATGTACGCGATGCGAGCGGGAATGTAATGGCGATCTACGAGAAAGCTACTAACGGCGATCTGAAACAGACGGAAGTGCACCTCTATGGAAGTTCCCGTCTGGGCATCTTCAAGATGGACAGGAATGTAGAAAATCCTGAAGTAAACAGCACGGGAATTTATACCTTTACAAGAGGCAATAAGTTCTTTGAATTGAGCAACCATTTGGGGAATGTGCTGGTGACGATCTCCGACCGTAAACTGCAAGTGCATAACCAGACGGTAACTACGGAAATATCCTACTATGCTGCGGATGTTATAACCGCTACTGATTACTATCCGTTTGGAATGGATATGCAAGGCCGGAAGTATGAGCTCGTAAATCGATATGGGTTTAATGGAAAAGAGCGGGATACAGACATTGGCTCAAGCAGTTATGATTTTGGGGCAAGGATTTATGATGGAAAGATTGGGAGATGGTTAAGTATTGATCCGTTACAAATTAAAAATACGAGCGAAAGTCCATACATATTTTGCAAGAATAAACCTATTACACATGTTGATCCTGATGGAAAAGATGCAATAGTGACAATAAACGGAAATACCATTACAATAAGCTGTAAAATTGTAATATATGGCAAGGACGCGACCTCGGTAAATGCAAAAATGTTACAATCTAGTATAAATACACATTGGAATAAAACTAGAGATAACCAAGGGTGGAAGTATATTGATAATGAAACGGGTAAATTTTATAAAGTGAAGTTTGAAGCTACTGTAGAACTGTATAATGGGAAAGAAAAACAAGATCCAATAATAATTCCAGATGCTTGGAATCCCTTTAGTAGAACCAACTATATTGAAATTGACAATTCAGTAAAAAGGTCATATGTAAATGGTGGCTGGGATGAAGGTGCTTGGATTGCTAATGGACGAACTGCTGCACATGAGTTCGGTCATTTATTGGCTCTAAAAGATAGGTATAAAGATGAAACTCTTGAAAGCGGAGAAGTTTATTCAAGACCAGACAAAGGATGGGAAGGTAATATTATGGCTAACAGCAAATCCGGTATTGTAGAACAACGAAATGTAGATGCTGTGGTCGGTCCGACTGTACATGCATACAATAAAGAACTTGAGTATTTAAAAAATTCAAAGGATTCAGGTATCAAGAAGCTTAAAATTGACGAATCACATTATGTAGATGAAATAAACGGTTATCGAGAATGGTAATATATAAAAATAAAATCTGGAAAGTAATCCTTATTCTTTTAATTGAGATTTGGATAATTTGTCTTTGTTATATGTCAAAGCCTATGTGTGAACCATGCCCACAAGGAGAAAAGTGCCCACCCTGTGTATCATCAAAACATGAATTAATAAAAGTTATGGTTTGGTTGTTTCCATTGATTTGTATTATTATTTACCAATTTAGGCGACGTATCAAATTATCTGTTTTTTCAAAGTAGACATAAGTTAATGGCGACTTATCAAATTGTCTGGTTTTTCAGAGAAGACATAAGTTAATGAGGTAATGTATTAAAATAGTTGGTTTTAAAAAATCAGTTAAAATAATTGATTTACAGGGTGCAAATTTGCACTCTGTTTTCGTTTTTTGGCTTGAGAAAATGGCTTCAATAAATTTTTTAGAAAACTCCATTGGGGAAATTTCGATTGATAGAATATAAGTAAGATGCCAGTGGCAACCGCATTGCCAAGATCGTAACGCCTGCCATGAGTGCGTTGAATTGAGCAACCATTTGGGGAATGTGCTGGTGACGATCTCCGACCGGAAGTTGCAGGTGCAGAGTGGTGCAAGCGGAACTGCAATAGACTACTATGCAGCGGACATAATCACCGCTACTGATTACTATCCGTTTGGAATGGATATGGTGGGCCGGAAGTATGGGCTTGCAAATCGTTATGGATTTAATGGTAAGGAAAGAGATATCGACATGAACAGCCTTACCGCCTATGATTATGGATTTAGGATTTATAATCCGGCGATTTGGAAGTTTTTGAGTGTGGATCCGTTGACATCATCTTACCCTTGGTATACTCCATATCAATTTGCAGGAAACAAACCAATCTGGGCCACGGATATAGATGGATTAGAAGAAAATACTACAAGTACCCATGTCAAAAAGCCAATAACTTTCTTAAAGATACCTGTTTTTAAAGGTACAATTAATGTTTATGATGCAATTCATAAAGTGTGCCTGTTTAACGGAAACTATTCACAATGGCATAAAAAGGATTATAATAGTGTTAGAATTCTTAATGCCGTGATTGGATCGAATATTGAAAATGGACTTAGCGTTGATTTCTCAGTTAATGGACAACGGCGAGAGCTTGTAAAGGGGCCCACAATTTCATATTTATATTTTTATGAGTATTCTTACACATTTAATTATCTTAATGAGGATAATGATGTTGTAACTGAGAGCGGAACATTTGACCTTCAATATGGAAGCAATAAAGTGTCTTCGATATTTGAACCAATTGTAGGTATATTACTAAATAAGTTGGTTTCTTTTGCTTTTACAAAAATCATAAATGGTGTTAATCTTCTTAAAAATATTACATTTACAGCTAGGGAAACTATTGGTAGTAATGGGCATTTGTCAAAACTATTGAGATGGGCAGAAGCATCAGTTAAAAATATAAATCCCTCTTCCGGAATTATAAATAAGTATGAAGCAGCAGCAAAAATAACTAAAGATTTTACCAAGAGGCTAGGTAATAAAGCTATTGAACAGTTGAAAGGATTCGGTTATACAAAAGAGGATTTTTTGAAATGGCAAAAAATCTACACAGATCAAGTGAAAAGAATGGAGGGGCCGATTGATGGAAGAGTATTAATTCCGAAAGCCAGATTAGAAAGTGTAAATAAAATTCTTGAATTATGGAAGTAAATTCAAATAAAATATTTATTACTAATGAATCTTCAAAAAAATTAGTAATAATTGTAGAGCTTATTCATTTTGTTGTTGAACTATCGCCTATGCAGGTTTTTGAAGTGATAGTAAAAGCTAAAGATGATATTAAATTGGTTAATTTTTTTGATATTAATTATACAGAAGAAGAAATTGTTGTTTTTTTAAATAATGATATTTCAAAATATGGGAATTATAGTCTTAATTTTTTTCTTGATGGCGTTTCCGTTTACGAGGGAGTTTTATAGGGCGACGGAAGGGACTGTATCCGGTTGGTTTCATCACGTTGCAGTAGTAAAAGATGGTATTGTTTATGATGGTATGACAGGCTCATCTGTTATCGCATTAGATAAATATAAGTCAATGTTTGAGTATTCTGATATGATAAATTTCACACCCGTAAAAAATTTAACCCTAAAATAATTATGAAGGAAATAACTATTGATAACGAAAAAATATTTTCAATACTAAAGACACTTAAGCAATATCCGCTAATGGTAATAGTTGATGATTCAAGCTATCAACAGTTGCAGAATTATATTGAAGGATTTGTAGATGGGTTGTCTATTATTTCAAACTTAAACTTGAGAATAAGTATTACAAAATGGTACGAAAGTATTATTGATGAAAAAATCGACTTTTTTTGGTCTAGCCATATACCAATTCGTAACTATGGCAAGTCTGAAGTAGTTTTAAAGGAAATTCTTATTGATATTACTGAACAATACTTCAAAAATAATCCTGATTGGTATAAAAATGACGGTAATGTATTAAAATAGTGGTAATGTATCAAAATAGTTGGTTTTTAAAAATCAGTTGAATTAATTGATTTACAGGGTGCAAATTTGCACCCTGTTTTCGTTTTTTGGGTTGAGATAATGGTTTCAATAATTTTTTTAGAAAACTCCATTGGGCGAATTTCTATTTATAGAATATAAGTTAGATGCCAGTGGCAACCGCATTGCCAAGATCGTAACGTCGGCTATGAGTGCTGTGTCGCAATACACCTACTACGTACGTGATGCGAGTGGGAATGCCTGCCCACCGTAGCGAAGCGAAGGAGGGTAATGGCGATCTACGAGAAATCTACTAATAGTGACCTGAAACAAACGGAAGTACATCTCTATGGAAGTTCGCGTCTGGGCATCTTCAAGATGGACAGGAGTGTAGAAAATCCTGAAGTTAACAGCACGGGAATTTATACCTTTACAAGAGGCAATAAGTTCTTTGAATTGAGCAACCACTTGGGGAATGTGCTGGTTACAATCTCCGATCGTAAACTGCAAGTACAAAACCAGACGGTAACAACAGAAATCGCTTATTATGCATCCGACGTCATAACTGCTACTGATTACTATCCATTTGGTATGGATATGGTAGGCCGCAAGTTTGGGCTGGCAAATCGTTATGGATTTAATGGTAAAGAACGAGATATCGATATGAACAGCCTTACCGCCTACGATTATGGTTTCCGTATTTATAACCCGGCGATAGGTAAGTTTTTGAGTGTGGATCCGTTGACGGGTAGTTATCCTTGGTATACACCGTATCAGTTTGCGGGGAATAAACCGATAAATTGTATTGACTTAGATGGTCTTGAAGAGGAAAATAAAATTAAGACGACTATACAGGCAGAAATGGACGTCGATGGGTCGATTGGGCCACTTATACCAAAGGCGTTTATCAGAAAACGTCAGGAGCATGCATCAATGCTTTCTAAGTCATTCCCAGAAACGCTTTCTTTAATTCAAACTTCTACTGGCAATGAAGTGATGGCGAAAATGCTTGAAATTGTATCCAGACATTTTAGCCCTAATTATTTTGACCTGAGTTGGGGGCAAAAAGTGATGAGCGAAATACGAAGCGATGCATTCTTGACAAGTCAAGAGGTGGCATGTTTTAATTCTTATACCGATTATGAGAATCCAGGTAATATAACAATTTTAGCGGCTGAAACATTGGCAAGTTTTGAGAAGACAGCAAATGATTTGTTTAACGCTTATCGTCAAGATGCTTTTTTTAACCATAGTAAGTTTCGGATTTTAATTGAAAGTGAATCAGATCCAAATGCAAAGCAAGCTTTGGTTAATCAAATGGTTGCAAGCAATAAACAAAGTATGTTTACTTTGGCTTGGATGTGTATGAATATGTTTCAACCCAATTCAACGGGCGCACAAGGAGGATCAAAATCTCGATCTTTTAGAATTAATTCTGTTGCGAATAAATTCACTGTTAAATCGGCCAAATTTGATTACTTTTTCGGGCGTGTAGTAAGTGGGCCAATTAAGAATATTCAAAGATCAGCTCAAAATTCAAAAGATTTAACAATACTTGGAGTAAATAGTGAAAGTCAATTAATGAGAGTCTTTGAACAAGCTTTTGAAAATGGTACAGTCATATCAACTGTTGTAAATGAACACGGGACTACTGTAGCAAAAAGTATCAACATTGGCAACCGGGGAAGCATTAGCGTTGGTTTCTTTTATAAAGGAGGAAACATGAGCTCGGTGCCTTCAGTTACATCAATAATTCCTAAAATTTTTAAATGAATTTAGAAGTATCAATAAATAAAATCTCAGAATTTGACTATACAAATTTGGATATCCCTTTTTTGTTTGAAGATAGATTTGCAGACAGGTCATTCGCTTTAGTGATTTGTAATAGCTTTAAATTCAAAATAGGATGGCAAAGTGATATTGTTGAGCCTGAGATAAATATTTTTAACTCTTCACTTTTTACAATAGGGATAGATTTAAACTTTGTAATAATTGAATCTGCTTCAGGTAGAATTTTGAAGAAACTGTCTTTAAATTATTATTTTATCGAAACTAGAGCTTTTGGTGGAGCGATTCTTTTAATAACGCAGCTTGAAATCTTTAGGATAAATATTTCAGATTTAACAATTGAAGAGAGCTATTATTTGCCTGATTTTTTTGAAAGTATTGAGTTATATGAAACAGTATTCTTTGTTAAATGCATAGGAGGGGAAATTGTCAAGTTAGGTACTATATTAAAATAGTTGGTTTAAATAACAAGTTGATATAATTGATTTACAGGGTGCAAATTTGCACCCTGTTTTCGTTTTTTGGCTTGAGAAAATGGCTTCAATAAATTTTTTAGAAAACTCCATTGGGGAAATTTCGATTGATAGAATATAAGTAAGATGCCAGTGGCAACCGCATTGCCAAGATCGTAACGCCTGCCATGAGTGCGATCTATAAGATGGACAGGAACGTAGAAAATCCTGAAGTAAACACTACCGGAATTTATACCTTTACACGAGGCAATAAGTTCTTTGAATTGAGCAACCATTTGGGGAATGTACTAGTGACGGTATCTGACAGGAAGTTGCAGGTGCAAGAATATGAGAGTAGTACGAGTATTGAATATTATGCGGCAGACATTACTACAGCTGGGGATGGCTATTCGGGCGGTATGGAAATGCCTTCTCGGACATTTGCACAAGTAAGTGCAACATATCGGTATTCAATAAACGGTCAGGAGAAATCACCGGAGATTGGTGCAAATACAACAACCGCGGAGTTCTGGCAGTATGATGCGAGAATTGTGAGGAGATGGAATGTGGATCCGCTTATCAAGGATAAAGAAAGTCCTTATTTGGTGTTCAGTGGGAACCCATTATGGTTTAGGGATATTAAAGGCGCAGACACAATAATTTACAATACCTCAGGGATCGAAATAAATAGGTTCTACTCTAATAACGATACAAGGCATGTTTTTCTTCTTGACGGTAAAAAAGATGAGTTAAAATCTGGGCTTTTTGATTTTCATGGCAAGAAATATATAAGAGGGTTTTCTTATTTTTCCTTATTTGGTGATCCAGATGGAAATGAAAAACCAACATTGTTTAAATCTATTTCTCAAGAAATTAAATCTTTAACTGGTTTCTTGGATCAAGAAGAAGAAGTAAAAAAAAGTTTTTCTAATTCAAGATTGCCACAATTTTCCAAAAGATTTGCATTTTGGTTTAATTCTGGATATGAAGGTCTTTATGACTATAAAAATGATGGTATTCTTGGGCAAAATGGAGAGTCGACTGTATATGAAATTGAAGGTATGTTGTATAACAGACGTGAATTAGGTATGATGAAGTGGGGATATATTGCAAGCGGAGTATATAATAATTATCAACAACTTATGCTGCACAATAACCGAATGCATGAAAGTGTAGAAGGCAATGGAGATGAATGGAATGAGATGTATTCATGGACTTTCGGATATTTGTACGGCAAAAACAAAAGTTCCTCTATCGTGATACATAAGGCCGCAGATAATTTGCTAAAAACTTATAATTCAATGTACTGGTATCTTCGCTCTCCGTACAGAGCAGATAAAGATTATAAAGAAGAAAAAGACTCAAATAGTATTAAAACAAAAATTAAGAGACTATGGATTTTAACTCTATAATAAATAAATTATTAATATTTGTTTATTCAATCTCTGTTTGTGGCTGTAATAATTCAATTGATGAAAGACAAATTTTTAAAACTAAATATGATGTCCTTAAAAAAATTGAAAGGCCAATTAAAACAAAAAAAAGATTTGTATTTGAAAAAGAAAATCTTAATAGCCTTACTCCACCATTTGATTCCATTTATATAAAGAATATGAAGAGGGTTTTTTTGTCAACCAGTTTCAATATTGCATATGTAGGAGACGGGGATGTTTTGCTTGGCCATAAAAAGTCGACTTGTAAGTTATTGTATACAAGTAAAAGTATAAATGATACAATTGAGTTTTTAAATTACACGGGTAGTCTTCGATATTTAATTAACAACGGGAAGTTCAAAATTAAACCATACGCTTTGTCTATTTCTCAAAATTGGTACTACGTATGTGATATAGAATCAATTTAACTAGTTAATGGTAATGTATCACTTTAGTTGGTTTTTGAAAATCAGGTGAAATAATTGATTTACAGGGTGCAAATTTGTACCCTGTTTTCGTTTTTTGGGTTGAGATAATGGTTTCAATAATTTTTTTAGAAAACTCCATTGGGGAAATTGTAAGCTCCCCCAAAGTTCGGCCATTTGAAGTTAGAGTTTAAGATGAACATATTTGTTAAGGTAATGTATTAAAATAGTTGGGTTTTAAAAATTAGTTGAAATTATAGATTTACAGGGTGCAAATTTGCACCCTGTTTTCGTTTTTGGGTTTTGAAAAATGGCTTCAATAAATTTTTTAGAAAATCCCACTGGGGTAATATCTATTGATGTATCAGAATAGAAGGTGACAAAACGAAATTGTAAGATCTGGCAATACAATTATTAAGAACGTGAAGCCAACGGGAATGCCTGCCTGCCGTAGCAAAGCGAAGGCGGGTAATGGCGATCTATGAGAAAACCACTAACAGTGATCTGAAGCAAACGGAAGTACACCTCTATGGAAGCTCACGCCTTGGTACCTATAAGATGGACAGGAACGTAGAAAATCCTGAAGTAAACACTACCGGAATTTATACCTTTACAAGAGGCAATAAGTTCTTTGAATTATCCAATTCGTTATTATTCAATAACAATAGATTTTTTAATTTTTTTGATATGAAAAAAAATTAAGTGATATTTTTTGTAATACTGGCCTTGTTTTTTAATATTTTAACTTGTTATTTTGCAACTTTTTATTTTAAAAAAACTTATATCCAGATCGAATCTTATACTACATCAGAACTCATTTCTCTTAGTATGAGAAGGTACTATTTCTATTTTGGATTTAACGTGTTCATTTCAATCTTACTTTTTTTGGCATTGATATATAAGCTGAGGCTAGGGCGCTTATCTAGTATTTTTATTTGCATAGGAGTATTTATTGCAAATTATCTTATGGAATCTATTTGGTAAGGACTACGTATCAAATTATCTGGTTTTTTGGAATTGACATAAATAAATGAGTTACAGGGGGCAAAATACTTGACTCCTGTTATTTTTTTAGAGTATCCGGTTGTATTTTTATTTCAGGTTAGTATTTCTATAGGCATTTGTTATAAAGCAGTTTTCCCAACTGCCAGTAAAAGTATGCAGAGGATGATAATGAAAAAAGGTGGATCTTTAGCTCCGGCTATAATAAATTTATCTCCAATGCTAAAAACAAAATAATATGGACGATCGTATCAGGGCTTTGTTTAATCAAATTAAAAGTCAATTAGAAAGTAATTTCACTTTTACCAAATCTGAAATAAAGGAATTAAACCACCCTACAATTATGGGAAATGAAGCCTTGTATTTGGATTTTGAAACGGAGACCTCAGGTATAGCAATTTTTTTCTGGGAGTCAGGTGCATTTGAAATTACAGCGGATTTAATTGAAACAGAGGATGGCAATACGTTTTATGAATCCTACTTTCCAGATGAAAAGCAAAATCTATTCCATCCTGAGGAACCTTTAGAAATATTCAAAACAAAGTTGAATGATTTATTCAAAAAGCGAAACATGATATTTAAGTAATTTATAAAAATAGTTGGTTTTTAAAAATCGGTTGAATTATTTGATTTACAGGGTGCAAATTTGCACCCTGTTTTCGTTTTAAGGTGTCGGCTCCCCCTTTTTCAGTGCCAGGTTTAGTTAGAGTTATCTAAGATAGTGTTCTTTTCATTTACCGCTTTATCCACTACCCGCTTAATCATTTGTTTTATTTTTTTTATAGAAAACGGTTATGATGAATTTTTGCCAACCTAACATATTAGGCACTCCGGTATCTGCGCAAACTGAAGTCTAATTAAAGATGTGTGCAAGCCCCTGCATACAGTGAGAACAGACTACTGTACACGCAGCATTTATCTACTTTTCATAAGAAAAACTATATAGTATTACGACCGCCCCCTGAGCGTAGCCGAAGGTGAAACCCTGAGCGTAGCCGAAGGGGGGAAAGCTACCCCCCCGAAGGAAAATATTTATCCCGCACCCTTAAAAAATAGCGTTCAATCGTATACGTAATCAGCACACCTGAGAGGATACTCACTGCCGAAGTTAGTATGAAAATGAAATACCGATTGCTGTACAAATGAAGGACTGAAATGGATTGCTCTTCAAGATAATTGACGAACGGATGAATGATGTAGATTGCGTAGGAGCAATAGCCTGCCTTTGCCACAAAATTTACGACAGGAGGTGAGAATAACTGGTTTAATTTCCGGTTAATATCATTTTGAAGCAAAAAAAACAGTAGCAGTATCGCAAATGAAATATAAAGTAATGACAACCCGAAAGTTCGAACAAAAAAGGAAGGTTCCGGGTCAATAAATGGGGTCCAGCTTAAGCCGCATACGGCAATTGTCATCAATAACCATTTTTTGGCATCAAAGAATTTGGTCAGCGGGGCTTTTTTAAAGTAATAAAAATATGCAATGAGCACGCCAGCCAGCAGTGAATCGATCCTTAAATGGGTCATGGTAAAATGCCTCGCGATCTGACCAGGAAACAGGAGATTACTTAAAATACGTCCGAGCAGGCAAAGCACCATTACAGAAACTAAAATGATTTCAGGCAAATACTGTCGAGTGGAGCGCTGAGGATTTAAATTGATCCGTCCGGAACGCAGCCCCCACCAAAGTAAGATCGAAAAACCAAAATAAAAATGCTCCTCAACAGCTAATGACCACCCGGCGCCAAATGCATATCCCCATCCCCAGATATAGTTTTGTGTAAAACTGACCTCCGACAACATCCCTTTAATACTCAGATTACCGGCCAGTATAAAAGGTATAAGGTATAGCGGATAGAAAAGAAAATAGAGTGGATATATTTTAAACCCCCGCCTTATAAGAAACCGCTTTGGCCGGATGGTACCCGACTTCAGATATTCTTTGAACAAAAGACCGGAAACTAAAAAGCCACTCAACACAAAAAATAAATCCACCCCTATCCATCCCATATTAGTAGTAAATCGGAATACATGCTGATGTCTCAGCAATACCAGCAGTATTGCAATGCCCCGTAAAAAGTCCAGCTCTTTTAACCTTTTCATCTGAGAAAGTAAATAGTATTATCAGCCGCTTATTATGGCCGGCCGGCATTAAAGATAAGATCAAAATGACTGAATGCAAAAGATACTGGGGTATATGCAGATAAAGGAGAAGATTTTATGATGTACTACGGAATTATTTTCTGGCACTCAAAAATCTGTCGGAATCATTTCATTTTTTGGAATTTCAAAACCCAAATTGAGTTTTTCGCTTTACAGATAAATTGAAGGCCTGTACCTGTTTTATCTTCAACTCACCCAAATACAGCTTAACACAAAGCATACATTGGCGAATCATCTGGTACACATTCATCTTACTTCAAGGGGCAGTATGCTGTAGACTTAATGAGTTAATACGTGCTGATAATTTTTCGCGCATTGCGTTGTCAAAAACAGATTTCATAATTGCATTGTTGATGGCTTCTTTTTGTAAGTAAATAATTACTCTAAGGATATAGTTTTCCGGGAATATTTAGTGTGTATAACATTGGCCATTAACGGCATAAGCAAGAAGGGCTTGTCTCAAAATAGGGGCTCTCTTTTTTATTTTCAGTTTTATGGAAGAGTTTTTTAGCCATAGATGTATCAACTTATTAGTTGCACAAA
Organism: Bacteroidota bacterium; assembly: GCA_026391455.1. Classification (GTDB taxonomy): domain Bacteria; phylum Bacteroidota; class Bacteroidia; order Chitinophagales; family Chitinophagaceae; genus JJ008. The sequence goes on from JAPLEH010000029.1 coordinate 42,372, forward strand.
TGTGCGTAGGCCTTCGAATTATGTGATGTATCAAGTATAAATTTACTCAGTTTAATTGAATTACATGTGTAATACCAAAGGCGCGTAAGTACATTTTCTTACTTTTTGTTTTAACCCGATTATAGGATCATTTTTACTTAGATTTTAAAATTTTTTATTAATATTGCACAAATTTGGTAAATCTTTTTTTTAGTCCACCGGCTAATTGATAATAGGTCTTTACCATCTCCATTTATTTTTCCTACCACTACACTTCCCTGTAATTTTTCTCAGCTATTGGTTTATTAAACTGATACTGGACGTATAAAGTAATATGCAATTATTCCTCTATCGTACTTTGAAAAGGAATGATTGGGGTGGTTATTGTAAGTAGTATAACTACAACATATTACGAATGCGGATCAGAACCGACTTTGATGGTTTGTGATTTTGTTATATGTCACCGGACTTAATAATATAGTGTTTCCATTGCGCCAACCTGTGTTATTAGTAGTCTGTCACTTTATATAACGATGACTCTCAAATTTTCATTTCTCCTGAAGAAAAGCGACTGATTTATGCAATCAATAATACCTGGTATCTAAGTAGTTTTTATTATGAAACCTGATTTTAAAGTTCTCGACGGTCTGAGAGGGATTGCCGCAACTTATGTAGTAATAAACCATTCAAGGGGAAATTTGCTTATTGGAGGAAGTGAATATTCAAAAATTGTACCAATTGAAAAATGGAGTTTATTCGATAAAGTGTATTATTCTTTTTTGCAAACAACTTCACTGGGGAGAGAATTTGTAATTTTCTTCTTTATTTTGTCTGGATTTTCCATTGCATATTCATTGCAAAAGAAAACAAATGTTTTTCAATTTTACCGCAGAAGACTAACAAGGCTGTACCCTCCATACTTATTTGCTCTGTTTTGGGCAGCTATCTGTTTTTGTATTGTATCGATCATTTCTCCTCAATTTACTTTTGAAAAGAGAGCTATTAGTGATATGACCTCAGTATTTAGTACTATTAATAGTACTGTTCTGAACCTCGTTTATATCCCAAACGGAGCTTTTATCCCACAGTTCTGGTCACTTACATTTGAAGTTATTTTTTATTTATTGGTTCCTTTATTTATTATGAATAAACGGGTTTATTATTATTCCTCATTGCTTATTTATGTTATAAGTTTTTTTGTCAGCGGAACCGAAGTAACTGGCAGTGGAATAATTTCACAGTACATATTTGATTACAATATATTTTTCGCCATAGGAATTTGGCTATTTCATCATTTTAGTAAAGTGGAATTAATTGTTGCATTTAACAAAAAAATCAATTTTTACTGCGTTTCAGGGGTTTTCATATTGGCAATGATATTTGCCAGAATTGTATTTGGGGAATATAATAAAATATCTTTGTTTATAGCAGCTCTGTTTTCCGTAATGGTAGTTGTGAATTTTATTAATAGAGGAATTTCAAATAATGTACTTTCCTTTTTAGGAAACATGAGTTATACAATATACATAACACATTTTGCAACAATTTTTCTTTTTAAGGCTGTATTACTAAATCTTGGTGTCATTTCAAACACTATTACTACCTGGTATATCTGGCCATTTGGTGTTTTAGTGTCAATATTTGTAAGTTATCTTTTTTTCTTTTTTGCTGAAAACCCTTCCAAAAAAATATTGTATAAAATTAGATTTAGCTAATAAATGGAATTGTATCTATTTTTTTGTTGTAGATTGGTCATATTAAAATATAAAGATTTTAAAAATCTACAATCCATATTTCTGTAGGCACTTCCCCACATACTGCGGAAAGATTTTTATGTAGTTGTTTTTAGAGTAAAGCAACGTTACATCGTAAAATTATATTTTGAAATCTGTAATTGCTCGTATCGGAGGAGATTTATAAGTAATTTTACTCGCATATATTTTTAAAATTCTGAAATTGAAAAGCTCAAGTTATAATTATATTTCTTAATCTTGCAGATATTAGAATTGCCCCATTATGAATGCAGACTTTTGTATTCTATAATGTTGTTGACGCAATATTCTAGCTTCACATTTCCAATACACTTCCCTGTAAATGCTTTAGTCACAAACTTTAGTTTTTAAATTAATGATGCTGAATTATTTTATTTTTTCGGAAACCCAACTTCGTGATGGGGAATGTATGTTTACTTATCGCCACAATTTGTTCATCATTAACTATTGCATACAATTTTGGTGAATTTTCACGGCTTTTTGTATAAATAGTTTATTGACTTTATGATTTGATAAATTATGGTTGGCTAAATATTTTTTTTATTATTTACTTTTTTTCTTTTTTGTATTTAATATTCACTATATGATAAACAAATTGAATCGGAGCTTTGTAATTTTGCTTTCTATTTTCTTTCCTGTATTTGTACAGGCACAGTGGAATGGCACTACCGACATTTATAGTACCAATTCTGGTAACGTGGGTATTGGTACCAGTAACCCAACAGCTAAACTGGAGGTAAACGGAGGTGTAAAGATTGTTACTGGTAATTCTAATACTTTCTCTGTAGGTACCTATCCTGGAGGTAATCATATTTATTTTGACCCAACTACTGCGATGACAAGTTTTTATATGCTTCGTGCCGGAAATATTCAAACACTTCCGAGCGGTCAAAGTCAGATCAGAGGTGAGATTCATCCACAATTGTTGTTTCTGAACGGCGCATATATAGCTGGCTACCAATCACCAGTTTTAATCAAACGCACCTGGCCGGGTATCGGAAATGCAACTCTTGTTTTAGATGATGAAGGCGGCGTATCCGAATCCACCTATAAAATTCTGCAGGCCAAATTCAATGGCATCGAAAAAGCTTACATTAAGGGAGATGGTGGAGCGTTCTTTGGTGGATCCGTTAGTGTAGGTACGAATATCAGTGGTGCCGGATTGAGTGTTAATGGTCCTTTTACCTTGGCAGATGGAACGCAAGGCGCTGGTAAAGTGCTCGTATCCAATGCAGCCGGTTTGGCCAGTTGGCAAGCTATATCAACAACAGGTTCCAGTCAATGGACTACCACAGGTAGTGATATTTACTATAATACTGGTAACGTTGGAATTGGCACTGCTACGCCTGTATATAAGCTGGACATTACCGGAACTGTACATGCTTCCGGTTCCCTGGCCTTAGGTTCAAGCGTGGGTGGCAGTTGGGAAGTATATGGTACTTATTCACGTTTTTCTTCTAATGCTACAACCGATGCCCTTGAACTATTTACAAAGAAAAATATAAGTAATATCTTTTTGCGTGTTAATAATGGAGGAAGAGGGCTTACATTGAACGGTCTTACCGGTAACCTTTTATTCATGGGTGGCAGCGGCGAAACCCTTTCCGGTATAGGAAATAACAATGGAAGCGGTGATCTTACCTTCTTGTATAGTAGTGCTGCAAATGTGCAAACGGAAGGAGCGAGATTGACCAATCAGGGTAATTTCGGTCTGGGTACCAGCTCACCTTCTGTAAAACTCGATGTGGCGGGAGATGCAAAGATCTCCGGAATACTAAAGATCGCGACCGATAATTTTCCCGCTACAGGTAATTATAAACTGGCCGTAGGTGGTGATATCATCGCCGAAAAAGTCCGCGTTAAACTCCAATCCTCCGGCTGGCCCGATTTTGTCTTTGAACCAACATATGAACTGCCGGGGATTCAGGAAATTGAAAAATTTATACTGGAGCATAAGCATCTCCCGGGTGTACCCGCAGCGGCCACCATCGAAAAAGAAGGATTGGATCTTGGAGATGGCCAGGCACTCTTACTTAAGAAAATCGAAGAGCTTACCCTTCACCTGATCGAAGTGAATAAAAGAGTACAAAAACTCGAATTGGAGAATGCCCAATTAAAGCATCAGGAACCGACTAAATGATGTGCGTTGAAAAAAATAGATTGTAAAACCAGGAGTCATACTTCTGGTTTTTTTTATTTAAATCAACAAATACAATTTATAAAGAAAACTGCGAAAGCCTATTTACATTAAATTACCACTTTCTTTGATGGCGGGATTTACCCTTTAATAACCATTCCAATTTTTAAAATAAAACCCATAATCAAAACAAATTTAAATCAAAGAAAACCCTAACTATCATCTATCAGTTATCAACTACTAAAATACCCCGCCACCTCCATCATCCACGCAATCCCCAGATGTACCATCAATCCCCCCAGAGCTGACCGGGTATGGTATACAACGATTCCCAGTAATATTCCCCCGAAATACGAACTGATACATTCTCCCAGCGGCTTGCCGAAATGGACCATACAATAAAAGCAGGCCATCGGTAGAATCGCATCTTTACCCGCCCATTTTATAAAACCAAGCACCAGGAATCCCCGAAAGAAAAACTCAATGGTGATAAAGTCTGTGCCATAAGAGAGTTCATACAACACTTTCTTCCATACTGGTATCTCACTCAACGGACCGATCTCTTTCAGCGATTGCAGCTTCGGGTAAGCCGCCTGAAAGTCCGGCTGCGTAGCCGCCAGCGCAATGAGTGGTGCCATCAATAGTAACATCATCCAATAAGGACGCCAATTGATATGTTTCAATTTAAGTCCGTAGAAGGGCTGATCCCGGTCGTTGGCATACCAGATCAAGAGTAGAAATATAAAAGTGATAACCAACAGCGCAGGCCAATAGGCAACCTGGTTCCAGTAATTATTCACCGAAGAAACGGCAGAAAATGAAAATCGGGGATTGTACGTAAGCTTGATCGCAAAGATTAGCGGGGCAAGTAGCAGTAATACAAGGAATGTGCGATTGATTCGAAGTGAATCTTTCCGGAAAAGAAATTGAATGAGATACGGAATGCCTAGTGCAGCCAGTGAGACCACATACCACCACAAAAGTTTAACGGCCACATTATTTTTTTTCCGGATATACGGATCCAGCCCGTATGCATAGTTAATATATACAAACAATGCCGTGAACAGGCTAATGCATGCAAGTGCCCTTTTATCAATGCTTTTGCTGTATTGAATGATATACTGAATGATCTGTTTCATCGGTGCGGTAAAATAAATTATTTTATCCGATTTAAACTTTCTTGCTCCATCTTATTCAAAAGTTTCGTTAATAATTTATAACCTCAAATACTTTTTACCATGAAAACTATTTCATTGAACCGGTTAGCACTCGCAGCAATGGCTGTCCTTTTCTCTTCTGTATTCTTTATATCCTGTCAGAAAGAAGCCAGCGTTGATAACACTGCCGCAATGACCGACGAACAAGCCGCTAATTTTTCAGATGAAAGCACCCAGGCCGAAGCCAGCTTCGATGATGCCGATGATATTGGCTTCACCGCTGCCGAAGAAGAAGGCAATGCCGGCGGCTTTGGCCCCGAAGGCAAAACTGCTCAAACAGGCCGTCCCTTCCTTCCCAATTTCTTTGAACTCCGTGAGCGCATTGGCGATTGTGCCACCATTACCGTTACCCCCAACGACAGCACCTATCCCAAAACCGTTACGATTGACTTTGGCGACAGTTGCCGTGGCCGCGATGGCAAAGTCAGAAGCGGTAAACTTGTGTTGCATTTTACCGGCCCCATCCGCCGCCCGGGTTCTGTGGTTACACTCACCTTCGTAAACTATCATGTGAACAGGGCTCATATCGAAGGCACCAAGATTTTCAAAAACCTGAGCGATCCTCCTGTACACAAATGGAGCATTGAAGTAGTGGATGGCAAAGTAAGCTTCCCCAACGGAAGAGGCTATACCTACGAAGGCGTGAAGAATGTAAAACAGATCGCCGGTATGCTTACCAATATTGTACGCGATGATGTGTACCAGATCACTGGTCGCAGCAAGACCGTATACCTTCTCAGTGGCGTAACCGTAAACATCAATACCGAAGACGCACTGATCAAAAAAGTGGCCTGCCCCTGGATCAGCGAAGGTACCCTCAAGATCAAGATCAACGACCGGGTACTCAAACTCGACTTTGGCTTCCCCAATAATGGTAATTGCGACAACAAAGCCTTATTGACCTGGAACAATGGCAACAGCCAGCGTGTCATCCTCCTTCCCTGAGCATATAGATTATCACTAGCGTTGCGTTGTTTTATTTATTAGTTATTTGAAATCATTGTCTGTACTGTGTTTGAGCGAAAATACAATTGGAAACGATTTGAATTTAATTTGCTTAAGAATTTGTATAATGTCCTGATAATCATTTATTATGAATCAGGGCAAGTATGTATTTTC
>JAPLEH010000026.1 GCA_026391455.1 Bacteroidota bacterium
CCCGGAAATTGAAGGCAATTCGTTGATAACAATGGTATTCGTTCATAAACGCAAAGTCTTTGTGGGAGCATGGCTGTTTGAAACGCAGCGACACGGATTTGACGGTTGATTGCATGCTCTACGTAAACAGGATTTTCACAGCGATTGCTGCATCGCAGCAATATCCGTAAGTATCCAAAAAACTTTGCAATAGGAGAGAAAGCATGCGCCTCAATTGAAAAATGGATCCATTCCGTCAATTATTCAATATGTATGCTCACCAGATTAGAAACCTGTTGCAGTTTCATAAATGGAGAGCCCGGAGCGGCCATTTCGCGTACATAGCGTACCACACCGATACCGGGTTTAAAGATCACCTGATCTTTGCGATAGCTGCGGGAGAATTTTTCAAAATATATACAACCGGTAAAATTGCCGGCCGGAGCGCTGATGATTCCGGAAAGGCGGATCACTTTGGCCTGGGCAGCCATATCTTCAAAGCTCGACAAATAACGGGTGGAATCCGTACTGATTTGTCCAAACTCTCTTCTTGAATTCTTTTTACCGGCGATGAAATAGGATTCCTCCAGGCTGTATATCGTGGAGTCGTTTGCATACATCCTTACCGGCAATCCAATGGTCATATTGGCTTCCCACCAGGTAAGGTCATCAGCCAGCGATTTCCAGGTCTTGGTAAAACGGAGCGTATCAAGTTGCACCTTTTGAAATACTCCATCATAATAGATCGAATCCTGATACACCCAGTAGTTTTTGGTACTAAGGGGCAGTAAACCGCAATGTTTGGAGGTGCAGTTGTATGCAACCACCGAATCTGATGTATAGATCCTGCCGGATGGGTTACTGGTCTGTATCACACAAGCTTCGGCTACAGGGGGAACGGCCAGATCCATATCATTTTTGGAACAGGAAAGCAGGGTGGCGGGTACGGCCAACAGGATAAGAAGTGTCTTTTTCAAAGGTTTCCGATTTAGTGCAAATGGGGCTACAAAATAGAAACAGACTTTGAGTAATCCTAGCGATTTTACGTATTTTTTCGAAGTATTTTCTACACGAAAAGAGTATATATACGGTGTGTAAAATGCGGAAAAATTTGAATATTAAATAATAGATAAACTGCTCAATTATTTGATAATGAGCATAAAAAAGCCAGCGACAGAGTCGCTGGCTTTTTTTGGTACAATCTGGTTATTTAAATATATTCCCGAAAAATACCTTCATATCATTCCAGGAGGCAGTATCTGCAGCCGCATCATACTTAATCGGCAACTTGAATTTTTCGCCATTTGCAGTAGCATCAGGATTGGTAAAGGCATGGGTGGCCCCGTTATATGCTTTAAAGGTGTATTTGGCCCCCACCGAGTCCATCTGGTGCTTAAAGAGGTCTACTTCCGTTTGGGGAACGATGGGATCTGCTGCACCATGGCACACCAGCACATCAGCCTTCAATAAATCCTTTACGGCCGGCACTACAGTCAGGTTGCCATGAAAACTCACCACCCCTTTCAGGTCTTCACCCATCTTCGCCATATTGAGCACCTGCGCACCCCCGAAACAATACCCAATCGCAGCCACTTTACCACCATCAGCCTGAGCATAGCTTTTTAATTTATTCATGGCTGCCTCAAATACCGGCTTTGCGATGGCCGGGTTTTGGTAAAACGGGCCAGCCAGTTTGCCTGCATCTTCGGGATTATCAGCGCGTTTGCCATTCCCATACATATCCAGCGCCATAGCGATATAGCCCAGTTTGGCCAGATCACGGGCCCGGCGTTTGGCATATTCATTCAAACCCCACCATTCATGTACTACCAGGATGGCCGGCCTTTTCCCCTCTATATTTTCGTCATATACCACGTATCCGTCGTATACGGTACTGTCTTTGGCCCCGTCAACGGTATAGGTAACATTCTCTTCTTTCAGTTTGGGTTCTTTCATTTCAGCCTCCTTTTTTTTATCAGTATTATTATTGCAGGACATAAACAGAAACATACCGGTGAGTAATGCCAAACCGGCTTTTTTTACATTTTTCATATTGGTTTATTCGTTTTTATTTTCTGAAATGGATTATTCAGTTGTATGACTAAAGTATAAAGTTCGGTATATTTTCTTACACCGGTACTTCACTAACCGTTGATAAGCTTTATTAAGTTGCCTGCCGTAATTCTGTTTATCTTCATACTTTCAAAGTATTTGTATGCTTAAACGGCTCCTGCTCCTTTTGCTAACTGGCATTTCCTCTGCGCTTAATGCCCAGTTTAAGAATGATAATATACTTTATACGACCATCGATATAAAAGAACTCTGCACTGCATTGGAAGCCAATAAGGGCTACCTGCTGCTCGATGTGCGTACAAAGGCTGAGTTTGATGATACCGCTACCGCCGCTTCCTATAACCTGGGCCATTTAAAAGGTGCGGTTAATATCAGTGCCCGTGAACTTTCCACCCGTATTGCTGAAATCAGTGCCTATAAACATAAACCTGTTTTTATTTATTGCTCACACAGCCAGCGTAGCCGGAGAGCCGGAAAAATGCTGGCCGACAGTGGGTTTACGAAAGTATTCAATGTAAACGGCGGCATTACTTCCGTTTATTATCATTCCCTGTATCAATCTCCCTGTTTTCAACGATTACTGGAAACAAAGAACCCTTACAACTTTATTTCTGCCACAGAACTTTGTAAAAAATTGCAGAGCGATCACTCCCCATATCTGTTGGATGTACGGCCGGATTCTGCTTTTCGCCATATCAGTATGGATGCAAAGGAAAATGCCTATGGTGCTTTCCACAGGACCGTGAATATACCCCTGCAGGAGCTGAGATCGAACTGGCAACAGGTACCCCGGCAGCGAGAAATAGTGATTACGGACATATATGGTGAAGATGCGGCGCTAGCGGCGAAACTGCTTTGTGAAAAAGGGTACAAACGGGTATCTGTTCTTATTGAAGGGGTGGACAGGCTTATACAAAGTGATGAGAAAGAAGTGTTGTGCAAGCGATCCATGTACCAGGCACCGGTAAGCTACCCGATTCTCAGTACCACGGAGTTTGCCCGCCAGTACCAGCAGAACAAAAATGTTGTTTTTCTGGACATTCGCAGCCGGGAAGAATATAAGAATGCACATACCGATAACTGGCGCAATATTGGTCACATGGTCAATGCCATAAATATGCCGGCAGATGAACTCCAGCAGGCAGACAAAATACCCGGTGCTGATAAAAACAGTACGATCATCGTGTATTCATTTGGGAACTCACCTGAAATATATGCAGTGGCAGATGGGTTATACAAAGATGGATACACCCGTGTACAGGTATTGGCCGGCGGTATCTTTAATCTGCGCTGGACAGCCGGTAATGAAAAGGGCTATGCCTGGTTGAAAGACCTCGTAACCGATATTCCCGAACAGAACCAATAATAACTTCAATAGGACTAAACGCCGTTTCGAATCTCCATCAATTGCGAACTGAAAACTGCCAACCGCCCACTGAAAACTGAAAACTGCCCACCGCCCACTGCCAACTGAAAACTGTAGACTGCCAACTCCCACCTGTTAATGAAAATACAATGTCACCCATTTTTTTCTGATCATGGTTACAAACGCATTCCCTGCGCTTACTCATTCCTGTACCGATTATTCAACCTGTAAAAAAAATAACGTATGAAAAACTTCCTTTTAGTATCTGTACTCAGTACCGCCCTGCTCGTATCCTGTTCCAAATCCGCTACCAATGATAATAGTGCCGGCGGCAGCACGGTGATAGTACCCGCATCTGCTGTACCGGGAACCACCCGTACCGCCCTGACCACTAATTTTCCCGGAGCTACAGAAATAGAATGGCAGCGCAACAGCAGCAGCAGCTTTACCAGCCAGTTTAACCAGAATAGTCAACGCCATTCAGCGGGTTTTGATGATAATGGGCACCAGTCATCCCATTCCGTAATATGCCTCGATGCGCCCGTACCTTCGGTGGTATTGGATGCCTTTCGCGCCAATTTTCCTGCAGACTCGGTGTATGAGTGGAATCTTCGCAACGATGGTACATGGAAAGCCCATATCATGCGCAATGGTGTAAAGTATGAAGCTACGCTCAGTGCCACTGGTACCGTGCTTAAATTTGAACGTTCGAACTAATATCCGTGAATATGTCCAATAAAAAAAGCCATCCGTATTTAGCGGATGGCTTTTACTTATTATGGCAAATCCATTAATATCTTCTTCTGTCGCGGTCTTTATTATATCCGCCGCCGCCACCGCTGCCATATCCACCACCGCCGCCACTACCGTATCCGCCACCGCCTCCATATCCACCGCCACCGCGATTACCTCCGGGACGATATCCACCACCGCCACCGCCGCCATATCCGCCACCACCACGGCTTCCACCGGGTTTGTCTTCCGCTTCTTTCACCACCAGTGTCTTCTTTCCGATAGAGAGGTCATTCAATCCTTCAATGGCTTCCCGGGCTTCACTGTCCACGGGCATTTCCACAAAAGCAAATCCTTTGCTTTTGCCGGTCTCTTTATCCATGGCAACTTTAACTGAACTAACGGTTCCGAATTTTTCAAAAAACTCTTCCAGTTCCGCATCATCCATATCATAGGGCAATCCTGCAACGAATAATTTCATCTGTAGTTATTTTAGGCAAATGTAATAAATCTGAGCAGCCAAGTCATTTTTGACTCCATAAAAAACTAAAAATAAGTGTTTTAATATTTGCCCCGGTCAATGTTTTTACCGAGGTAATAGCCAGCTATCGCCCCTGCCACTAATCCCGCTCCCATCCATACTAATGATCCGCTGCTGCCAAAATACCCTACTGCAAAACCCAGTAAAGCTCCGATAACGGTAAACAATACAGCCGCTTTTGTTTTAGGCGTATCTGAAGCACTGGCCCCTTCATGGCTGTGCCTGAACTGCCGGAGATGCTCCTTATGCTTTTTTCGGTGATGTGATCTGGCCATTTTTTTCTTTTAAAGTTAACAAACACATCCCTAAAAAAATATGTTTTTCTCGCTTCTGTTTGCACATTCCCTATTTTTTTCTGGCCAACAGCTCGTTTATATGGTTCCGGATGGCCTGGTAGGCTGCATGGTACTGGTCGGGCAACTCAGTGGAGGCGCCGATACTTACCCCCCAATTTTTGTTATTCCATGACAAACGCAACGACGTGGTACCCATGTCATAAACAATGCCAGGACGCGGTTTGCTTTGCATTGCATAAAAGCCCCGGTCTTTCAATGTGGAAAGCAACTGGTCCAATTGAGCCTGCGAAAAATGCAGGGCAGTACGTATCTCCCGGCCCCCGTCGTTTACCAGTGAATAACTACTGTCGGCCCGAATCACGGTTTCGCTGCTGTAATAGCGCATGCCACCACCATAGGTAAGCCGGAGCTCCATACCCGCAGGCCAGCTATCCGGCCAGGGGTTTTGGCCACGCAGGGAAGTGCCGGCAAATAACAGTGTGATGACAAAGATTCCCGCAGTGGGAAATACCAAAAATCGTTTCATATAAAATCGTTGAGGTTAAACAATATTTCATCAGGGATGAAAAACAAACTGTCATTACATAAACATCGTCTGTTAAAAATATTCAACTAATTTAGCGTGCCTGCAAACAGGCCCGGATCATGTATATAAAACGATTTGCCCTTTCTGTAATACTGCTGATTGCTGCTGCAAGCATAAAGGCCCAATTGTGTACCGGGGGCCTGGGCGACCCGGTGGTAAATATCACCTTTGGTACAGGTACCACTCCGGATTTTAATTTCACTCCACCTTCTGCCTATACATATACATCCAATACTTGCCCCAATGATGGCTCATACACAATCACCACCTCCACTTCGGGCTGTTTTGGGAGCAACTGGCATACCGTTTCCTCCGACCATACCGGTGGCGGTGCATTTATGCTGGTGAATGCCTCATTTAACCCGGGCGATTTTTTCAGGGCAACCGTTAGCGGACTTTGCCCCAATACCACCTATGAATTTGCAGCCTGGGTGATGAATGTGCTGAAAGACCCCGGAGGTATCCGGCCAGATATTACATTTTCTATCGAAACAACCACTGGTGCAGTACTGAATCAGTTTAATACTGGCGGCATACCAGCCACTGCAGCCCCCCGGTGGGATAAATATGGTTTTTTCTTCACCACCACTACCGGCAGCACTTCAGTGGTACTTCGTATTACCAACAATGCTCCCGGGGGAAATGGCAATGATATCGCCCTCGATGATATTACATTCCGGCCCTGCGGCCCTGCTATTACCTCCGTCATTCAGGGCGGTGGCATACAAGAAGACATTTGTGTGTATGAACAAACCGATTACCAGTTCGATGCCACCCTCTCCACCGGATTGATCAATCCGGTCTATCAATGGCAGTTAAGCCGGGATACCGGAGCTACCTGGCAGGATATACCGGGCGCCAATGCGCTGCAATACATTCGTCAGCCTACCGATGCGGGACATTACCAGTACCGCCTCACTGTAGCAGAAGCCGGCAATGCGGGCATACCGGGATGCCGGGTGGCTTCCAACGTACTCACGATCTTCGTTCATACAAGACCGTTAGTAAAGATGCCGCCGGAACGGATATTGATTAAAGGAAACAGTATTGCCCTCAATGCCACCGTTACCGGCGATGCACCGGTCTTTACCTGGACACCACCCACCGGACTCAGCGATATTACCATTGTCAACCCGCTGGCTTCACCCACATCAGATATCGTGTACAAGCTGACGGCCACTTCCGAATTCGGTTGTACAGCCGATGGCTTTGTACGGGTAAAAGTGGTGGATGGCATTTTTGTTCCTACCGGATTTACCCCCAACAATGATGGAAAAAATGATTACTGGACCATTCCTTACCTCGATCCTGCATTCAACGCTACTGTGATGGTATATAACCGGTACGGTCAACTTGTTTATCAGGTTACCGGTGATTATGTGAATTGGGATGGTACGATCAAAGGAGTACCCCAGCCATCGGGTACCTTTATATACCTCATTCAGTTTCCTGAAAAATACCCGATGATGAAAGGGGTCGTTACACTGGTACGGTAGACAATAATTTACATTTTAGAAGGGAGAGCTCAGCATAAACTATTTTTTATTGAAATAGTCCGCATAACTTTTCTCTATATTCACCATATCTGCCGGAAGTGGATCCTTCTCAGGACTGAAAAAATACAGTGGTACATACGGAGCCGCTGATCCGGTAAGTATAAGATGTATTGTTCCATCTTTTTTGATAAACTTCAACATCCTTTTACCTGTAACGGCAAGCACCGGCAATTGTTTTTTTACCAGATACTCCTGCGATAGTTGCGTGTAATAAGCCCTGTCATCTGCAGCAATAAAGAAGTTTTCATCGCCTGCCTTTTTTTTCCAGGCCTCCAGTTGTGCTGAATCTGGCATGCAATAAATGGCGGAAGCTCGTGAAATGATGATAGTATCCCCGTCTGTCACGGATGGCTGCGCATTCTCCTTTTCAACTTTTGCCGGAGTTTCCGCATGTTGCTTACAGGAAAAGCAAAGAAGAAGGCATAAACAACAAATGGTGATACGCATAAAAAAAATATGTTGATCGGTAAATGGTTTTATCAACAGGATGATTAACCAAGCTCAAAGTCAATATAACCACAAGTTACACGAAATTCAATTCAGTAAAAAAGCTAACGGTCAGTAAAACAGGGGTTTAGCCTTTTTTGCCGCTTTTTGCGTATAGTCCTGCGCTAGTACAAAAGTTATACAAAATCCCCGGTTTGTGGTATAGGTGAGTATACGTATTAGTTCCATCTTTGTGTTTCAAAGGGGGAGCCCTGAGAAAAACCTTTAACCATTTAAACCAAACAGATCATGAAACTGCATCGGCTGCTTATCGTGTTGTTATTGTTCGTCGTTGTAAAATCCAACGCGCAACAAACTGAAACAAAATATTACCCCAAATACACCAAGGCTGGGGAAGTATATGTGTTGTATGATTACGGAGTATTCGCTTCCGGCGTGTCACAGCGCATTTATACCATCGATGTACCCCGTGAAAAATACTTTTACATTTCCGGATTGGCCAACCTTCGCGTAAGCAACAAATTGAAAGTGATCGTGGACAATGTAACACTCGATGTAGTGTATCCGGTTAGTGATGGATGGCAAAATTTTTATGTTACCAGGCCGGTGTTGTTATCTGCGGGTAAGCATGATATTCGTTTTGCCGGACAAACGGTGGACCTGCCCATGATCGAACAGATTACGCTTTCCACTACACCATTGAGCGGAAGGGGTACAGATCCGGCTGCTGATCGCTTTCTCACTGCTGTAGCAGCAAGCAGGCAGGCACCCAGGATTAGTACTCCCACCGTGGATGAAACCGGTGATCTTACTACGAAAGTATTACCGAATCCGCAGGGACAGTACGACCATGCCATTGATACTGCGTTTGGCTATTCCCATTATTCATGGGTTTACCTTACAGCAGGCACACATAGTTTTTCTACGATCAATTCAACGGCCCACCGTTCACTTACGGTGTTCAACCCAACCAATTTTACCTATTCCTGGTCTAATGTAAACGGTGGCCCGGGCGGAGAATCTGCATTGAATTTAATTGTGGGGCTTGCCGGATATTATTCCATTATGCTTCGTCCATATACCACTGCTACCGGGGTTACGGATATTGTACTGGATGGTTCGGTGATCGTGAATGATGCCATCATCGGCGGCCGCACGTACGCTATGAGCAGCCTGAAAGGAGGCCCGCTCAATTTCTTCACCTGCCGCCTCACTACCGGCGATACACGCATGATCGCCAGCCGCTATTTTGCCAGCAGTGCCAGAGCGTATAATGATGATTATGTAACAGGTGGTGATTGGAGCTGGGGATTAGCTTCCCGTATCAGGAAAGATTTTGCCACCGATTCCGTACAATACGGTTTTGTATGTGCGTACAGCCCCACGAGTACCGGTGTAAGCGATGTGTACCTGGGCAACCTTAACAGTGAAGTGAATAATACTAATTACCCCGAATTCCCGCTATTAAAACCCGATGATGCTATACGGTCAGCTAACAATACCGGTGTATATAACTGTATATCGTGGAGTGGGGGCATTACCAGTGGATGGGCATGGCCGCCGAGTTCGTATTCCACCTACAACTGCACGGGTAATTATAATGATGTAACCTGCTTTGATAACTTTTATTCCAATAACCCGGTCCGTTATCCTGGTGCCTGGAATTTTACCCGCACAGGAGCCAACGTAAATAATTCAGTAGTGGATCTTTGGGCGCTGAACGGAAGTTATACCCATGCTTCTGTACGCAAACCGGGAAACAATCATCCCCATGGATACGATTGGGAAAGCAAGCCCGGCAGTACCGCCCGCACCTTTCACCCCCGCAATGCACTCACCAACCTGAGTGGCGGCTATGGAGGAGTAGTGAATTATTATATACATGCCGGCAGCTTTGCCCGTAATGTTCCCGACGCACTGTCGTTCGAAACAGATGCCGATGCGGTTCGCGCAGGCGTGGCCATTTTTGATGTGGCACACCTGAGCGGAGTTGCCAATGAAAAATTAAACACCCTGTTGCGCAAAGGCGATTATAGTTTTACCAGCCGTTTTAATGAACTCTACGAAGCCTGGAAGAATACCTGGGCTGCCAATATGATATACAGCGATCCCGCTATGTATTGTAAGAACAATGAATTCGCTGCATTAGCCGCTTATGCGGAGAAAAATCTCCGGCAGGCCATGTTGCTGGTATTCGACAAATTTGTGAATGGCAACGATCATCCCATTGGTGAACTCATGCTTACGCTTACCAAAGCAAAATACGGACACCTGCTGCAAGAAGTAAAAACAGAACGACTGGCCAAACCCAACGATGAAGCCGGCCGCTACCGCATACATGGTGATCACGATAATGGTGTGCTGTATGTGGAAAAGATACTCAAGCAACTGGAGATGCAGGCCGATCAGCCGATAGTGACCAGCGTGGATAATATCAATGTGATCGTATCCCCCAATCCGGTAAAAGACAGACTGACCGTACAGTTCACCACCACGCATAACTCACGGGCAAGTGTAACCGTAATTTCTTCGCAGACCGGACAGAAAAGAGTATTACAGCCCGAAACAGAACTGGCTCCCGGTACACACCGGTTTAACCTGAATATACAGGGATTTGCCGGCGCCAGCGGAGATATGCTCGCGGTACAGGTAATGATCGATGGAGCATTGAAAACCGTGAAAGTGCTTGTAACTAAATAAATTATTGATTATAGGTTATTAATTATTGATTACTGATGAACTCACCTCTTTTGTTTACTGAACAAACGAAACGGATAATAATCATTAATCAATAATTAATAATCCTGTTTTTCAAGAGAGATATTTTTTAAAGAAACCAATCGTTCGCGACCAGGCAAGTTTTGCAGCCTCTTCATTATAACGTGAAGGGGCTGTATCATTATGAAAAGCATGGTTGGCACCTTCATACATGTACAATTCATAATTGACATTGTTCTTCTTCAGCGCTTCCTCATAGGAGGGTATGCCTGCATTGATACGTTCATCGAGACTGCCATAATGCAACTGCACAGCCGCTTTGATATTTGCCACCTCTTCAGCCGCTGGTTGCCGGCCATAGAAAGCCACCGCAGCTTTTAGTGCGGGTAATTTTACAGCCAGTGTGTTGGACATTGCACCACCCCAGCAAAAGCCCACACAGCCCGTAAGCCCGTTATGGTCTTTGCGGGAAGAGAGGTAATCAAAGGCATTGATAAAATTCTGGGTATTATTCTCCGCTTTCAATTCCTGGAATTTGGCCCGGGCCTCATCTTCATTGGCCGGAGAGGCGCCAATGGCCGATAAGGCATTGGGCGCAATGGCCAGAAATCCTTCTTTAGCAGCCCGGCGGGCCACATCCTCAATATGGGCATTGAGTCCCCGGTTCTCATGTATCACGATAATGGCAGGATATTTTTTTTCGGCTTCCGGCCTGGCTATATAAGCGCTCATTTCACCCGGCACACCTGCGAAACTCACCCTTTCGGTAAACAAACCATCTCCGGAAGTGACGCGCGCATTTGATGCATTCACTTCTATCAAAGGCAGAATGGTCATCGCAGCCGTCATGCTCCCCGTGATGAGTACGAGCCTCTTGATAAACTCACTTCTGGATAAAGGGGCATGTGTGTATTCATCGTACAGGTTAATGATTCGCTGGTCCATATAAACTTGGTTTTTGTTGTTGAAAGTTAATGTATTCTTTCCAGATCATATTACCGCTGCAAATTCAAAAAACGGATCAGTTCTATATTGCGCTGCTGGCAAAAATCTTCGATCAGCCGCATATCCAATGCTTTATTCATAATTTCTTCGTTCACTCCGGCAAAAATATGTTGCACTTCATCGCTGCTGATGGTAAAGAGGGAGCCTTTGCACAAGAGCCGGTGTGTACGGAGTTCATACACTTCCACTGCGCTGAGCATGGCCCCGCTTTCAAATGTTTTTTGATTCACGAGCCGCGGATAAAGGACTATTTTATCACGCAACAACACCAGGTATTTCACGTCCTTCATTGCGGAAATGTTTTTAACTGTACGGGAAATAAAAGACGCTTTCTCTTCTTCATATAGGGAATCCGTATATGTATTGAAATAATCCGGAAAATTATTATAAAACCAGTAGTCGGGTATAAACGCGTCCGGAATAATTGGGATTTCTGCCGGTGAATCTTGATTAAATTCTGTAATGAAATAATTGGTGGCAGATACCTTGCGCAAACTGTCTTCCCCATTGAAATAGGTAAGATTTGTACGATTGTTTACGATGATCGTATTCCGAACGTTGAACAGGGTGCTGTCTGTGCAAACCCTGCTTCGGGTATCATCTTCTCCCGGCATGAACTGATCAGCATCTGTAGTGGAATCAGCTATGACCAATGGACCGGTCAGTTCCGCATTCCCTTCCAGCCACGAAAGCTGAGCGATAAAATGCCGGATACTGTCTGTTTGCGACGAATAGATACTGTCGAGCACCTGTTTTTTCCCTGCCACATATTTTGGGTACGAAGAACCGCCCCCGCAACTGGCCAAGGAGAAAAGAATAATACCAAAGAATAAAAAACGCTGTAATAGATATTTCATGACTATTCGATTGATCCGGAAAAATAATCAAAAAAAGCATTCGCCCGTTTCCTACTAAAAACATCCCGCCACATTACCCCGATAATAACCTTTAGGGATGAATAGAAAAAAGACAACATTGCTATTGTTACGCTCCGATAAAATGTCCGTACAGCAACGGCTATTTTCAAAATACTCAACGGATTCTACAACTTATCATCAATTACTTATGTTAAATGTATTAGTGTTCTTTAATCGTATCCACCTATTGTTTACACGCCTGCTCCTGATGTATCTTTACAATAAGAAAGTGTAACGAAAAACCGGACTCATACAGGCCGATCCGATTTGGCTGATGTAATCTCCTGATTGCAGGGCCCAGCCGGATTACCGACCACAGACCCGACACTGAACATGCTTACAGTAGTGTTCAGTTTCTTCCAATAACCCTGGCATGCGAATGCCGGGGTTGTTTTTTAAACAGGCTTCGTCCCGTTTACAGGTAGTTACGGGTACCTGATACCCGTCTGTCGAAAGAATGTTTTTTTTCCTAACTTTAGTTGGATTTAATTTTAACCTGCCATGAGAATACTTTTGTTTTGTTTGTTCATCCTTTTTTTTGCTCCTTCCTTTCTGTTTGCGAATAATGCCCCCGTTTATTATCAAACCACCAAAAAATGGGGCCCTTTCTGTTATATCCGGGTGGAAAAGAACACCGCTATTGTCTTTACCATGGGCAGCTATCTCGACAAAGCCGGTTCAGGACATGCCATTCGTGGTACCGATACGTTGATACAAACCGGAGATCAGTCTTTTTCGGGCAAAATGCATGAAGTGAAGCTCGCAGGAGGCAAACCAATCATCACGCTCCGGACAGGAAAGAAAAAAGTATATGATATCGTACCTTCAGAAAACCTGTCCACCGTTTATTTACAACTGAACAACGCCTATTTTCTGGATCATTTTTTTGCACAATGTGATTCCCTCAATAAGAAATACCCGTTGAATCATTTCAGTTTCAGAAATGGTTTTCGGTATTGGGAAGAAATGTCCGGGAAAAATACCACCCCTGAAGTATTTCAACCACTGGCCGATAAAAAACTCAGGTTCGTATGGGACAGTGTTACCCAAAGCAATGAATACCGGTTAGCACTTTCCAACCAACTGATAGCAAGATTGCCGGAGATCAGTTATAGTTCGCTGAAAGACAGTCTGCAATTATTCCCCTTTGCAACGATCAGCAACAATCATTACCTGCGCAACGTATTGAGGCAATGCTCCATGCTCCAACCTGAATATTTTTTCCGGTTATCAGAAGATTTTAAACAATTCCGTTCCCAAATTTTCTTGACGGCAGATGTGGAAGAAAGTACGATCAGTAAACTAAAAGCAGTACCTGGCCATGAATATGCGAAGAAAGATTTTTTTAAACAACTTCGGTTTATACGTTCGCTGCGGAAATAGAAACGGATGCTGGTGCAGGCCAACCAGCGTTTTACTTGATGGAACACTGCATTAATAAAACTATATCGCATGAGAAAATCAATAGCGCTTACCTGTTTATTATTTCCGCTGCTTTTATCAGCACAGAAAAATAAGTTTTCACTCTATCTTATGACGACTCCCGAACTTACTTTTCATAAAAGCGATTACACCGAAAACCGTTTGCGTACTTCCCGGAAAACCGCCACTTTCAATGGCAGTATAGAAGCGGGCGTGGCGGTTGATGCAAGCAAAAGGGTATTTCTTCAGGTCGGCCTGGGTTATATTCCCCGTAAACTGAATGCCGTGGCCTACCTGGACCAGCAAAAACTACCCCCGCCACAACAAAGCGCTTCTGCTGAATTAGTAGCCACGGCAGCCGTCATCCAACGAACCGTACTCATACCGCTGGCAATCGGATACCGGTTTCTGCAAAAAGAGAAACTCGCCCTTTCTGTACATGCGGGACTTACCGGTAATTATCTCTTGAACACCTATTATAAACTGAATGCCTTTCAACGTTATCAGGGGGCGTATAAAAAAGGTTATTGGCAGGGACTGTCCTGTACAGTGGGATTGGAAACAGAGCAACGTATATCTGCTAAATTAACCGTCACAGGAAAAATGGCTTATGCCATCGTCAATACAGTGCAAAAGGATGAATACCTGTTCAGCCAAACAGAAGATGCGATCGAGCTGCCACACCGTTTTCTGCAACTGGGAGCAGGGGTGAAGTTTCGTTTATAAATTCACTTTTTCTTACTGCCTAAAACTGCCGTCTCCCATAAAATTAGTTCAGTCATTATTTATATTTGTACGGCGTCACCGAATTGGTGAATTAATCAACTTTATTATTTTTTATGACTATCGCTGCACAAATCGCCAAACATCTCCGGGAAGTTTTATACGGTGGTAACTGGACCTTTGTAAACCTGTCCAAAACCCTTGAAGATGTAACCTGGGAACATGCCATTACAAAAGTGCAATCCTTCAATACCATTGCCGCATTGACCTATCATATCGGGTACTATGTAACTGCTATTCTGGGCGTCATGAAAAACGAACCACTCACTTCCAGTGACAAATTCAGTTTCGATCATCCTCCCATTCATTCAGATGATGATTGGAGAAATATGCTGCACAAAAACAAAGCAGAAGCAGATGAACTGATCACACTCATCGAACAATTTCCCGATGCACAACTCGATGCTGTTTTTGCCGATGAAAAATATGGCACTTATTACCGCAATTTTCATGGCCTTATCGAACATACCCATTATCATATGGGCCAGATCGTGATCATTAAAAAAATGTTGACAGAAAACTGATCCTCTTCTTTACTTGTTCAATCGAAAGATCAGCGGAGTACAATCAGCCAGGAGAGTGCCATCGAAAAAAATCGTATTTTACGAGTTCAATTACAAAGCCATGGAATTGTATCAGCAACTGGCCGACCGGCTCAGTTTTTATCTGAGTATCTATATCGTTATATTGGTATTGCTGGAAACAGTCATTACTTTTTTCACCAGCAGAAAAATTCATGGCCGTGAATTGGGTGTCAATTTGCTCACAGGCACCGTATCCTTTTTTACGGTGGGGTTATTCAAAGCTTATATATTCACCTGGCTGCTCCTTCGGGTATACGACCTCCGTTTGTTCGACATGGGAAACCATTGGTACACGTGGGTGGCCTGCTTTATCGGATACACGGCATACGATTATTTCTCACACTTTTTATACCACCGGGTGCGCTTATTCTGGTGCTTTCATTCTGTACATCATACCGTTCAGTATATGCATAGCAGTGCTGGCTTTCGGGCATCGGTACTGGATATTTTTTCGTTGAATATACTCCTGTTACTATTGCCTTTGTGCGGTATCCATCCGCTCATCTATTTTGTGATCTATACCCTGCATAAATTCTGGGGTATGTTCATCCACGTGAATGAACGGTATGTGGGTAAACTTGGAATTCTTGATTATTTCCTGGTGTCTCCTTCCAATCATCATCTCCATCATGCGAGTAACCCGCCATATATCGATAAAAACTACGGGGAACTGGTGCCCTGGTATGATATGTTGTTTGGCACCTATGTAAAGGAACAGGAAAAACCGGTATATGGTACAGTACATGTGCAATCGGAACTGAATTTCTGGGACAGCCAATTTTTTGAATTCAGGCGATTGTTTGCAGACCTGCGTACATCCGGGAGTCTTCGGGTTAAACTTGGCTTTCTGTTCCGGCCTCCCGGTTGGGTACCGTCAACCCAGGCCTGATATTTTTTTGAAAGTTGCAGTACATTTGCATGTCTTTATTAATTCAGTAAACTTTTAAAACATGAAAACAGCAGTAAAACTCTTACTGGCCACAGCTATTAGTCTGCTGATGTATGCCTGTAAAAACGATTCCGGAAAAAAATCTCCTAATGCCCCCGTTGGTTCCGACATGCAGCAAATTTCAGCCCTGCTTGATACGTTCAATGCGTCAGCGGCAAGAGCCGATTACCAAACTTATTTTGATTGCTTTGATAAGGATGCAATCTTCATGGGTACCGATGCCACCGAACGCTGGACCAAAGACAGCTTTGCAGTATGGGCCAAACCTTTTTTCGATCGCGGCCGCGCATGGAATTTCACCTCTATAGAACGGCATATCTACCCCGCAGCGGATGGCAATACCGCCTGGTTCGACGAACTCCTGAATACACAAATGAAAATATGCCGCGGTTCTGGTGTAGTCACAAGAAACAACGGAAAGTGGAAAATTAATCAGTATGTCCTGTCTGCCACCATTCCCAATGGAATACTGGATACGGTCGTGAGCATGAAATCATCTGTTGATGATATGCTTATCCGGGAAAAAACGGGGCAGAAATAATCATTATAATCTTCTGTATTTTCTATGTCCCTATCTGTCTATGTGGTTCAACTACGCCGTATGAAAAACAAAAAATGTAGCGAAGGGGGAGAACTACTTTTTGCTAAGTTTTCCTCAACCGTTGCTGCGTACCTGAACCACATAAGGACATAGAAATCATAGAGAAAAACATAGGATTGTTTTGCTGCCATCGCGGTTATTTTGGATTTTCGGATTTAGATTGATCGTTACTATGCACACTATGTCCCTATGCTTCTATGTTGTTCAACCAAATACATAGAAAACTTTGGAAAACACATAGAGATTAAAAAGAAGAAAGAAATGTATTTCTATGTTTTAATCTATGTACCTATGCTTCTATGTTGTTCAACTACGCAAAATGGAAATCAGACAAAGAGCTATTCATCAGGCTTTAGTTTCTTTATAAGTTGCCAGAAATCGCTCCACAGCTTCCATAATCTGTTCTTCCGATTTATTTTGGGTATTGGTAAGCGGTATTCTCCGGCGAATGCCCGTCTTTTCCTTATCAGCCGACCGGAACTCAACTACCAGCAAAAAATTATCCCGAAGATCCAACATCGGCTTTTTCTCCTTCTGGGTAATATAGGCTTTCAAAAACCGCGGCCAGTCCGTTACCAGCTTTTCATCCTGATAAATACCGGTAGCATTGATCCGGATATATACACGCGGACTGTTTGCCCGGCGCATGCAATACACGGCAGGAATAAAGGCGAAGGGGAGAAACACATTCTGGTAATCAATATCCTTCAACCCATCCCGGATAAGGCCAAATAACCCATACGCGCCCATAGCGAACAAAAGAATGGCCAGTACATAATTGATGGACTTTTCCTCTTTTACCAGGAACTGACCGTCGGAGTTGGCAGGTATTTCAGGCATGCAATAAATAAATTGATAAATAAAATTAATGGTTTTACAACGGCCAGCCCCCTCATTTCGGCCAACCTAGGGCAATTCATATTATACTAACAATCGTTATCTTTGCGGCCCGGTCCAAAACCATAGGATCGTTGGCAACAGATCGCCGCCCTTATGGGAATCGTAACCGGGAATTCAACTGAAAAAACAATAAAACGCACTTATGAAAGAAGTATATATCATATCCGCCGTTCGTACCCCGATGGGCAGCTTTGGCGGATCGTTAAAAAGTTTATCTGCGACTCAATTGGGCGCAGCAGCCATTAAAGGAGCGATCAGCAAAGCTGGAATAAAACCCGAACAGGTACAGGATGTATTGATGGGTTGTGTATTGCAGGCCAACCTGGGACAGGCACCCGCCCGCCAGGC
The DNA here is from genome assembly GCA_026391455.1 of Bacteroidota bacterium. Classification (GTDB taxonomy): domain Bacteria; phylum Bacteroidota; class Bacteroidia; order Chitinophagales; family Chitinophagaceae; genus JJ008. The sequence goes on from JAPLEH010000026.1 coordinate 17,804, forward strand.
AGCTAAATTTGCCGGGCTTCCCAATGAAGTGAATTGTACCACCGTCAATAAAGTATGCGCCAGCGGTATGAAAGCAATTGCTCAGGGCGTACAAAGCATTTTACTGGGTGATGCGGATATTGTGGTGGCCGGCGGTATGGAAAGCATGAGCAATGTACCCTTCTATTCAGACAGCCTGCGCTGGGGAAATAAATACGGTAATACATCGCTGATCGATGGCCTGGCTAAAGACGGACTCACGGATGTATATGATGGAAAAGCTATGGGCAACGCGGCTGAGCTTTGTGCCAGCACCTGCGGCGTAACCCGTGAAGATCAGGATGCATTTGCCATTGAAAGCTATAAAAGAAGCCAGTCTGCCTGGGAAAAAGGTTTGTTCAATGACGAAGTGATACCGGTGGAAATCCCGCAACGCAAAGGCGATCCCATCGTATTTGCAAAAGACGAGGAACCCTACAATGTAAAGTTTGATAAAATACCCACGCTCAGCCCCGCCTTTGTAAAGGACGGAACCGTTACGGCGGCCAATGCCTCCACCATGAATGACGGAGCAGCGGCATTGGTATTGATGAGCAAAGAGAAAGCTGACGAACTCGGTCTGAATCCCATTGCAAAGATCATCGGGTATGCCGATGCAGAGCAGGCACCTGAATGGTTCACCACCACACCTTCATTGGCAGTACCCAAAGCGGTGGCTAAAGCAGGCCTCACCATGGAACAGATAGAGTACTGGGAATTGAATGAAGCATTCGCCGTGGTGGGTATTGAGAATTCTCGTCGTATGAAACTTGATCAGGCAAAAGTGAATGTACATGGAGGCGCTGTTTCATTGGGTCATCCGCTCGGCTGCAGTGGCGCCCGCATCATCGTTACACTACTGCACGTACTCAAAGCAAATAATGCAAAATATGGAGCTGCCGGCATTTGTAACGGGGGAGGAGGGGCGAGTGCGATGGTGGTTGAAAGTTTTAAGTTTTAAGTAATAAGTTATAAGCTTGCCAGCCGTGAGGAATGGCTTTTTACTTACCACTTAAAACCCTCATAATCTTCACCGCATGCTCCCTCGAATTCTCAATAAAGAGCCGGTGGGTATTCATGCCGCCACAGATCACGCCCGCGAGAAAAATATTCTTCACCGACGATTCATGGGTGTCCGGATTGATCAGCGGATACATTACTTCATCATCCGATAATTGAATGCCCATGCTGCGCAAAAAATCCAGATTGGGCTGGTAGCCCGTCATGGCAATCACTTTATCGTTCGGAAGCGTGATCAATCCATCGGGAGTTTGTATATCCACTTCTGTTTCCCGTATTGCCGTTACGGTGGAATTGTAATAAGCTTTGATCGAACCTTCTTCTATCCGGTTGATGATATCTGGCCGTACCCAATACTTCACTCTTTTTCCGATCTCTTCTTTGCGTACCACCATGGTTACTTCCGCCCCTTTGCGCCAGGTTTCAAGCGCTGCATCCACGGCCGAGTTTTGCGCACCAATGACAAGTACTTTTTGAAAGGCGTAATAATGGGGATCGCCATAGTAATGTGTTACTTTGGGCAACTCTTCGCCCGGCACCTGCAGTTTGTAAGGGATATCATAAAATCCGGTACAGACAATGATATGATCCGCCGTATACAGTTGTTTTGATGATTGAATAATAAAATGCTGCTCTTCTTTAGTTACACGCAATACTTCTTCAAACAATCGGATGTTGAGTTTACCGGCAAGTGCCACCCGGCGGTAATATTCCAATGCTTCATTGCGGGTGGGTTTGGCATTATTGCTTACAAAGGGAATATTATCAATCTCCAGCCGCTCAGAGGTGGAGAAAAATGTCATATTCACCGGGTAATGATAAAGTGAATTGACCAGGGTGCCTTTTTCCAATATCAGGTGTTCAATGCCGGCTTTCTTCGCCTCCAGGCCACAGGCGAGTCCAATGGGACCCGCACCAATGATGATAAGGGGATAGTGATGGGATGAAATAGCCACTTTTTTTTACAAATATATCCCATGGCAGTCTTAAGCGCCTGCATTCCTTTCAAAATGTCGTTTTTGTACCACTATACTGTTCAATACAGGGGCCACCTTTGACATACAAAAACCACGAATATGAACCGAAAGAAATTCCTGCTGGCAGGGTTGGCTGCCACACCGTTAGTAAGTTTTGCTCAGCAACTGGTCACCACCCGGGAAAACAAAGAGCCT
>JAPLEH010000070.1 GCA_026391455.1 Bacteroidota bacterium
AGAAGCTGCAAGCTACAAGCTGCAAGAAAACAGCCAGAGAGAAGCTGCAAGCTACATGCTGCAAGCTACATGCTGCAAGAAAACAGCCAGAGAGAAACTGCAAGCTACAAGCTGCAAGAAAACAGCCAGAGAGAAGCTGCAAGCTACAAGCTGCAAGAAAACAGCCAGATAGAAGCTGCAAGCTACAAGCTGCAAGAAAACAGCCAGATAGAAGCTGCAAGCTACAAGCTGCAAGAAAACAGCCAGAGAGAAGCTGCAAGCTACAAGCTGCAAGAAAACAGCCAGCCCAAAATATGGCGGCCTCTTTTGGGGGGACAACCAGCAACAAGCAACCGCGAACTGTATTTAACTTCTTCAACTTCTTCAACCTATGGAACCTATGGAACCTCCTCCACCCCCGAAATGAAAACCAATTCCATCTCCAAACCGAACCCACTTATGAATTTTCGCTACCTTGTACCCCAAACAGGATACGCACTTCCATACCGGCGGTCCTGCCAAACAAACAACCATGAAGATTCTGTTTATACTCCTCAGTATGGGGATCGCTGTGGCCGCACCCGCACAGATCCTCAATAAGATCCGCGACCGGGCCAAAGGCAAAGCCAATCAGGAAGCGAATAATGCTAAATACAATGCGAAGAATAAAGCGCGCGATGCTGCGTATAAACAACTCGATGATTTTAATGCCGACTTCGATTCCACCGACGTGGACTATGCCATTCTGCTGAGCGACAACTCCGGCGTATTCGGCGGTAAGGGCCGGGGAGAATTCGGTGCCAAATTTTTGCGCCTCGGCGTTATTGCCAATTCACTCTATAAAGATGCCGACCTTACCGATGAAGAAAATGCACGACTCAGTATGCAACTCGGTCAATCGGCCTATGCTACCGGAAGATTGATAGTGGCCGAGAAACGACTCAACACCGCCCGCCGCTATTTCGAACAGGGCGGACTCACTGGCGATCCCGGTTATGTAAAAACCATTTCCACACAGGGATTGCTCTATACCTCCATGGGCCGCTTTGCACAAGCGGAAACCGCCACCAATGAAGCCCTCACCCTTCGTAAAGAAAGACAAGGAGAGAAAAGCATGGCCGTAGCCGCCTCCCTCAACAATACTGCCGTACTGCATTATAACCTGGGTCTGTACAATGAAGCGGAGAAAGAATTTGCGGCTGCTATTGACGTTATCAAAGCCAACGGTCAGGAGTCCGCCATGACGCATGCCATTATCCTGAACAATAAAGCCATCCTCTTTCAATCCATCGGCCGCTACGAAGAAGGGGCTAAACTATTGGAGGATGCACTGCGCCTTGCCGGCAAACTGGAAGTGAGTAAAGCCAAGAATCATCTCAAATTTTTTTCCAATCTGGCCCTGCTGTATCAGCAAATGGGCAAGTATGCCGAAGCCGAACGTATTTATCAGGGATTGGAAAAACGCCTGGAACGTGGCAAACCCGAATATGCCAATATGCTCAACAACATGGCGATTCTCTACATGGTGATGAAGAAAGATGATAAAGTAGAGGATATGCTGCGCCGCGCTGCGGGTATTTATAAAAGTTCCAATGGAGATAACAGTCCCGCCTATGCGAAAGTAGTAAGCGACCTGGGTAATTACCTCCGCTACAAAGGCCGCTACGATGAAGCCCTGCCCATGCTCGAAGGCGTACTGCAAAACAGAGAGCAGACCCTGGGTACCAACCACCCGCATTTTGTACAATCGCAGGAAGACCTGGCTATCTTATACTGGAAGCGAAAAGACTATGCAAAAGCTTATCCCTTGTTTCACGAAGTGATGGAGAAATCGCTGGACTTCATCAATACCTATTTCCCACCCATGAGCGAAGCCGAAAAGACCAAATACTGGGATATGCTGTCTCCCCGCTTTCAACGTTTCTACAATTTTGCCCTCGAAACAGGCAGTACCAATAAAGCAGCGCTCACCGATATGTTTGAATACCGGTTGGCCACGAAAGGCTTATTACTGAGCTCTGCACGTAAAGTGAGTGAAACGATTTTGAATAGCGGCAATGATCAGCTCGTGAAAGATTACATGGAATGGATCGATCAGAAAGAACAACTCACCGCCCTCTATGCATACTCTAAAGAAGAACTCACGGAACAGGGTATCAATCTCGATTCATTGCAACGCGCGGCCAATGCTACCGAAAAGAAATTGTCGGAGAACTCCAAAGAGTTTTCACAATTTTATTTTACCAGTAAAACAAAGTACAGCGATATTCAAAAGAAATTAAAACCGGAGGAAGCACTCGTGGAGATCATCCGGCTAAAATATTTTGATCAGGTGCTCACCGACAGCAGCCTCTATGCCTTTATGGTGGTGAGCAAAGGCAGTACCGAACCCAAACTGGTGGTAATACATAATGGGAATGAACTGGAAACAAAAGCCGCCAAGACCTACCGCCTGATGATGAAGAATAAAATGGTGGATGAAAAATCGTACAGTCAGTATTGGTTGCCACTGGAATCCGAACTGAAAGGAAAGAAAAGTCTGTATGTATCTCCCGATGGTATTTACAGCCAGGTCAATTTATACACCTTGAAAAAACCAGCCGGCGATTTTCTCATCAATCAGTATGATATCGTACTGCTGGGCAATAGCCGCGACTTGCTGAAGCCGGGACGTGCTTCCGGCACCGCTGGTAAGAAAGCTACGTTGATCGGTTTCCCGAATTACGGATCACCCACTATACCCGAGTTGCCTGCCACCAAAACAGAAGTGGCCGGTATCAATAAAATGCTAAAGACCTCCGGCTATCAGGTAGCTGAATGGACTCAGCAGGATGCCACGGAAACAAATCTTAAATCGGCACATAAAATATCGGTGCTGCATATTGCCACGCATGGCTATTTCCTGCAGGATGTAGAGAAAGCCAACTGGCCCATCGGCGTGCAGGCCGATAATGCAAAGGATAATGTACTGCTTCGCTCGGGCCTTATGTTTACCGGTGCTTCGGAAGCTGATAAACATAATTCCAGTCTCGACAATACCAGCAATGGTATTATGACCTCCTACGAAGCCATGAACCTGGATCTGAAGGGTACCAGCCTCGTGGTATTGAGTGCCTGCGAAACCGGCCTGGGTGAAGTGAAAGCCGGTGAAGGCGTATATGGATTACAACGGGCATTTCTCGTAGCTGGCGCCGAAGCGCTGATCATGAGCCTGTGGAAAGTGGATGATGCCGCCACCCAACAACTGATGACTAATTTTTATACCAATTGGCTAAAGACCGGCGACCGCGAAAAAGCATTTAAACTCGCCCAACAACAATTGATGACGAAATACAAAGAGCCGTATTATTGGGGGGCGTTTGTGATGATGGAAGACTGAGTAGTGAATAGTGAATGGTCAATGGTCAATAGTCAATAGTGAACTTGCCTCCCGGTTTTCCTACTATAGTGAAATGCAGGCAGCTCAACGCTGCCCTGAAGGGGCTTGCATCTCGCAGCTAACCCCGAAGGGGCTTGTATTAAGGGCTCGCCCCAAAGGGGCAGGCGGCTTGAAGCATGTAGCTTGTAGCTTGTAGCTTGTAGCTCAAGGCTCGCGGCTTGTAGCTTGTGGCTTGTACATATGAATCGATTGCCCTACCAACTTCCAATTCCCATTTATCTTTTCGAGTATTCTGAATTCATGGGAATAGCTTTTTTTGCCGGTGGTATCAATGGATATTTCATCGTGATTGACCCAGGCATGATCGCCATGAATGCTGATTTTATAATTCATATTGGATGAACTGCCGCCCGCTGCTTTAATGTCCGTGTTTTTCATAGCAGCCGGTGGTACATCAAAGGATTGCCCGTCGGTGGTGGATACCAATATCCGGCTATAAGGTTTTATCTCCCAGCAATCGGCGTGTGCCTTTCCATCGCCACTGCGCCAGGTGGCAGATTCTTTTTCCAATAATGTGATTATATTTTTTTCATCGGCTTCGTTTAGTTCCGGTGATTTTTTTTCTGCGGCCTTTTCCGCACAGGCTGAAAGGGAAAAAAGGGCAAGTATCGTAATGGTAGTGGTTAGTCTGTTCATACTTTAAATGTACGTTAGTTCCCTTGAAGAAAAGGGGGATGCCTGTATATCCTTCCTGAAGCAAACGCTGTTTGCAGAATCCATATACTTCCCAAATTTTGGCACCTGTATATACCCGTGTTTTTCATAAAAGGCGATGGCTTCGGGTTGATTGAGCCCTGTTTCCAATACACAGGTGGTGCCATGCAATTCCCTGCACCATTGTTCCAGTTCATGAAGTATGATGGAGGCGAATCCGTTTCTGCGAAAAGATTCCGGTACAAACATTCTTTTCAGTTCCATGCAGCCGGGACCGAATAGACGAAAGGCTCTGCAGCCAGCCGGGGTATCATGGTGATACAATACGAGTGCGCCTTGCAGATCGGGTGCGGAGTTGAGCCAGGCATAAAAAAGATGATCTTCACCGTCGCGGCGTTTCAATTCTTCTCCCAGGGCAGTAGCGAGGGATATAAAATCTTTATCGTCCGGAGTAGTGCGGTTTATGCGGGGCATGAGAAAAAGTTGACACAATATACGAACCCGAATAGATATGTGGCAGTTATGAGTAAGAGAGCTTATATCAGTTTATGCTCATAGGCATATTTCACCAGACCGATGATGGAGCCGGTAGCCGTTTTACGAAAGATATTTTTGCGATGGGTTTCTACGGTGCGTTCGGAGATGAACAATGTTTCGGCGATCTGTTTGTTGTTGTATTCTTTTTCGATCAGGCGGATGATCTCCACTTCGCGATCGGTAAGATGTACTTCGTCGGTTTGTTTTTTTCGCTGGTTGCTGCGCTGCATTTCACCCAGCACTTCTTCACTAAAATAGATGCCGCCTCCGGCAATTTTGTCCAGCGCTTTCAGGAGTTCCTGCTTGCCGATATTTTTTAATACATAGCCAGATATATCAGCGTCTTCGATCATTTCATTTACGAGGTCACCCTGTCCGCTCATGGATAAGGCCAGGATTTTTACATCGGGAAATTGTTCTTTCACTTGCCTGGCCAGTTTATTGCCGGGCAACAAGGGCATCATTACATCCGTTAATAATATGTCTGCGGGATTTTTTTGCAGGAGTGCTAATACTTCGGTGGCATCGGTGGTGGCAAAAGCGAAGCGGTATTTATCGTTTCCTTTGAGCAACGACATCAGCCCGTCTATTACGATCTGGTGGTCATCTACCAGGGCCAGCGTGATCTTTTCCTGCTTCATGTTTTTGGTTATGGTGGCGGCTCCGTCTTTTACAGGGCCTTCGGTGGTGGTAAAATACATCAAAATTAAATTTCGGTGTAATTAATTATAAACATTGACGCATAAAGGATGCTGCGGGGCAGTAAATTCTCGTTGTGAAATTGTTAAAGGGAGCGTTAAAGGAGGGATTTACACAGGATCAAAGGGGCGTTATGGGTACAAACAGGGCAATAAGGGTGCCTCTTCCCGGGGCGGAATCGAAATCTACGGTACCCTTGAGGTAATCAATACGGGTAATGATATTGCGGAGGCCGATACCTTCAAATTTTTCTTTATCTGTTGTGTCGAACCCTTTTCCATTGTCTTCAATGGTACCGCTGATGCCTTCTTTATCCCGGATGAGGGAGATGTCCAGCCGGGTGGCACCAGCATGTTTCAGGGCATTGTTTACACATTCCTGCACAATGCGGTACAATACGGTTTCCACATTGGAATCCAGCCGCTGATCGAGGCCTTCGGTATATACCTGTACCTGCAGTTTTTTGTTGGATAGTTTGTCTACAAAATCTCGAATCGCTATACCCAGGTTATTTTTCAGCAGCGCATTCGGCATCATGATATGCGATACGGTGCGTACTTCGCGGCAGCTTTCATCCACCAGGCCAATAATACGTTCAAATGATTTTTTTTGCTCCGGATCCTGAAACTGAATTTCGGATTCAAATGCGGAGAGATTCATTTTGGCGGCACTCATCATTTGGCCTACGCCATCATGCAGGTCTTTGGCAATTCGTTCGCGTTCATTTTCTTCTGCTTCCATCACTGCTTTTACCGCCATTTCCTGCTGGTGCATGATCTCCTGTTGCAATTGCTGTTCTTTCTTCAGTTTACTTCTTTTATACCGCGAATGCACCAGTAAAGCAGCAAACAGCAATATTATACCGGCACCGATGAACATATAATTTTGCATTTTGATCCGTTGCTGCTGTTCGGCTATCTGTTGTTCTTTTTTGGCACTTTCATAGCGGGTATTCAGTTCTTCGATCTGCTTTGTTTTTTCCAATGCATACAGGCTGTCGCGAAGAGCCGAGCGTTTTAAAAAGTACTGAAAGGCCCGTTGAAAATCGCCCTGCTTTTGTGCCACGGCCGACAGTTCATTGTAATTATTCGATTGCAGTTCCGGGTATTTCAATGCTTCGGCTGCTTTATTACTCCGGGTGAGGTAGTCAATGGCTTTTGCAAAATCACCTTTATTGTTCATGGCCACACCCAGGTCGGAGTAGGTGAGGGCAATGGCAAAACTGTCTTTCAGTATTTCGCGGATTGCGAGGGCCCGCAGCAGGTTTTGTTCCGCGAGATCATATTTTTTTTGTATCACATATACACCGGCAATATTGCTCAGTGAATAAGATACGCTGAGTGAATCGCCGGATTTTTCTGCCAGGCGCATCGAAGAGATATACCGGTTCAGTGCTTCACGGTAATCTTCGCGGTATTCAAATACCACACCCGATTCATTCAGGATCATGGCCATGCCGGCAGTATCGCGCAGTTGGCGGTAGATATTATCTGCTTTGTTATAATTCTCCAGGGCGCGGTCGAGGTTGCGTGTCTTACGATACAGTTTTGCAAGATCATTATAAACCGGAGCCAGTTTTTTGTTGTCTTTTGCTTTTTCCAGTATGGAGATCGATTCGTAAAAGTTAGAAGCGGCCACATCGTATTTGCCTTTGAAATAACTGGCTACGCCAATCTGACGTTTCAGTTCGGCCACGCTGGTGGAGTCTGCATGCTTACGTGCGAGCCGCAATGCTTTTTCTCCTTCCGTAAGGGTGGAGTCAAAATTCTTTAATTGAAAACTCTCCACCAGTTTTATCGAGGCATTGATCTGCTCTTCGTAGCGGTTATCGTTGCCGATTACGTTGCGCAGGCTGTCGGTATTAGCAGCCGTTTGCGCATGGCTGACAAGTAAGCTACAAAAAAATAATATGGTAAGGAGGAAGGTTTTCATGGCATGCGGTACTCAAAGGTTCAAAACATCTTTCATGGTGAATTGGCCTGTTTTCCCTTTCAGAAATTCTGCAGCGAGTACTGCACCAGTGGCAAAGCCGGTACGGTTGTGCGCCGTATGTATGATCTCAATATCATCAATCACCGATGCATATTTAATGCTATGGGTACCGGGGGCCGGATCCACACGCTGGCTGATGATCTCGAGGTCTTCGGGATGGTCGCTCAGTTCGTTCACCCATTTTTTCTTGCGGCTCACCCGTTCCAATATTTGTTCTGCCAGCGAAATGGCGGTACCGCTGGGAGCATCTTTCTTCTGTGTATGATGCGTTTCTTCGAGTATCACTTCGTATTCACGATGGGGGGCCATCAGTTCGGCCAGTTTTTTATTCAGTTCAAAAAAGATATTTACGCCTACGCTGTAATTACTCGAATAAATAAAGGCACCATTCTTTTCGTTACAGAGTGCCGTTATTGCCGGCAGTTTGTCTGTCCATCCGGTGGAGCCACACACGACCGGTACACCCATTTCTATGCATTTTTTTATATTGTCATAGGCACTGTGCGGACTGGTAAATTCAATAGCCGCATCGGCACCCGCCATGTTTTCGGGAGTAAATTCGTGCAGGTTCGGTTGGTCGATGGTGAGCATGATCTCGTGACCACGGGCCTTTGCAATTTCTTCAATGGCTTTTCCCATTTTCCCATAACCGATTAAAACAATCTTCATTTCTTATACAGTTTTCGATGAATGGCGTTGCTACTTTTTCATCCGGTAGAGATACTTCTTTCCGTTCCGGATTTTGGTACAACCACTTTGCAGGCTATTGCCCTTTCAGCAAATGTAATTATTATACCGGCTAACGGTCATACGTGCTACCACGGATATTTGGAAGAATTATTTTCCGATTTTGAGTACGATACTGAGTCCGTTGGTACGGGCCAGTTCGCTGTAACCGGGTTTGAATTGCAGGCTAAGGTCGGGGCCCACATCAAAGCTTTTCAGATGGGCATCTACGGCTGCATCCACTACATTGAGTCCCCAGAGGAGAATGAAGAAGAGGGCAGAATAATCGATATCCCGCCGGAATTGATTGCGGTAAAAGCGGAGCGATTCTTCACTGAGGGGTTGCAGGTTACCCCGTATCTGGCTGAATTTAGCAGAGTCGGTCCGGAATACCCGCATATTATACCGAACGGTGTACGCAAAGCGGGTGGCTTTGTAATTACTCAGGTTGTAAAAGAATACTCCGGCACAGGTACCCAATGCACCATATACGATCGGGAGTTTCCAGTATTTTTTATTGTAGATCTGTCCGAGGCCGGGTAGCATCGCCGAACGGATAGCTGCTTTTTTAGGGCTATGCGCCAGCATGGCCGAATCATATTTATTTAGAGGTTGCTTTGCTGTAGCAGGGGCGGGCATACTGTCGGCCAGGGCTTTGTTGGGTTTATCTTTCTGGGCAAGGGCCGGTACACTGATACATTGTAATATCAGCATCAGCAAAAAACAATTCGTAATATACCGGATATAAGTTCTTGTTTGCATAGTGGATTAATCAAGCGGTGCATCCATTTGCCGGAGTATTTTACTCAGTTCATCATTGGAATAATAATCGATGATGATCTGTCCGCTGCCGTTGCGGCTGTGTTTTAGTTTTACCCGGGTGCTGAAATGCGACGCTAATTTATCTTCTATACGCTGATATGCCGACGGAAGTTGGGTTTTTGATGATTTTTTAACAGCTCCTGTTTCTTTATAGAGCGTGCGCACCAATTCTTCTGTTTGTCGTACGGAGAGCGCTTTATCCTTGATGGATTTAAAAATATACAGTTGCTGATCGATCGTATCCACGTTGATCAGCGCACGGGCATGCCCCATAGAGAGTTCTCCGTTTCGCACGGCCAGTTGAATATCCGGCGGAAGTTTGAGCAGGCGAATGAAGTTGGCCACGGTGCTGCGGTCTTTGCCCATACGCTCGGCCACTTGTTCCTGCGTATAGTTCAGTTCCTCCATCATCCGTTTATAGCTGAGTGCCACCTCCATGGCATTGAGGTCTTCGCGTTGCAGGTTTTCCAGCAGGGCCAGTTCCAGCAGTTCCGCATCATTGGCCTGGCGGATATAAGCCGGAATGTCTTTCAGTCCGGCCATTTTGGAAGCCCGTAATCTTCGTTCCCCGGAGATGAGCCGGTATTTGCCATTGGCCAGTTTGGATACCGTGATGGGCTGAATGATATCATGCAATTTGATCGAATCGGCCAGTTCCTGCAGGGCGGTTTCATCAAAATCGCGCCGGGGCTGTTTGGGATTGGTTTCGATATCACCCACGGGCAGCCGGTTGATGCCGGTAGCATTTTCCACTACCGTGGTCTTTAAACCACCACTGGTGGTTTTCAGATCAGAATCGATATTCTGCAGCAAGGAGCGGATGCCCTTGCCGAGTAGTTCTTTATTTTGTTTGGGATTAGTCATAGAGGAGCTTCGAGCTGTGAGCCGCGAGCTGCGAGCCGCAAGCCGCAAGGTGCAAGCCGGATACCCCTTCGGGGTGGGCTGCAAGCTGCAAGCTGTTAGACTGTAGCTTACGTGTTTATTTACATGTTTAAATTAAATGTTTGAACCTTGAAAATTGGCTTTAGAATCCTGTTCAATTTTACGCATAAAGCCGATCAGCATTTTTTGTTCTTCTACAATATCTTTTAATAATAATTCTTTTTCTTCTTTGTTGCCAAAATTCACTGCTTGCGCAATCATAAGCTGTGTTTCGAGTTCGTAGGCAGATCCTAATGACATTTCAAGGAATCTTTTGTAATCCTTGGTGCTGTTTCTGCTGCTGCCTTCTGCAATATTGGAAACAATGGAAACCGCCGCACGGGTGATCTGCGAACTGATACCGTATTTCTCTTCCTTTGGAAAAGAACTTACAAGTTTAAAAGAGCTAATGGCTATTTGAAATCCTTTTTGCCAAATCAATAACTTCTTAAAATTCTTCATTTACTAATCTACAATCTATAGGGTATAGGTTTAATTTATATCGTCTTAAAACTTGCAGCTTGTAGCTAAAAGCTTGTAGCTTGAAGCTCGAGGCTCGCGGCTCAAAGCTCTAATATCTTCTCATTATTCTTCATCTTCGTCATATCGTTCTTCTGCAATATTTCTTTGGCCAGGTTGAGATAATTCACGGACCCTTTGCTTTGTGCATCATATAAGATGACTGGTTTGCCGGCACTGGGTGCTTCGGCCAGTCGGGCATTGCGATGAATGATGGTGCTGAATACCATGTCTTCAAAATGGCGGCGAACTTCACTTACCACCTGGTTGCACAGGCGGAGGCGGCCATCGTACATGGTCATCAGGATGCCTTCAATTACAAGCGCGGTATTGAGTCGGCTTTGTACAATCTTGATGGTATTGAGCAATTTGCCCAAACCTTCCAGCGCAAAGAATTCGCATTGTACCGGAATGGCCACTGAATCGGCCGCCGTAAGTGCGTTTACGGTAATCAGTCCCAGCGAGGGGGAGCAGTCGATCACGATAAAATCATACTCTTCCCGAACGCTTTCCAGTATATTTTTCAATACCATTTCGCGGTTGGGGTAATTGATCATCTCTATTTCAGCCCCCACGAGGTCGATATGGGAGGGGATGAGGTCCAGGTTGGGAATCTCTGTTTTCAGGATCACGTCTTTGGCCCGGGCCTGGTTCACCATACAATCATAGAGGCTCTGGGTTACATTATGCAGGTCAAATCCCACGCCGGTGGTGCTGTTGGCCTGGGGATCCCCATCCACGAGCAGGGTTTTATATTCGAGCACAGCAAAGCTGGCCGCCAGGTTTATGGCAGTAGTGGTTTTGCCTACTCCGCCCTTTTGATTTGCCACACCGATAATTCTTGCCATTTTGCCGAATCTTCTTGGTATTAGTTAAATGTTTGTCCTAAAATTGCTGTTGGTACGAAAAACACAAATTTAAGCTTTGTCCGCGAGCCGGTTCCGGCAAAAATAAGTGTTAAGTAAAACAATAGCGGTATAATTTACTCCTCTAATTTTGTCTCTACATTATGCGTAATTCTCCCTTTTGGTGGGTCTTTATAGGGATCATGGTCTTGCTGGATATTTATTTTTTCCAGGCATTGAAGGTGATCACGCAAGGAGCCCAACCCCGAACCCGACTGATCATCCACAGTATTTTCTGGGTCATTTCCGCAGGTGCCATTCTCCTGTTGATTCTGTTGCCCTACCTGCATTTTGAAAGGCAGGCGAAGCTGACCCGTAGTACCGTTTTTGCGCTTATTGTGGGATTCTTTTTTGCCAAATTGCTGGCATCCCTCATCTTCATGATAGACGATGTGCGGCGGGGGATAATTTGGACGGTCTCCAAATTTACGCCTCCATCAAAAACGGCAGCAACCGATGGGGCAGGGGATACCATTACCCGCTCGGTCTTTTTAAGCTGGGCCGGTATGATTATGGGTGGCGGGCTTTTCGGCTCCTTTATCTATGGATTTGGAAATAAATACCGCTACCAGGTAAAGCGGATTCGCTTGTCCTTTGCCAATTTGCCTGCTTCGTTCAGGGGGATGAAAATTGTGCAGATATCGGATATCCATTCCGGCAGCTTTCATGATAAGGAAGCGGTACTGAAAGGGATCTATAAAATACTGAAAGAGCAACCCGACCTGATTTTATTTACCGGCGACCTGGTGAATAATGTGGCTGCTGAAATGACCGATTATATCGATGTGTTCAGCCGGCTGAAAGCCCCGCTGGGTGTATATTCTACGCTGGGCAACCACGATTATGGCGACTATGCGCAATGGGACAGCCCCGAAGCCAAGGCCGCTAACCTGCAGCAATTAAAAGATACGCATGCCACCATGGGCTGGCGATTACTAATGAATGAACATGTGGTATTGGAAAAGGGCGGGGAGAAAATGGCCCTGCTGGGTATTGAGAATTGGAGTGCAAAAGCCCGTTTCCCCAAACATGGCGATATGAAAAAAGCCCATGCCGGTACCTCGGAGTACCCCTTCAAAATACTGATGAGCCACGATCCATCGCATTGGAGGGCCGAAGTATTGGAGCAATACCCGGATGTAGACCTGATGCTCTCCGGCCATACACACGGCATGCAATTTGGCGTGGAGATTCCCGGCCTTAAATGGAGCCCCGTGCAATACGTGTACAAAGAATGGTCGGGCTTGTATGAAAAAGATCAGCAGAAATTATATGTGAACAGAGGCTTCGGCTTTATTGGATACCCGGGCCGGGTGGGTATTTTACCGGAGATCACGGTATTTGAACTGAGCTGAGCAGGCTTGCCGGGTTTCTATTCATTTCCCTTTTTGTAAATTTAAAGCGGGTTGGTATTAAACTTTTTATTGACCGCCCGGTCTTATTCCCCGTTCCGGAAACGGAACGGACCGGTACCGCTCCCCGGACATCATACCGCTGCCTGATGCTGAAAAAATGGATCATCATACTGCTGGTTTTTCTCTTACCGGCTGTTGCTTTTTCGCAAAGCAATGGAGCTGATTCTGTAATTGCGCCGGACAAGAACATCCCGCTGCTGGATACCACCATCGACTATGAAGCCCTTTTCCAGGATTTTGACGCATTTATGGATTCCATCCTCGCCCCGCATAATTATTTTCTGGCGAGCCTGTCGGTCAACAGAGGGTTTTTCAATTTCGAATCAAAAAATACGGAACTGCTGGAGGCCACCCGTAAACTGAACTATACACCTACGATAGGCTATTACAGCAAAAAAGGGTGGGGGCTTACCCTCAATGGATCGATTGTGGATGACGGAAAGAACCTGAACCTCTACCAGACATCGGTGATACCATCCTACGATTATTTAGACAATAAAAAATTTGCAACTGGTATTTCCTACACCCGTTTTTTTACAAAGGATTCTCTTCCTTTTTATACCACCCCTTTACAGAATGATATATCCGCCTATTTCACCTGGCGCGATTGGTGGATTCGACCTACGGTAAGCGTGAGTTATGGATGGGGCAGCCGCAAGGATTATTCGGAACGGGAAACATTGATACAGGATCTGCGTTTGCGCCGGCGCGGCTTTACCTATATAAATACAGAGGAAACGGTGAGCGACTTTACGCTGATGACATCAGTACGTCATGATTTTTACTGGCTCGATGTGCTGGCTTATAAAGATCATATCAGGTTTACGCCGCAGTTGATGTTTACCTGCGGTACCCAAAAATTTGGCTTCAATCAATCCTCCAGTACCTATGCTACTACGATCCGTACCAGCAGCAATGTATTGTACAGTACGGAAAGCCTCTACCTGGATGATCAGCTCAATTTTCAACCCCTTTCGTTGACGATGAATTTGCGGGGCGAGTACTCAGTTGGTAAATTCTTTATACAACCCCAACTTACCCTCGACTATTACCTTCCGTCGCAAACCGATAATTTCAATACGTTCTTCTCCCTGAATCTTGGGTTTATTTTTTGATCTGGCTTAAAAAGCGCTGCATATAAAATGTAAAAAAAATCTTAACATTTTTAAGACAATAGCGCGGTTACATTTTCAGTTTTAGGATTGACCCACCATTTGAATATTTGAGTATTCACTGTTGCAATGCCACCTTATTGCAATGGAATAAAAATCATTTTGGATTTAATAAACTTTAACAGGGAAGACAGGTAACTGGCATATTAGTTGAAATTTTTTGCTGTCAGTTTTTTGTCCACTAAAAACAATTTCATCATGAAAGTAAAACTATTCACACTTGCAGCAGTCATTGCGCTTTCGCAGGCGGCGATGGCACAGTTTCATATTGGTGTAAAGGGGGGCGCCAATATATCCAAAGTAGATGGTAAGTCGTTCAAGGATCAGTTCCGCTATGGCTACTCCCTCGGCGGATTTATGGAGATCCGGCTGGGTAATAAGTTTGTACTGCAACCCGAAGTGCTGTACAACCAGTTTTCGTCCACGCTGGACAGTAATTTCAGCAATGTGTATCACAATGTGTTCAATGGTAATTCCAATATCAAGTTGAATTACATTTCGATACCCATTGTACTGAACTATAAGCTGATCGGCAGTTTCCTTTCCCTGCAGGCGGGTCCGCAGGTGGGCATTCTGGTGGATAACAGTAAGACCGTATTGCAAAACGGGGCCAATGCCTTCCGCAGGGGCGATTTCTCCATGCTGGCGGGTTTACAGTTGAAAGTGCTGAACCTCCGTATCAATGGCCGGTATGCGATCGGGCTCAACAATATTGCCGACATTACCGATGATGGCAAATGGAAAAACCAGGGATTCCAGTTGTCGGTGGGGTTGGCGTTGTAACAGCCGTTCATATTTTTACGAAACCGGAGTACTGTAATGGTATTCCGGTTTTTTGTTTAAGGAGAAAATGTGAAGATGTGGAAATGTGAAGATGTGAAGATGTGGAAATGTGAAGATGTGGAAATGTGAAGATGTGAAAATGTGAAGATGTGAAAATGTGAAGATGTGGAAATGTGAAGATGTGGAAATGTGAAGATGAGAAAATGTGAAGATGTGGAATTGAGAAAATGAATACAATTGGGTATTTGATTCAGAGTTGTAAATAGTCTTTTGGATTGTTGCGATATTGCGAATGATTCAGGCTTTGGATGGGTGATTTAAATAGATTATGTAATGAGTCAATATATTTATCGAAGTCTGTGCTCGGGTTATCTGACATAAAGTATAAATCATTTGTTTTTTTACTTGTGTTTAGTTTTCAGCAGGCTGTCAATAAATGTTCTTAGCTCCGCACTTTTGTAATAACTGATGCAGTCAAGTACCGGAGTTTTTCTGTTTTCGTACGTTACACCTGATTTATGCATTCTGGAGTAAATATACCCGGCTGCATTGCTGTCTATGGATTTGCCAATGCCACTTGTATAGAGGTCCCCGTCGGAAAGATCAAAATAAACAGATTGGCTTGCGTCCTTGTTTATAGAAGTGTCGGTGGTATTACTTTGCAGCAGGCAGGTGCATAAGGCATATTCCCGAAAGAAAGCCTTTCTATTCCGGAATTCTTTTTTGCCTTCTGCGTTTTTTATTTTCATATAAGCGGCTTTATAGCCTGAACAGCTTAGCATAATGCAACATGTCAACACGAGATATACAATTTTTAATTCTTTCAAAGTTCCTATAAGCTTATTTTGTTTATCCCTTTTCATCCTTGATGATTAATTTAATAATTTTTTCCAGGTATAATGTTATACCTGCATGCTGCCATGCTTTAGATGCATAAAAAGCAGTATACAGCCTATTAAAGACTTGTTATTGGAAGATGTAAGTAGTTAATTCCTTCCGGAATTGGCCGTGTTTGGCGAATTGAAAGTAAAAGGTAAGTATATAATTTTTCAGGATCTGCGCATGGCGATATTGGGGTTAGTATGACGGGTAAATACGAAAAACGAAAGATATATAAATATTTCATCAAGTTATCCCGGAATTCTACGTAAAATCAGGTAAAACTTTATGATTTCTACGTGTTTGTACATTTTGTCATATTTATTTCTCAGGCATGAATCTTGGCAATACTGATTTCCCGTTATATTTTTATCGCCCCGCACAAATGTGAAGGGCGAAATGACAGATTGTCGAATGAAGAAAGCCGAATACGCATGAATATTGAAAATTTTATATTGAGGACCGAGGATGAAATGGATTTTTTACCCATCATTCCCCTGAATGAAAGCGACCAGGAAGACCCGAACGGAGTGGTGGTGCCTGATGAAATAGCTTTATTACCCCTTCGTAATACCGTACTCTTCCCTGGCGTGGTGCTCCCCATCACCGTTGGTCGTGATAAGAGCATCAAAGCGGTAAACGAAGCCTACAAAGCCGACAAACTGATCGGCGTAGTGGCACAAAAGGACAGCAATGTGGAAGACCCCACTGCCACCGACCTCGAAGATATCGGTACCGTGGCACGTATTGTAAAACTCATCAAAATGCCGGATGGTGGTACCACTATCATCATACAGGGCAAAAGCCGTTTTTTGATCGAATCAATACTGGGTGATGATCCCTATTTCAGAGCCAAGATCAAAAAACTGGATGAGGAAGATTCACCGGGTGATGAAGACTTCAATGCCTACGTAGCCAATATCAAAGACCTGGCTGCAGACATTGTACAACTTTCTCCCAATATTCCTACCGAAGCTTCTATCATTCTACGCAATATTGAGAATCCATCATTTCTCATCCATTTTGTATCGAGCAACCTCAATACAGATATCAAAGACAAGCAACGACTGCTCGAACTCAACCAGATCCGGCAACGGGCCGACCTGCTGATGCAATTGCTGCAGAAAGAATTGCAGTTTGCCGAACTGAAAAATAAAGTAACCAATAAAACCCGTACTGAACTGGATAAACAACAACGCGAATACTTTTTACAACAACAAATGAAAAGTATCCGCGAA
This sequence comes from Bacteroidota bacterium, assembly GCA_026391455.1. Lineage (GTDB taxonomy): Bacteria > Bacteroidota > Bacteroidia > Chitinophagales > Chitinophagaceae > JJ008. Next base: position 16,681 of record JAPLEH010000070.1, read on the forward strand.
GAGTTGGGGGGCGATAGTAATTCGCAGGAGATAAAGGAAATGCAGAAAAGGGCCGAAGAGAAAAAATGGCCGGTGGCTGCTAAAGATATGTTCCGCAAGGGCATAGAAAAACTGGAGCGAATGCATCCCAGCACGCCCGATTTTTCGGTGGTGTACAATCACCTTGATCTTATGCTCGATCTGCCCTGGGAATCTTATACCGAAGATCATTACGATCTGAAAAAAGCGCGGCAAACTCTTGATGCCGATCACTATGGCATGACCAAGATTAAGGAACGCATACTCGAATACCTGGCCGTACTGAAATTGAAAGGAGATATGAAGAGCCCCATCCTTTGTTTTGTGGGCCCTCCCGGTATTGGTAAAACATCGTTGGGAAAAAGTATTGCACATGCCATCGGAAGAAAATATGTACGGCTGAGTCTGGGCGGATTGCACGACGAAAGCGAGATACGCGGACACCGCAAAACCTATATCGGTGCCATGGCCGGCCGCATTTTACAATCGATCCGTAAAGTAAAATCATCCAACCCGGTGATGGTACTTGATGAGATTGATAAAATTGGAAATGATTTCAGAGGCGATCCCTCTTCTGCTTTGCTTGAAGTACTCGACCCTGAACAGAACAATTCATTTTATGATAACTATCTCGAAACAGAATATGATCTGAGTAAAGTGCTGTTTATTGCTACCGCAAACAGTTTTCAGAATATACAACCGGCTTTACGCGACAGACTGGAAGTGATCGATCTGAGCGGGTATGCCGTAGAAGAAAAAATGGAGATCGCACGAAGACATTTATTGCCACGGCAAAAAGATATGCACGGGCTTGCCAGTACACCGTTCAAAATAAATGATAAGGTGCTTGAAAAAGTAATACAGGATTATACCCGGGAGAGCGGGGTGCGGGAACTGGAAAGGCAATTGGCTTCTATTATGCGTTACCAGGCAAAAGAGCTGGCGTTGAATGATGCCGTAAAAGCAACCCTTACTGCCGATGATATTGAAAAAATACTCGGCAAGCCCCGGTACAGCAATGATATTTACAAAACCGCCAACATGGCCGGTGTGGCCGTAGGCCTGGCCTGGACCTATGTGGGGGGCGATATATTATTTATCGAAACCAGCCTCAGCGACGGAAAAGGGGAGTTGCGCCTTACTGGAAACCTGGGCAATGTAATGAAAGAGAGTGCCAGCACAGCGCTTACTTACCTCCAGTCAAACGCAAAAAAGTATAAGCTCGACAGCAAACTGTTTGAGAAGAAAAATATTCATATCCATGTACCCGAAGGGGCTGTACCCAAAGACGGGCCCAGTGCAGGTATTACCATGATGACAGCCATCGCATCTGCCCTTACCGGAAAAAGAGTAAAACCATTTCTGGCTATGACGGGTGAAATTACGCTGCGTGGGCAGGTGCTGCCAGTAGGGGGTATCAAAGAAAAAGTATTGGCCGCCAAGCGGGCCGGGTTAAAAGAAATCATCCTTTGCTGGCAAAATGAGAAAGATGTATCGGAAATAGAACCAGATTTTATTAAAGGCATCAAATTTCATTTTGTAAAAACGATGAACCAGGTGATTGATCTGGCCCTGGTAGATTAAACAAAACAGTAGTTGCGGTTTTTTGCCGCCCATATATCTGCGCCTCTTTCCTTTTTGGAAAGAGGCTTTTTTATGCATGTGCCTTTTGGGTTTCTCAAAACCCGGTTATCCATAATCGTTGGGGATCAATGGTCTGGCCGCTGGCAGACCCCTTGGCGCCGGACCTTACCAGCCCTGATACCACAAAAAGGGTAGGGAATCAGGGGTGGAATAGGGGATAAAATCTGAAAATTACCACAAATGGGGTATCTGGGATTTAATGGTTAATACGTAACTTCATGCACGCAAATTTGCGTGTCAGTAACCATTAAACTACTTCCCTTTATGAGACGGTTGATTTTATTCAGCTTCCTAACCTTCGTGTATGGTCATGTCCGGTCTCAGAATGTGGGCATTGGCACCACAACCCCCGCAGCAAGATTGGATGTAAAAACCACTTCAAACTATGTGGGTCAGTTTAATGGCACAGCCCCGATGTATATGGGTCTTTTTGAAGACAATATATACAAGGGATATCTCGGCTCTTATTCCGGCGCACTAGATGATATTGATTTTGGAACCGGAGCTGGAAATACAACAGGTAAATTGCATTTTACCATACAGGCTAACCCCCGTATGACGATCGACAATTCAGGTAAAGTGGGTATTGGTACCATCACTCCGGCTCATCTTTTACATATTAATGGTGGCGATCTGTTTGTACAGTCCAGTTCCGGTCTGATCCGCCTTGGCTATGCTGGTGCTAATGAATGGCAAATGGCCACTACGGGTGCCGGCGCTGATCTGCGTTGGTATACTACTCCCGATGGAGGTACCACTATTACCCCCCGTCACTATTTCAGTCAGAATGGGAATGTGGGTATTGGTGGATTCAGCGGACCTGGAGTACCATTGGGCCGGCTGGATGTGATCGGTGCAGGTACTACATCCAGCACCAACACCTTTATTCTTCGCAACAGCCTGCTCGATACCATCATGCGGGTTCGGGATGATGGCCGGATGGGGATCGGGTATAACAGTACTACTTATGGCCGAACCATCAATCTGGGAGGAACGGGTATCAACTTTTATACGGCGAATGAAGCGGGATTTGGCGGAGCCGTTTTTCCCACTGATACTTCATTGGTAATTTGGAGTAATAGCGGGTTGAATAACTACCTGATTTTTCAGCCTTCCTGGGGTAATACAGGTGTCGGCACCTATTCTCCCAATGCAAAATTTCACGTGAATGGTACGATACTGGTGGGCGGTACTAACCAGCGTATCGCCACCAATTATGAAGTGAGCGTGGACGGTGAGATCATGTGCGAAAATCTGACTATGCAGAACAGCACCTCCTGGCCCGACTATGTGTTCGAAAATGATTATAAACTGATGCCCCTGGCCGATCTGGAGAAAAGCATCCGCGAAAACAAACACCTGCCCAATGTGCCTTCCGCTGCGGAGATCAGTAAGACCGGCATTAATATGCAGGTGATTACTAAGGCACACATGGAAAAGATCGAAGAGCTTACCCTGTATATCATTCAACTGAAAAAAGAAATTGACGAGTTACGTGGAGAATTAAAGAAAATAACCCCCGTTTCAAAATAAAACCAAACATCTTGGAATCTAACCATTCCGGCTTGTATTAATAACCATAAAATGCGCACTTCTATTATGAGAAAATTACTTGCTTCCAGTATTACACTGGTATTCATGAACGCCGCTATTTCACAGAATGTTGGTATCGGTACAGTTACCCCCGCTGCCAAACTTGATGTGAAGACCACCTCCAGCTACGTAGGTCAGTTCAATGGAGCCGCCCCTATGTATATGGGTATTTTTGAAAACGATATTTACAGGGGCTATTGGGGCTCCTATTCCGGTAATGCGGAGGATGTGGACTTCGGTACCGGATCGGCTACTACCGGCAAACTTCATTTAACCATACAGGCGGCCCCCCGTTTAACCATCGACAATTCAGGTAAAGTGGGAATTGGTACCACCACTCCCAGTCATCTGTTTCATGTTAACGGCGGAGACCTGTTTGTACAATCCAGTTCAGGGCTTATCCGCTTTGGTTATAATGGCGGCAATGAATGGCAGATGGCCACTACCGGAGCCGGTGCCGACCTGCGCTGGTACACTACTCCGGATGGAGGTACGACCATTACTCCCCGTCACTATTTCAGCCAGAATGGTAATGTGGGCATCGGCGGATTTTCCGGTCCTGGTGTGCCGATTGGCAGGCTGGATGTGATCGGTACAGGTACAACATCTTCCACCAATACATTAGTACTGCGCAATAGCCTGGGAGATACCCTGCTGCGTGTGCGTGACGATGGCCGTATGGGTATCGGATACAATGGCACCAGCTATGGACGTGTAATGAACGTAGGTGGTACCGGTATTAACTTTTACACTGCCAACGAAGCAGCTTTCGGCGGGGCCGTATTCCCTACAGATACTTCACTTGTAATATGGTCAAACAGCGGTGCAAATAATTATCTCGTATTTCAACCATCCTGGGGCAATACCGGTGTGGGTACTTATACACCCAATGCTAAATTTCATGTGAACGGAGCGCAATTGATTGGAGGGAATACTGCACGTATTGCCGTCGGATACCAATTAAGCGTGGACGGTAAGATTATCGCTGAAGAAGTAAAAGTACAGTTGAGTACCTCTTGGCCCGACTATGTATTTGCAGACGATTACCGCCTGATGCCGATTGAAGATCTGGAAAAAAGTATTCGTGCGAATAAACATTTACCCAATATTCCTTCTGCAGCAGAAGTAACTGCGGAGAAAGGAATTCAATTGGGTGAAATGAACCGCAAACTGGTGGAAAAAGTAGAAGAACTCACTCTTTATATCATACAATTGAAGAAAGAGAATAATGCACTAGAGAGCAGGCTGACTGAAATAGAGAAAAAAATCTCTGGTAATAAATAATCAGTCAAATCGGTACTGATCCTATTATTTACCGGAACGCTCCTACGGTGAGCGTTTAGCTATTATTCTTTCAGTTTGTAAATATGAATAAAGGGTATGAATCGTCCTGATAAATTCTCCTGTACAACTGTTGTACGGCTATGGATCATTCCATTGGTATTTTGTTGTGGGCTGCTTTTGGAAACAAATGCGCAGAGCCATATCGATATCATTAAGAATGCACCCAGAGATGCAACATTTGCCCAGATTGATACGCTTGTCAGCCGGTATTTTCGCGACAACCCCGAAGTAAAAGGAACAAAACAATGGGAGCGCTGGAAATGGTATGCGCAAAGTCACCTTGATATGGATGGAAAAGTGGCCAATATCACTGCTCGTAATATGGAAGCATTACAGCAGATGAATATTCACACTACCAGCTTTACCAACCCTGCTGCCGGTGTAAGTGCCACCGGCCGGTTGAATGGAGACTGGTCTCCTCTCGGGCCTTTCGCAATTGCCGCACCTGCCCAGAACTATTTAGGTCGTGTAAACTGTATGGCTTTTCACCCTACTATTGCGAACACGATCTTTGCAGGCACACCGGGTGGCGGATTATGGAAATCCACTACCAATGGTACCAACTGGACACCATTGACAGATGGACTTCCTTCAAGTGGTATATCCGGAATTGCCATTGATCCGAACAATGCCAATATTATGTATGTGCTCACCGGTGATGGTAATGGTGGTAATCAATGGGGCTATTATGTAAAAGAAACCGGTTGTGGTGTATTTAAAAGTACAGATGGAGGTGTAACCTGGTTTACTACCGGACTCAGCTGGTCGCAAAGCCAGGTGAGGTATGGATATAAACTGATCATACATCCCACCAACTCTAATATTTTATTGGCTGCCACCAGCGATGGTATCTATCGTACCACAAACGGTGGAGGTATCTGGACGCAGGAAATAGCCGGCGAATTTCAGGATATTGAATTCAAAGCCAATGATCCTACGATGATATGTGCTACGCGGTATGGGTTTTCCAACTTATATGTTTCTACCGATACGGGTGATACCTGGGTTGCAAAGGCTATTCCCGGTGGAGCAATTACCCGGGGCGAAGTGGAAGTGTCTGATGCCAATACCGGTCTGGCTTATTTATTATTAGGACCGCAATCTACCGGTTCATTCCGTGGATTATATACGTACAACTGGAATACAGAAGTTTTTACGCTTATTACCAATACCCCCAATCTTTTTACCGGAGCTGCATCAGGTGCCGACAACGGTGGTTTTCCGTGGTGGGCAATCGGATTGTGGGTATCACCCACTAACGCCAATAATATGCTTATGGGTGGTGTTATTGGCCGCAGGAGTACCACCGGAGGCACCACATGGGTGGCAGATAATGATATATTACATGCAGACAGTCATGGTTATTTCTATAATCCGCTCAATGCAACGGTATTTGCCGTGAATGATGGCGGAGTATTCAGAAGCACCAATAATGGAGATACCTGGACTAATATCACCGGCAATATGCAGATCACCCAATACTACCGCATGAGCGGCGTGGATGGCAACTCCAACATATTACTGGCGGGTGCACAGGATAATGGTCATCATTTACGTACCACGAATACCACCACCTATAGTCATGTAATTACTTGCTGTGACGGGATGGACAATGGGATCAATTACAGCAATACAAATATCATGTATGGCTTTACTCAGTACGGCGGCTTGAATAAATCAACTGACGGAGGGGTAAGTTTCTTTGGTATTTTCCCGGATATAGCCAGTGGCAGTGAACCCTGGGTGGTACCTTTTCTGGTACACACCACCACACCTACTACATTATTCTATGCTTCAGAACTCGGTTTGCTCCGTCATACAGCCAGTGGGGAACCCACCAATGCCTGGACCAACCTGGGCGGTGGTGGACTCACCAGCGACTTTGCTATGGGCACGAGCAATACCGATCGTGCATATATTGCCGGCGGTTCCACCATCCGGCGTACAGATAACCTGAGTAATGCTGCACCCACCTGGACTATAAAATCTGGAAATCCCGGATGGCCAAACATTTCAGGTACTTCCATTACCAGTATTGATGTGAATCCGGATAACTCATTGGATGTATGGATCACTTTCAGCGGTTATAATAGTGCCACCAAAGTAGCACACTCCACGGATGGCGGTGATAACTGGGTCAATGAAACTGATAATCTTCCCAATGTACCGGTTCATGTGATCAAAGTGCAGGACACCAATGGTTCTCCTGCCGGAGCCGTTTATGTAGGAACGGATATTGGTGTTTTCTACAGAGACAATGTAAATACGGGTGGTCAATGGATTCAATATGGAAATGATCTGCCAAAGACCATTGTTACTGATATGGAAGTAAACGAAACAGCAGGAGTGATTACTGTTTCCACTTATGGACGTGGATTCTGGCGATCGCCTTTGTTCTCCGGTTGTGATGCGAACCTGACTCTTTCATCTTCGCTTACCGGCAATCAATATCACCAGGCATCATCCACCATTACATTCAATAGTACGATCGTAGGCGGGGCCGGCACACAAATTCTGCTAAAAGCAAATTCAAGTGTAACCTTGAATCCGGGTTTTGAAATAAAAGCGGGCAATGAGATGAAAGCATTTATCGGACCATGCAGTGCGGATAACCCGGTGTTCAGGATTAATAATACATCACCTATCCTTTTGCCGGCCAGAAGAACCGATACAGATAGCCTTCGTGCGGTAAAGCCGGAGGGAAATGAATAGAAATGAAAAACAGCTTAATTTATAATAACTAATTTACTTTAACACACCATACCTAAACTGTTTTTATGATCAAAAAAAGTTGTTACCTGGTCTTTGTGTTGCTCTGTCTTTGTTATAATAAACAAAGTGCAGCGCAAAAGCATATACCACAAGACCTGCAACAGCAATTACGGGGCAAAACTAAGCTGAGCGACATCATGCAGGTGGTGGATGCCTACTACGATAATGGTAAAAAGAATATAGCACGTGATGAAGAGGAAGGCGAAGGCGTGGATGAATCCAATGAATATGTACACTGGAAAAGATGGGAGTGGTGGATGAGCAGCCATCTTGATGCAAACGGCAATTTTGTTCCCAATCTCAACCGGTTGAATCATACCGCCCTGTATGCAGAAGATCGTAAATGGGGCGCTGCTCTCAACGAAGCCTTGCAACAAAACAGAAGTATGGCCCCGCAACGCACTGCACAGGAAAGAGAACAAATGGCTATGAGTGGAAGGGCCGGGGGCGGAGGAGAGGAGCCGAATCAGTTGTCAAATGGCGATTGGTCACTCATTGGCCCCACCGCAGATGGTACCGGGCCTGGTGATATTAAAGGACTGGGAAGATTCGACCGCATTGCCTTTCACCCTTCGGATGCTAATACTTTTTATGTGGGTGCACCTACCGGTAATCTTTGGAAAACTACCAATGGCGGAAGTACCTGGGCCAGCGTAACAGATGGATTGGCCAACCCGGGTGTAGCAGGTATTGCTATCAGCCCAACCAATGGGAATATTGTATATATGCTTACCGGTGACGGTGACTCTTATAATCCCGGGTATTTAGTGTATGATTATGGTTCATCACGTGCGAGTATCGGTGTATTCAAATCAACAGACGGTGGTAACACCTGGAACGGTACCGGAGCCCTTTACACGGGTGGTGATTATGAAGGACACCGCTTAACCGTTTCACCCACCAATGGTAATTATTTATTCGCCACTACCAGCCAGGGTATTTATCGTACTACCAACGGAGGTACTACCTGGACACAGGTAAAAACCGGTGAGCATTGGGACATTGAATTTAAACCCAACAATGATTCAGTAGTATATGCCACCAGCGGATCTGCCATATTTTATTCCACACAGGGCGGGCGTAGCGGCACCTGGCTTACCGCCACTACCGATTTTTCAGTAGCAGCCGCCAGAAGAATCGAACTGGCCACATCACCCAATAATCCAAACTATGTGTATGCACTTTGTGGTGCAGCCGGATCTGGTACATTTACCGGCATATTCAGAAGTGTAAACAGTGGGGTGGATTATACCCGGAGAACGAATACGCCTAATATTTTAAACAGTTCCACCACGGGTACCGGTACCGGTGAGCAAAGTGATTATGATCTGGGTATTTGTGTAAAGCCAACCGATGCAGAGCGGATTGCCACCTGTGGATTATGTGTTTGGAGAAGTAATGGATCAAACGGAGGCTCAGCGATGGTTTTTTCAACGGTCTATCGGGAAAGTTTTGGACCAGGCAGTGCTTATATACATCCGGATGTACATGATGTGGAGTACAACCCACTCAATAATATTCTTTATGCTGCCACCGACGGAGGTGTGTATCGCAGTTCCGATGATGGCGTTAACTGGACTAATATTTCCGCCGGATTGACCACCAGTCAGTTTTATGGAATGGCTATGCGTGATGCCGATGCAGATGGTGATGGGGATGGCGCTGGTTTTCTTGCCGGCGCACAGGATAATGGAATGAAATACCGCTCCAATACCGGGCCTACCGTATTTGCGCATGTAATCTGTTGTGATGGCTATGGCACAGCAATAGATGCCGATGATCCGAATGTACTCTACATGAACATTAACAGCAGTTTTTTCCGTTCATTGGATGGAGGAGTTACTGCCACGGGTTTGCTTAGTGTTACTTTTTTCTCTCCGATATGTGTGGATTATACAGATCCGGATACGATGTATATTGGCGGCAGCACTACACGAAGATCTTTCAATGGCACAGCCGCTTCACCCACCTATGCCAACTTTGCCGGCAACACCCGCAGAGTACTTACCAATTGTCCCTCTAATCAGGCAAGGTTATATGGCAGCGCAGGTACCAATGTAATTCGCAGTGATGACCGTGCAGCAACCTGGGTGACGAAGAGTGGTAACCCCGGATGGCCGGTCGGTACATTTACACTCAACGACATTGATGTGTTTCCCACCAACTCACTGGAAGTGTATGCCAGCTTTGGCGGCTATTCGGCGGGTAATAAAGTAATGCGCAGTACGGACGGTGGAGATAACTGGACCAACTGGAGTGGCTCCTTACCCAATGTACCTTGTTATGGATTGGCTGTAGCCACCGAAGGGGTATATGTGGGCACCGAGATAGGTGTTTATTTTCGCAGTTACACCATGACCGATTGGGTGCCATTCTACAATGGCATGCCCCGCACACCGGTAACTGAACTGGTGGTGAATAATAATGGATTGATCTACGCCTCTACTTTCGGAAGGGGTACCTGGCTGGGCAACCGCAGAAGTACATGCAACAATGTGGTGACGATAAGTGGCAGTCGCACTGGTCAATATTATTATGAAGCCTCCAGTGGCGTAAATGCCACTATTACCGCCACGGGCTCTTCAGGGGATGAAATTTTTTCTCAGGCCGGAGACTCCGTTGTGATGCGTCCCGGATTTGAAATGAAAGCAGGAACTTATTTTAAAGCTTATATCGCTCCCTGTAGTAATGGGGGAATACCGGTAGCTTCACGCAATGGTGCAGCAAACAACAATGTGGTGATGGCGCCGCGTATTAATGAAGTAAAACCCGGAACAAAAAATCCGGCAAGTTCAACTAATTATTTCTCCATCGCTGATGGAAAAATTGAATTCAGTATAAAAGAAAAAGGCACCATAGAAATGTTTGGCAAACAAACAGACGGAACCTGGAAATCATTTTATCCGCCGCAAACACTGTATCCCGGATTTTATCATTTGCCTGCACCCAACGCATTTACGGGTGAGGTAAAAGTGAAATTCAACCGATCAGATTTGCAACGCCTGTAAGTAAAAATGATGTTGAAGCAAGTGTCAGCACGGCTGTGATGTACTATTCTTTTGGACCTCAAAACATGTAAACATGAAAAAGATTTTCAGCTTATCACTTTTTGCTGTAGCATTATTGTGGGCTGGTTCCACCATGGCACAAAAAAATATTGATGAAATCCTGAGTGATCCCAGCAATAATTATTTTGTAATAAAACAGAAAGCAGATAGCTTTTTTGCACGGGTTGGCACCGTGCGTACGGGATGGAAGCAATACAAACGCTGGGAAGCGTTTGTACGTAATAACATTCAACCCAACGGTGATATTCCTGATTTCGACAGGTTGAACCGTCAGGCATACAGCGATTTCAAAGCTAACTATCAGCGTAATGAGTTTACGGAGGCCGGAGTATCGAATTGGTTAGCAATGGGTCAATCGGATCCAACAATACAAGCGGGTGATGCACAGAATGGCGCGGGTTCATTGCGTTGTATCGAATTTTCCGGATCCAATATATGGTCCGGTGGGGCCGGTGGTGGATTATGGTTAGGTACATTTTTAGGCGGAAGCAGTTATTCATGGGTCGCCAAAACGGATGGTGTCTCCAATCTTTCCGCACAGGATGTGGTGGTAGCTCCCACCAGTTCCAGTACTTTGTATCTTCTTACCGGAGCAGTAGGCGGTTTTTCCGGCTATCGTAGCACGGGTGTATTAAAATCAACAGATGGCGGAAATAACTGGCTGGCAACGGGGCTCACCTTCCCTGTCAGCGGAAGTGTAAAAGGCTACAAGATCGTATGCAGTGCTACGAATGCGAATGTAGTATGGGCCTGCACTACCAGCGGACTCTATCGTACTTCGGATGGTGGTACCTCCTGGAACCTGGTTACTTATTCCACCACAGTAGGAGGGGCACAGGTTTCTTTCAATGCCGAAACATTCGATCTGGAATACCAGCCGGGCAGCACTACCGTGATGTATGCCACTTCCACCAATTATTTTTATAAGAGTACAGACGGTGGCGTTACGTTTCTCCGGACAGATAATCTTGCAGCAGGTCTTCCCGCTACGGGCGACCGCATCGAAATAGGCGTAACAGCCGCCAACAGCGCATATATATACCTGTTATATGGAAACGGAACCTCCTACCAGGGCCTTTACCGGAGCGTCAATAGCGGAAGTTCGTTTACCCTGCGCAGCAATACGCCAAATGTATTAGGCTCACAGGCATGGCGGAACATTTGTATCGACGTATCACCTACGAATGTAAATGATATCTATGTAGGCGGTCTTGATGTGTTTAAGTCAGTGGATGGGGGAGCCTTCTGGACACAGATATCTGACTGGACATCGGCTTCCACTACCAATTTTTGCCACGCCGATATCTTCGATCTCTATTGTGATGCCACTTATCTCTACGCCGCCACAGATGGTGGTATATATCGTATGACCCGCAGTACAGACACCTGGGTGGATATTCATCAAAATATGCAGATCGCACAAGCCTACCGGATTGGTATCGACCCCACCGCCTCTGCGGCATTCGTTACCATGGGTAATCAGGATAATGGTACCTATAAAAATTCATATGGACCCTATCTGAGTATCGGTGGGGGAGATGGGATGGAAACGGTAGTGAAACCTTCCAACACCAACGTGATCTACCTGTCTACTCAGAATGGTAATTTCTACCGCAGTGATGACGGAGGTACCTCTAACACCTTTATCAGAAGTGGTCCCGGCAACTGGACCACACCCGCCGTATTGAGGCCGGCAAATGATAATCATATTTATCTGGGTTTTGTGAATATTGACTACAACACCACCTCCGGTGCCGGTGCATGGAGTACAATCACTACCGGTTTTGCATCCGCCATCGAATCACTGGAATTTGCACCTACCAACAGCACTATTTTGTATGCTACGGATGGAGCCACCGTAAAACGGTTTAACCTGAGTGCCGGAGTTTGGTCCGTTGGCGTTACGATCAATGGATCGCTGCCGGCTTTAAGCGGTATCACCGAACTGGCCGTGGACCCCACAGATGCGAATCATATATTGATATCCATTGGAGGGTATACGGCTACCCAAAAAGTATATGAAACATTCAATGCCAATCTTGCATCACCAACCTGGAATCCGATTGTACGTAACCTGCCCAATGTGCCGGTGAATTGCATTGTAATGGACAATGATGCGGCAAATACCATTTATATCGGCACTGATATTGGAGTATTTGTGACCAACGATAACCGGGTGAACTGGCTGATGTATAACAATGGCTTGCCACAGACACGTATCTATGATCTGGAGATCAATTATGCACTGGCTACCAATCGTATTTTTGCGGGCACTTTCGGGCGCGGCGTTTTTTATGCAGAAGTATATACCGGTTGCACATCTACAACCACATTAGTAGGAGCTGTAACAGGCTTGGAATATTCTGAAGTATCGCTTTCTATTACATCCACCCAGACCATATCCGGCGGAGACGGAACTTCGGTTGGATATAATGCAGGAAGTGTGATCACCATGAATTCGGGCTTTGAAGTAAAAGCAGGTTCCAAATTCGAAGCATATATATTGGGCTGTACGGGTGCGGGTTCACCACCCAGACCATTGCGTATGATCCCTATCAACCGGCAGGGTCAGCCGTTGCAAACTCCGGCGAGACTTCCTTCACCGGATGGTAATGACTAGGTGTATCAATTAATGATTCTGTATAATTCGAATGCCTCTGCAAATGAAGCGTTGCATTGCACACCTCTTACTTTGGCGAGTGAGCGGACAAAATCTTCCTGCATATAATTGCGGTGTGCCTGCGATGCATAGGCCTGAAGGGCCTGTATCTTTTTCTGCAAGGGTGCTTCCTCTATGCGATTAAAATACTGACAGGAGAAACTGAAATTATTCCAGGGCAATTCATAACCTGCCAGCGAACAATGTTTGAATGCACGCAACCCCTCCTGGTGAATGACCTGATGGTCCTGGTGCAGATCGGAAGAGGAGGGGATAAATACCAGATCAGGCCCTAGTTGTTTTTGTAACGTTACCAACTCTTCGAGTATTGCCTGACGGGCTTGCGAAAATTCCCTTACCTCAAAGTTGTACAGGAAAAGATGTTCCGTGGGAATGCCGAGTATGGCTGTTGCTTTCCGGCACTCCATCGCCAGTGTATCAGATGGCAGATGTGCAGGCAGTGATTTTTCGCATAAACTGAAAGCAGCATAATACACGTCAAGGCCTGCTGCACAAAATTGCGCTATACTGCCACCGCAACCGAGTTCACCATCATCCGTATGGGGTGCAAGTATCAGTATTTTTTTGGGGTTCAGCATCCGAGCTTCAAAAATAGCAGTAATATTCCGGGAATCAAAGGAGGATCCAGCCACATTAATTTGCAGCATACTGTTCGCAGGTACAGGTAAAATTGTAACTTTTACAAAAATAATTGACCATGCGATCAGTTTTTCCTGCGTTAATGCTATTCCTGCTTTTTTCGGGTTGCAAGAATGAAAAAAATACTTCCGGCAGTGGTGGTAATATGCCGGTAGCTGCTTATTTCAACTACGGCGATAGTGGGGTACAAAGCGCCGGGGTACGCCTGATTCCCATCGAAACGCCAGCGGGTAAATTTAAAGTATGGACCAAACGATTTGGTACTAATCCACGTATCAAAATTTTACTATTACATGGCGGCCCTGCCATGACGCATGAGTACATGGAATGTTTTGAAAGTTTTTTCCCCAAAGAAGGATTTGAATTTTATGAGTACGATCAGTTGGGTTCTTACTACAGCGACCAACCCAAAGACTCCAGCCTGTGGACGACAGCGCGGTTTGTGGAAGAAGTGGAACAGGTGCGCAAAGCCATAGGGGCAGACTCCACTAATTTTTATGTATTGGGCAATTCCTGGGGCGGTATTCTCGCCATGGAGTATGCACTGAAATACCAGCAGCACCTCAAAGGGCTTATTGTAGCTAATATGGTGGCCAGTACACCGGAGTATGGAAAGTATGCGGATGAAGTACTTGCCAAACAAATGCCTTCGGAGGTGCTGGCTGAGATCAGGGATATAGAAGCAAAAAAGGATTTCAGCAATCCCCGATACATGGAATTGCTGATACCGCATTTTTACCATGAACATCTTTGCCGGCTGAAAGAATGGCCGGATGGTTTTAACCGGACCATGAAACATGCGAATGGTGAAATCTATACCCTCATGCAGGGCCCTTCGGAATTTGGCATTGCTGGCCGCCTCGCCACCTGGGATATAAAAGCGAGACTGAAAGAAATTAAAGTGCCCACCCTCATGGTGGGTGCCAAACATGATACGATGGACCCTGAAGCGATGAAAGAACAAAGTACATTGGTGCAACGGGGCCGGTATCTTTTTTGTCCGGATGGTAGCCACCTCGCTATGTGGGACGACCAGCAGGTCTTTATGAATGGCGTTATCCGGTTTATCAAAGAGGTGGATGAAGGGAAGTTTTGATTTTTAATAGCAGGAAGTTAGCATCATTTTTCGCAGTGCTGTTATAACCTGAATCAAAACAGGTTCAAGAATAATGAACAACTAATATCAGTATATGCTCAGAAACGGAATATTCATCAGTTATGCAGAGCCTGATCTGAAATGGGTAACCACTTTGCAAACATTTCTTCGCCCCTATACCAGAGACGAAAAAATGGAAGTGATTGGGCCCGGAGCAATTCAGGCTGGCCTGAGCCGGGAGCAACAAGTGGTAGCTAAGTTGCAGCAATGCCGCGTGGTGATCTTGCTGGTTTCGCCGGAATATTTGGCTAACGACGATATCATAAAAAAGGATTTGCCGGCTATTATAAAGGAACAGCAAACGGGCGAACTGATCGTATTCCCGATTGCAGTCAGCCATTCCGCCTACTCCATGGTGGGCATCAATCAATTTCCTTCGCCACATGATCTTGACCAGCCACTCGACGTGATGGATAAACCGGAAAGGCAAAAAGTACTTTTACAGATCACGAACCGTATCGTGAATGCGATGGGCATTAATGCATTGGGGAATATGTTCAAGATCATTGATGATTTTGTACCCAGGCAACAGGCATTTATAGAAGACAGAGAACCGGATCCGGTGCCACCGGTATTTTCGGCCATTGCCAAACAGGAGGAGGAAAAGATTGAATTGAAAAACAATGGCAATTATGTATTTGAAACGATTACAGCTGCTGAATTCGATTCGCTTGACAAAGACTCCAAAATACTGATACGGACCTATGAGACTACCATGACTTATTTATTTGAACGATGGGTGGAATTGCAGCCACAGAGTTATTCAAAGGATCCACAGGTACGGCAGGATGCGAGAGATGAAATGAGTGTATTACGGAGAGATCTTTGCCAGCAGCTTAATGCCATTTTAGATCTGCTCCACAGAATGCATAAATACCTGGATGATCATTATCACCATGTACGGCATATTTGTTCGATATAATCTGCAGCATTGTGGGAATGAAACTTTTTGCCAATTTATTTTAGATACAGCTATGAAAAGACAATGCTTATTAACCGGATTAGTAATGCTGATAACCGGAATATGTACAGCCCAAACACCCAAAAAGACAGATGGGTATATTCAGTTGCAGTACAATCAAACTTTATACGACCGCACCATCGGAAATAATCCGTGGGGTATGGGTGCCGGTGCATTTTTTTTGTTGCGATCCAAAACTGCGTTGCGGTTAATAGCAGATGCCACAGCGGATTATATATTTATGGATGATAAAGTACTTCGGCTCTATACTAATGATTCGCCCATACCGGTGGTAAGGGGCTCCCTGAATCTTTTTGCCGGTATAGCCATCCAACCCGCCCGGAGTTGGATGTTCAGTCTTACCGGAGGGCCATCCTTCATCAGCGGGGGAGTGCGGGCAGGAGTAAAACCTTCGATAGGGATATTCATTTCTCCCAAACGCAAATGGGTTGGAAGGCTATCTTATTGTAATGTATTCAACAGGGAATCCATCTCGGGAAAAGACTTTGGTGTACTATCTCTGTCCATAGGAACCAGGATATTTTAATGTCCGTCTGTACAGGGGCTTTCGTTTTTTTTCGTTATATTTAGTACAAACCAAAACCAACTAATATGAAATTCATGCTTCAGTTTGCTGCTATTTGTGCTTTCCTATTTTTTTCTGCCTGTGGTAGCAATGAAAAAAAAGAATCGCCTGAGAAGGATAAACCTGCTGTCGTGAAAGAGGAGCCGGCCGCTATCGGGCCAGTGAGCAAGCTGGAAGGATCGTGGATTATCAAAAGAGCTGAAGGCGAAATGGCTGACTACAATGTAGGTACGGTATATGAATTTCAGGGCAGTAAACTTTCATTCGGTAAAGACGGGTATAAAAATCCGGGTAAATCAGATATTACCGATTCAACGTTTAGCTTTCAGGCAGATGGGAATGAATTGAAGTTTATGTATAATTATAAATTCAAAGGCGATACCCTTATCATTGAAATGCAAAAAGGAAGCGGTCAGGTATTTTACCTTGTTAAACAATAAAGAATTCGTCAATCTGCGAATAGGTGAATCAATCGAATTAAGGGGTGGTGGTCATATTTTTCGGTAGCGGGTGCCGATATAATCAACAAAATCAGGGGTGATACCCAATTGCCTTAAAATTGTTTGTATTTGTGCGCGGTGATGAATGGAGTGATAATTAAGTTGCAGTGCAATATCAGCCGGTGTGGCGGCATAGGGACTGCCATCAAAGCCAATGAATGTTACTTCAGTATTGAGTTCATCTTCCGTTTTAGACTGAATATACGTTATCCATAGTGAAAGGCTGTCTGTCCACTTGGTTATAAGTTCCTCCCATTTGTAAAGGGGTAACCACCAATCCATTTCAGTTGCTTTGGGATCCTGCACTATACGTGCCATCCATTTGTACTGGCAATTTATGAGATGGCTCAGCAGGCGAATGATCTCTTCATTGCCTGGGACGTCTTTAATTTTTTCTATTATCTGCCGGTTAGCCTTGTCGTTGAACTGAAATGTATCTATAAGGTATTGTGCTAACTGCATGAAAGCGGGGTAGGGTCAGGTAATTGAATGTTTTCAATGGTAAACGAGGCGGGCGAACAATATTATATCAAATGGAATTGTTCGCCCACTTCGTATTTTATATTCCTGCCAGATATTGTTGCTGAATATATTTCGCCACGTCTGTCAGGTTTTTACTTTCTTCAAAAATCGCCAGTTGACGGTCGGCACCGGTACCGTTTTCCAGCATTTTGTGTACATACGCAATGCGGTGACGGCTGCCGAGATGATCCAGTACAGGATCGAGGAAATCCAGCAGTTCATAAATAAGCGCTCGGGTATTCACTTCTTCTTCTTTTCCAAAGTCGATGAGGTAGCCATCCACACCATAACGGCTGGCCCGCCATTTATTTTCGTTTAAGAGTGCCCTTGAGTACTGAATAAAGTTCAGGTTCTTCGACCGCAGCATATAGATACGGGCGCATATGGCCTGAAACAGTGCTGCGATCGTGATGGTCTCATCCACCGTGAGGGGAATATCGCATACCCTGAATTCAACGGTATTGAAGAAGGGGTGTACCCGCAGATCCCACCAGATCTTTTTGGCATTGTCGATACAATTAGTTTTGATCAGCAGCTTTACATAATTGTCATATGCTTCAATGCTGTCGAAAGCATCTGGAATACCGGTACGCGGAAACTTATCGAATACTTTCGTGCGAAACGATTTGTAACCGGTTTTTCTGCCTTCCCAGAACGGGGAGTTCGTACTGAGCGCAAATACGTGGGGGAGAAAATAACGGGTACTGTTGGCAATATGGTTGGCCATTTCCCGGTTTTCCATACCTACATGCACGTGTAATCCAAAAATAAGATTACTTCTGGCAGCTTCCTGCAGTTCGTTTACAATCTCATTGTACCGAACGTGTTCGGTAATAAGCTGGCTTTCCCAATGGCTGAAGGGATGGGTGCCGGATGCACCCATGGCAAAGCCGAGGCTGTCGGCAATACCTCCGATGGTTTTACGGAGCGTGGCTACATCCAGATAGGCCTCGTCTACGTCTGCGCAAATATCGGTGCCTACTTCCACCACGGCCTGGTGCATTTCCGCTTTTACTTTATCCTTAATCACTTTTTGCCCTTCCTGCACGATCTTTTGCTGATGGCTTTTGAGTTCGTAGGTGGCAGGGTCCAGTACCATGTACTCTTCTTCCACGCCGAGGGTAAAGCTTTTGTAGTTTAAATTCATACGATTCAGTTATTGAATATTTCTGTGAGATGAATAGCAAGGCCCGGTATTGCGGTACTTTGGAGCGTATCTCCAGTGGCATACATTTTCAGGCCTTCCAGTTTTCCTTGTTCGGTCAATAGAAAAACGACGAGATTTTCTTCAGCGGGGTTGATGATCCAGTATTCCTTTACACCGGCTTCTTCATATAATTCATGTTTTAGCTTGATCTCTTTTCTGGAGTTGCCAGGAGAAAGGATTTCAACAACCAGATCGGGAGCACCGCAGCAACCCCGTTCATCAATCTTTGTGGGATCGCAGATAACGCAAAGATCTGGTTGCACCACCGTGTTTACTTCGGTATCCTTACGTCTGTTTTTTACCGGCAGTCTTACATCAAAATGGGCTGCAAATACCTGACAGGCCCTGCCCTTTAATTGTTGTGTTGTTGCAACCAGTAAATTTCTGGATACAGCCTGATGCTTAGTACCTGGCGCAGCCAGTTTGTAAATTCGCCCGCGGAATAACTCCAGGCTTTCTTCAAACTTCCATTGCAGGTAATCGGCATAGGTGTATTGAATGGAAGGATCGGGTTCTTCCACCACGCTGAACTTATCTTCCTCACTGTCGTAAATGGTCAGTTTGCTCATCCGATCAGCGGGCTTTTGGTTGAACTCCTTCTTACATATTCACCCCAGGTAAGGTTGTCTGCGCCTTCTTTATTTTCCAATGCTTTTTCAATGGCATAATTGGCTGCCGTTTCCACTACCCATTCAAAATTCTCATCGCCCACACTGGCCCGGTCGGCATCTGGGGCGGGGTTGCAGAAGTCAATGGCATAAGGTACACCATCGCGAACTGCAAGCTCTACTGTATTAAAATCGTAACCAAGATATTTATTGATGCGGAGTACGATATCGGTCATTTGCTGGAGGCGTTCAGCAGAGGGTTTAAAATCGGCCACATAACGAAGATGATGCGGGTTGCGGGGTTCATACGACATGATGCGCACATATTTTCCGCCGATACAATAGCAGCGATAATATTCAGTGAATACAATCTCTTCCTGGAGCAGCATTACCAATTGGCCGGTTTCAGCATGTTTGGTAAAAAAGTCTTCGGCATCGGTAAGTTTATATACGTGTTTCCATCCACCACCGGCAAAAGGCTTCATGTATGCGGGAAAGCCTACATAGCTAAAGATCGAATCCCAATCAAGCGGGTAGGCCAGGTTGCTGAAGGAATCGGCGGATGTATCATCGGGCAGATCGCGGGAGGGGATGATAGCGGTTTTTGGCACCGGCACATCCACTTTTGTCATCAGGCAGTTGTTGAAATATTTATCATCTGCGCTCCACCAGAAGGGGTTGTTGATAACGGCAGTACCGGTTACGGCCGCATTTTTGAGCCAGGTGCGGTAGAAGGGTACATCCTGGGATATACGGTCGATGATTACGGCGTAGCCACTGCCCACACCCTGCATCGCTTTGTCTATACGAACGGGTTCGGCAACGATACCCGGCACATTTTTACTATTTACCCTGGCTACAAAAGCTTCCGGGAAAGAACGTTCTTTCCCATGGAGAATTCCGATTTTCTTCATAAACGTGGTTTAAATGTTGATTGAATGAGCGCCAATTCAGATGTAGTGGTTTACCCCGGACGGCTACCATCAAATTTATTTTTTCATCATCAAATTAACAAATTAACCGGACGTATTCTGCAATACACTCAAATAATACCCGTAAAAAGGATATTTATTATGAAATCGTTACTTTTGAAGCCATGCAATTGGCGAAAGTACCCGGCATTATGGTCGAACAGCACGTGATCGATTCCGTCTGTTTAGCAAGAGAAGTGAAAGTGGATTTCTATATTCCACAATCCGTAACTGATTTCTCACAATCGAGTTTGCTGCTGATTAATGACGGGCAGGATCTCGTCAAAATGGATTTTGCCGCCATTCTCGAAAAGTTTTACGAAGAAAATATCAATGCGGTTCCTCTGGTTTGCGTGGGCATGCATTGTGGCCCCGAACGAAAAATGGAATATGGCATTGCCGGCCAGCCCGATTACCTTGGCCGTGGTGCCCGGGCGGCGGACTATACCGATTTTGTGGCGGATGAATTAATGCCCTTTATCCGAAAACAACTATCTGCCCCATCTTTCCGGGAAAAAGCGTTTGCTGGCTTCTCCCTCGGCGGTCTGATGGCCCTCGACATCGTTTGGAATTACCCCGCACATTTTACTAAAGTGGGAGTGTTTTCCGGTTCCCTTTGGTGGCGGAGTATCGATCAGGATGATGAAGCCTATGACGATAACCTGCACCGCCTCATCCATCAGCAGATCCGCAATGGGCAGTATGCTCCCTGGCTCAAATTTTTCTTTCAGTGCGGCAATATGGACGAGACCAATGACCGTAATAAGAACGGCATCATTGATTCGATCGATGACACGCTTGATCTCATTACAGAACTTACAGAAAAAGGATATGACCGGGATCGGGATATTAAATACCTCGAACTTGCCGACGGCAAACACGATGTACCTACCTGGGCCCGCTCTTTTCCTGCTTTCTTAAAATGGGGGTGGGGAAATAAAATCTGATAGCTCTGTAATTATGCGCTTGTAAAATAAACTATCAACTGATACGTATAAAAAAACCGCTCACTTGGAGCGGTTTTTTTATTATGTTCTTTTCAGCAGTTGGTATTAGTTGAACAGATACCTTAAACCAAACTGCATGTAATAAGTAGAAGCAGTGCTTACGTTATCCCTGAAAGTACGGGTAATGATCTGACCTCTGTCGAGCGCCAGGTTGAATTCAGGTCTTACAGTACCACCGGGTACCAGGTTGGCCTGATTTCTTGGTACGAGGATCGCAGCGTTATTCACGGTTTTGATCTTACCCCATCCTGGGTTGATCAGGTTACCTATGTTGAATACATCCCAGCTAAACTGGATAGTGTTTTTGCTCTTACCTACATTGATGAACAGATCCTGCAGGATGCGCATATCCACCTGGTTTCTCCAGGGAATCTGAGCACCATTTCTTTCAGCATATTGTCCTTTGTGCGCTCTCAGGTATTTATCCTGCTCTACATAAGCAAAGAACAGGTCGCTTTGCATTTGAGGAGTGTATGTTACACCATTCACAGTTTGTGTCTGGAAAGTGATTTCCGATGCATTGCGGGGAATGTAGATCGGGTCTGCACTTGTACCATCTCTGTTGAAGTCTCCGCTGTAGAGATAAGTGAACCGGCCGCCGATAGCTCCTTCATAGAAGAAAGAGATATTGGTAGCAAGGTGCTTCAGGTATTCTTTACGGTAAGATAAAGAAGCGATTACCCTGTCAGGCACCACGTCTGAAGCGTAAGAAAGGTTTGGATTGTTAGCTCCGTTTACGGCGTTTACAAGGCTCCAGGTATTGAAAGGCTGGTCACCCTGTCCATCATACAAACGGTTGGCCATTGATTTGGTATAAGATACCATTGCAGCAAACCCTTTCTTGAATTGTTTTTCGATACGGGCAGTGATAGATGCATAGTGGCCTCTTTTTTCGTTGCCGGTATTGATCATATTGAAAGCGGTAGTTCCTACTGCACTGGGAATCAGGATACCGTTACCGGCACTGATCAGTTTGTTGATAAATTTCTGTGCATTTGCATTGGGATAGATCAACCGGTTGTCAGGATAGCCATTCACATTGAGTGCTGAAGGAGCAGCCAGGTTGATATTCTTCGAATAGATTACATTGTAATCTCTGTTGTAAATAGCTTCCAGCGTACCGATCAGACCAAGGGGTAATTTAACGTCGATGGCCAGACTGGTTTTCCAGGTTTGGGGCATTTTGAAGTTCTCGTCAAACACCGTAACAGTAGAAGGCATGGTTGTACCGGCCGCAGGAGGAGTGGCAGGTCTGTAGGTGCCAATATTGGGACTGAACACACCAGGTGTATTAGCAGTTCCGTTGAAGGACTGTGTGATCTGCAGCATACCGGAGTTTCCTGCCTGACCCACGATCCATACGAAAGGAACACGACCGGTGAAGATACCTGTACCACCACGGATCTGTAAAGAACGGTCTCCATAGAGATCCCAGTTAAATCCTACGCGGGGGGAGAAGAGAATCTTTTGTGCAGGCAGTTTACCAGTATTTACTTTTTTGCCATCAGCAAAAGTGAGCGCTGATACGAGCGGGTTCTCTTTCACCTCTTCTACACCGGGGTATGTTGACTGATCAGCTCTTAAACCAACGGTGAGTTTGAAACGCTTGGATACAGAAATTTCATCCTGTATAAATGCAGAATACTGAGCGAATTTGAAACCAGGGAAAGCCTGAGAATAATCTTTTTTCAGTGAATAGGTATAAGCAAAGTCATTGGGTTTTACACCATTCACGAAATCAGCCCATGAGTTAAAGCGATAGTAGCTCGCACCCAGGGGTTGGAAACCGTTAATGGTTTTGGTGAAGTCTGCCTGAATACCCATGAGGATATTATGCTTACCAAAAGACATGGTCAGGTTATCCACAAAAGAGTAAATTTTCACATCTCTCAGGTTGCCGAAGGTAAATGGCTCATAACCGAAAGAGGTGAAGGGTGATCCATCCTTATATATATCAACAAAAGGAAACTCAGAGCTGTTGGAACTGCGTGGTTCGTTTTGGTTATTATAAGAAGCGCGGAAAGTATTGGAAATTCTGGAACTAAACGAAGTGTTCAATTCAGCAGCAATTGAATAGAAGTTATAATCCTGGAAATAGTTGGAATTCTGGAAATGCAATGAGTTCAAGGCAGTAGCCTCACTGCGGCCAGTACCAAAAGCAGGTGCGACAATACCAGTGCTTCCGAATGAAGTACTCAGAAATGCCGGGTCGCTGCTCTCCACCTGATTATAACGCAGGCTCAATTTATTCTTAGGAGAAATATTCCAGTCCAGACGGGCCAGAATCTTTGTTTTATCACCTTCCAGGTCATATCCCTGATAAGCGCCGGTATTATAACCATACTTACTCAACAGGAAAGAGCTGATATCATTCAGTTCAGTAGCTGTAGGTCTCGCAACGTTAGGCCCGCTACCGAAAGGTGAACCAGCCGTAGCAGCAATTTTTGTCTGACCGGGAGTGATTACTTTCTCTGATTCAAAATTGAAGAAGTAAAACAATTTATTCTTAATGATGGGTCCACCTACACGGAAACCATATTGGTTAAACTGTAATTTCTGCCTCGCGAAAGTTAATTTCTCCACTTTATCACCCTGCAGTTTTTCATTTCTCCAGTACGTGTACACGGAACCGGAAATCTGGTTTGTACCAGAACGGGTAACTGCATTCAGCGCACTACCGATGAAACCTGACTGGCGAACATCAAAGGGAGTGATATTAACAGAGATCTCTTCAAGGGCATCCAGTGAAATGGGAGAACCCTGAGCAGGTACGTTAGCACCAATACCGAAAGTGTTGTTGAAGTCAGAACCATCCACCGTGATATTATTCTGACGGGAGTTACCTCCACCTACTGCAGCACCATTGGCCTGAGGAGTAAGACGGGAAAGATCATTAATGCTCCGTGAAATACTGGGAAGCACCGTGATCTCTCTTTTACCCACATTGGTAACGGCGCCGGTTCTGTTGGCATTCAGGATGTTGTTTTTCCGGGAAGTACCGGTAATAACAACTGTTTCCATCGTTCCTTCATTCTTGGAAAGAACCGGAGTAAGCTGAAATGATTCAGCCAGTTGGAGGTAGACGTCCTCGATCTTCTCTGTCTTATAACCCACAAAGGTTATTTCGATCAGGTAAGGACCACCCACTCTCATATTTTGGATACTGAACACACCACCGGGACGTGTTACAGTAACATACTTAGTTCCGGATGGAACGTGAGTGGCTACAATGGTTGCGCCGGTCAAAGCTTCATCCGTAGTACTTTTAACCGTACCGCCAATGGCAGAGGTGGTTATCTGCGCAGAGAGGGAAGAGCCGACCAGAAAGGCTGTCAAAAACAGGAAGAGTATTCTCTTAAGCATATTTATTAGTTTTCGGTTGCAAAGAAAGGGAATATTTCCAAATTAAATATATGCAAATATTAACATTCTTATATTGAAAAATAGCACGTTATAAAGACAGGGGCAGAGCCGGTTTTGCTGCTCTGGGAACCAAATGGCCTTCTTATCCACATTTTAATCGTAAAACCACGCTCCGGGGCTGCTTTTGGCCCGAAAATGCCGTTTTGATACGCAATTAAGTACTTTTGCTCTAAAATACCCTCCATGTTTGATTCCATAGAAAGTGCGATAGAAGACATAAAAAAAGGCAAATTGGTGGTGGTGGCAGACGACGAAGACCGTGAAAATGAAGGCGATTTTGTGACCGCCGCCCGAAATGCCACCCCGGAAGTTATCAATTTCATGAGTAAATTCGGACGGGGCCTCATTTGTGCGGCACTTCCCGAAGACCGTTGCGACGAATTGGGGCTGGAACTTATGGTTAATAATAACACGGCCCTGCACGAAACGGCCTTTACTGTGTCGGTGGATCTGCTCGGACATGGCTGTACTACCGGCATTTCCGCCGCCGACCGCTCCAAGACCATACAAGCCCTCATCAATCCCTTTACCAATCCCGCCGACCTGGGACGCCCAGGACATATATTCCCTCTCCGGGCCAGGAAAGGTGGCGTATTAAGAAGGGCCGGACATACCGAAGCTGCGGTGGATCTGGCACGACTGGCCGGATTCGAATCCGGTGGAGTGCTGGTGGAAATAATGAATGAGGATGGCACCATGGCCCGCTTGCCCGATATGATCGAAGTAGCGAAAAAATTTGATTTTAAGATCATCTCCATCAAAGACCTGATCGAATACCGGATTAAAAGTGATTCGCTGGTAGAGGAAGTGGTACGGGTAGATATGCCCACCCGGTATGGTAATTTCAAGCTGGTGGCGTTTCGCGAAAAGAATTCAAGTAATGAACACCTCGCCATGATCAAAGGGGAATGGGAAAAAGATGAACCAGTATTGACCCGCGTTCACTCGTCCTGCTTCACCGGCGATATTCTGGGCTCACTCCGTTGCGATTGCGGTGACCAGTTGCACAAAGCCATGGAAATGGTGGAAGCAGAAGGGAAGGGCGCTATCTTATATATGAACCAGGAAGGCCGGGGTATCGGATTATTGAATAAGCTGAAGGCTTATCAACTGCAGGAACAGGGAATGGATACCGTGGAAGCCAATCTGCATCTCGGATTTCAAATGGATCAGCGCGATTACGGCATCGGTGCACAAATGCTGCGGCAACTTGGTGTCACCAAATTAAAACTCATGACCAACAATCCGCGCAAAAGAGTAGGTCTGGTGGGATATGGCCTGGAGATCGTGGAGAATATTCCGATTCGTATTCATGCTAATCCGCACAATAAAAAATACCTTGAAACCAAGCGGGATAAAATGGGACATGATATCCTGGAAGATAAATAAATCTTATTCCTTTTCTTTTTTAGGAGCTTCGATCGGGTCTGCCTCTTTAGCTTCGGAAGGAGCGGGGGGAGCTGTCTTAGGCTTTTTCTTTCTTTTGAAAAAATCGGATAAGCGGTCAAAGTCTTTGCGGTAAGAAACGTTGCCGCCAATGCGGTTGGCCTTGCCTGAACCACCGGTACCCGTACTCAGGAAGTCTGCATTCTCCCGGTAGAAGAAGGAGAAACGCATCGAGCCGCTTTCATTGATCAGCCATTCCATCGTAACATCTTTCAGGAACAGAAAATTCTGCCGCGTAGCATTTTGCTGTAATGCCGCATCAAATCCACCACCGGCGGTAATGATGAATCGTTTATTGAAAAATGAACGACCAATAGAAAAGTTAACATTACTGCCCAGATTCAGGGCCGTTTTATTCGATTGGTCAATCAGCCCCCGGTCATAGAAAGAAGTATTGAGACTGATATTATATTTATCATTCTTCAGCAGGTTTCCCAATATCTTATTGATTTGATCGCTGATCACATTCAGGAATATACCGGATATTGTACCCACACCAATACCGGTGGTGGAAACGGTACCCCCCAGTTCGCTAGGCGCAAAACTGTTGAATACAATCAGGTAGGTTACCTGCCTGTTTAATTCATTCGTGTTCTTTTGCATTTGCTGTAGTACCAGTGCCAGTTCGGGATCTGTTACAGCTACACTGGTATTCGGAAAGTCGAGTGAAAAGGTAATATCTGGGTTGAATAATTTATCTGTGAGTTTAGCCACCACATATACTTCTCCCCGGGCACCGGAAAGACCCTGATTGGTGGACAATAAGTTGGCAAGCGGTGCAAAGCTCACATTCTCTGCTTTGTATTGCGCTTCAAATTTGATCGTGGCGTTGATGGGATCGCCATTCCAGATAATATAATTTTCCGCACCCTTTCTTAACTCAAATGGTTTTTTAAAGAATGACTGAAACGTGAACAGGTAGTTTCCTTCTGCAATATCAAAACGACCTCTCAGAGAAAGCGGTTCAGAAGTGCCTGAACGGATATTCAGGTTGCCCGCACCACGTCCTTTAATGATATCACCGGTCAGCTCATCCAGTATCACACTTACATTCACCAATGGGTTGGCCGTTACATCCACGTCATAGGTAATTTTGGTGGCATTCTTTTTCACATCGCTGTCATTCATCTCCCGTCCATACTTTCTTTCCACGAGAAAGTCTGCAATACCCGATTCGCGGCTTACTGCAGAAGGCAGTGTGATATAGCTGCTGTCTTTGGTGGAGGCAAAGGCATCGATCTTCATATACATGTCCGATTGCTGACCTGCCAGTGAAAGGGAACCTGTGCCTTTTACATTGCCAAAGAATTGCTTATTATCCTTAGCAGTAGTATTCAGTAACTGAACGGGTTTATTATTGTTGTCACCTCTGGTGTTTGGTTTTTGCGTGGAAATATCAAGGGCATAGAACATATTCTTAAACGCTTCATGCTCGATGAATCCGCTGAGATATATAGGGTTTTTTGTAATGGTATCTTTCAGCACAATACCATCCAGGTTAATCTCAGTGGGTTTCAGTTCTATGTCTGTATCCTGTATTTTATAAAAACACTGGGTGAATAATATTTTCAGTCCGGCATCTTTTAAGCGTCCTTTTCCCGACACAGTGAGATGGTCAAAAGCTCCGTCGAGATTGATATTACCTGTAAGGTATCCCTGAATATCTGTAAATAAATTTCCCAGGAAACGTTCGAGTACATTTATTTCGAACTCTTTGGCCTTGATAGCAATATTATTTTGTTTGGCTTTTTCCGGATCGCCAACAAAAATACGTCCGTCAAATTCCAGTGCATGTTCCTGGTTTACCGTGTTGCCATTGAAACGTAGCAGATCCGTTTTTTTATCATAATATACCCGGGCTACCACTTCTCCCAATGAATCATTATCCAATTGCAGGTATTCGGTTTTAATGTCATCAGACTTTACCACGAGATCACCGGTGGGGTCCTGTACCAATACCGAACCGCTGAGCAATCCTTCCAGCCTGTTTTTGGGAAGAAAATAGGGGCCAAAATCTCCCAGGTTGATCTTGGTGAGTTCTATTTTCAGGTCATTGCGGTTGTTGGCACCGGGTTGTGTACGCATCACGATCTTCTGATCTCCTTCACTCAATACCAGCTTTCCACTGGCAGGTGTATTGGATCGGAATACCAATTCACCCGTCTCATCTATGCTCCAGCTTTTGCCATTGATCGTAAAATTGGAACGGTCGAATTCAATCTTCACTCCATCGTTATAGGTGAGTACCAGTGCATGCAAATCGGCCCTCTCCACTTTTTGGTTGGCACCGGTGAGTATAGAAACGAAAGAAGAGTCATTGGCTGCTTTTAACCGAAATGTGGCAGAAGGTATATTCAGGCTGTCATTGATGCGGATATTCAACGTATTCCCGGTCAGCACCAGGCTGTCGCTGTTGCCATTTGCCTGCAGTTTTACTTCATCAAAATTATATTTACGATATTGAAAACGGGGAACATAAATATTAGCTGTAAAACGGTTTTCTGCCGTATTCATACTTCCTTCCAGGTGGCTGTACCCAAGTCCGGCCAGGCTCGAGTCCACCAGCAGGAGGTAGGGGTCCGCATCATACGTGGTAATATCAAATTTAATCTGTTGACCTACCGGTATCCTCGCGGGTGCCTTTACGTAAGCGGGATAGTAACGGTTTAAGAAATAGGTGAATGCATCGGGTAACTCACGAAGATTAAATTCTCCCTCCACCGTTGCTTTGAATTCATTGGAACGTGCCGTTAGTGTTTTCACTCCATTCAGGTAGGTGGAACTGATGACCAGTGAATCGAAAGGGAGCGGGGTACCATTGTGGCTGATACCTGCTTCTGATATACGGGCATTGCCCAGAAAATTATCGAGTGAACTGCCGGAGAAATCCACATTGAATTTTCCATGAAACTCGATCGTATCACGGGTAAGCTTCAGGTTGTGCAGGTTGGCATGTGTTACGTCGGCCAGCAGGTTGAACCGGGGAGTGGGGCCATTGAAGTCGATAATGCCATTGAGGTTCAGCGCAGCATTTTTGTCGCTGATGGATGCAATACCTTCAAATAATTTTTTGTCCAGTTTGCCACGGAGTATGATGTTCTCATAACGGTAACCATTATAGTCAGCATACTTCACCGTACCATCAATAAAGGTGTTACGGCTTTTCTCATTGAAACCTTTTCCTTTCACGGTTCCATTCATGGAAATCGATCCCAGTTTGCGATCACCCAGAAATTCACCCAACCTGAAATTATAGGTCGAAATGGTACCGGAATATACCGGGTCTTGTCCGCGGGGTAATTTCATGTTGATATCACTCGTAATGGTACCGAGGTTGGTTTGAATGGTACCATACGTTACAAAGTCGCGGATAAAGCCGGTGAAGCTCCCTTTGAAATGCACATATTGCAACTGGCTTAACCGGGGATTGGTCATGCGGCGGATAGCGGGTACAATGGAGGATGCATCACTATAGGTGGTGCGAAAATCGTTGGCTTTAAAATCAATGAATGTTTGATTGATATCCGGAAGGCCGGTCATACTGATATCACCGTTGAGGATGGTACTGTTGCCGGCTTGTATCACCATTTCTCTTCCTACCAGATCGCTGATGGTACCTCTTACTTTTCCTTTGAGCGATATTTTCTTTTTCCAATTGGTAAGTCCCGGGGCAAAAAAGGCGATATCATCACTGTCTACATACGAGTCATCAAATATAGCGGCCAGTTTTACTTTCGAAATAAAAGAGCCGAGGTCATCCATATCATCGTACGACATGGAAAAAAAGTTTTTGAGCGTGCTCCGGTTGGTGGCAAGGTCCATATTGTAAAAGGCCATTCCCTGCGGGGTCATTTTTACATCAGCCTTGAGGTGTTTTACCACCAGGCCACTTCGTTCTTT
Organism: Bacteroidota bacterium; assembly: GCA_026391455.1. Taxonomy (GTDB): domain Bacteria; phylum Bacteroidota; class Bacteroidia; order Chitinophagales; family Chitinophagaceae; genus JJ008. Next base: position 46,726 of record JAPLEH010000070.1, read on the forward strand.
GGCACTCAGGTTTAATTTGGAGAAAATCGTGTCTCCCGAAAAACGGGCATTTGATAATTCGGTTTGTATATCAGTGAATAATATATGCTTGCCGTCAAAATAAGGAAAGGCCGGACGGTTGGTTAGTTTATCCGTACGGAAAGTGCCGTCCTCGATTTTGAGATAACCGATTTTAAATACCGTGTTGCTATTATTCCAATGCACGGTGGATTTGATCTCATTGACGACATCATTCAGGCCCAGTGAATCAAGGGGTTTAAGCTGCTTGTAATTATTCAGCGTTACCACCGGTTTTTTGATGATCAGTGACTTGATATCAAAGGTATTTCCTGAAAGACTGAGCTTATCTGCATCGAGATCAAGTGAACCCGTTTTTATAACCATATCGGTCCCGAGCCATGCATCTTTTTTTACAAATGTTACATTCCGGAATTCCACTTTCTGCAGATTCATCCGGATGCCGGCATTTTTCTTTTTGCTGGTATCGGTGGAAGAAGAAGCAAAATAATCGAATAGGAATTGATGCCGCCATACCGAGTCGGTCCGTTGAAATTTGATCAGTGCATTTTCAAGACCGATATATTTCAGGTCGGCCTCTTTCTTGAAAAAAAACCAATCCGTGATCCGGACTTTCATATCGCCTGCGAAGAGCAACGTGTCACCCTGACGGTCTTCGATGAGTATCCCTTCAAGGTGCATTTTATTGAAAAGGGAAAAGTCCACATGGTCGATCTTGATCTTTGTCTTCAGGTCGGTGGAGAGGCGTTTGGTCACCTGTTTTACGATCCATTTCTGACCGAAAGGGGTCTGAATGAAAATATATATGGCCACCACCAAAAAAAGCAGGGTGAGGAATATCCACTTCAATATTTTCAGAAAACGCTTCAGGTTCGGTGATTTGTAATGTAAAAGTATGCAATAGAATCCTTTAGGCAAATTCAATACCAGAATTTGACGGCATATAGGGATGGGCGGCTATCAGAGGGTGTGTATACGCAGTTGCGGGTATCTTAACAAAACGTTTAGGTTTCGGGTTTCCCGGGTTCAAAAGGTTCAAGAGGTTGAATAGGTTCAAAAGGTTTAAGAGGTTGAATAGGTTCCAGAGGTTACATAGGCCTTCCTGCCTGCCTTCATTTCATTACGGTAGGTAACCCGTAGCTTTAGCGTAGGCAGGTTGCATAGGTTAAATACAGTTCGCGGTTGCTTGTCGCTCACTATTGGTTGTTAAATGCTTGTAGCTTGAAGCTTGCTACTTGCAGCTCACAACTGGCTGTTCGAAGCTGACAGCTCAAAGCTCGGGGCTCGCAGCTGGTAGCTGGCTGTTCCAGGCTTGCAGCTTGTAGCTCATAGCTTGCAGCTTTTCGCTATTCCCTATTCCTGGTATCGATTACGATCTTTTTCTTGTGCAGGTAGGTACCGAATGAAATGCCAAATATGCGGTTGCCGATACGGGGTCCGAAATCCGCATTATTGATCGTGGTAAGTCCGTAAGAATAGTGTGCAAATGCAAAAAAGCCATTTTGGTGTTCAAATCCCAGTTGAATGATCGCATTGGCAGCATAATGGCCATATTCTCCGGGGCCCCATTTCATATTACGGCTTACGTTGCCACCGCTCTTCAGATTGAATTTCTCTTTGCCAAACAAAAGGAAATCGAGTGTGGGGCCTCCTTTTAAATAGAAGTGCGAGGGCTTATTGCCCAGATCTACCTGCAGTAAGGCGGCCAGTTCTACGCTATGTATAGTGGTATTGTTGTCTACCGCATTTACATCGGGTGGATAGGCATATCCGTTGAGCTTTACTTTATATCCTTTCAGGCTGTAAAAAACCTGGGGGGCAAAAAAGAGACGGTTTTCAAAAGGCACTTTCATTACCATACCGGTTTGAAATCCGATTTTCATATCGGTACTTTGGGTCACATTCCCCACTTTATAATCAGCGGAGGTGGCTTGCGGGCCTGCAAAAATACCAATAAGGGCCTGCGATCTGGCAGAAATAGAAAGGACAAGGGTACAAATGATTCCAGCAATTAGTTTCATGTTATGAAATTCTTGAAAAAATATAGTTCTGGATTTTCAGAAAGGATGGGGCCGGGCCGTCCGGCACTGGGATGTTAAGATTTGCAAAGGTAAACAATCCGTCCCGCCTTTCAAAGTATAGCATACATTCCTTTCAGAACTTCTTTGCCGGGTCTTTTACTTCGGCTCCGGCATTATATGCCTGCGACTCTCCTTTGGGAATAGAGAGATTGTTCCAGTTTTTCCCTTTAATGGTTTTTGCAATATGTACGATCTGTCCAATATGATAGGGATAATGGGCCATTTGACGAAGTATGGCATCAATCACACTCAATGGCTCCTGGCGGATAGTGACCGTTTTTTTAAGATCTTTTTTCTTCAACGAGGTGAGAGCATCTAAAAAGCAGGTCCATCCTTTTTCCCAAAGGGCAACCAATTGGTGCTTGGAATATTCATGAATATCAAATTCATCGTCCCGCTGTCTCCATTCCTTTTCACCATCTTCGGTTAGAAAATTGGTCCAGCGGCTCAGCATATTACCGGCCATATGCTGTATAATGATGGCAATGCTATTGGATTCGGCATTGGGCTGATAGTGAAAGTCCCAATCATTGAGCTGTTCAAACGTTTTATCACCCAACTCCTTATAATATTTCAACCGGCGGATGGCCGTTTCCAAAAATTCTTTGGAAGTGCTCATAGTATATGTTTATTTGGTTAATGGTCCTTTACCAGCCTTCGGCTGCATCTTCCCCCCGTTTATCCGCCACAGCTTCAAATCGTCCATCGGGCAGTACCCGTATCGTTTCTGTTCGTCCGATGGCACCCCGCTGACGTATCGTATAGCCCATTTTTTCGAGTGCATTACGCACATCTTCCGGAAATGCTTTTTCCACCATAATCTCATCGGGCAGCCATTGGTGATGGAATTTCGGTTTATACACCGCATCCTCGGTCGTCATATTGAATTCCAGAATATTCACCAATGTCTGAAAAACCTGAGTGGGTATAGTAGTACCACCCGGGGTACCCACTACAATATAAGGCTTATTGTCTTTTAATACAATGGTGGGTGTCATGGAACTCAGCATTCGTTTACCGGGAGCGATGGCATTGGCTTCACCACCCACTGCCCCATACATATTGGGCACACCGGGTTTGATACTGAAATCATCCATTTCGTCATTCAGGATAAATCCGGCTCCACCCACCACAGTTCTGCTTCCGTATGAATCGTTGAGTGTGGTGGTAATGGATACGGCATTGCCCTCTTTATCGATTACACTCAGGTGTGTGGTCTCTTCACTTTCTTTGGCCATCAGCACACCCGGTTCGATGGCTGTGCTGGGCGTTGCTTTGTTGGGATCCCAGGTTTTCATCCGGTTTTGCAGATAGCTGTCGGAGCGGAGTTTTTCCACCGGTACTTTATAGAAATCGGCATCACCCATGTATTCAGCCCTGTCGGCATAGGCCCTTCGTTCCACCTCTGTCATCAGTTGCACCGCCTGTACCGAATGAAAACCCATTGCCCCGATGTTTTTGTCTTCGATCATTTTCATCATCTGGTTCAGCAAGAGTCCGCCACTGCTGGGCATCGGCATACCGGCAATGGTATATCCTTTATACGTAAACACATGCGGTGATCGCTTCTTGACATCGTAATTTTTCAAATCTTCTAAGGTGATCATGCCATGGCCTCTTTTCATTTCTTCCACGATCAGGCGGGCGGTTTCGCCTTCATAAAAACCCGCAGCACCTTTATCACGGATACGGATCAATGTCTGGGCCAGGTCTTTTTGCACCAGGGTATCGCCAGCCTTCCATTTGTCTTTTACAAATACAGGCATTACCGTATTCAATTTTTTCAGGTCGGTCTGCAATGCATTCAGCGAAGCCGCTTCGTTTTCGGTGATCGCAAAACCTTTTTCTGCAAGGTCAATCGCCGGTTGTATCAGTTTGGCAATTGGAAGTTTGGCATATTTATATTCTGCAAAAATGCCGGCCACGGTACCGGGTACGCCTACAGAAAGATGACCATCCTGGCTTTTATCGGTACGGGGTGTGCCATCGGCTTCCAGATACATATCCCGGTGTGCAGATGCCGGCGCTTTTTCCCTGAAATCGAGCGAAATCAATTCACCCGAAGAAAGCCGGGCCACCATAAAACCACCGCCACCCAGGTTACCGGCATTGGGATATACCACAGCCAGTGCCAGTTGAGTGGCAATGGCCGCATCAACTGCATTGCCTCCCTGTTTTAAGATTTCCACACCGGTCTTACTCGCCAGCGAATGTGCGGATACCACAGCACCGTTGGACGAAATCGTTTTTTTAACGGTCTTGTATTGATACGGGTCGATGGGGACAGATGAGCTACCCGTTTTGGAAGTGGAAGTACAGGCGCTAATGAAAACGATAAGAAAAAAGAAATAAACGATACGTTGCATCATAGGTGTGATTTAGTGTATGTGACGGTGATAAAACTAAAGAAATTTATGGATAGCCGCGCAACAAAAAAGCGGCCGGATTAACAGACCGTTCATTATCTTGCTTATTAAAACATAGCAACATGTACAGAAAATCGATTTTGTTTTTGGGTTTGTGGATCGGTATCCTGTGTGCGAATAATAATTCAGCAGTAGCGCAATCGGGTAGAAGTGTGCAGTCGCCGGATGATTTTTTAGGATATAAAACCGGCAGCCGTTTTACACCCCATTGGAAGATCGTAAGTTATTTTCAGCATGTAGCCGCAGCGATGCCGGCTATGGTAAAACTCGAACAATACGGCGAAACCAATGAAGGGCGTCCGCTGCTTCTTGCATTTATCAGTACGCCGGAGAATATAAAAAACCTGGGACAGATACAGATGAACAATCTACGTCTCGCCAACCTGTCAAAAGACAAAGCGGCACCTGTAACAGAAAATGCCCCCGCCATAGTATGGCTCAGCTATAATGTACATGGTAATGAAACATCTTCTTCCGAAGCAGCCATGATGACCCTGTATGCCATGGTCAATCCCACTGATACGAAGTATGCTGCATGGCTGAAGAATACGGTGGTGATCATCGACCCCTGTTTAAATCCGGATGGGCGTGACCGTTATGTGAACTGGTACAATTCAGTTGTGGGAAAGAATAACAACCCGCTGCGGATGGCCCGAGAACACCGGGAACCCTGGCCCGGCGGAAGAACCAACCATTATAATTTCGATCTGAACCGCGACTGGGCCTGGCAAACACAGGTGGAAAGCAGGCAACGGTTAAAAGTGTACCAACAATGGATGCCGCAGGTACACGTGGATTTTCATGAACAGGGGGTGAATGAACCGTATTATTTTGCACCTGCCGCTCAGCCTTATCATGATGTGATCACTCCCTGGCAACGGGATTTTCAGGTCACTATCGGAAAGAATCATGCGAAATACTTTGATGCCAACGGCTGGTTGTATTTTACGAAGGAGGTTTTTGATTTGTATTATCCTTCTTACGGAGATACCTATCCCATTTATAGCGGAGCCATTGGTATGACCTATGAACAGGGTGGTGGGCCCTCCGGTGGTTCGGCGATCATCAACGATGAAGGGGATACGCTTACCCTGTACGACAGAATGATACACCATTATACGACTTCGCTCAGTACGATCGAAATCGCCTCGCTTAATGCCAACAAACTGGTAACGGAGTTCCGTAAGTTCTACAATGAATCCCTGGCAAACGGCAATGGCGAATACAAAACCTATGTGATAAAAAATAACCCCAAAGACCGTGAACGTATCAGCGCCCTGATTGGATTGCTTGATAAAAACGGTATTGAATACAGCAGCGGTGCCGGCAATGGGAAAGGATTTCAATATAATTCCGGTAAGGAAGAAAATTTTACCCTGAATAATGATTTGGTCATCAGCGCCCTGCAACCCCGTTCTGCATTGGTAAAAGTATTGTTTGAACCCAGAGGGAAATTAGTGGATACTGTTACCTACGATATTACAGCCTGGTCATTGCCCTATGCATACGGGTTGGAAGCATGGGCCTGTAAGGATAAGATCAGTGGCAACGGCCCCTTTTCCATTGAAAAACCAGTGAGTGCTACCACCACCTATGGATATGTGATTCCCTGGAATGGTATCCGTACAGTAAAGCTGGCAGCCCAATTATTGAAAAAAGGAATTTTATTACGTTATGCCGAACAACCTTTTGAAGTAAACGGAAATAAATTCGACAGAGGGGCGATCATCGTATTGAAAACGGCTAATAAATCCTGGGGCAATGCCTTGTTTGAAACTGTACAAAAAGCAGCCGATGCAGAAGCTGTGCGAATCTATGCAGTAAGTACCGGCTATGCAGATGCAGGATATGATTTTGGCAGTGATAAAGTACATCCATTCCGCGCACCACGCATTGTGTTATTAACGGGTGAAGGGGTGAGTTCATATGGCGCCGGCGAGATATGGCATTTCTTTGACCAGGAAATACAATATCCCATAACACTGGTGAATGCTTCAGATGCAGCCAATATACGCTGGAATGAAACCGATGTACTCATAATGCCCGATGGCAATTACCGGTTTCTGAATGATAAAGCACAAACAGATGCCTTCAAGGATTGGATTAACAAAGGTGGCCATGTAGTAGCATTGGAAGGGGCTGTATCCGGATTAGCAAAAGCTGATATCGGCATCCGATCCAAACGGCAGGAAGATGCAGAATCAGGTGATTCGAATAATCCCTATACGGCTTTAAAAAAATATGAAGACAGGGACCGGCTCGCCGTAAGCGGTGGTACGCCCGGCTCTATTTATCGCGTGGAAATGGACAATACACATCCCCTGGCATTTGGATATGGCAATTACTATTATACACTCAAGATGGATGATAAAGTATATGAATTTTTCAAAGACAACGGATGGAATGTAGGGGTTATCAAAAAAGATAATCAGGTAGCGGGATTTGTAGGAGCCCGCCTGAAAGATAAACTGAAAGACGGATTATTATTTGGCGTACAAAATATGGGCAATGGATCCATCACCTACCTGGCAGACAACCCGATGTTTCGCAGCTTTTGGGAAAGCGGAAAGTTGATGTTTTGTAATGCGGTGTTTTTGGTGGGGAATTAATTTTTTAATTTGATAATTTGCTAATGTGATAATTGGATAATGTGAGAATGTGGGAATGTGAGAATGTGGAAATGAAAAACAGCCATGTCTTATAAATAATTAAGTCATTACCAAATCAACCCATTCACTAATTTCCACATTTCCACATTTTCTAATTTTCTAATCTTCACATTTTCTAATTTTCACATTTTCTCATTTCCAAATTGCTATAATCGCATGATTGATACCCTTTCATAACGATTTGCAACACAGATTAAAAATTAATTCATCCGATTTTTTATTGGAGCATTTGTTTTCTATGTAATTTTATGTCTTCAATTACATTCCACTATGGAATCTGAGAGACATATAAGCCAATTGCCCGTATCTGAGATCATTAATACTATCTTCAATACTTCTCCCCCCGGGATTTAATCACTAAACATTTTACCTGGATAAACTACAGCCGTTTTATGGCTTGTTGAAAACTTGTGCGCAGTATTCTGTGTGCGGGACGGGCATTTCTATATCAAAAAAATAATTTCATAACCAATAACAATTAAACAATCATGGAAAGACAGGAAATCATCAAGTGGGGACTCATCATCGGTGTCCCGTTATTTCTCTTATTATTTTACAAATTTATCCTCCGGGTATTCTTCGGATTGGTGATCGTACCCGAAGACCGTATCGGGCTGGTCACTAAAAAGTTCGTGCTTTTTGGTAAACAGGAATTGCCCGAAGGACGCATTATCGCTACTCAGGGCGAAGCGGGTTTTCAGGCACAAACTTTACCGCCCGGTGTGTATTTCTGGAAATGGATATGGCAGTATTCTATCACGTTTCAGCCTTTTATCATAGTACCTACCGGCAAGATCGGTTTGATACTGGCCAAGGATGGTATGGAACTGGAAACAGGCCGTATTCTCGGCCGCCGGGTTGATTGTGATTCCTTTCAGGATGCAGAAGCCTTTTTGGCCAATGGTGGTCGTAAAGGACGCCAGACTGCCATCATCGCTCCAGGTTCGTATCGTATAAACACCTTCTTGTTTGAAGTGGAACTGACTGATATGACTATGATTCCCGATAATGCGGTAGGTGTCATTACCACGGCAGAAGGTAAGCCACTGGAGGAAGGACAGATTGCTGGTAAAGTGATCGAAGGCCACAACAAATTTCAGGACGTGGATATGTTCCTGGAAAAAGAAGGATACAAAGGTTTGCAGGAGCAGGTAATACTGGCGGGATCTTATTTCTTAAACCCCTGGTTTGTAAAACTGGAAATGGTAAAGATGACTGAGATCGCCATTGGTTATGTGGGTGTCATTATCAGTTTTGTGGGGGAAGAAGGTAAGGACCTGAGTGGTGCTGAATTCAAACACGGAAATATCTTTGCCAAAGGATTTAAAGGAGTATGGGCGGAACCATTAGGACCCGGTAAATACCCGATTAATCCCTACATTATGAAAGTGGAGCTGGTACCCACCACCAACCTGGTATTGAACTGGGCCAACGCAAGAAGTGAGTCGCATCAGTTGGATAAACATTTGTCAACGATCACCGTGCGCAGTAAGGACGGTTTCCCGTTCAATCTCGACGTATCGCAGATCATTCATATACCCACCACCGAAGCACCGAAAGTAATTGCCCGCTTTGGTAATATGAATAACCTCGTGAGCCAGGTACTGGAACCCACTATCGGTAACTATTTCCGTAACAGTGCGCAGGACAGTGACGTGATCGCTTTCTTAGGCACCCGTAAGGAGAGACAGCAATCTGCTAAAGAACATATCGGACATGTGCTTGATCAGTATAATGTATACGGCGTGGATACACTGATCGGTGATATCGTACCGCCCGAAAGCCTGATGAAAACATTAACTGATCGTAAAATTGCGGAAGAACAAAAAGTAACGTACGAAACAGAAAAGAAAGCACAGGAAACCAGGCAGAGCCTCGAAAAAGAAACAGCGATTGCCGATATTCAGAAGGAGATCGTAAAGGCAGATCAGGGTGTATTGATCGCTGAACGTATTGCGGATGCGTCTGTGAAAAAAGCTACCGGTGATGCGAACAGTGTGCGCCTGCAGGCCAATGCGGAAGCCGACCGGTTGAAATTACTCGCAAGCGGTGAAGCGGAAAAAACAAGATTACTGGCAAAAGCGGATTCAGAAAAAATCGAATTGCTGGCAAGAGCGGAAGCAGAGAAAATATCCCTTACCGGTAATGCGGAAGCGGAAAAGATTCTGGCTATCGGTAAATCGAATGCGGAATCCTATAAATTGTCTGTAGAAGCCATGGGCGGTGATAATTTCACCCAATTGAAAGTGATCGAATCCATTGCAGCAGAAAAAGTGAAGATTATGCCGGATGTACTGATCGGCGGCGGCGGCGACAATGCCAATGGTGGCATCAGTGGCCTGCTCGGTTTACAGTTGCTCGAAAAGCTGGGTAAGAACATGAACAAACCCAAAGAAGACAAAGAGGAAAAATAATCAGCCCAGATACAGGCCCCGCCCGCAGCGGGGCCTTTTTACGCCTTCCGATGTGTATAATTATAGGAGACAGGGAAGGCAGGCGGAAATAAAATATGATTATTTTTACACCTAAATCAAATCAACACTAAAAAAACTATCATGAGAAAGCACCTCTTCCTGATCGCCCTGTTGTTTACCGGGCTGGTGGCATGCAAATCAAAATCCGCTTTTAACTTCAGCCAGGATATTGTGGCAAAAGAAAGAAGCCTGACCGCAGATATTAATATCACTGAAGATAAAGTGGAAAAATTTGCCACTGCTCAGCAGTTTGATAGTGTTGCGGTAGTAAGCGAGCAAATGGAGAAAAAAGTTCAGACTAAAATCGATGAGATCATGGCCATGAAAGTGCCCAGTGCAAAAGAGGCTGATAATTTCCGCGAAGCAGCCCTTCGTTATTTCAAATACATCAAGAGCATTTATACCGCGTATAAAAATGTAGGATTAGCCCCTACGGCGGAAGAGCGTTCCAAACTGGCAGGAGAAATGGAGGAAGTGGCATCCAAAAAAGATGAAGTGGTGGCAGATATGCAAAGGGCCCAGCGCAAATATGCAGAAGCCAACGGCTTTAAGATTGAAAAATAATGGAACTTGTTCACTATTGCCCGGGTCACTGTTTCCAGTGACCCGGGTTTTTTTATGCCTTTTTTTTGGCTAATTATTTATACAACCGGCAGGCAGGCTTCACAAATAGAAGTTATATTCGCTCCTTAATATCTTGCACATGCGCCAATTCGCAGCACTTCTTGTTTTTACTCTGTTGAATAGCTCCCTGTTTGCACAGGCCCCGCAAAGCTGGACCTCTGCAGAAATGTATCTCGCCCTCCGAAAACTCAATGTACTGGGTTCCGTATTGTATGTGGCGGCCCACCCGGATGATGAAAACACCCGATTGATAACCTACCTCTCTAAAGATAAAATGTATCGCACGGGTTATCTTTCCCTCACCCGGGGAGATGGTGGCCAAAACCTCATCGGTGATGAACAGGGCATTGAACTGGGCCTGATCCGTACACAGGAATTATTATCCGCCCGCAGAATAGACGGAGGCGAACAATTCTTTACCCGGGCCTATGATTTTGGTTTTTCAAAGAATCCCGAAGAGACATTTACCAAATGGGACAGAGAAAAAATACTCAGCGATGTGGTATGGGTGATCCGGAAATTTCAGCCCGATGTGATCGTAACCCGTTTTCCCACTACCGGTGAAGGGGGGCATGGACATCATACCGCTTCTGCTATTTTGGCCAATGAAGCGTTTGCGGCCGCTGCTGATCCGAATCGCTTCCCCGAACAATTGCAATATGTAACCGTGTGGCAAACTAAACGCGTAATGTGGAATACCTTCAATTTTGGTGGTACGAATACACAACGTGAAGACCAGTTGAAAATTGATGTGGGCGGATACAATCCATTACTCGGCAAAAGCTATGGAGAAATAGCAGCGGAAAGCCGCAGTCAGCACAAAAGTCAGGGATTTGGTGTGCCGGCCACCCGTGGTGAATCGCTGGAATATTTCAAAGCTACTAAAGGAGACCAGCCGGCTGCTGAATTACTGGAGGGAGTAGATATATCCTGGAAACGGATACCCGGGGGAGAATCCATTTCTTCATCCATTGATAGCCTTACCGCTTCTTTCGATTTGCTGCATCCTGAAAAATCGGTGGAAGGACTCGTAAAATTATATCGCAGAATAAATGCATTACGCGACTTTACCTGGAAAGGGCAAAAGTTGGGTGAAGTATACCGCCTCATTATGCAATGCAGCGGACTCTTCATCGATGCTACCACTACGGAGCAATTTGCAGTACAAACAGACTCTATACGAATCAATTTCGCATTGAATAACCGGTTGGGTACAAATTCAGAATTGCAAAGTATCAAATTGGATGAGTTTGATACAACACTGAACCGTGCATTGGAAAAGAATAAGAATTTCAATTTATCCAAAACACTGTATGTGCCGGCTGATAAACCGATCACACAGCCCTATTGGCTGGCGCAAAAAATGGAAGAGGGGTACTTTAATGTAAAAGAACAACAGTCCATAGGTAAGCCCGATGTGGATCCTGCTTACCGGGCAATGATACGCTTATCCATTTATGGTGAACCCTTCTACTATACACCGCCTGTTCGTTATAAATTCACCGATCCGGTACGTGGGGAATTATACCAGCCATTGACCGTAATATCACCGGCTCTGATCAGCCCCGATGAGAAAATAAAAATATCCAAAGGCAACAATCATTTCAACGGCATATTAAATATAACCGGAAAGAAAAAGGGATTTCAAACCAAACTGGATGGGGTAGGTAAGGAATTGAATGATCAGGTGAAAGTGGAGTACAACCCTGCCACACTTACATTTTCAGAAAAAAATAAAACCATACCCGTAGAGTACATTATCCAGGCGGGTATGGATAATGTCTATCATTTTGGTATGGATGCGAATAATGGACGTAAGGATATGTTGACTGTGGGAATGAAAGAGATAAAATATGATCACATACCCTACATCACCTATTTTGCTGCCGCCAATGTGACCAACAAAAAACTGGACCTGGTTACCTACGGTAAAAAGATCGGGTATATAACGGGGGCAGGTGATAAAGTTCCCGAAGCATTGGAGCAAATGGGCTTTGACGTGACGTTGCTGTCCGATAAAGAACTTTCACGAAACAATCTGCAGCAATTCGATGCCATCATCACCGGTGTACGTGCCTACAATACGCATGATTGGATGAACAGGCATTATGATAAGCTGATGAAGTACGTGAATGAAGGCGGTAACCTGATCGTGCAATATAATACCAGCAACCAGATAGGCCCCGTTCGTGCCAAGATAGCACCTTACGATTTTAATATTACCCGCACAAGGGTGACCGATGAAAATGCATCCGTGAACATACTGAAACCCGAACACCCGGTGTTCAATTTCCCTAATAAGATCAATCAGGATGATTTTAAGGGTTGGATACAGGAACGCAGTATTTATCATGGCAGTGATACCACCGGTAAGTTTGAAAAGCTGATCGGTATGGCAGATCCCGGTGAAAAATCCGATGATGGCAGCCTGCTGGTGGCCCGATATGGAAAGGGTTGGTTCACGTATACCGGTATCGTATTCTTCCGTGAATTGCCTGCGGGCGTGCCGGGAGCGTACCGTTTGCTCGCCAATATCATTGCATTGAATAAGAAAAAAGGATTTTAATACTATCAATAAATAATTCCGGAATAGCAATATGGCATCATCACAAAAACCCAGTGTACGAAGAGCAGAAATGTCATTCATCTTTGCGATCATACTCGGGCTGGCACTGGGTATCATGATCAAAAAGATAAGGGTGGGCATGCTCATTGGACTGGTGCTCGGCATCGTGGTGGTACTCACCGGTTGGTTGCGCTATACCCGAAAATAACAGTATGCATACGCCCGACAACGATAAGGCCCCTTTATTCCGCAGTTGGACAGGCTGGTACCTGCTGCTGATCATATTTCTGGCGATACTGATCTTTCTTTTTTATTTACTCACCAAAAAGTATGCATGAGTCAGGTTGATTGGATAGTACTGATCGTAACCCTGCTGGTCATCATCAGCTATGGCTTGTATAAAAGCCGTACTACGCATAACCTGGATGGCTATTTCCTGTCGAACCGCAGTATGCCCTGGGGGCTCATTCTGCTGAGCATCATGGGCACACAGGCCAGCGCCATTACGTTTTTATCTGCACCCGGTCAGGCCTATACCGATGGCATGCGTTTCGTGCAGTATTACTTCGGCATACCACTCGCCATGATTGTGATCTGTATATTCTTCATTCCCATTTTCAGCCGGATGAAAGTATATACAGCCTATGAATACCTCGAACAGCGCTTCGACGGAAAGACCCGAACCCTTACTTCCATGCTGTTCTTTTTACAGCGGGGCTTATCTACCGGAATCAGTGTGTTTGCGCCTTCCATTATTCTTTCTTCGCTGCTGCACTGGAATATTTACTGGACTAATTTGTTCATGGGCGGATTGCTGATCATCTATACCATGACAGGAGGGGCCCGGGCCGTAGCCTATACACAACAACTGCAACTGATCATCATTTTTACCGGAATGTTTCTGGCCGGTTATATGGTGGTGAAAATGTTGCCCGCGGGTGTTAGTTTTTCCGATGCGCTGGATGTGGGTGGCAAACTCAAGCGGATGAATGTGATCACTACGGGCTATGATGCCAAAAAAGGATTCGACTGGAGCGATCAGTATAATATCTGGAGCGGGGTGATCGGGGGCTTCTTTCTGGCCTTGTCCTATTTCGGCACCGATCAGAGCCAGGTGGGGCGATACCTCACGGGCAAGTCAGCGCGCGACAGCCGGATGGGGCTGCTCATGAATGGTATAGTAAAAGTGCCCATGCAGTTTTTTATATTGCTCATTGGGGTGCTGGTGTTCACCTTTTACCAGTTTAATAAAGCACCACTTTTTTTCAATGATGTGCAGGTTCAAAAAATACAGCAGTCAGCTTATAAAGATTCCTTTGCAATAGTAAATACGCAATACGATGGCGTACAAACTTTGAAAAAAGAAGCCTTAACGCGTTATCTGGCTGTGAAAAATAAGGGAGCGGAAACCGAAGTAAATGTGGCACTTGATTCGATGCGATCCCTCCAGACACAATCTGAACAATTGCGCAACCGCGTAAAGGGTTGGCTGAAATCTAAAATACCCGGTGGTGATTCCAATGATACGAATTATATCTTCCTTCGGTTTGTAGTGGACTATTTACCTGCCGGGCTGGTGGGGTTGCTGATCGCCATTATCTTTCTCGCATCCTGGGGCAGTATTGCTGCTGCCATCAATTCATTGGCTTCCTGCACCATGATTGATCTGCACCGACGGTTCACCAAAAATAAAGACAGTAATGAAACCGAATACCGGCTTTCCAAATGGTATACAATGGGCTGGGGTATCTTTTGCATCATCGTAGCTATGTTTACCTATAATATTGGTAATAGCCTGATCGAAGCAGTGAATATTCTCGGCTCCTTATTTTATGGGGTCATTCTGGGCGTATTCCTCGTAGCATTTCTTTTTAAACATATCAAGAGTGGTACGGTGGTATTCTGGGCGGCTATCCTGGCAGAACTGCTGGTACTGGGTGTATTCATTCTCACCAAACTGGACAAACCTGTATTGAAGATGGGCTTTCTCTGGCTCAATCCGATCGGAGTGTTTGGTGTAATCTTTTTTGCGCTTATACTTAACCGTTTGTTGCCCCAAAAGAAAAACCCCGCCGTTGCGGCAGGGTTTTAATTCGTATGATCACCTGATTAATTAAGTGTTTTCAGGATGTCTTCATTTTGTTTTACAAAGTCGGGGAACTTTGTTTCATTGGCAATACGGATCGCATTATTAGCAGCTGCAATCGCTTCTGCCTTTTTACCCAATTTTGCCAGAATTTTTGTTTTCAGTGTATGTACCCAGGGTTGTTCATTGGGTGCAGCTTCTACGGCTTTATTTACCCAGGCCAGGGCCAGATTAAGATCTTTTCCATTATCAAAATAATAAGTGGCTGCAGTATAATAAGGTTTGTTGTCCTTATTCATGATATTGTCTATCTGCTTCATTACTTTGCCATCCACATCGGTGGTAATGGCAAAAGACAAGTATACAGTACCCCACATGAGGCCCAGGTTACAACTATTGCCTTTCATGTCATCGAAACTGATGGTGAATGTTTCGATGGGGAAGGGGAGTTGAAAAGGTTTTACTTTCAAACGAACCACATCCTGGTCCAGCTTGTAAGCATCAGGACTTGTAACGTCGGTTTGTTTGGAAATGATGATGGTCCACTCTGCAGGATCAGGTATAGAAAGCAAACCATATTTACCAGCAGGGATCTTGGTACCGCCGATGGTCACTTCGTCACCAAAAGTGAGGGTGGTAGCGGCATTGGCGCCTGTTCTCCATACTTTACCAGTAGGTGCCAGGTCGATATATAATTTTCTTCCTTTCAATCCGGGACGGGAATAGGACAATTCGATACTGGAGATACCGAAATTTTGTTTAATGGTTTGTGTGGGACTGGGTTGCGGTGTGGTCAGTTGCTGTGCGTCTGCAACGAATACACCTGCGAGTGCGCTAATGGCAAGAATTAATCTTTTCATACGTGGTTTTTTTGTGTACGCAAAGGTAGGGAAGATGCGGGTACCAATGATGAGTTGAATTATACCGACACTGACAGGCGATATTCGATAAGTGAGGGAAAAATCAGGAAGTTCATTCCTCATTTCCCGTATCGGAAAAAGGAGGAGATACCGTCATCGTGGAAGTAAACGGACCTTTGTAACCGGAGAGGTCCATCGGTGCAAAGGAAATTTCATACTGGTGACCTTCGGTAAAGTTAAATCCCCCGGTACACATGCCATGACCGATCATGATCGTGCCTTCCTTGTCGGAGGCAACGATAAATTCAGTAGTAAGCCCATTGTTTTTGTCTTTCAGGCTGGCAAGCACATAAGCGGATAATGCCGTTTTATTTGGCAGACTGTAATAGATCCATTGCGCGGGGCCGCATCCGTACGAAACCATTGTTTTCTTCGTTTCCACGGGCAGACCGCTAAATAAAAGCGGGGTATTGGCAGGTGCTGCGGAGCCGGTAAACATATACGGCATCATCTTTTTTGCGGCTATATCAAAGTAGGTGACCTCGCCGTCTTCCTTCTTCAGATGATCGATCTCTAATGAATATCTTTTGCCTTCCGCCGGTTTAATTGTCAGTAGCAGGATCACTTGTGTAATATTGTATCCACCGGTCAATGTTTGAATCACTTTAAGGGGAATCTTTTCTTTTCCGGATTGAAGATATGCGGGGTATCGCACATTCAGTTTATGGGCAACTTGTTGACTGTTCATATAAAATTCCAATATGATGACAGAACGGTCATAGATCATCCGGTTGTCTCCCACTACTCCGATGCCATTGCTTCCGCATTTTGCAAAGCAGGATGCAGAAAGGAAAAATAAGAGTATGGATAAAACTGCAGAACGCATGCTTTGGGCGCATTAAAAATTAACGGTGACAGTAGTACGTCCTTTAGCAGCCGCTTTCCTTTTCCATTTAGGGCCGTTTTTTATCAGGCGGATAGCTTCCTGATCGCATTTATCGCAGAGTGATTTTTCGACTTTGATATTTATGGGTTCGCCATATTTATCCACTTCAAACGAAACCTGTACAGACCCGTTGGCGTTTTGCCTGGATTTAATGTCTTCCGGCACTTCCAGGTTATTCACCAGGTATGCATCATAATTTTCCCATCCATCTGCTGGTTCGGGTTCCAGTAAGGTGCGGTTCGCATCGCGGTTGCGGGCGGCCACGTTGGGCTTTTGATTGCTGATAACCACGGTGGAAAGATTGCGGTCTTCATGCAGCACAATTTTATTTCCGCTCTGTGTATTTCTGAGTTGTACCTGGTTGTTTGAAAAGCCAATAGATTTGATTTGCACATTCAAAACCGTATCCGGCGAAGTGAAATTGAAATATCCGTTGGCGTCTGTATAGGTACCAGCTTTATCTTCGATATTGGTGACATTGGCAAAGGGCACTCCGGCGTTATTGGCATCCGTAACCCGGCCACGAAATATATTGTTACGTTGATTGCGGTAGCTGGTTTCATCAGCCCTGCGCTTCAGTGCCAGGCTTCGTTCAGCTTCGTCTTTTTTCCGGTCGGCATCTGTTTCCAGGCCTTCACCGGTTTTGATATCGCCGATTGTACCTTGTATCAGGGGCGCTGTTTTTGTTTCTTTTGCTGCAGCAACATCTTTTACTCCGGGAGCTGCGGCAGGAACAGTTCTGTTTTTTTCTTCCAAAGCTTTGCCCATGTCATCGGTTATCGGTGCTGGTTTATTCACGGGATTACCCGCTGTGGATTTTGTTTCCTCTGCCTTACTGAAACTTCCTTCGGGGGTAGAGGTAAGGGTGGAGGGCTTGTCTGTTGCGGCTTCCGTTTGTAACGTTGTAGTTACAGTGTTCGTTGTGGAGGTATTGTTTTCTGTACCAGTATTTGCAGCTTTATCTTTTTCTGTGGGCAAGGCGCTATCAGGCGTGTTGATGGCCGGGGTTGCGGGTTGGTCTGCCTTTGCAATACCACCTTTATCCTTGTTAGTAAAGATCAATTGATTGGCCAGCAATCCTGCTCCGCCAATGATAAGAACGGCCACCGCTGCCCGCAACCAGGGGATGCGGCGTTGTGGTCCGGTGCTCATGGGTACCACCCGCGAATCATGTTGGTCCACCCGTACGGCGAGTTTTTCTTTGAGCAGGGCAATATCTGCCGCGGCATTTATTCCGGGCAGGGCGTATCCTTCCAGGGCATCTGCCAGAAAAGGATCATCCAGTGCGGCTTTTTCAAGGGCATGCCTTTCCGTATTAGAAAGAAGCCCCTTGTGATATTTTTCAATATCGGCGGCGCTGAATGCGGGTATGTTATTATCGTTTGCCATAAGGCAGTACTAATTCAAAAGTAAAAAACTCAAATTCCAAAAGGACAAATTCCAAATCCCAAAACCACAAATTCCAAATACTAAAATCCCAAATTCCAAAAGGACAAATTCCAAATTCCAAAAGGACAAATTCCAAGAAGACAAATTCCAAATTCCAGAAACCGGAAATCCAAAATCTAAAATCTAAAACCTAAAACCTGTCTAGCTTTAGGCATGCCTGCCGCCTACTTCCCCTCCATACAATTCTTCAAATTCCTCCGGCCATTCTGTATCAGGCTACGTACCTGGTTCCATTCCTGACCTGTCTGTTCCACTATTTCGTTATAACATTTTCCTTCCAGGTAAAAGAGCTGGATGGCTTCCCGTTGCTCTTTGGCCAGGGTGCCGAGGCAGTTTTCCATTTTTTTGAAATTCTCCTCTTTTTCGAGCACACCATTCAGATGCACATTTTCCTCCGATTGCATAAGCTCGGTCTTAAACTCCACGGTTTTCATGTTTTTAGGGGTTCGGAGCTGCATGAGACAGTGATTTTTAGCCACCTGGTGCAGCCAACCCTTAAAATTGTCCACTTCGTGCTTTTTCAATTTTGATACCAATTCCTCGAAGATCAGCATCACGCTGTCGCGGGCGGTCTCGGCCTCCTTATAATATTTGAGGCATACCCCGTAAACCAGTTCCATATAGCGCTGATACAATTCACCCAGCACGGTCATGTCGCTGGATTCTTTGTATTGGGCTACCAGTTCTTTGTCAGTTAGCGTGTTATGAGATATGTGCTTGATGAATGCCAATGGGTAAAATTAATAAATAAATGCAAGGAAACCAGCTTTGTTGAAATGGCTTCCCATCCGCCAGATTTGATCTGAAGGGGCTATTTATTTTAAAGAAAAGCTGGCGGCAGTTGTTAAAAAAATGTTGTGCCCGTAAAAAGCCTTTGTGCAATCAGCACGAAGTCGGCATCAGGAAGAACAACCACCGATGCAGGAACCCGATCGATCCGGCATCCATGGTCTGGCCACACACACAATTCTATTAATCTTAAAAAGAAAGCATAATGAAAAAGTTATTATTATTAATAACCCCACTGATCCTTATTCTACTTGCATTCCGGCCCGTTACGATGCATACGGTATCCGGTACGGTAACGGATGAAAAAGGAAGCCCCATTGCGGGTGTTAGTATTCGTATAAAAGGAACCAATACAGGAACCAGTGCTGATCATAACGGGCAGTTTAAACTCACTTCACCCTCCGATAAAGCCATCCTCATCTTTTCTGGTGTGGGGTATGAAACGATGGAAGTACAGATTGCCGGTCGATCCACAGTAAATGTGACCATGAAGGCCAGCGTCAATTTGGGTACGGAGGTGGTGGTAACCGCTATGGGGCAAAGCCGGAAAAAACATTCGTTGGGATATGCTACCGTAAACCGGGGTGTATATAACCAGCCCGCACCAGTTGCTACCAATGGCGATATCAGCACCTATTATCATGATATGGAACGATTGAAGGAAGAACCCAACCGGGAAGGATATGATAAGATCACCGAGAATCGTTTTTTAAAAGTGACCGATAATCCGCTCTCTACTTTTTCTATTGATGTGGATGCAGCATCTTATTCCAACGTGCGCCGCTTGCTGAATCAGGGACAATTGCCTCCGGCCGGTGCCGTACGCATCGAAGAGATGGTGAACTATTTCAAATATGAATATCCTCAGCCCACAGTTAAAGACCCTTTTTCCATACAAACAGAAATATCAGACGCACCCTGGAATCCCGAACATAAACTGGTATTGATCGGGCTACAGGGTAAAAAAATACCAGTGGAAAGTCTGCCTGCATCCAATCTCGTTTTTCTGATCGATGTATCTGGCTCCATGCAGGGGCCCGACCGGTTGGGTCTGGTAAAATCATCCATGAAACTGCTGGTGGATCAATTGCGCGAAGAAGACAAAGTGGCGATGGTGGTATATGCCGGTGCAGCGGGATTGGTATTGCCTCCTACCAGTGGTATCAATAAAATAAAGATCAAAGAAGCGATCGATAACCTCGAAGCCGGAGGCTCTACCGCCGGAGGAGCAGGCATACGCCTGGCTTATAAAACAGCTAAAGAATATTTTGTAAAGAAAGGTAACAACCGTGTGATCCTTTGTACGGATGGTGATTTCAATGTGGGTGAAAGCAGTGATGATGCCATGGAGCGCCTGATAGAAGAAGAACGTAAAAGCGGTGTGTTTCTTACCGTATTGGGATACGGATCCGGTAACTACCAGGATGCAAAAATGCAAAAGCTTGCTGATAAAGGCAATGGCAATCATGCCTATATTGATGGACTGAGTGAAGCGAAGAAAGTACTGGTGAATGAATTTGGCGGTACGCTCTTTACCATTGCCAAAGATGTGAAACTGCAGATCGAATTCAACCCAGAAAAAGTAGCCGGCTATCGCCTTATTGGCTATGAGAACAGGATGCTTGCCAAAGAAGATTTCAATGATGATAAAAAAGATGCCGGTGAACTCGGAAGCGGGCATACCGTAACCGCCCTCTATGAAATTATTCCTGCGTGTGTGGAAAGTGAATTTCTGCAGCAGGTAGATACGCTGAAATACCAGCAACAGGTACAGCCGCTCAGCAAAACAAAATATGCCGGTGAGATCATGACCGTAAAGTTCAGGTATAAAGCACCGGACGGAGACCTGAGTCAACTGATCGAACATCCCGTAAAGGACAATGAGATCAAACTGGCAAAAACATCTGATAATTTCCGTTTTGCAGCAGCCGTTGCTGAATTTGGATTGCTGTTGCGCAATTCCACTTTCAAATCATCATCATCTTACAGCAATGTATTGAACCTGGCCCGTAAAGCAAAGGGCACAGATGAAGAGGGATACCGTGCCGAATTCATCCGGATGGTGGTGAATGCGCAGACGCTGGCGAAAACAACAACTGACAAAGCAGATGATGATGATAGTGAATAGTATCCCGATAGCTATCAGGAAGTGAATAGCGTGTCCGCCGTGGCGGATGAATAGATGATAGATGATAGTGTCTAACGGCCCAGGGTTTGGGCTCTGCGAAACTTGTAGTTTCGCAGTTTTTTTTATTGCCTGTGGCAATGTTTTGAATATAAATGGCCAAAGGCCATAGAATAGTATTGCCAGACAGCAAGTCTGGCATAGCGGGTTATCAATTCCTTGGCGGTGTAAGGGACGCAGATAGACAGACAAGTCTTGAAATGTATCAACGTTATAAAAAATACGATGCCGTATTTTTATACAGAAAAAATCCTAATTTTATGAAATGAAAAAAGAAGAAACAAACTCAAACGAAATGGTAAAAGTATCCGAATCCGGACTTTTGTCTTTAGTAGTTTCAAAACTCAAGGGCAGGGTTTTGTTTCCTCAAAAGATTGAAGATGCTAAGAAGTATTTGCAAACGCTGAAGGTTGAGATTCCAAAAACTTCTACCCAATAAATTGTAAGGTGTCTTTATATGACACCTTTTTTTCTGCCCGGGCTGATGAAATTGCCTCTACTAAATCCTGATACAATTTTCAAAAAATGAAACTTGATACAGCTGGTAAACCAGGTCTGTCTGCAGAATGATCCGGTTTTTTCAATCAGTTAAATAAAAAGATAGGCGATTACGGTTATCCGTACAAAACGCAAGAGGCAATCCCGTAATTTCCCCCCGGCTTGCTACAGCATACCAGGGGGATTTTTTTTATGGGGTGGGTTTATACCTGCGTTGGGGCGGCGGTGGTGACTGATTCCCATATACGGGTGTAGAGCAGGAAGCTCTTTTCCAGTTCAAACAGGGTGTATTTCCAATCTCCATCGAACTCGGCGGTGTTTACGATATGCATAAAGGCTTTGGCGCTGGAGATGATATTGTCAACTACAAAGAGGTCGTTGTTGCCATCGAGCAGGGCCTCCATTACCTGTGCAGGGGTGGGTGCGGGCTGAGTCATAGTGTAAGGGGTTTGGTGGGGCAGAAAAAAATACGGTCCTGCCTGTCCCGTTGCGTTACACTAGATCATAGCAGTAGCCCCATTACAGGACTACACGGGGGTGCAGAACCGATATCGGTTAAAGTTGCAGGCATAAAAAAGCCTGCAACTTGTAGAAGCAGGATATATCCTGCTATGATCCAATATAACGCGGAGTAAAAGTAGGGAATAGAATGATATGAATTTAAAAACTACGTAGGCAGTTTTTTAAGAAATTTTGGGGAGAGAAAAATACCATGTTTTAGGTATTGTGTGGGTGGGGGGATGGGTGTATGTTCGGGGTAATATCCAGGAGTAAACGTTTATAAACGGTTGCAATCGGAAATGGGTTTGGTGGATTGTCCTATCGACAATCCGAAATGTATTACTCTATTACATTAGTGTTCAATGATGGATATTATTTGAAGGATACGTCTAATAGCATAAATATACGTGTTGGCTGCAAGTTTTATCGACACACTAAAAATTCAGTATGTCAAGAAGTTTTGATATAGTAGACACCAAAGTAGAAGAGTGTGAATTCTTTCTTACTAAACTTGGAGAAACTATTGAATTATGGCCAATGTCGCAAGAACCACAATTTTATTTAAGCGCATTTGCTTCAGCCACACGAAGTATAACATTTACTATTCAAGCCTCTATATCGGATATTCCAAATTTTGCTGAATGGTATGAGAAGCATCGAATAAATTTAAAAAACAATAAGCTTGCAAAATATTTCGTGGAGGCAAGGAATTCATCTCAAAAAATAGGATACTATCTGATTGGAGGTAGACAATCAAACTATGATGAACAAGCAAATAAGATTACGCACTTCTATTTTCAGTATATAAGCAATTTTAAAATTGAAGACTTTCCAGACGAAGATGTTTTGTTAAGCTGTAACTATTATTTCAAGGCTCTCTTAGAAATTGTAAGAGACTGTTATATTGTTTTTGGAACTACTATTGATCCTGAAAAGTTTTTCACTTATGAGAATTTAGTTAATAGTAACAAGACAATAGAAGATTTTGAAGAACAAGCAGGATACCCAAGAGGACATACTAATATTCCAGGATTCTCAATTAAAGAAAGGATCGACCTAATAAGCAGACATCATCCCTCATCAAGAATCGATTGGATTATAGAAAAGTATTTAGGCACAAATAGGTTTGGCGAAAATGATGAAACCAACTAAACCTGCAGCCAAAAAACGGTTTTGGGCAAATGTGACAGGATAAATTAATTTCAGCCAACTGCATCACCGATATTCAGTTCTGGCAGGACGCTCAATTTTGGGCTTTAGTTCTTAACTTCATCTAAACAAAACATCAGCTGCGGTTCAGGGCGGAAAGTTGGAAAATACCACACCAGCCCAAAGCCGCCGACGTTAGCAGAAACCCAATGGCGACAGTACAAACTTGAAACTTTGGTGCTTTTAATCAACTGACATATGAAAAAAAACATATCCGACAGACATAGTTTCACACGACCAAGCCTTTGCTTCGTTTTTTATTTTTTGCCAACGCACATATTCTTTAATTTAATTTTTCAACGCTTAAATAAAAATATTTTAGCGAAAAGTATCAACCATAAATATGAGAATAGAATTTGATGCAAAATTTACATCAAGAGACCTCACAACATTCATAAATGTTTACTACGAGAAGTCAATGAATGCCAGTGAAGTTATCTTCTCTATGAAGAAACTTGAATGGATAGCCGTTGAGGAATTAACATTTTTGTTTGGATGGATTAGGAATGTGAAATTTAATAACGAAAAACTTAAAATGATTTTCGTTGAATTACCCACAATCAACCAAACAGAACCAGAAGACTTCAAAGACGAAAAAGAAAAAGATGAAACGATTAGGAGAAGAAGAACAAGACTAATAAGTCTTGTTGAGAATTGGAAAATAATCTCCGCTTGTGGTTTGGCTGCGGACGAAATTAACATTAACAGGGACATAAATTCTTACTTAGGAAAAAGTCATTTAACAGATAATAATTGGCACAGTATTATTCCATTCAAAGCAATCCCATTTTTAAATTATCATAGCTACAACGAGTTACGGGAAAATATAAAATCAGAGGTTGAAGGAAAATTTAAACTGCAAGAACGAACAATAAAACTATTAACGAGCCATACAACAAAATCAATTTTTGACAACAAGACTTTAAGCAACATTATTACAACAGAGTTATACCTAAACTCGTTGCACCATTCTTTTAATCCTGATCCAGAATTTGAAAATAAAGAATGCTATTTTTCAATTTCCCTAAGAAACAAGATTGACATTGCTAAATATATTGAAACCAAAAAAAAGGAAGGTCTTGAACTAACAACTGAGGCGGCAGAGAAAAAAATTCAAGGAATTTTATCTTCAAATTCTGAATCTGAAAGAATTAAGATTGAACGGAACTATTTTAAAAGTGACAAAGGTAATCAGATAAGAAATGACACTTTTATTGAATTCACTTTTTTAGATTTTGGAAAGGGAATTCCTTCAACACTTAGAAAAAAATACCGTGAGGAATTAAACGATGCTGAAAGAAGGGAACTCTTAAAGCAACAACTTTCTGACAAGCATTTTGAAAGCAGCAAATCAGAAAAAGTAAATGAAGACTCATTGATAATTGAATATGCCTTTCTACTTCATTCTTCCAGTAATCCATTCAATAAACAGTTACAAATAAATGATTATGTTCCAAGAGGTTTGTTTTTCCTTATTGACATGGTCAAAAGATACAACGGAATGGTTGTCGTTAAAAGCAACAATGGATGTGTTTCATATTCGTTTGATGACACCAGTAAGCCGACAAAGGATTGTATAAGTTTTTCTGAAGAAACAAATGATAATTTCCCTGGAACTTTAATATCTATTTACATTCCAGCAGAAGTAAAAGACAAACGAGTAAAAGTAAATGCTGTTGAAAGAGTATTAACCCAAAGCAGTACCTCACAAAAAAGGGAAATCAAATACATTGGAATATCGGAGATACTCAAAGAGAGCAATCAATTTCAAAAGCAGACGTCTGAACTTCAAATAAATGGTTACTACGATAAAACATTTGAAATTCTAAACGATTCACTTGATAAATACAATCAAGAACCAACATTATTAATAGTTGATTTTGCAGGATGTGATTCATCAATTATTGACCACAAAATTTACTATTATCTTTCAAATACTCCAAAAATAAATTTCCAAACAACTCTTGTAATCATTAACGGCACAGATAAGAATGTTATCACAGACGTTCAAAAGAGCATAGCAATTTCAGATGATTTATTATTTAGACCAATCCCTTGTATAATTTCAAAGGAAGAAGTCATTTGGATAGGAATTAAAAATCTTAATGACGAACCACTATTAAATAAACTTTGGCAATACGCTGATGGAGGATTTTCAGAAGCAGCAAGTGAATTCAAAAACACTGACCAATTAAAGGGTAACGTAATAGAAATAAATTGGATTGGTAAAGACGAAAAACATGGAAACATTTCTGTCTTCATTCCATCAAAAGATAAAGTTTTTGAATATTACTCATACGATTACACACCCAAAAAATATTTAAAGCAGATTCTTTTCAAAGAGGAAAAGCACAAAGTTTTAAGAAGGCAAGACAATACTGTTTATTGGACATCAGGAGGATATTATCAAACTGAATTCATTCGATTCATTGAGAAGCTCTATGAAATAAATTTAGGTACTCAAACCCCTACCAAATATCCAAATGATTTTGAATTCGGAAGAAAAGTTTCCGAATACTTAATTAGGAAATTTGAATTACTAAAAGGTGATTTGAATTTTGATTATATCGTTAGCGTAACATTAAGTAGCCAGCTTCTTGCAAATTCTGTAAGAAACATCTATTGTGAATTAAAAGGCATTCCAAAGGGAGAAGAGCCTCAAATAATTCGACTCGCAAATTATTATGAATTCACTACTGAGAAAGCGTTCAAAAAAATTGAGAAAGGAAAAAAGGTTTTAATTGTCAATGATGTTATTTCAACGGGAAAGTTGAGCAATGAAATTTATGAAAGTTTGATAGTAGAAAAAGATGCAAATGTAGTCGGTATATTTTCTTTAGTTGATTCAAGACAACCTAAAAATGAAAAGTGGGAAATTGACCACTTCTATTTTGAGTCTATAGACGATAATACTATTTGGCTTCTAAAATATCCCGTAAAAAAATACGCAGAGTATAGAACCATTGACAAAAAATATGAAAATGATAAACCTAAAATAATTTCCATTGACCCAGTAATAAACACTCCAAATACAATGAGTTATCAAAGGAGTGATACGGATAGATTAATTTACTCCGACTTTGCCACTGATTCAGTTTTCGATTCAAAGAATTTTTTACAAAAATTTGAAGACCCTAATAGATTGTGGGTAGGACATTTGCACCACAATGTGGCACATCACAGTTATTATTTTCGATTACACAATTGGTTTGAAAGCGAATCTGGAAAGAATTTAATCAAACAACTCATAACGGAGATAAAAAACAATTATCAGAGTAAATCTTTTCAAGACGAGAATAAGAAAAGGAGAAAAAATGTTTTGTCTTTTATCGGTGAGGAACTAAAAAAATTTGAAAATTATTTTTCTACTGATGAAAACATAAAAGTTCAATATCAAAACGTAATTAATGAATTGAACTCATTGGAAGAACTTACAGGCAACGATTCGCCATTAAGTAATATTGAAACTGACATTATTTTCTATCCAATGTATAGCGGGTCAGAAGTTTTTAATAGAGATGATTACAGAGATATTTTTGAAATTAAAGAACACTCGAAATTTATTCTTTTCCCTTTAGGTAGAGTAGATAGTCCAAAAGGTTGGCGTTTTACTTTTCCACCAAAGGTTTTAAATGAAATCACAGAATCGTATAAAAATGTTTTCATCATTGATGATGGAACATGCACAGGTGAAACATTAATGCAGACAATAGATTCCGTGGCATTCTTAAACGTAAATCGAATTACCGTTTTATCTGTTGTAGGTAGATTAGAAGATTTTCAAAGGGAATTTTTTACACGATTACATTCTATAAAAGTAAAGTATGAGCAGAAAAAAAACCCTCATACCAAAGAAAGAGAAGTAAAAGATAGAGTTGTTCCATTGAGTATTTATTTTGGAGTTCACTTTCATATTCAAGTTTATCCCGCATTTACGGATGTGTGTCCATTCTGCGAAGAAGAAAGAACTCTAAAAAAAGAGCTTGAATCTAAGAATGTTCCTATTGCCCCAGTGAAGGAGTATATCAAGAAAAGACTTGACGAAATTAAATTGTTTGATACCGATGGTAGTTCGTTTGAAAACCCTTCTGATCTTTCAATAAAATATTCAGGATTGCCGCCCTATATCCCATCCGAAATTGATAGATACAAATTATTTGAGTATAGAGATAAAATTGGGAAACTTGCTTCATACAGAACCTTTGCAGAATATTTACAAGACTTTGATAACAATGATTGGGAAATATGGATTGCAATTCTGCTTCATGAACCCAAACTAATTAAAATCATTGACCAGTTGCTACCATCATTAAAAAGGTCATTGATAAATCACATTGAACGAATAATTACATTTAAAAATAAAGAACCCTTAAAATACAAATGGCATGTTTATGATATTGTTAGGTTCTATTCAATAATTTTAGGAACAAACATTTTTAAGTATGAAACATTTAAGCAGCTAATAAAATATTCTTCTACTTCAAGTAAGAAAACCAAAACAGAATCTGAATTTGAAACAACCATACAGTTCATAATTTATTTTGCATGGAAAAATTTAAAGTTTCCAGAGAAAAAAGAAAGACAGTTAAAAAAACCTGAAATTATTTTCAACATAGAAAAATATTGGATTAAAGATTTAAAGCCAAACGAGAAAATACTGAAAGAAGATGCAGGGAATGCTATGAGATTTAACTATTTGAGAAATCTATTGCGTTTTACAATGCAAGAAAAAGAAAAAGCAATTCCAGCCGAACCTCAATATTCTTTCTCTAAAATCAAAACTTTTTATCTCAAACTACAATCCGAGTATCCAAATCATGTAAAGGGTTTTTTAATTGATTTCAACAAGAATTTAAAATGGCTTCAGAAAATAAAAAATAATCTCAACAATAATATTCCTATTGAAGAATCTACAATTACTCAAATTAAGAGTTCGACAAAAAGTGTATTCAATGATTATAAGGATATTCTCATTTCACTCATTGAGTCTTCAAGTGAAGTAATTAGATTGACTTCTATTTACGATAGACACATAAAGGAAAATGGCATTCTAAAAACTTCAAAGCGAGTTGAAACCAAAGTTCAAGAATTAGCACTTTCGAGTTTGTCAAAAGACGTTATTGGGGAAATTATAACTGACTTAGAAACACTCCAAAAAATATACTTGTCGGGAGAAGAAGAATTTGCAAAATACTTTATTAATCACGACCCAATTCTTATAAATATTATTAATGAATGCGTTGATAAATTTAATGAAGGTAACAGTGATGATTTGAACAACTATAATGTTGTAATAGATTGCAAAAGGCATAATAAAATATCTGATGAACAGATAAACATTCATCCCGAATTACTGAATATTGTTTTTGATTCCTTATTTGATAATGCCTTAAAGCACACTAAAAAACACTTTGACTACAAGCCACAAAAAGAGGCAGTAATAATCGCATCATTTGACTACAAAAAGAAAGATGATTTCGTTGAAATACTTCATAAGCAAAATATCAAAAACAAAAATGAAATTGGAAGTGGTTATGATGATATAAATTTAATTGTCCAACATTTTGGCGGTAAGGTTACAATCAATACAAAATCACATAACTTTGAAGTTGAGATTTTGCTTCCTATTTCAAAGTTGCAAATAAATGAAGAAAATGAATAATCGAATAATCCATTTCGTTTTCAATGAGGATATTGAAAACGATACTTTAGGATCATTTAACACATCAATTTCAAATATTGGTATTCCAGTTTGGCCAGTTCCGTATGATATTTCCACTTTTCAAACTTGCTTAAAGGCATTGGGTAGCGGATTTAAAGTCAGTATTTGGGTTCATATACAAGCGAATGACCAAACAGAGCAGAAGCAGAAATTGAATAAATTGAAAGGAATCCTTTTTTTATCAAAAAAGTTTTACAAAGCGTTTGGCATTGACATAAGTATGAAGGTTCGCTTCGTTACAAGACTTCCAGTTCCAGAACAAGAAAAGTTCAAGAGTGTATTGTTAGACGACCAAACAATTTCAGTTCCAGTTTTTGTTGATACAGCAGTTGACAAGGAATGTTTGAAAGCAGATTGGTTAGTAAATGTTAGTGACATAAAAATTAAAGACGATGAATCAGACACAGAAGACGATTCTATATTAAGAATTCCATCTACAAGCCCATTTTTAATAAAGTTCTTGCAAGAGAATAAAATTGATGAAGTAAACAAGAGTTTATGTTCAACGAAGGAATTCTTACTTCAAATTTCAGAGCAGCAAGACAAACTTTGGCACGAAGCCTTACTAAGACTGATTGGCTTTGATATGCCGAACCCTTTTCAAAACAAGTATTGGGAATTTAATAAAGATGTATTTACAAATTCATTTACTCTAAATTCAACGGACACAAATTATGTAGAAACTATCTCTAAAAACTTTTCTGACATTGAGGAAGATGTAAAACTAAATGCGGCTAAGAAACAATGGGAAATTAAATTGAATTTTTTCTATGCTATATTTGAAAGAGAGAAGAATATTAAAGATGGTTTTGACTGGGCTAATGCACCTCAAGAAGCATCTGCACTTTATGTATTACACGAGGCTTTGCACCAAGAGCATAAATTAGACTACAGGACAGTAAGTGGAATCGGAAATTTTCCAAAGACTGTTGAAGATGCAGACTACCAAGCGGATGCCTTTGCAGTGATTATTGAGTTTTGCAGATACTATTTTGAAAACAAGTCAGGTACATTAACATCAAAATCTTTAAGAGAAAAAATTGTAAGAATTATTCGTATTGCAATTGAAACAACTTTCTCCTTTAATCCATTAGGGCAACTTAGTGGTATACAAATAAGGAGGGTTAACCGATATCTAATTTGGTTTTATCAAATAGGTTTAATTGAAAAGCGAATTACTGATTCCATTTCTTTAACTGTTGCGTTGACCGAAATATTAAATATTTTATCTGTAAAACCAGTTATTGAAATAAGTGGACCAGCAATGTATGTGAACAAGGCAAGGGATAGGATATTGTATGACTTAAGCGATTACAATAGACATGATGAGGAACTTGTAATTTTTAAGGACAATGTGATTGAACGATTTGGAAAGACAAGAGATTTTAAACTTGAAACACTTGTCGAAGGGTTCAAAAAATCTAACTACAAAATCATTTACGATTTCATTTCAAATCTGTTTTGGGCTAAAACAAAATGACGAAACAAACAAAAGCCTACGCATATACTTCACACTTTTTAAAACCACACGAAGCCAAGTAAGACTAAATTTTTTAAGAGGGTGTTTTTTCGATACCTAATAATTCACCCTTCCTTTTTTTTACAATTTCTTTTCCCGATAATATTGTGTTAACGGTTATTGTAAAAGTGACAAGATCAAAAAAAATAACAACAAATACTATTTGCTGATTTTTACCGGAGATGAAAACTAAGACAACCATAAAACTACCGTTGACGGACATTGAGAAAGCAAGTTTGAGAAAGAATAAAATCAAAATTGCTGCCCTGCTTGACTTTGCAACAGACGAATTGGAAGTGTTGTTAAACGCTACAACTGAACGGGCAAAGGAAATTTATGCGTTAGCCCAATTTCAAACTGTTCCCTCAGTCGGAATGAAGTTTGCCGAAGACCTTGTGTTTTTAGGTTATTATTCACTCAAAGAATTAAAACAGAAAGACGGAGCTAAACTTACAGACGAATACGAACAGAAAAAAGGTTATTGGGTTGATCCTTGTGTAGAAGACCAGTTCCGATTAGTCGTAAATTTTGCGAATACATACGACATAAATAAAACCTGGTGGGACTTTACCGAAGAACGAAAAAAGTTTCGCACTGAAAACGGTTATCCTATAAGCAGACCTCAAAAACCCTGGTTTGAAACAGCAGGGTTTGAACGCAAAGAGAAGAAAGTCGCCCACTAACAGAAGTTTTTGAAATAACAGGGCTGTACCTCAAATAGTACAGTTACCCCACATCCTGCCACAAAAGTTATTTGTAAAATCGGTTTATTTACCGAGTCTGCGCAACCGGGCACGTTGTAAACCTAATCTTCTTCGTTGATTATCAAATTTTTAAGATGAGGCTAATCTTTTTTTTAAAAAAAGTAGACCCCCTTATGTAATTAAACCCCAAGCCGCATCCTGTTACAGACAACTAATCATTTAACAGCCGGTTAGTGATACGGGGCTGGTCTCTACCAGCCCTCTTTTTTTCTTCGCTTTAATACGTCAGGCTCTTTTAACCAACCAATCAATCAAGGCTTATGAAATATGTTTACATTTTTCTGCTCTCTCTTTTTACAATAACTACAGTAGCACAAAACCCGGACACGGCTAAAGTTATCATCACGGGTAATTGCTGGGGAGGTATTAAAAAAAGCAACGGGGCACCTGATACTGTAAAGACCACCCGGTACGCCTGTCGGGTTACCAAAATGACCGGTTCATCGGAACCATTACTTGTGGTGGATGGTATCCCTGTAGAATATACTGAGATGTTACGTACGCTAAACCGGTCGGATATCGATGAAGTGTATGTGCTTAAAAGCTCCACTTCACAGGCCATCTATGGATGTCGCGCTTTCAATGGCGCCATTATCATAACCACCCGAAAAATGAAACAACGTATATTCCGGGTTACTGATTTTGTGAATGGGGCTGCCATCGGTCATGCCACCATACGATTTGAAAATACGAAGGATCATCATCTATGGACAGTGATGGCCGATGAAAAGGGTTGTTTTACTACCGATCAATTAAAATCGGGCCAATCGTATCAGCTAACGATCACCTCAGCCGGTTATCAACCCCTGCAATATTTTTTTCGGAATAAATCTGCAGATACGCTTACTGAATTGAAATTATCACGCAATACAAAGAATTGTGATACGGCTTATGTAACCGGCATACCCGCCAGGACAAGAGGTTGCGGGATCATCATAACAAAGGCAGGCCGTGACATTCTTCCTTTAGATGCAAACAAGCAGCCCCTGCTCGGGATATTCCCTAACCCTGTTCGTAAAGGACAAGCGCTACAAGTGCAATGGAAAAACGAAAATGAACCCATCGCCGCTGTTCGGATAACCACCCTGGATGGAAAGATCATTCACCGGCAAACCATACCGCTAAACGAAAGCGGAAAAGGCAATATCAGCCTTATAACGGACTCCCGCTGGGCTGCCGGGGTATATTTCTTACAGACTGTTTGTGAAAACGGGCGCATCGCTGCATCTGGAAAGATATTGATACAATAATTCAATCAATTTCTATGAGTAAGAAAATACAGCTTCATATTGCCGAACCCTGTCACGAGAACTGGGATGCCATGACACCCGTTGAGCAGGGAAAATTCTGCGGCTCCTGTCAGAAAGAGGTAGTGGATTTTTCCGGCATGAGTGACAGCCAGATCGCCGCCTTCTTTAAGAAACCAACTACCGGTTCTGTATGCGGTCGCTTTATGAATGACCAGCTCGAACGGGATATTGAGATCCCCAAAAAGCGCCTGCCCTGGGTCAGGTATTTTTTTACCATCGCTTTACCCGCCCTGTTTTTTTCAAAAGCCTCTGCCCAGAAAATGGGTAAGCCTGCCATCACCACACTAAAAGATACGGCTACCAATCCTGTAATGGTGGAGCCGGTACAAATACTCGGTATGATCGCTCCGGACAGGATAGTACCAGTAGATACGGTTAAAGTGCCCATGCCCGCGAACCAGCAAAACGGATTGAAGATATGGGTAGTGGATGCTGCTACCGGATCACCACTGGATGGCGTAACGATTCTGATGAAGACCTCAATAGGGAACACCGCGTTGCTGGCAGATAAAGAAGGAATGGCGGCACTGGATATTTACCGGAAACTGACTTTCAAAGGCATTGAATTGACGCTTGAGGGGTATAACATGATGGATATACCCTATGGAGCTTTTAAAAAGGGAGCAGATGGTCGTATCGTATTCAGGATGGAAAAATCCAAAGTACTACCGGGTCAGCTGATGATTATGGTTGATGTGGATTCGATACCCGTATGCAGGGTAACCAAGGGGGATGTGGCAATAACAGTGGACAACGTGAAGCCAAACGAATTAAACGGTGTAGTGGTGGATGAGCAGAGTAATCCTGTACCATTTGCCAGTATCATGGGAGGAAATAAAGGAGAAGGAGTGATGGCGGATGAAAATGGAGCATTTATTATCCGTAAAGAATGGTTGAAAAAAGGAGGGGTGTTGCAAGTGTCATCGGTTGGATTTGAATCTAATATTCTAATCGGTGGAGAAGAGCAATACCGCAATGGGACCATCTTTATCCGGCTAAAAGCAAAGAACATAATGGAAGAAGTGGTGGTGAAAGGCTTTGAAACTAGCGTTACCAAAGGAAAAGTGATCGGAACAGTGAAGAAGGATAAAAGAATCCCTACCGTGAAGGAGGAAAAAAGAACGACTACAGAAACTGTTTTCCCCATGGAAAAATCAATGTTCCAGGCATATCCCAATCCGGCGGGTTCTGGCAGCACACTTCATCTGGGTGTTCAGCAGGTAGCAGAAGGGTATTACCACCTGCAACTGTCCTCATTGAATGGTCAATTGGTAAAGCAACAGGAGATCTGGCTGGATGCAGAAGCGCGCTTATTCAATTTTGAATTGCCAAAAATTGCCAGCGGTTCTTATATTATCACACTGATCAACAGGGAGACCGGAAAAAAATATACAGAAAAATTGCTGATACAGTAACAAGCAAAGTATAGTCATGAAAATCACCATCAACATATTCATCTTCCCGGGGAGATGAATATGTTTTTTTCTTTCAGGATCAACCTTCAATTTTTTTTATGCCTGATCAACTGCAACTAATCGTCACTTCGGTCTGCCACGAAAACTGGGATGCCATGAGCCCCGATGAGCAGGGACGTTTCTGTGCACAATGCCAGAAACAGGTGATTGATTTTTCTTCGATGAATGACCGGCAGTTGTCCGAATTTTTTAAAAAACCATCCACCGGTTCATTATGCGGCCGATTTTTGAATGAGCAATTGGAACACCCGATCGGTATTCCCCAGAAACGGATACCCTGGGTCAGGTATTTTTTTCAAATCACCCTTCCAGCTTTTTTGCTTTCGATGAAAGCCTCCCCGGTTAAAGCACAGGTTCCGGTGAAGCAGGAACGAACTGCGGTAAAGAAAGCTTTTTCAACGCCGAAACAGGATACACTTACCTTACCAGAAATTGTGATCACGTCACAAGTAGCAGCGGTTCCCAAAAAACTCAATGGCCACCCCGGTGGTTGTAATAACACTCCGGATTTGAAGGATGTATTAACCGGAAAAATAGGTTGTATGGTGACCGTTTACCAACCGCCTGTTTCTATTGACAAAGTCAGAGATCTCCGGATCACCGGTATGGGTCAGCGGATCTTTACAACGCGGGATACGGGTATGCGCAAAATGGAAGGCGTTGTGTATGATGAGAAGGGGGATTATTTATATGGGATCACCATACGAATCAAAGGAACCAAAACAGGCACCCTATCCGGAGCAAATGGAAGATTTTCATTACAGGTAAAACCAGGGGATGTACTGGTGGCCAGCGGGGTGGGTTGCGAGCATGCAGAAAAAACGGTTGCTATTACGGACACCATGATCACTATTAAGTTGCGCAGGGTGGTCATGGGATATGTTTCTGTAAAAAAGGTAAAGCGTAAAAAAAAGGATGCTATCCAGGTAAAGGAATTGCCGAAACCAACCGATCAATTGTCAGCATTCAGGGTATCGCCTAATCCTGCACAGGCGGGGCAAACTGTTCAACTGGTTTGCAGTTCATGCCAGGCAGGTAAGTACCAGGTTCAACTCACGAATATGTCCGGTCAGTCCGTTCACCAGCAGGTGATTGAAATACAATCGGCGCATACAAAAATGGAACTGGTATTACCCGGAGTGCCACCCGGTTATTATCTTGTTAATTTGATAAATGAACAATTACAAAAGAAATATTTTGCTAATTTGGTCATACAATAACCATTGTTAATGCCATGAGTAAACAATTGCAACTGACGGTAGGGGAACCCTGTCACGAAAACTGGGAGGCCATGACTCCCGTGGAAAAGGGCCGGTTTTGTGCCCAATGCCAGAAAGAAGTAATTGATTTTTCTTCGATGACTGACCGTCAGTTGTCCGAATTTTTTAAAAAACCATCCACTGGTTCATTATGCGGCCGCTTTTTGAATGAACAATTGGATCGCCCGATCGATATACCCCGGAAACGTATTCCCTGGATCAGGTATTTTTTCCAATTCACATTGCCAGCCTTTTTACTTTCCCTGAAACCCGCTGCCGCAAAAGCGCAGGGCATGGTGTATGTAAAGGATCTTGACTGCGGTAAAAAAGCTGCAGATACCAGCCAATTGCCAGCCCCTGATACATTGGTTCCGTTGCGGGGTATAGTGAAGAATGAGAAAGGAGAACCGCTTGCCGGTGCTTCTGTATTTGATAAAAACCATAGTCGTGGAGCCTTCACCAACGACAAAGGTGAATTTCACCTGAAGTTACCCCGCGGAAGTGGTTTGCGAATTACGTATATTGGCTATAGGTCCTGCGAGCTGCAGGATATTACAGCAGATTCGGTAACGGTGACATTAAAACAGTTTGATGAATCTAAGGTACTCACAATGGGTATAATATTACCAACCATTGTGAGGAAAAAAACAGTTAAAGAGACCCGGCCCCTTGCCGTAATAGGAACAGATTTAGGGCAGACATTGAAAATATTTCCCAACCCGGCTCAGTCTGGTCAACGAATTACCCTGGTAAATATGAATGCCCGCGAGGGTATATACCAGATACAAATAAGCACGATTGCCGGCGAAATCGTATATCAACAAAATGAGCGATGGGAGAAGAATGCTACATTCATAACCCTGCAATTGCCCTTTCTGAATACCGGGGAATATATTATTCAATTGGTGAATAAGAAGACCGGGAAAAATTCAGGCGTTAAAATGATCATTCAATAGAGAACTGGTTCGCTCCCCCTTTTTTGCTAAAATATTGTTTAAACCAGCATGATTTCCACACAAGGTGATCGTGGTCCGGCGCCTGACAGTTAGTTTTGAAGAACCAACTATCTTTACAGCCGGAGTTTAAACTATGAATTGTACTTCTACGCGTGTTCCTTATCGCCAAACCAACGCTTTCTCAAAGATCGCCCTCGATTATATTGATCAGGCAGCTGCCTTACAGCCCTTTTATATGCATGCGCCCACTGCATCCGGTATGCGGCAGGCCATTGCTGCCCGGCAGGCTTTTCCGAACCGGAGAGCGGTACTGGTAGCGCAACTGCGCAAACAATACGAAGGCGTGGAGACAGGCGTAAAGACCACTGCGAATATCGACTCCCTGCTGAACGATAATACGTTTACCATTACGACAGCCCATCAGAATAATATCTTTACCGGGCCCTTGTATTTTATTTATAAGATCATTCATGCCATTAAACTGGCCGATCAGTACAATGCAGCTCTGCCGGAATTTCATTTTGTGCCGGTGTATTATATCGGTTCCGAAGATGCAGACCTGGCCGAACTGAACCATATTACGATAGACGGTCAAACATTGCGCTGGAATACAACACAAATAGGCGCGGTGGGCAGAATGGTGATCGATAAGGCCTTTTTGCAACTGATCGTACTCCTGGAAGGGCAACTGAGTGTATTGCCTCATGGCAAGGAGATACTGCAGCTGGTAAAAGAATGCTACCGGGAAGAAACGAGCATACAGCAGGCTACTTTTTCGTTTGTACATCAGCTTTTCGCCTCCTATGGGTTGGTGATATTGCTGCCGGATAATGCGGCACTTAAAGCTGAAATGCATCACATATTTGAAGATGACCTGTTGCATCAAACCGCATCGGGGATAGTGGAAAAGACCGCTGGCGCATTGGAAGAAGCGGGCTATAAGATACAGGCCAATCCGCGGGCCATTAATTTATTTTACCTGGAAGGAAATATTCGTGAACGGATCGAACAGCAGGGAGCGCAATTCCATGTAGTAAATACTGACCTTATTTTTTCAAAAGAAAGCCTGCTGCAGGAACTGGCAACCCACCCCGAACGGTTCAGCCCCAATGTGATCCTGCGCGGTCTTTATCAGGAAACCATCCTGCCCAATATAGCTTTTATCGGCGGAGGAGGGGAGACGGCCTATTGGCTGCAATTGAAAGACCTGTTTGTGCATTACAACGTGCCTTTCCCGATGCTCGTACTACGCAATTCTTTTTTGGTGGTGGAGCCCAAATGGAAAGAACGCATTCAAAAATTATCGTTTCAAATTGAAGACTTCTTCCAGCACGGGGATGTATTGCTCACGCAACTGGTACAACGCGACAGCACGAATAAAACGAATCTGAATGGTTCGGCACAGGAGGTGGAACAGGTATATGAGCTGCTGCGCAGGCAAGCCCTATCGATCGACAGCACACTGGAAAAGCATGTGCAAGCGCTGAAGGCAAAGACCATGTATCGCTTACAGGAACTGGAAAAGAAAATGCTGCGGGCCGAAAAAAGAAAATTCACCGATCAGCAGCGGCAGATACAAACGATACGGGAGCAATTATTTCCCGGTAATGGATTGCAGGAACGAAAAGATAATCTGCTCTACTATTATGCACAATACGGGCCAGATTTCATCCATGTATTGTACACCCATTCCCTGGGATTGGAACAGGAATTTGTGATACTCTCATTGAGCTAAGGCTCCGAAGGCAGGTTCAAAAGGTTCAAGAGGTTCAAAAGGTTCAAGAGGTTCAAGAGGCTTGCCCACCGTAGCTTTTGCGTAGGTGGGTTACATAGGTTTCATATGCCTGCCTGCCTACCTTCATTTCATTTCGGTAGGTAAACCGTTGCTTTAGCGTAGGCAGGTTGCATAGGTTGTTGAGTCCTGATGCCCGAACGTAGTCCGCTGCCTGAGCGTAGCCGAAGGCAGGTTTTTTTGAGGTATAGGAAAACTCACCACATTTTCAATTCTCCATTTTCCATTTTCAATTTTAATTCTTACCTCGCTCTCAGGTACACACTAAACGTAAACGTTTGCCGGTTGATCTTGTTGATCGCGTTGCTGTAGATGGTATTCTGGTTTTCCTTTACTGAAGTGAGTCCCCTTGAATATTTCAATTCGGGTGAGATGACCAAATGACTTTTCAGGAATCCGATATCCACGCCAATGCCGGCATCTCCCAATATATCGCTCGTGGTCAATCCTACTTTTTCTGCGTTGGCATCCTTTTTCTGCATCAGCAGGCTGAATGTGGGGCCGGCAGAAATAAAGGGAGAAATATTTTTCTTTGAGAACCGGATGATAATTGGGAGTGGCAGGGATACCGTGGTGGTTTTTACCGGCACTATTTCAGTGGTGCTGCCACCGGTAATGCCGCGTGTCTCAAATGTATAATCACTGCTTTCCATCGTGGCAAGTACAGATGGACGGATGGAAACCAGATTGCCGAGGTTGATTTGCGCAATAAGGCCGAGATTGTACGTGAGTTTATTCTGTACATCGCGAAGGAATACCCTGTCATTGGCGGTGGGTGTTACCGGTGTGGCATCCAACTGGCTCATACCGCCTCCCAGCACACCACCGATCTGTACTTTTCTTGTGCCGGTATTGGGCTTTTTCTTTTTTTCATCAGGCTTGTTATCGGGTTTGTTATTGGCTGTGTTTTGCACCAATGCCAATGTTAGCATAGCACAACGCCAGTTAGGAGCCGTGCGGGTGGCTTTCTCCGCATAATATTTTGCACTATCCAGCCGGTTATTTTCCAGGTGCAATTGGGCCAGCCTGTTTTGAATATAGGCCCCGTTTTTATCAATGGCCTGAGCGGCCCAGGCATGTTGAAATGCTGTATTGATATCGCCATTTTCTCCGTTAGTGAGATCGCCGCTGGCTTTAAGCAGGTGCATCCTTCCTCTTAGTGATTGTGCAAAATCAGGATCATCTTCTTGTAAAATGTCAATGGCTTTTTGCAATCGGAGGCCTGCCTGGTAGTTGGCTTGTTTTTTCCGGGCGGATGCTTCACTGCAGGAAAGGTATTCATCCACCCGGGCCTGTGCTTCATTGATATATTCCACAGCCAGCGTTGATTTGGCATCAAGGGTGTAAGGATTGCCCGGAAATTTTTTATTCAATTGTGCGAAAAAATCTTCCGCCGAAGAGGCTCCGGCAATTTTTTTAGTTTTCACAGCCTGATTAAACCGGTTATACGTTTCTATCAATGATGTATCAATGGTTTCAACACCGGTATACCGGATCCTTTCTCCGGCAAACGAATTACCACCCCTTCGCGGTTGTTGCTTTTTTTGTTTGAGCCATTTACTCAAGTAGGCGGTATCCACCATGCTGATTACTTTTTCACTGTTTTCGTTACAACAGAAATACGGATCCTGTTTT
This sequence comes from Bacteroidota bacterium, assembly GCA_026391455.1. GTDB lineage: Bacteria > Bacteroidota > Bacteroidia > Chitinophagales > Chitinophagaceae > JJ008. The sequence goes on from JAPLEH010000070.1 coordinate 86,539, forward strand.
CTGCGAAAGCGTTGTTGTGCTACGGAGGGCACGTTTTTATCCACGTATGATTTGATCTCTTCAAAGCTGACTTTGTTATCACGATGCAATGAATCATCGGCCACACCGCTGAGCCCGTCCACCAGGTACCAGGTAAACAGGCCATGTCCGTTGCCAATCGACACATCTTCGAGTGATTCCTGCCCGGCACCGGTGGCCAGCATGATAATCTCACCGGCTTTTTTTTCGGAGATGGCAGTGTTCAAAAAATTCTGTCCGGCGGTTCCTCCGGGTAGTTCGTTGGTGCGGCAGGCATCCATAATGAAGATTACTTCCACGCCTTTGGCTGTTTCGGCAGCGATCTTTTTCTTCAGGTTGTATAACTGTATCGTACCAGAAACGAGGTAATTATTCTTATCGCCTTCGGGATTGCAATCATAGCTCAGAAAGAAAAACTGGTCTTCATCAATCGCATCTCCATGCCCGGCCAGGTAGATGAACAGTTTATCGCCTTTCTGTAATTGCTTGGCCCGCAGCCATTGAAATCCTTTGGTCCAGAAGTTGGAATTGAGGGCCTGTTCGTTGAGCAGGCAAAAAATATTCTCTTCCTTTACACTGCCGCCTCCCGGGGATTTAAGATAGTCACGAAATAGTTCCGCATCTTTATCGGCGTAGGCAAGGGGGCGTACAAATTTATATTTCGATACCCCCATGATAATGGCAAAAGTTTGAGGCCCTTTTACAGAAGCATCCCGCATTTTCAGCGGTGTCTGTGAATGGGTACTTTGGCTAATCAATACCCATATTAAAATAAGCAGGAAGGCAGGTTTTCTCATATCGAATGGTTGAACAAAATCGGTAGAGTAATTTACAGTTTTTTCCTGTAATGCACTTATTCTTTGCTGATGCTGACTTTAAAGAGGGTGCTGGTTCCGTTGTCGTTATCGGCTGCCAATAGCAGGTCGAGGAACCCTGTGCTTTCTTTCATGATGCAAACGGATTCGATTTTCTGTCCTTTGAACCGATGATCCACTTCTTCCAGGTCAATGATGATATCCGGGTTAACGGCACTCCATCTTTTTTTTCCTGAAATGTTTTTAATCATCCAGAGGTAGCTTTTTCCGATAGCGCCATCATCCATTGCATTGCGGGTGTCTTCGGTGGAAACAGTGAGCAACAGGCGGTCTGACTGGCGGGCATAGGCCATACCGGACACACCGTTGAATACGGTACTGTCTTGCTGTACGCCAAGAAAAAGGGCCGTGATAGGAGCATGCGCTTGCTTTTCCCAAAAAAGAGGATGGGTAAATATCAATTGGTTTTTAGGGTATCCTTTACTGCCCCGGTTGGAGAGTAATTGGTAGCCGGGTATGGCGCAGGAGCCTTCAAGATTCAGTACGTGGATATTATTGGCCTTCAGGCGGGCGTAAAATGTATCCAGTTGAATACTATCTTTTTGATGGGTTTGCGGATCGATGAGCCAGGCGGTATTGCGGTAGGGGTCTTTGGAGCCGGACCCCATCAGGAGTAATTTATTATCAGCGGTGAGGGTGATCGATTCCAGGTCAGCTTTCCGGTCTTTGGGAATTCTTTTCTCCGGAAAATCGTACAAACGAATGGAATCTTTGATCGCCAGATTGCTGTCGAGTATCAGCAGTTGATTGGCATCATCGCCGATGATGAACAGTTGTCCGTTTACGTACTCCATGCCGGAGGCAGAAGGGTAGTGGTCCAGTGTTTTTACTTCTTTGAGCATATGATGGTTGCCGCAGGCGGTGAAAAAAAATTGTATCGCTAGTAAAAAGGCCAGCAAGCAGCAAGTATATACGATTTTACTCATAGAGATTCATAAGTAGTGTAAAATTTATGACATCATACCCTTTTGATGAAATTAAATGGTATAAACTGAGATCATCGGTCAGTACTAATGAATTTTGTTTCGCCAGATTTAAAACACCTGCATCAGCAATCCCAAATTTATAAAATGCATTGGTATCATCATTAATAATTTGCAAAGACATGGTATTGTCTTCTTTGAGTTTTTCAGTTAAAGATGCGAGGAATCGAAAAATTTGATAATCCGACCGTAGGTTTAATGAATCTGATAGGTTGCATAACTCGGTGAGGATGTGTGGAGTGATCAGGATTTTATCAGTAAAAAGACTTATTAACTTTGTGAGCGTGCTATAATCTTCCTTAGAAAATTTTTTGAGCCTGTTGAAGTTTTGAATCAAATTATTATTGAAACTTCCAATAATGAATAGCAACATTAAATTCGTATCGATCAGCAGACCCTTATATTTATTGCGCTTATTTAGGATCTGCTCAAGCGTCATTCATTAAAAAGCCTCATTTTTACAGATTTCAAATCCCCTGTGTTTGAATCCAGTTGAACCACCTTGTATTTTTTTTTGTCTTTTTTGAGAATGTTTGCATAAGGGATCGGGGAGGAGTTTGAGTCGTCTGCTATGGCTATAGTGATCAGCCAATATTTACTGTCATCCGTTATTTCAACTTCTTCAACCCCAAAAATCTGTGATTGTTCAAACAACATGGCAATGTAATTAATCGCCTTACTGGTCGCTTCTTTTACTGGTATCATAGTGCCACAAAATTAATCAAATTTATTCTCCCATCCCGCCTGTTTCAGCTTCTCTACTTTTTCAATCACTTCATTATTGAGAGAGTTTTTATAAGCAGCTACGGTATCGGCAATAGCGCTGTCGGCTGTGCCCAATATTTCTGCTGCGAGTATGCCGGCATTTTTAGCTGCATTCAACGCAACGGTACCTACTGGTACGCCATTCGGCATTTGAAGGATAGATAAAACAGAATCCCATCCGTCAATGGAATTGGATGACTTGATGGGGACGCCAATCACAGGCAATACAGTTACCGAAGCTACCATGCCCGGCAGATGTGCGGCACCGCCGGCTCCGGCTATGATCACTTTCAATCCGCGCTCACGGGCCGTTTGCGCATATTCGATCATACGATGCGGGGTGCGGTGTGCTGATACTACGGTTACCTCATGCGGGATGCCAAATTGTTTTAAAATATCAGCAGCAGCCTGCATCACGTTCAGATCACTGTCACTGCCCATTATGATTCCAACGATAGGGTCCATGTTTGCGGTTTTAAGCCACAAAGAAAAGCTAAAAATGGGAAACCCGCTATTTTACCAAATCGCCTTTCAGCCGGAGCAATTCGGTCTCCGACACTTTGGTATTATACCGGGCCGTAATAAGGCGTGTATAAGCGTCCTGCAGGCTTTTTTCCGCTTCCTTGAGTTGAATGAGCGTAGTGGAATTGAGTTTATAAACCTGAAACACGATGCTTACATTTTCTTTAGCCAGCAAAATATTTTCCTCTTCCAATGCCAGGGCTTTTTTCTGTTGTTCATATTCCAGAAATGCGTTCACCACTGCCAGATTGAGTTGTGATTGCTGATTTTCCAGGATCAATTGCTGGTTCCTGATATCCAGTTCTGCCTGTTTGATCTGTCGCTTATTGTTGAAATTATTTAAAATGGGAATGCTGGCCGTAAGCCCATAATTCAATCCTTTGCTCTGGCTGAATAAGGGAGAAAAGGGGTTGATGACTGTCTGATTATTGGTACGTGAGAAATTATAAACCGAATTGAAGGATACCGTTGGCCAGCGTTCTGCTTTCCGTTCTTTCAATGTAAGGTGGGCAATGGAAATATTCTTTTGGGTGATCAGTAATGCAGGATTCGTAGTGAGCAATCCGTTTTGAATATCTCCCAGCGATATGGCTTTTTGGATGGGAATGGAATCGGCCACCTCATAGGGTGGAGTATCTTTCACATTCATGGCCTGGTTTAGTTGCTCTTTCAATTGGGCGATCAATGTTTGCTGCTCGAGTTGCAGGGCTTTTTGCGCATTGTTGTCCACTTTGCTCTGCAATACGTCCGGTTTTGCTCCCACGCCAATATCCAGTTTGTATTGGGCCAGCTTCACTCGTTCCTGACTGAGCGACATTTGTTCTTCCACTGCTTTGAGCAATTGTTTTTGCCGTACGATATTGTAATAGGTAGTGATAACCGTGGCAATGGTATTGATCACCTGGTTTTTAATGCCCAATTCGCCCAGCTTGATGAATTCTGCTGCCTTATCGCGGGTGGCAAACATTTTCATACCATCGAATAAGGTCCAGTTAAGATTCAATGCTGCATTAATATTATTGGAGCGAATCCCATTTTGCTGCCGTTTACTTCCGTCGGCCAGGGTTTGCCGTTGATTGCTGGTATTCCAGGTGGTGCCAACCGTACCATTCACCCTGGGTAAAAAGACCGCATTGCGGTACGAATAATCGAGGGCTGCCACAGCCGAATCATTTTTGGACAACTGTATATCGTAATTATTTTTCAGGGCAGTCGCAATGGCTTCTTCGAGCGGAAGCTGCCGTTGCGCAGTTGCCTGCAATGCGCTCAACAAAATGATAAGGGACAAAAAATACTTACTCATGGTTATCAGTTATACGTGGGCCTCGGCCTTTTCTGCTGTTTGTTTTTCCGGATGAATATATTCGTCGACCGGGTTCTTTTTCTTTTTGGTGGATAAGAATGAATACATGGCTGGTATCACAAAGAGGGTCAGGATCAAAGAGAACAGAATACCTCCTACGATCACCAAACCGAGCGGTATGCGGCTGGTAGAAGAGGCACCCAGCGACAATGCCAGTGGCAAGGCACCCAAGGCCATGGCGAGGCTGGTCATAAGAATAGGGCGCAAACGCTGTGTAGCGGAATAGATCGCGGCTTCATATTTGCTCATGCCCTTTTCCTGGTTTTGATTGGCAAATTCTACAATTAGGATTCCATTTTTTGTTACCAGTCCGATCAGCATAATGATACCGATCTGTGAGAAAATATTGAGTGTTTGACCAAAGATCCAAAGGGTGAGCAACGCACCGGCAAATGCCAATGGAACGGTAAGCATGATGATCAGCGGATCGATAAAACTTTCAAATTGCGCAGCGAGGATGAGGAAAATGAGCCCCAATGCAAGGAATAAAGCAAAGCTGGTATTGCTGCTGCTCTCTCTGAAATCGCGGGAAGAGCCGGAGAGGGAAGTGGTAAATGTATCATCCAGCAATCCCTTGGTGATTTTTTCCATTTCTACAATACCATCACCGATCGTTCTGCCGGGCTGCAAACCTGCAGAGATGGTGGCAGACTTATACCGGTTGAAATGGTAGATGGTCGGTGGTGTATTTGCTTCGGTTGTACTTACCAGGTTATCGAGCGAAATGAGTTCACCGCGATTATTGCGTACATACAGTGATTTCAGGTCATCCGGATCATCGCGGTCATCACGGGCTACTTGTCCCATTACCTGGTATTGTTTGCCCTCTTTGGTAAAATAACCGAGGCGCCGGTTGCTATATGCCAACTGCAATGTTTGTGAAATATCATTTACGCTCACACCCAATTGAGCTGCTTTCAGGCGTTCAATTTCCACACGCAGTTCCGGTTTATTGAATTTCAGGTCCACATCTGCATTCATCAGTACTTTACTTTGGCGGGCCTGTTCCAGAATTTTGGGAAGTATGGCAGTTAGTTTTTCAAAGTTATTATTCTGAATTACAAACGATACAGGCAAACCACCCCGGCGGTTCACTGATATGGTTTGTTCTTCGATCACCGAAGCCCGTCCTTCATTGAATTTGGACAGGTTTTTATTCACCATGGCCACAATTTCTTTTTGTGTGCGCCTTCTGTCTGTGGGTGGTACAAGGGTTACCCGTACAAAGCCGGTATTGGCATTACCCGAGCCGGTGAATCCGGGTGCTGTTACACTCAGTACCACATCCCGCTCCCGTACAGAGTCCAGCATAAAATTATTCAAACGGCTTACATAGGTATCCATGGCATCGAAGGAAGTGCCTTCCGGTGCAGATAGTTGTAACCTGAATTGGCTCCTGTCTTCCATGGGCGCCAGTTCCGATTGAAGATTCTGGTAAATGAAGTATATCGAGAATCCACATGCAACAATGATGAACCAGGCTATTCTGCGAACATACATAAACCCACGGAGCATACGCTGGTAAGTATTTTCCATCCAGCGGAAGAAGGGTTCCGTTTTATTATAGAACCAGGAATGTTTGTGTACATTTTTCCGGGAAAGTTTTACGTTCAGTACCGGTGTAAGGGTTAGCGATACAAAAGCAGATATCAATACAGCACCGGCCACCACAATGCCAAATTCGCGGAACAATCTTCCTACAAATCCCTGCAGAAAGATAATGGGAAGGAATACCACCGCCAGTGTGATAGAGGTGGCGATTACGGCAAAGTAAATTTCTTTCGATCCTTCGAGGGCGGCCTGCCACTTGTTCATGCCCTTCTCCATTTTTTTATAGATATTTTCCGTTACTACAATACCATCATCCACCACCAGACCGGTAGCCAGTACAATGGCCAGCAGCGAAAGCACATTGATGGTAAAACCCATCAGGTACATGATAAAGAAGGCACCTATGAGTGATACGGGAATATCGATCAGCGGGCGGATGGCAATGATCCAATCGCGGAAAAAAGCGTAAATGATCATCACTACCAGCAGGAATGCGATCATGAGTGTTTCCTGTACCTCGAGAATGGATTTTTTGATGAAGCGGGTTTGGTCAAGTGCGATATTGATCCGGATATCTTTGGGTACATCTTTTTTGATCTGTTCAATACGCTTGTAAAATTCATCAGAAATCGATACATAGTTAGAGCCCGGCTGAGGAATGATGGCCAAAGCGATCATCGGTATTCCATCGCCTTTCAATACAGATTCTTCGTTTTCAGGACCCAATATTACATCGGCCACATCGCCGAGTGATACATCCGCACCATCCACATTTTTTACAATAAGGTTGCTGAATTCTTCCTCTGTATTCAATCTGCCGAATGTGCGAACAGTCAGTTCGGTGGAATTGCCGGAGATCTTTCCCGAAGGTAATTCCACATTTTCTCGAAGTAAAGCGGCCTGTACATCGCCGGCTGTAATTTTTTTAGCTACCAGTTGCGAAGGTTTGATCCAGATACGCATCGCATATTTTTTTTCGCCCCATATCTGTATTCCACTTACACCGGGAATGGTTTGCAACCGTTCTACGAGTACATTGTTGGCATATTCCGTCATCTGCAGCGGATTGCGGGTATCACTCTGCAGGGTCATGGACAGGATGGGGTCAGAACTGGCATCTGCTTTGGACACCACGGGCGGGGCGTCGAGGTCGGAGGGAAGGGAGCGTTGTGCCTGTGATACTTTATCCCTTACATCATTGGCTGCTGTTTCGAGATCTTCGCCCAGGTTGAATTCCACGTTGATATTGCTGGTACCGTTGCTGCTGCTGGATGTAATGTTTTTGATACCGGCAATCCCATTGATCGCTTTCTCTAGTGGTTCGGTGATCTGTGTTTCAATAATATCGGCATTGGCACCCGGGTAGGAAGTACGGACACTGATATTGGGAGGATCAATTGCCGGATAATCCCGCACACCCAGAAATTTAAACCCGATAACACCGAAGACCACAATGATGATATTCATCACAATGGCAAGTACTGGTCTGCGTAAACTTAATTCAGAAATATTCATGGGTCAATTGTCAATAGTGAAAGGTGAATGGTGGATATTTAACTTCCTTAAGGTTTATTCACCGTTCACTTTTTTGTTCCGTTAACGATCTTTCCGATTTGGATCTTCGCTTCAGGCCGTACACTCATAAGACCGGTAACTACAATTGTATCTCCGGCCTTTATGCCATCAATGATTTGTATTCGGGCGGAATCTCTTACTCCTGTAGTTACATCCGCAAAGATGGCCGTACCCCCTTTATATAAAATCACTTTCTTACCCCTTGCCTGTGGTAATATCGCCTGTGTGGGCACCAGCAATGCATTGGGATCAGGATCAAGACTGAGTTTTACTTTGGCAAATGCACCGGGTATCAGTGCCTCATCTCTTCCCATAATGGCGGCGCGCACGGTTAGGCTTCGGGTATTTTCCATCAGGTTGGCTTCTGTGGCCACCACTTTAGCGCCAAACTCTTTACTGGATCCATCGATTTTAAACGAAACCAATTGACCGGTCTTCATCAGTCCTGAATATTTTTCAGGAACGGTGAAGTCCAGTTTCAGTTCATCGGTCTGGTTAATAACGGCAATAACCGAAGCGGGTGTTACATAAGCACCGGGGCTTATTTTATTCAGACCAATCTTACCACTGAAGGGAGCACGCACAACTGTTTTTGCAATGCTGGTTTGTAAAATGCCGATGTCGGCTTTCAAACTGTTTACCTGCAACAGACTGATATCATAATCCTGCTGACTGATACCTTGTATTTTCAATAATTGAGCCTGCCGTTCTTCTGTTTTTTGTGCCAATGCCAGTTGCACCTGTATTTTGTTGAGCTGTGCCCGCAGATCGCCATCATAGAGTTTGGCGAGTACGGCACCTTTGCCCACAAATTTTCCTTCTACTACATTCAACTGTACGATACGGCCCGATGTTTCGGGATGTATTTCCCCCACTTCATTGGCTACTATACTGCCGGGTATTTCCAGGTTTTCCTGAAAAGGTTGTGGCATTACCACATAGCCATCCACCCGCATGGGAGGGGCTTTGGCACCGGATTGTTTTTGTACGGCCTCCGAATCCTTTTTCTTTCCGCCACAGGCAGATACAATTAATATGATAAAAAAAATGAATACGTATGGTAGTCGTCTCATGGTTTTGGGCTGTACTAGGGGTAATTTGTAAATGCAATAAAGATAACGCATTATCGCCTCTTTTGGACGTGAAAAAGACCCTGGCCTTTCGTACGTTGGCAGTGGCTTCGTACAGGCGGTAATTTAAAGTGACAGGTGGATTAAGCTTTTGGTAGCAATGTGTGCTTTATCCGGTTGGACTGATGCAATAATTCCTGTTTTTCGTTGCTGAGTATAGTTACATGCCCCATTTTCCGACCGGGGCGGGTTTCTTTTTTCCCATATAGATGGATGAAGGCATTTTCAATTTTGAGTACCTCTTCCAGACCTTCATACTTTACCGGACCGCTATGACCATCTGTGCCAATGATATTGACCATGATGGAAGGAAGTATGGCATCGGTACTCCCCAACGGATAGTTGAGCATGATCCGCCAAAGCATATCAAATTGGGAGGAGTAGTGGGCCTCAATGGTATGGTGTCCACTGTTGTGTACACGCGGGGCCGTTTCATTTACCTGTACGTCCCCGTTTTTATCTATAAACATTTCTACGGCAAACAGGCCGGGCGATTTGAAATTACGGGCCACTGTGAGGGCAATGGCTTCTACCCGGTACAGGGTTTGTGTGCTGAGTTCGGCAGGACAAAGCTGGTAATCCAATAAATTAAGGGTGGGGTCGAACAGCATCTCCACAGGTGGATAAAGGGCCGTAGCACCCGATTCGCTGATGGCCACTGTTTGTGCGATCTCTTTATGTATGTCCACCATTTTTTCCAATACAGCGGGTGCATCAAATCCTTTTGCAATATCAGCCTGTTCACGCAGCAACTGAACGCCCTTGCCATCGTAACCACCTTCTCCAATTTTATGCACAGCAGGTAAAAAGTCTGCATGCTGTGCCAGTTCTTCCCTGTTTTGTGTAATGATGAAGGGGGCGCCGGGTATCTGGTGTTGCTGATAATATTGTTTTTGAAGTATCTTATTTTTGATCGTTCGAAGTACGGAAGGCCGTGGGATTATTTTCAATCCTTCTGCTTCCAGTTTTTCGAGGGCCTCCACATTTACATTTTCGATTTCGATGGTGAGTACATCCACTTTTTTACCAAAAGTATATACAGCATCAAAATCCCGGATATCCCCCAATTCGAAATGATGGCATAGATGGGCGGCCGGACATTCAGCATCATTTTCCAGTACATAGGTTTCTACCGGATAGTTGGCTGCAGCTTGTAATAGCATTCTTCCTAATTGTCCTCCGCCGAGTATGCCTGCTTTTTTTATCATGTGGGTGTTTATCAGGGTAATTTTTTTAAAAGTTCTTTCGAGAGGCCGATCCATTGGTTATTGAATCTTCTTTCAGCAGCGCTGAGTTGGGGTATTTCTTCTGTTATTTCCCGCAATAATTGCCGGGCCTCGTCTATCCGGTTGTTTTTTTGCAGGAACAATGCATAATAATACCGGGCCTCAAAGTTAGAGAAGCGCCCTCTTAATCCCGTAAATTCCTGTTCGGCCATATCATCCCGACCGGTATAAGCCAGCGACATAGCGTAGAGGATATGTGCTTTCGAACGGGGGAATTGCGGTTGCTTATATATTTTCGGCGTAATGCCAACGATCTCCGCATATCTTTTTTCCGCATAATAGGCAGCGATCAATTGCTTTATCGCGTATTCGTTTTCGGCAAAGGCTCCGGTGAGGCTATTCTCATAAAGGGGGATGGCCATACCGGGTTGACTGGCTTTGAGGTAAGCATCAGCCAGTGCGATCCGGTTATTGAACGTATCGGAAAAGCGAAGATTATCTTCCAGTTTACGGATGGTCCCCGACGGATTGAATATTTCACCCACGCCGGATTGTACCGAACGCATTTCGCGGTTGGTAAAGATTTCGGAGAAAAAATATACCACGGAGCCAATCAGGGGGAGAAACACAATCAGCCAGATCCATTTTTGCTGGTTGCCTTTACGCACACAGTGTATAACGCAGATGGCCTGCAGAATAACCATGGCTATATAAAAGTTGGTATCAAAAAAAAACATGCAGCAGCAGGTATGGTTTTTGGCAGGCTCAAAAATAGGGATTTATCAGTTTATGGGCGGCGAAATAAGGCCCTTTACAACCATTATGAATTAAACTTTACCTTTGCATCATGCACCCGGATTATCCGCATAAACTTTTTACTGACCAGCGCTGCAGTTTCAACCTGCTGATGGAAGCACTGGCGATGGATTCATTTTATCGGTGCTGATCTCCGCCCAAACGACGGGCCTGTATAGTTTCCATTTATTTCATTTCAAAAATTTTGCTATGTCTACCTTATTAGCAACCGCTATTCAACCCAATTCCCAGACTGATTTTCTTCCCCTGCAGGGAACTGATTATGTAGAGTTTTATGTGGGCAATGCCAAACAGGCGGCCCATTTTTATAAAACAGCATTTGGCTTTCAATCCCTTGCCTATGCCGGCCCCGAAACGGGCATGAAGGATAAGGTGAGTTATGTGATCCGTCAAAATAAGCTCACGTTTGTACTCACCACACCGTTACGGATCAACAATCCCATCGCTGACCATATTTACAAACACGGGGATGGCGTAAAAGTGCTGGCGCTGCGCGTGGATGATGCCCGCAGTGCCTTTGAAGAAACCACCAAACGGGGAGGAAAGGCATACCTGGAGCCCACAGTATTGAACGATGAGCAAGGGGACGTCGTGCTAAGTGGTATTCATACCTATGGAGATACGGTACACGTGTTTGTAGAGCGGAAAAATTATAACGGGATCTTTATGCCGGGTTTTCGCGAATGGAAATCCAATTATAACCCTACTTCCACCGGTTTATTGTATGTGGATCATTGTGTGGGTAATGTGGGTTGGAACCAGATGAACCCCTGGGTAAAATTCTATGAAGAAGTAATGGGCTTCCGCAATATCCTCAGTTTTGATGATAAGGATATTTCAACGGAATACTCTGCATTGATGAGCAAGGTGATGAGTAACGGCAATGGATATGTGAAATTCCCCATCAATGAGCCAGCCGAAGGCAAAAAGAAAAGCCAGGTAGAAGAATACCTCGATTTTTACAATGGCGAAGGTTGCCAGCACGTGGCTATTGCCACCAATGATATAGTATCCACCGTTACCCAATTGCAGGAGCGGGGCGTGGAATTCCTGAATATTCCGCCCAGTTATTATGAAACGGTACTGGAAAGGGTGGGCAAGATAGATGAAGACCTGGAACCCCTTCAGCGCCTGGGTATTTTAATAGACCGGGATGATCAAGGATACCTGTTGCAGATATTCAGCAAACCCCTCGAAGACCGCCCGACCCTTTTCTTTGAGATCATTCAACGCAAAGGGGCCCAAAGCTTTGGCAAAGGAAATTTTAAAGCCCTGTTTGAAGCGTTGGAAAGGGAGCAGGATGCGAGAGGAAATTTGTGAGTTGGAAAGTCGGGAAGTCCGGAAGTCGGGAAGTCCGGAAGACCGAAAGACGGTAAGTCCGGAAGTCAGAAAGTCAGTAAGTCCAAAAGACGGTGAGTCGGGAAGTCCGAAAGACGGTGAGTCCGGAAGTCCGAAAGTCAGTAAGTCCGAAAGACGGTGAGTCCGGAAAGTATTTCCTGACTTCCGGTCTTCCGGACTCTGTATTTGCGGTCTTCCGGACTTTGTATTCACGGTCTTCCGGTCTTTGTATTTGCGGTCTTCCGGACTCTGTATTCTCGGACTTTTAACTATCTTTATCAATAGTTTAATAAATCATTGAAAATATAATCCTGTACCTGTCGTTCATCCAAACAGAAAGCAACACATGAAGAGCCTTTTAGGATCCATTATTTTCGCAGGAATGTTTATGCCGGCATTGGCACAACCCCAGGCTCCCAGGGGTGGTAGCAATTCCTTCTCCTTTATTGATTACCAGAAAAGTTTTCCGCGGCCCAGCGAAGCCATGCAACGGAAGGCAGACACCTTGCAAAAACAATTTGAGGCTAAGAAACTTAAATGGCCGGCAAAGTATATTTATATCCGTTCCTTTAAGTACGATAGTCAACTGGAAGTATGGGTGAAGAACGAACTGAAGGAACAATTCCAGTTATTTAAGACTTACCGGGTTTGCGCACTGGCCGGAACTCTTGGCCCCAAGCGTATGGAAGGGGATTACCAGGTGCCGGAAGGTTTTTATTATATCAATGAATTCAACCCCAAGAGTAATTATTACCTCTCCCTCGGGATCAATTATCCGAATGTGTCGGATAAAATGCTGAGCGACTCCCTGCGACCAGGCAGTGAGATTTATATTCATGGCAGTTGTGTAACGGTGGGTTGCATTCCTATCCGCGACGAGCAGATCGATGAATTGTATATTCTCGCTGCCTATGCCAAAGATCAGGGGCAGGATTTTATACCGGTGCATATATTCCCCATCCGATACAATGTGGATCGCAGTGTGAAATACCTGGAGAATCTGACAAAAGACGATCCGGGATTGAAAAAATTCGCTGCACGACTGGAAGATGCGTATGATTATTTTGACAAATACAAACAATTGCCGGTGGTGATGATCGATGATAAAGGTGAATACCTGGTGAATGAAGTGCCGCCCAAAAAAATGAAAGAACTGCCGGAAGAAAAACTGGTCATAAAACGCCCGCCAATGGAGCATCGCACCCGTAATGTGGGAATGTTGGTGGCATCCGTACACCAATGGCCGCAATATCCCGGTGGTGCTAGCGCATTTGCCAAATACCTGGAGCAGTTGGGCAACGATATGACAGCCTGGCTGCCCAAAGGGATCAATAAAGCGTATGTGCAAGTGGAATTCATCGTGGACAAAGATGGAGTGCCGGTCAATTTTAAAGTACTCAAATCAGTAAAAGATGGTGAGGACTTTAATGATGAACTGATTGTACGCATGGAAAAGATGGGTACCTGGCAACCGGCCCTGCTCAATGATAAACCGGTGGCGAAAAAAATCGTGCAAACGATCACCGTAGAAGCAAAGAAATAAGTACATATACTTAAACTGGTATTAATACCTGCCTTTTGGCGGGTTTTTTTATGCCCCATAAAAAGTAATAATCCTTCGTGAATACATGTTTTATTTTCATGACAGGGGTATTACATTTAAGGTGTCGGTGGGGAGGATATTTGAAAACCCGCGACACTTTTTTAATCCAAAAAATAACTTATGAAAACACCTCGCCTCTTATTTGCCTCTTTTATTGCCGTAGTAATTGCTGCGACTGCTTGTCAGAAGAATGCACACACCCCGAATCCTGAAAGTACAACTCGTAATGCCGGCGTTACGATGCCTGTTTCATCACTCATGTATACTGGTGGATTATCTGGCCGCGGTACTGCTGGTACATGCAATCCAACAGCGTATATCATTACATTGGAAAGCCGGTCTTTGGTGAATGGGAAATGGGAATGGGTTTGGAGTGTTCAGAATTCCAACCCCGGTAATGGCAATAACGGAACCGTGCAAAACCTCAGCCATTGGGGAATGCAATTTGGTTCCTGCTTTACCTGGTCTTCCGTAGTAAGTGCAGCGTATAGTGCAGATGGTGCCACCTGGACTGGCTTTACCCCCCTGTTTCAGGCAGACCCCAGCCAGGCCTGTATGACCACACCTGTATTGAAATTTAATTATGGTACAGCAGGCAGTGCCAAATCATATTATAAATTAGTAGTGGATCGCGATTACCAGGTGGTAGGTACGCCCGGTTATTATAAATCAGGCGCCAATACCGGTTGCTGCACATTCACCTTCCCGGGTATGGGATGTGGTGATGATGGCGATATCCGTTAAGATAATTTTTACTTGCAATTATCCCTTCTGCACCGAAAGCAACAGTTGAATGGTTTCCGGAGTTTGCTGCCGCAATAAGATCGTTTTACCGGCAGTCAGTTTTTCGAATACCTCTTTACTGTAGTGAAGGACCGTAAGAAGGGATAATTCTTTTTGTACCTGTACATCCAGAAAAGCGGATGCTTCAAGAGCCAGTTTTTCAATCTTATCCGACCGGTCATCCAATACACAAAGAAAACTGATGGCACCATTTTGCGTGAGGTTGGGTTTGATATGCAGTTTTTCAAACAACTGATAGATATTTCCCACGTGCTGCTCGCCGATAAAGGAGAAATCACGCGAACTCATTTGTACCAGCACCTGGTTTTCTTTCAGTACGATCACCGGTGGAAGATGGTGTACCGGCTGGTTATGGATCACCGTACCGGGGAGATTGGGATCCAGGAAACATTTTACCAGTAAAGGAATGCCTTTGTTTTGCAGTGGCTTAATGGTCTTGGGGTGTATCACTTGTGCGCCATAATAGGCCATTTCGATCACCTCGTTATAATTCAGCTCATACATGGGTACGGCTTCCGGAAATTGTTTGGGGTCGGCATTCATTACACTTTCCACATCCTTCCAAATGGTCTGGCTTTCCGCATCCAGCATATTGGCAAATACGGCAGCCGTATAATCACTGCCTTCACGGCCCAGCGTGGTGCTTTCATTTTCAGACGTAGCCCCGATAAATCCTTGTGTAAGCAGTATATCATACTGGTTGAATAAAGGCTGTACCGTTTGTGCTACGACTTGCTGTGTGAACGGCCAGTCTATCGCAGCATCCCGGAAATCATTATCGGTGCGGAATATATCGCGTACATCGAGCCATTTATTGGTAATCCCTTTTTCATTCAGGAACGCACTTACGATAGCGGTGGAGAATAACTCACCGGCGCATACTACCTGGTCGTAATAATAATCATAATCCCGTACCGGTTTATCATGCAGCAGCCATTCCACTTCGGTAAAAAAATCGCGGAGCTGTGTTTCGCAGGCGAGATAATGCGTGACCAGCAGGTATTTGGCGGTGGTTAGGTGCTGTTGTTTTACCTGTTCAAATAATTGCAGGGCTTCGTCTTTTTTTCCGGCAAAAAAAGCTTCGGCTACTTTTTCGAGGGCGTTGGTGGTCTTTCCCATGGCAGATACAATGATCACCAGTTTTTCTCCGGCCGAGCGCTGCAGGATGGCGGGAAGATTTTGAATTCGCTCTATACTGTTAACCGAGGCTCCGCCGAATTTGAAGACTTTCATACACGTATTGATAAATAGTATTATAACAAGTATCTTATGAATTCGCAAATGTCGGAATATTCACATCAACTTTTATTCCTGCCTTGTAATACCCTTTAACTTTAACCTATTCCCTTATTTTTGTCCTGCATTAAACCTTGCAATATGGCTATCAACCGGAAAATATTAACCCTCGACGAATTCACCATTCAGCAGCTCCGCGATTTTCCCCATGCCACCGGCGAATTATCCCGTTTGCTGCGGGATATGGGTCTTGCTGCCAAGCGCGTAAATGTGGAAGTGAACAAGGCGGGATTGGTTGATATCCTCGGAGATGCAGGCACCGTAAACGTACAAGGGGAGGAGGTGAAGAAACTGGACGTGTATGCCAATGACCAGTTTACCGGTGTTCTCCGTCACGGTATCAGTTGCGCCGGTATTGCCAGTGAAGAACTCGACGATTATGTGGCCTTCGATGATGAGATCAGTAAAAAGTCGAAATATGTATGCCTTTATGATCCCCTCGATGGCAGTGCCAATATTGATGTGAATGTGTCCATCGGTACCATCTTCGGTGTGTACAGACGCGTTACGCCCGTGGGCTCTCTGGTTACCAAAGAAGACTTCCTGCAACCCGGCAATCAGCAGGTGGCCGCAGGTTATATGATCTATGGTTCTTCCACCATGCTGGTATACGCCACCCGTCGGGGAGTGAATGGCTTTACGCTCGACCCTTCCATTGGTGAATGGACCCTGAGCCATCCGGATATCAAATGCCCTGAAATAGGGAGAATCTATTCCGTGAACCATGGTAACTTCTTCGAATACAGCGAGGGCGTAAAAAAATACATTACTGCCTGTCAGAAAAAAGATAAAACCAATGGAGGCCCCTATACCCAGCGCTATATTGGAAGCATGGTGGCCGATGTACACCGCAATCTTATTAAAGGAGGGATATTTACTTATCCGGGTACTACCAGCAAACCCAAAGGGAAATTGAGGCTGCTGTATGAATGTAACCCCTTTGCTTTTATAGTGGAAGTGGCGGGTGGTAAAGCAACGAACGGAAAGGAAAGAATACTGGATATACAACCTACGGAATTGCACCAGCGGGTTCCATTCTTTGTGGGCAGTAAATTAATGATGGAAGAACTTGAAACCTACCTGAAAGAAGACCAATGATCGAAATAATCAATTATGAAGACCGGTATCAGCCCGATTTCAAACGGCTGAACCTGCAATGGCTGGATAAATTTGAATTAACTGAATCCTATGATCTCGAAATTCTCAACGATCCCAGGGGAATTGTTCTCGACAAAGGAGGCCGCATCTATCTGGCCATGGATGGAAGCAGGGTAATCGGTACTGCCGGCCTCTGGAAAGAAAGTGAGCACGAATTTGAACTGGTGAAAATGGCTGTGGATGAAGAATACCGGGGCAAAGGCATCAGCAAGCTCTTATTGGAAAAATGTGTGGAAGAAGCGAAGGCATTGCAGGCAAGTAAACTATTTCTGTTTTCCAGCACCAAACTCCAAACAGCATTACGTCTCTACGAACGCTATGGATTCAAAGCGGTGGATGTAACGGGTTCACACTTCCAGACAGCAGATGTAAAAATGGAGTTATCTTTAACCCCTAATTAGTAACCATGTCAGGTACGATCATATCTGTAAAGAATCTTGTAAAGAATTATGGCAATTTCCAGGCGGTAAAAGGAATCTCCTTTGATGTAAAAGAAGGGGAGATATTCGGATTACTGGGTCCCAATGGAGCCGGCAAGTCCACCACCCTGGAGATCATCGAAACCCTGCGGGAAAAGACCAGCGGTGAAGTAATCGTGGACGGGTTTGATCTGGATAAGCGACCCGAAGAGATCAAGAAAATCATCGGGGTACAGTTGCAGGCCAGCGGGTATTATCCCGGTCTCAACCTGGTGCAGTTGATCGAACTTTTTTGCGGGCTGTACAATCGTACCGTCGATCCGATGGAATTGCTGGAGACGGTGAACCTGAAGGATAAAGCAAAGGCCAAAGTGAAGGAGCTGAGTGGCGGACAGAAACAACGATTCTCTGTTGCCACCACGCTGATCAATGAACCGCGGATTATATTTCTCGATGAACCCACCACTGGACTCGATCCGCAGGCGAGAAGAAGCCTCTGGGAGTTGATCCGGAATATACGCCAGCGGGGTACAACCGTGATCATCACCACCCATTATATGGATGAAGCAGAATACCTCTGCGATCGCGTGGCCATCATAGATGCCGGCCAAATCATTGCACTCGACACGCCGGATGCGTTGATTGATCAGTTGATCGCCGAAGGATTTGAACGGCCTAAATCGATGAAGATGGCCAATCTCGAAGATGTATTTATATACCGCACGGGCCGTTCGCTGCGGGAAGACTAATGAAAGGATAATTGAAAACTCATGAGCGTACAAAACAAATTAAAGGAATATATGCAGGGAAAAATTGAAGCACAAAAAACAGCCGGCGCCGCATTTATGGCGCAAAATATTTCCAAAGAAGGCGTAAAGGAATTGACCGGCGGTATACAGTATGAAGTGATCAAAGAGGGTACCGGGGCACAACCACTGGTATCGGAATCTGTAAAGGCCCATTACAAAGGCACGCTGCTCGATGGAAAGGAATTTGATAATTCCTTCAAAAGAGGACAGCCCTTCACGGCCCCGCTCCGTGCCCTCATCAAGGGCTGGCAGGTAGCACTTCCGATGATGAAGGAAGGCAGTCACTGGCGTTTGTGGATACCTTCTGATCTGGCCTATGGCGACCGTGGTGCGGGAAGCGATATTCCCGGTGGCGCTACTTTGATATTTGAGGTAGAATTATTACAAGTAATCAAATAAACCATTATGCCTTCTGTTGCAATCGACCCCCGCTATCCCATTGGCCAATACGAGCCCAGGCCTTTTTCTGTAGCACAGAAAGTGGAGTGGCTGGCCGATATAAAATTTTTACCGCTTCAACTGGAAAGTGCGGTGTTGAATTTGAACGAAGACCAGTTGCATACCCCTTACCGCGATGGCGGGTGGACCGTGCATCAGCTCGTGCATCATGTGGCCGACAGCCATATGAATGCCTATATCCGGTTCAAACTCGGGCTTACCGAAGACAATCCCACCATCAAACCGTATGATGAGAATCAGTGGGTCTTACTGCATGATGTGGAAAAATTACCAATCAATATTTCGCTTACTATTTTGCATGCCGTACATACCCGCTTATACGAAACCTTGAAATATGTAAAGGATGATGACTGGAATAACCGTACGGTTTTTCATCCCGAACATAAAAAGACCATGCGGCTCTGGTACCTGCTGGGTATGTATGCCTGGCATGGCAGGCATCATACTGCACATGTAAATGCACTCAGGGAAAAAATGAAATGGTAAGTTATACGTGTAGTACAAATGAATCCAGCCCATGAAATGGAAAACGCTTTCTTCCGAATATATTTTCAACGACCCATGGTTCAAGGTACGACGTGAGGTATGCGAAAAGCCCGACGGCAGCATTGTATCACCGTATTATGTATATGATTTTTCCACCTGGGTGGGAGCAGTGGGCATTACCGAAGAAGGCAAAGTGGTCATGATCCGTCAATATCGTCATGCATTGGGCGAAATATGCCTGGAAATACCGGGTGGCTGTGTGGATGATACGGACGCCAGCAATCAGGAAGCCGTTGCGCGCGAGCTGTTGGAAGAGACCGGGTACCGTTTTTCTTCCTACGAATACCTGGGACGCATTTCACCCAACCCCTCTACCAATAGCAACCTGCTGCATATGTACCTGGCCAGAGGCGGGAAAAAGATCGCTGAGCAATCGCTGGATCACAATGAAGAAATAGAAGTGGTACTCATGGACAAGGCTGAATTGCTGAAGATTCTCCGGGAGAATGGAATTGTACAAGCCATGCATGTGAGTTGTATTTTGTATGCACTGCTGAAGATGGGGGATATTGCATTTCCCAATCAACCATCAATGTAAACGAAGGATTAAATGGTGTCCCTGCACTATATAATATCGGCCCGTGTATAGCGGTAACTGAAACAATCAATCATCAAGTATGTATTTTAGGCCACTGTCTGCATTGTTGATCATCCTGTTCGCAGGAGTACCTGCAACTGCAATCACTCAGCCGATACAGCCGGGCAGGGTAAAGAATATTATTTGCAAGGCCGACAGCAGCCAATCTTATACAATCTATATTCCTTCTTCATACAAAGACGATTCGCCATTGCCTTTACTTGTATTGCTGGATCCGGTAGCGAGAGGGAATGTACCCGTAACCATGTACCAGGAAATAGCAGAGCGAAATCATATCATCCTGGCAGGTTCTAACAACAGCAAGAACTTTGATCCGGCGGCTTCAGGCAAATCCATTCCTGCGATACTGGAAGATATAATACAATATGCGCGTTTCGATGGTAGTGCTGTATGGCTGTCGGGATTTTCCGGTGGTTCGCGTATGGCTTCTTCGTATGCAGCAACCGATGAGCGAATAAAAGGAGTGATCGGCTGCGGCGCAGGGTTTACCAGCAGTATGACGAATGAAGGCACGGAATTTTATATGTTGCGACGCGAGGTGCCTTATGCAGCTATAGTGGGAGATAAGGATATGAACTTTGAAGAAATGAACGGAGTGTCCGACCTGCTCACCAAACGAAATAAGGCGAATGCCCTTTTTGTTTTTTCCGGGGGGCATACCTGGCCGCCAGCCGCACAAATGGAAATGGCGGTGATGTGGTTGTTGCAAATGCAGCAAAGTTCTATCATACTCCGGGCTGCGAGTGATTCTCTTGCCGCACGTTTAAAAGATCAGTATGAGCAATATCGTGAATCAGGTTTGCTGTATTTTTCCTGGCTGAGTGCCAATGCGGCGAAACAAATACCCTCGCTGGCAAAAACAGGAGATTCATTGACAGGAATCGCGTTAAAAAATAAATCATTCAGCCGCCATAAAGCTCTCTTTGAAACCACCCTGGAAGCCGAGCGTACTTTTATGGACCAGTTTTCTTTTCTTTTCAATCAGGTCATTTCTTCTGATGAACTGAGTACCGGAAATGATGAGCTCTGGAAACAAAAAGCGGGAGCCATTGCATCATTGCGAAAAGATAAAGATCCCTATCGGCGTTTGTCAGGTGAGCGCATCCATGATATCTGCCGCCGTTTATGTTCGGAGCAATACGGCTGGTTCATGGAAACGAAGAGATTTCCTCAGGCCTATTCGGTTGCATTTATTCTCGGATTCATTGATACGGAAGGATTGAATACGGACTATTGGATGGCCCGTGCTGCCGCCGGAATGGGTGATAAGAACCGGTGCATCAACAGTCTTAAACTTGCATTAAAGAAGAGTGATCTTTCAAAGGAGCGTGTGCTCAAAGATCCGTTCATCGGGCTGGTGCTGGATGCGGGAGCGATTGAGAAACTATTCTGAGTTTATTTTTGAAAAAATAATGTAAGACTTCTGGTTCATAACTGTATATGAAAATTCATTGATTTCGAAATTCGGCTATTAGTATGTTGTTCATCTTTTGCCGGAAGCAGAAAAATGTTAATGCTATGAACTTTAAAAAATATCTTCCCTTTGAACGTTTTGAGATCACTACAAGATTATCTGCGGGTGAGGTCATGAACCGTATTTCAGGAAAAGTTGTCCCCAAAAAAAAGTTCAGACTTTTTTCCTTTAGCAGTAGCCCGGATAAGCCTTATGAAGGGGAACTGTCAGGGGATAGTTTTACCATCAGCAGAATTATTGATTATCGAAACTCTTTCTTGCCCGTCATTTCGGGCCAGGTGACTTCAATTGCCGGCAAAACCCGTATCAAGATTACGATGAGATTGGCAACACCCGTAACTGTTTTCATGGCCTTTTGGTTAGGTATAGTCGGTGTGATTTGTTTGGTCATGATTTTTGCAGGATTGGTGCATTTCCGGGAAATTTTTCAAGAAGGAATTTCACCTGTTTCGTTTATTCCTTTTGCCATGTTTGCAATGGGCAGCTTCATGGTATCGTATGGGTTTAAAACAGAAAGTAAGAAATCAAAAGCTTCGTTGCTTTCTATTTTTGAAGGGGAGGAGGCAAATGATTAATTGGTAGCGTGCAAGAAAAATTACCATCCCGGGATTACTCACCTTTCAGGTCTATTTATTGACCGGATTTAATATGACCGATCAGTTATTTTTCAGTATATCAATCTATATTAAACGCATGTTACAAAGGTTTCTGCATTAGATCACTTCTCCCACCAGAAACACACTGCCACACACCAGGACCAGATCTTCCGGGCCGGCATTGGCGATAGCTGCACGGAGCGCTCTGTTTACTTCGGAAAAGGTTTTGCCTTTTAATCCCAGGGCCGCTGCCTTTGCTGCCAGTTGCCGTTCGGGCATAGCCCGGGGAATCTGCGCTTTACTGAAATAATAATGGGCGTCTGCCGGCAGGAGGGAGAGTACTTTACTTACATCTTTATCTTTTACCATACCGGTTACGATATGCAGTTGCTGGTGCGGGGTCAGTTCCACCTGTTGCAATAGCTGTCGAATGCCGTCTTCATTGTGGGCCACATCCAGTATTACGAGGGGCTGTTGGTGAATGATATCCCAACGGCCCCGGAGGCCGGTCAGTTTTTTGGTTTGTCGCAGGGCCGATTGAATGGCCGTGCTGGGGATTGTCCATCCCTGTGTACGAAGTTGCGCGCAGGCTTCCAGCACGGTAAGCAGGTTTTTGCGCTGGTAGATGCCGGGCAGATCCAGGTGGAATACGGTGTGGTCTGCATGATGTTCATCTGCTACCGATACCCATAATTCATGATGCTGCCATTGCCAGTCGGTGATTTGCCTTTTCTGCGAAGCCAGGTGCAGGGGAGCGTTCATTTCTTTCGCTTTCTCTTCAAATACAGGCAGGGTCTCTGGCAAACTTTCCCCCAATACCACTGGCACTCCGGGTTTGATAATGCCTGCTTTTTCACCAGCAATTTTTTCCAGCGTATTACCCAACAGGTTCATATGGTCGTACCCGATATTGGTAATTATCGATAGTTCAGGCATAATGACATTGGTACTGTCGAGTCGCCCGCCAAGACCTGTTTCCACCACCACCACATCCACTTGTTGTTCGGCAAACCAGGAAAAGGCCATGGCTACGGTAAGTTCAAAAAAACTGGGTTCTATCGCTTCCGATACAGTTTGGATACGCTGTGTAAAGTCGATCACAAACTGCTCTGGCACCATCTGCCCATTGATTCGGATTCGCTCGCGAAAATCTTTCAGGTGCGGGGAAGTGTACAAACCTGTTTTGTAGCCGGCTGTTTGCAAAATGCCCGCCAGCATATGGCTGGTGGAGCCTTTGCCATTGGTGCCGGCAATATGTATGCTTTTGAATTGATGCTGGGGATTGCCCACCGCAGCACAAAGCTGAATGGTATTGGTCAGATCGGCCTTATAGGCGGCGGCACCTATCCGGCTGAACATAGGCAGTCGGGCAAATAAATAGTCTATTGTTTCCTGGTAGGTCATGTGGCACAAATGTAATGCCTCCGGGTTAATTGGAAGAATACTTACATCCGGCTAGGCGAATACTTGCACACGGATAAGACGGACTGGCTAGCATCGCGGCAACGTGGATTAGAACGGATTTTTACTGCTGCGCAGTAAATGCGGATTGATTGGTGCCATTTCCCGCTTAAGCGGGACAGGTTGTGTAATTAGTGGCAAAAAAATGCTGCATCAAGCTAGGCGAATACTTGCACACGGATAAGACGGTCTGGCTAGCGTCGCGGCAACGTGGATTAGAACGGATTTTTACTGCTGCGCAGTAAATGCGGTTTGATTGCTGCCATTTCCCGCTTAAGCGGGACAGGCTGTGTAATTAGTGGCAAAAAACTGCTGCATCAGGGTAGCGAATACTTGCACACGGATAAAACGGTCCGGCTAGCATCGCGGCAGAGTGGATTAGAACGGATTTTTCTGCTGCGCAGTAAATGCGGTTTGATTGCTGCCATTTCCCGCTTAGGCGGGACAGGTTGTGTAATTAGTGGCAAAAAACTGCTGCATCAGGGTAGGCGAATACTGGCACACGGATAAGACGGTCTGGCTAGCATCACGGCAACGTGGATTAGAACGGATTTTTACTGCTGCGCAGTAAATGCGGTTTGATTGCTGCCATTTGTTTAATTCCTACCAACCGGCAGGCAAGCGTGGCTACCTCATTCGCCAAAGGCGAAATCATCCTGTATTAATCCATATCATTTCCCGCTGAGGCGGGACAGGTTGTGGCCAAAAAACTGCTGCATCAAGCTAGGCGAATACTTGCACACGGATAAGACGGTCTGGCTAGCGTCACGGCAAAGTGGATTAGAACGGGTTTTTACTGCTGCGCAGTAAATGCGGATTGATTGCATGCATGGTCGTCCATCACCCCGACCCCTCTACAAAAGTGGAGACGGGGAATGCGGGACTCCACAATAATGAGTTTGTATTTATTAGTGCTATTTGTGTAATTAGTGGCTACCTCATTCGCCGTAGGTTTACCTGCCGATGGGTAGGCGAATAAATCCTGTATTCATCCTTTTCATCTGTGGCCAAAAATATGCCGCAGGCAGGCGTTTCATTAGCTTAATTACCCGCTGAGGCGGGACAGTTTGTGGCCAAAAAGCCCTTTCATTCGCTTGATTAGAGCAATTAGTGGCAAAAAAAACCGCCTGCAGGATTTGCAGGCGGCTGATTATTTGAATTTGTTGCTTTAATTCACGGTGAAGTTAAACCGCACGGTCACCATGGATTCATGGTCAGATTTATCGAAACGGATATTCTGCAGGTACCGGATGATGGCCTCTTTGTAGGCATTTCCGGAGTTGGAAGATCCTTTTGCAATATTCACAAACCGACCCGTACCATCGGGTGATACATTTACGTTGGCATAAATAGTGGCCTTATCCAGGTCGCCTTCGAAGGAGTAGCTGCGTACGATCTTACGGTCGCCATTGGTCACTTTGGGGCCGTTGCCACCGCCGCTGCCGGAGCCATTACCGCCACCGCTTCCGGTGCCACTACCGCCATCCCTTCCGGAACCATTGCCCACACCACTGCCAGTGCCACTGCCTCCGGCCCTGTCATAATCTTCTGCAGCGCCACCACCACGGCCTGTACCGGTAGTTGTTTTACCCAGTACCGCTTTTGGACGGGGCGGAGCAGGAGTTTCGATCACCTTGGGTTCTGTCTTGGCAACAGATGTATTGGTCACCGCTTTTGCCTGCGGCTTCTGTACCGTGGGCTTCTGTACCGTTACGGCATCATTCGTCTTATCGTCTTCTATTTCTTTGGCATCCTGATTTTCGCCGGGAACGGGGGTAGCAGGTGGGGCTACGCCGGCTGTACCGGCAGCCTGTACAGGGTTGCCGCCTCCACCACCGCCATCATCGGCCGTTTCCGGAGGCAGGGGGGGATCGGGGGGCAGGTTCAGTTCCACTTCTATACCCGGCTCCTGGCTGATACGTTCAAAACTGGGAATCTCCCATTTCAACAGGATCATCAGCAAGATCATGAGCGCAGTAAAACCGCCCGTTATCATCAGGGCTTCCCGGTGGCGCTTATCCTTTTCAAGGGTGGCAGACATAGTAATTGCGTTGTTCATACAAATGTACAGTTTGGTATTTTCCGGCGGAACGCATTGTTGTTCACACCTGTTATTAACGATGCAAACGCCGTGCAACTTGCATTTATGAAATGTTAAGATTCCGGTAATGGCGGTTTTTTTTGCTTTTTATGGGGAAAAGGCCCCTCAGGTTCGTTGGTGAAGATTGGCCAGCACAATGCCGGCGAAAACGATCCCCATACTGATAATATGAACCCGGGTAAAATCTTCGTGTAATAGGAGGGCTGCTTCCACGCTGCTGAAAACAGGTATCAGGTTACCAAATACAGCCGTTCGCCCGGCGCCCAGTTTGCCGATGGCCTTGTTCCATATAAAGAAACAGATGACCGATGCGCCTAATCCCAGGTACAGCACCACCCCTGCGAGACGAAGATCCCACTGTACCGGCGGGTAATTATTTAATTCATAAATAAAATAAGGTAACATTAGTAAGGTGCCGAAAATGAACGTAGTAAATAAAAAATTTACGGGCGAAATGCTTGCAGGTTTCTTTTTCACAAGCGTATTATACACGGAAAAACAGAAAGCAGCCAGCAGCACCCAAAGGTCGCCGGTACCGAAATGAAGGTGTATCAAATTGTAAAAATTGCCATGCGACAACAGGTAGAGTACACCGGTAATGCATACCAACAGGCCGGCGAGCTTAAGCACCCCGATCCGTTCTTTCAGAAATATACGGGCAAAAAGAATGGACAGTATGGGGGATGTGGTGGTGCCGATCAGCGCCAGGTTGATAGCCGAGGTATAATGGGCACCCACATATACAAAGGCATTGAACAGCGAAATACCGGTCAGCGACACCCAAAAGAGGTATTGCCAATGTTGCCTCACCGCCGGCCATTCCTTTTTGAAGCCTGTCCAGGCAAATGGCAGCAGGATAAGGCTAGCTGTGAGCCATCGGTAGAAATTGAGCGACACAGGCGGTATTTCCTTGTTCACTCCCCTTGCCACGATGAAATTGCCCGACCAGATAATGGTAGCCAAAACAGCGAGCATGATACCGCTAATAACGGATTGTTGGGTTGATTTCAAAAGGAAATTTACTTAAAATTAAATATAATATATTATTTAAAAATATTTAATAATGAGTGTTTTATGAAAAAAAATAATATAGATGAAAATCCAAAACCGAAAATCTAAAACCCAAAACTACCCGCTGCTTATTTTGCAAAATCACGCTCAAACACTCCTTTGATACGTTCGATCGGAGGATTGAAATACCCGAATTTCAGGTTGGGGAATTCTTCACGTATCAGCTCTTGTAGTTGTTTTACCCCCAGGCATTCACCGGTATCGGCCACCCCGATCTTGCCGAGGTACCAGTCCGGGTCAATATTGAAATTCCGCCATTGGATCATTTTCAGTCCGGTCTCCTTGATGAGTTTGCGGAGGGCTTCGTATTCCGCCACGGAGTCCGTCATGCCCGGAAACACAAAATAATTGATGGACGTCCAGCCCCCAAACGAGGTCACTACTTTCAGGCTTTCCACGATATCATCGAAATCGTAATTGTTGGGCCGGTAGTAGGGCATATAGATCTCGCGGCGGGCGGAGTTGGTACTAACCCGGATAGAGTCGAGCCCGGCTTCGCAGAGGGCTTTTACTGCATCTGGTTTGGAGCCGTTGGTGTTAATATTGATGCTCCCTTTGGAGGTATGCTTTCGTATTTCTATGATCGCATCGCGAATGGTTTCCCACATGAGCAGGGGCTCGCCTTCACAACCCTGGCCAAAGCTGATGATGGGGAAGGGGGCTGATTCGAGGTGCGGAACGGTAAACTCCACAATCTCTTCGGGTGTGGGCTTGAACGTAAGCCTTTCCTGGGTGGAAACAATGGGCTCTTCATCCGGCTGCAGGGAAATACAGCCCACACAATTCGCGTTGCAGGCAGGGGAAACGGGCACCGGACATTCCCAGCGGCCCAGGGAAAAGTTGCGGGCGGCAGGGCATTGGTAGGTAAGCGCACAGTTATTGGTGAGATGTTCCACCAGTCGGTTATGGGGGTAGTGATGCTGCAGCAATTTCACCCCTTCTTTTACCTTTTCTGCATCATAACCGGCACAGTCCTGCCGGATATCCTGTTCGATGCGAACGGCAGGAACATAGAATTTATCGTTGAGCCAGCCTGCAGCCGTATAACAAAATAAGGGGAGCGTGGGAGCATCGGGGGCTGTTTCGTATGCTGCCAGGTAAAAGCCGGTATGTGCAGGAGGAATGAAAGCGGCCACGGCCCAGCCCTTTTCACAAAGGCGCATTTCGCCGGTTTGCACATCGATGCCAATGCCCCGTCGGCCCGGCAGTTCGTACAGGGAGCCCCCATCGGGCAGTTCGATCCATTCGTCTTCGGGTATTTCAAAGGCATCCCATCCGCTTCTGCCAGTTACATACAGGGAGGTATCTTCGAAAATATTTCCATTTCCGTCGGAATATAAAATATAAGGCGATTGTGAAAGCATGTTTGGATGATTGCGCGGGACTGCCGCCTGGTCAGAAAAAAATGATTATTCAGCCTTTGTGTGCTTGCAACTGCTGTTGGCAAAACTCGTTAAAAATCGGCTCATTTACGGAGCTAATCTTTTCATCCACGGTCTGCTGAATGAGGCGGTTATTCTTCAGGTCGATGGTGAGCAGCCCGTCTTTGAGTATGATATTATTCAATTGTGTCCAGCTAAACCGGGCCGGGGGGAAAGCAGGATAGCGGATATGTTCTTCTGTAACGGTCACTTCCGGTTTTTGCTGTGCAATGAGATACAATGCTGCGAGCACGATGGTCAATGAACCCACCCACCAATAGCCGAGTAGCAACCAGTATAATGCGGTAAAAAAAGTGGCAAAGAGGAAATAGTATTTCCTCTTTGTTGTACGCGGAGAATTAATGTAGACGAGCAGGGCAATCACCAAAAGCAATAAGGTGATGCCGCCTGTTACATCGCTCAGCATTTTTCTTCCCCGTGCAAAAAAGAAAACGATGATGGCCGCCGCATTGATTACGAACATGAACACGGCAAACCGGTCATAAAACCGTTTCTTTTCGTTGATCAGTGTAAGGGAAAAGGAGGGCATGATGTGTTGCTTATTCCGCCGGGGTGGCGTGGCTGGTCACCAGCAGGTTGCACAATTTGAACAGTACCCGGGCGCCAACATTGGAATTCCAATCGGTATCACTGATTCCCACTTCACTCAGGTCGAAGCCCACGATCTTGCGGCCGCTGGACAGTATTTTGTGGAAGATATAGAATACCTCTTCTGTTTCGAAGCCACCGGGTACCGGTGTGCCGGTATGCGGACAGAGCTTACGGTCGAGCCCGTCTATATCAAAGCTGATATACACATTCTCGGGTAGTTTGTCTACAATGTCTTCGGAAATATGTTTCCAGGATTCACCCTCGTATTGACGGTGTTTAATATCGCGGTCGAAATAGGTGATGACCTTGAAATTGCTGTTTTTGATATAGTCCCATTCACTCTGGCTGTAATCACGAATGCCTACCTGTACCAGCCTGGTGAGTTGCGGTATTTCTTTGAGGGCATTGTACATGATGCTGGCATGGGAATAGTTAAATCCTTCATAGGTATCGCGCAGGTCGCAATGCGCATCGATCTGCAAAATGCCGAAATCCCCGTGCTTTTCACCAATGGCCCGCATAAAGCCCAGCGGGGTGCTATGGTCTCCTCCGAGTATACCCACCAGTTTGCCTTTTTGCAGTAAAGCCCTGGTTTGATCGTATACCCATTCATTGAGAAATGCGCCACCTTCGTTCACTTCTTTTTTGGTCTTGCACATAAATTGGTTGGCGGCCACATCATCCCCTTTGGAAATATAATCGATGTAGAGTTCGGCTTCCTTACGCAGGTAATCGCTTTTCATCAGCATTTTCTTGTCAGAGGGACGCATATAGAAACCCTGTTTCCAGGCGTCGGGCATTTCCGGGTCGAAGAGATCGACCTGAAAACTGGCTTTCAGAATAGCTTCAGGGGCTCGTGCAGTACCCGACCCGTAGCTTACGGTTACTTCCCAGGGTACGGGTACAATTACCAATTGGGCATTGTCTTCGTTGGTGGGAAGTCCAAAAATATTATTGTTCGGATTACTTACGCTGTTAGGGTCGTAATTCAGCAAATCAACCATGGCGGTATTATTAAAAACGGTGCAAGTTAGACGTTTTTAGTATAACCCAAACGCTAATTATATGCACATATTGCGGAGGCGGGTCTTTCTCCAATAAAGAAGGGCCCTTGCAGGCCCCTTTCCGCTTGACCGGAATCAATTTATTTAGGTTCTTTTTTGCGATGATTTTTCATAATACGGTTACCTGCGGCTGAGATTGCGGAGGTGATTGACATGGGATACAACTGCCATGCGCATTTTAGGGAATTCAATATAGGGTATATTGAATTCCTGACAGGCTTTTTTAATAATGCGGCTGATGGCAGGGTAGTGTACGTGTGAAATGCGGGGGAACAGGTGATGTTCCACTTGAAAATTCAACCCGCCTACGAGCCAGGAAATTACTTTATTACGTGTGGCAAAATTGGCTGTGGTTTTCAGTTGGTGAACAGCCCATTCATCTTCCATCTTTCCCGTTTCTTCATTCGGATGCGGGAAATGTGTATGCTCTACGGTATGCGCCAGTTGGAAAACAATGCTGAGTACAAAACCGGCAAACATGCCATAAACAATAAACCCGATCAGCCAGGGTGTGAATCCTACCGTAATGATGGGGGTAACGATAAAGATCACTGCATGCAAGGCTTTGAAACCCCAGAAGGAAATATGCTGACCGATAGTCATTTTCTTCAACGGAGTGGGACCGATCTTACCTGAAAAATATTTTTTATAATCGGTGAAGAATACCCACCAGATATAAAGCAGGGAATAGGCAGCCCAGAAATACCAATGCTGAAAACGGTGAATCTTGTAATACTTCTGTGTTTCACAAAGACGCAGTAAGGGCTTTGCTTCAATATCATCATCAATGCCTTCGATATTGGTATAGGTATGGTGGATGATATTATGTTTGGTGCGCCACATGAAATTATTAGCGCCTAAAAAATTAAGGGAGAGGCCTGCCAGTTCATTCACCCATTTGTACCGGCTGAAACTGCCGTGCATGCCATCATGCATAATGTTGAATCCGATACCAGCGGTAAGTCCGCCGAGGATCACACATTCAATAAGGGCCAGCCAGGGGGCCGGTGTGAAAAATACCAGGTGAACGTATACGGAAAGAAAACTAACTACTAAAATGATGGCCTTGGTATACAAGTTGATGTTGCCTGTGGAAGATTTGCCGGCTTGTGCGAAGTACTCACTGATCCTTCTTTTTAATTCGCTGTGAAATGATTGAGCCGAACCTGAGAATTTGGGAATAGACATATTTATGATTTCTACCCATAAAGGTAAACTTTACCATTCATCTGACCAGAAAAAATCCCGTAAACGGTTGCGGAAAAGTGTTTTTGTTCAACAGTTTAGCTCAAAAGCACAAACACCTGTTAATATATCAGGTTTCTACCTGTACCAGTGCATCCAGGCTGCGGATTCCGATCTTTTTTTCGCTGCAAAATCCTTCTGCATATTTTACTCCGATGCGTTTTCCGAATAAACGGGCTCTTGCTATCACGCTTTCCAGAAAGTCGGGGGTGGAGATATACGTTTGGGGTTCGTTGTCTCCGGTAGCGGGTGCATTGAACTGGGTACTGTATGCTTTGATGGATTCCATCCGTTGTTCAAAAACATCTGAAATATCCACCAGCAGATCGGGCTCATGATACCAGTCCTGGATATACTGCAGTACATAGGCCGGCCGCCATTTCGGTTGTGCATTACCGTTATCGTCACGGGTTTCGATCTTGGCGAGACCCGACAGGAAGCAGGCATCCGCAATCAGTTTACCGGCTCTGCCATGGTCCGGGTGGCGGTCGTTCAGAATATTTCCAATCACGATATCCGGCTGGTATTTACGAATGGCAGCTATCAGGCGAAGCTGGTGGGCTTCATCGTTGGTAAAAAAGCCATCCCGCATTTTCAGGTTTTCCCGAATGGAGACACCGATCAGCATGGCTGCCTGTGCGGCTTCCTGGTAGCGGGTTTCAATGGTACCCCGGGTACCCAGTTCGCCCTGGGTAAGGTCGATGATACCGGCTTTTTTGCCCCTTTTTATTTCATTAATCAGGGTTCCGCTGCATCCCAATTCCACATCATCGGGGTGAACGCCTATGGCAAGTATGTCGAGTTTCATTGGTTGTTTTGAGGTTCGAGAGGGTTAAGAGGTTTAAAAGGTTCAATAGGTTTAAGAGGTTGAATAAGTTACATAGGTTTCATAGGTTTTTGAAGCTTGCTGCCTGAGCGTAGCCGAAGGCAGGTTCAAAAGGTTACATAGGTTTCATAGGTTGTTTGGACCCGCTGCCTGAGCGTAGCCCGCTTCCCGCTGCCTGAGCGTAGCCCGCTTCCCGCTGCCTGAGCGTAGCCGAAGGCAGGTTCACCATTGACCCGCCACGGTTTACCTGCCGTAATGAAATGTACGTAGGCGGGCACGCTATTGACAATTGACCATTCACTATTCACCTTGTAAAGATACGAACAGGGGCAGAAAAGGTTATCTGCGGTGAGAATTATTGTACCAGTTGCCATCAATCTCTTTGCATATGGCTTCGATCTGGCGATCGAGTTTGTTTTCTGCAAGGTCCCAATCCTGTTTCAGGTTGCCGCCCACAAAAAATGCGACGGTCTGGTAGATACGTGCATTCAGTCCCCCCTTATATTCTTTAATGATCTCGTAACAGTTGTTGCCCGTTTGACGGTTGATCAGTTTCATCAATATCTTACCCTGGTATACCGAGAGATTGGAGAGTGGATCGCTGAACTGGCTGCGGAGTTCTTTTTCGCGGCTTTTGATATAGGCCTTTCGTTCTTTCTTCGAATCCATGGTGGCTACCTTGGCATTGATATCATTGATGGTAGCACCGGCGATGCGTGCGTAGGGATAACATACATACACTGCATTTCGCAAACGGGTCCACTCTTCAATGAACTTGGCCAGTTTATCCGGTGGCAGTTTGGATATCCAAACCATCGGCTCTTCCTTGTAGTTGATGATCTCGTTGTTGTAAAATACGGCCGGCAACACAATGGTGTCATTGGGCCCCCATTTTTTTCGCTGGTCCTTCATCATTTTAAGCGCCAGCTCGGTGGAATCAATGACGGGTGGAGGCAGATCAATCTGTGCCATGATCCGGCTTGTAGCCAAAAGGCAAATCATCAGGATGATCGCAGGTTTACAATATGGTGCGGAACGATACATGGCTATGTAAAGTTAAAAAATATTGGGATATAGCTGGCATGCCCGGTAAGGCCCGAGCATTTGGCTCAAAACTACGGCGTATGCTGTTGGCAAAATGCTAAAATCAGGACTTGCGGGCCGAATCCCTGTTCAGGCGGATACGGTGTACCATACTCATTAATATGCCGATCGCGGTGATGAGTACGCCCAACCAGAGGAAACTGATATAAGGAAACTTGTAGGCTTTTAATGTTACGTATTTCAATACCGCATCCGATTCCTTTACGCCGAGTTGAATAGTACTGTCTGCCAGGGATACTCCCTGCAACTGCAATATCAGACCCTGAGATATAACCGTATCGGGTACAGCCAGCACTTCTCCTTTGGCCAACGCATACCGGGGTGTGAGGGAGTAGGAGGTGCCGGTTTTGGAAAACACACGTACCGGTGCTTCAAACAACTGGCCATTTTCACCAAACAGATCTTTAGGCAGGTTCTTTTTTTCCTGCAATCCCAGCAATATCATGAATCCTTTTGAATAGAACAGGGAATCGCCGATTCGCAGGGTGTTGGTACGGAAACTGGCCGTATCCCGGTTCTTATCCGGATCGGGAAGGGAGGTTACATACGTATATACATCATGGGTGATATAGTGACGGGAGTCGGGCTCCGGCTGAATGCCTTCCCTGCCGCGTGCATTGACGAAAGCGCTCGGGCGCAGCCTGAATTCCTCTTTTCCATCTTTACGTTCAAAGTGTACATTGTAAAACCACTTGGCTTTATTGGGTTGCTTTTCATCGCCTTCATAGGTTACCCAATATTTACCCATATCTGTTTTTACGCCCTGCACAAGGGTTAGATTTTCTCCGGGTTCTTCTTTACTGTCTTTACCAAAATTGACGAATATGCCGCTGGTGTTTTTGGATAATACTTCCTTATTGGAAGAGGAAACCAGTATGCTCAGCAATACCAGACCAAAGCCCACGTGAGCCACCGATCCACCGGAAAGACGGAGTTTACCTTTAATGCCCAACCATATATATGATGCATTCGCCACTATTGCATAAATACTACATGCCAATGCCAGCCAGATCGACCCAAGGAATACGGGTCCTTTTTTTACATATTTGATCTCCCCCACAAATAACAGAATACCGGAGATGATGACCGACAACAGGGTGGGAATCCATATTTTTTTCCAGAAATAGCTGCCGCTGGTTTCTTTATACTTCAGGTATTGGGTGATAGCTGTTAGTAAAGCCACTACCAATGCCACATATACCATGATGCTATTGTATGCAAATTCCGGATCTTCAGGAGGCGCGATCTTTGCACCGAATATTTTATTGAATACGGGCAGGGATGTTTTACCGGTGATTACAATGGCTGAAAGGAAGAATACCAATGACCCAATGAACATCCAGAATTCGCGGGAAGAAGTGTTTTCTTCTTTTTGAATAGTGGGTACCTGTGTTTGTATATGAAAGATGGTAAACACCAAACCTGTAAGCAAGCCCAACAAACCCAGCCAGGGCAGGTTGAAGAAATAGGTAACGAGGGCGAGTGCCAATGCAGTAATGCCTGCGATCAGGCGATGTTGTTTGTCTTTGGCTCCGGCTATACCAGTCATCCATACAAAGACGTACATAAACAGGTACAATTGCAGGTTCATGCCGAGGTCGGTAAACGCATGTACCGATGTTTCGCCCAAAATACCACTTCGGGTAAGGAAGGTGGAGTACAATACCAGGCCAAAGGTGAGTATGAAGAACAAATAGGTGGGCCGGAGCGAATGGCCGCTGTGTTTATAAATGAGTAAGGTATGAATACCCGCTATCAATACCAGCCAGGGTACCAGCGAAGCATTCTCTACGGGATCCCAGGCCCAATAGCCACCAAAGGTGAGCGATTCGTAAGCCCACATGCCGCCCATCATAATGCCCACACCAAATACAGCTGCAGAAAAAAGTGCCCAGGGAAGCACCGGTTTCACGAGGTCTCCAAAATTCTTTTTCCATAATCCAGCCACAGCATAGGCAAAGGGTACAATGGTGGAAGCAAAGCCCAGAAATAGTACGGGGGGGTGTATCACCATCCAGTAATTCTGGAGTAATTCATTGAGGTCGTTACCATCGGTGATGGAGGACATATAATCTGGCCGCAGGGGTTGATTGAGGTCCATGTCGAGATGCAGGGCAGGAGCATTGTCCAGCACACCGGAATCGCGAAGCAATATGAAAGGATTGGAACCCATCTTCCAGCCGAAGAAATAGATACCGGCGATCATCGTAGCGAGGCAGAACTGTGCAAAGCTTACCACGGTCATCACGGGGGCTTCCCATTTTTTGGCGGTCTTAATTAAAATTAATCCCAGTACACAATGCCAAACGCTCCAGAGCAGGAAACTGCCTTCCTGGCCTTCCCAAAAACAGGCGAGCAGGTATTTGAATTCGAGGGTGCGGCTGCTGTGTTTCCACGCGTAATGATATTCGAATAAATGGTTTTGAATGATGTAAAATAGAATGACAAAAATGGAAATGACGGAAACCACTTCTGTAAGAAATGCAATACGGGCCAGTTTTTTCCAGGCCGTGGCGGGATCCTGTTCCGGCGACAATACTGGTACAGAATGATTGCCACGGGAAGCCATAAAATAGGCGAAGGTGGCGATCAAACTGGAAACAATAGAAAGTACGATAAAGAAATGTCCTAACTGACCGGGTAACAAGTGCTCGCCTATATAATCCATGCCGCGATATATAAATTAATGAGTGGATCGGGTTAACGTTCTATTGCATACCGGATGTGGCTGCATTATGTGCTGCACTGTTCTTTGCAGCATTAGGATCGTCTTTATATTTAGAAGGACATTTAGTTTGAACATCCTTACATTCAAAAGTGCCATCCTGATAGGTACCTTTTAATACCAATTTTTCACTGATCATCAGGTTGGGAATTTCGCCTTTACGATAAACCACTTTCATTTTTTCTCCGGTACTGTCTTTAGCCTGAAAGGCAAGATAATTGGAGTTTTTGATGGGGTCGTATTCTACCGGGGCTGACTTATCCAATTGTACAGCCACATGTAAGAATTTGCCGGGTTTGGCTTTTGCTTCCGCAATGGTGCCATAACTGCTACCCGTCTTCAGGGAAGAAAGTAAAACGCCGATAGCGGCTGCAATAAATACCAGTAAAACGATATGAATGGTTTTCATGTGAATGTTTTAAATTTTACCAGAAATACAAATGATTAATAAAACAACATCCTTTATTACGGTGCCTGGTAAATGAACACCTGATTCCGGCTCATGCCTGTATATCTGTTAATCCTGATGCAACGAGCTCAAAATCTGATCTGTTCATTAACAACACCCCGTCTGTTTAGTTAAATCAGACCGGTCTTTTTTTTGGGAAAAGACCGAATCCGGATTTGCGCTGCAAAGTTACAGTAAAACCATACATCTCTGTATAATACCGGGTGCCGGTAAGATAGTTTCACTTTCAACGCATTTTATGTTGCACCCGCCTTTGC
Source organism: Bacteroidota bacterium (assembly GCA_026391455.1). Taxonomy (GTDB): domain Bacteria; phylum Bacteroidota; class Bacteroidia; order Chitinophagales; family Chitinophagaceae; genus JJ008. Next base: position 122,819 of record JAPLEH010000070.1, read on the forward strand.
CCTTATCTTTGCGCCTGTTTTCCCGCCCGCATGCAGGGCAGGCCCCATTCATCAAAATATTTTTTGCCATATGATGTTCCAACTGACTGAAGAGCAATTAATGATCCAGAAAGCCGCGCGTGATTTTGCCCAAACAGAATGTCTGCCCGGCGTAATTGAAAGAGACGAAAAACAACAATTTCCCCGAGAGCAGATTATGAAGCTGGCCGAACTCGGCTTTATGGGTATGATGGTAAAACCGGAATATGGCGGTGCCGGCATGGACACCATCAGCTATGTGCTGGCTATGGAAGAGATCAGTAAAATAGATGCGAGTGTGAGTGTAGCTATGAGTGTGAACAACAGCCTCGTGTGTTATGGCCTGCAGGAATATGGTAACGAAGAACAAAAACAGAAATACCTCGTGCCCCTGGCACAGGGTCAAAAGGACGGCGAACTTTATATCGGCGCTTTTATGCTCAGTGAGCCCGAAGCCGGTAGTGATGCCACTTCGCAGCGAACGACGGCCGAGGATAAAGGGGATCATTACCTGCTGAATGGAACCAAGAACTGGATTACCAACGGTGGTACCGCTTCCACCTACCTGGTAATGGCACAGACCGATCCTTCCAAGGGGTCGAAAGGGATCAATTGCCTGATCGTGGAAAAAAACTGGCCCGGTGTGGTGGTGGCCGCAAAAGAGAATAAGTTGGGCATTCGCGGAAGCGATACACATACGGTAATGTTCAATGATGTAAAAGTTCCCAAAGAAAATCGGATCGGTGAAGATGGGTTTGGGTTTAAGTTTGCTATGAAGACCCTCGCCGGTGGTCGTATTGGTATTGCCTCGCAGGCACTGGGTATTGCCAGCGGTGCATATGAACTGGCGAAGGCTTATGCCAAAACACGGAAAGCCTTTGGAACAGAGATCATGAACCACCAGGCCATCGCCTTCAAACTTGCGGATATGGCCACTAAAATAGAAGCGGCCCGCCTGCTTTGCCTGAAAGCGGCCTGGGAAAAAGATGAGCATCTGGATTATACACTCAGTTCCTCTATGGCCAAAGTATTTGCTTCCGAAACTGCCATGTGGACTACCGTGGAAGCCGTACAGGTACACGGTGGGTATGGATTTGTAAAGGAATACCATGTAGAACGCCTGATGCGCGATGCGAAAATCACCCAGATCTATGAAGGTACCAGTGAAGTACAGCGGATCGTGATCAGCCGGAGTATATTGAAATAATTAGCTAATTTGATAATGTGCTAATGTGTTAATGTGCAAATGTGGGAATGTGAAAATGTGGGAATGTAGTGCCGCTGATTTCTTAAATCGTCATATCAACAAGTCGACACATTACCATATCGTATAATTTTCAAATTTCCAAACCGAACCATTTCCCAATTGTATAATTTCCAAATCATCATATTTTATTTTCACATTTCCACATTTTCTAATTTTCTAATTTTTTACAGTGGTCAATACCGTAGCATACGAAGCGATAAAGCGGGAGCTGGATGCAGCCGGTATTACGCTGGTGGCGGTGTCGAAAACGAAGCCGGAAGAAGACATACTGGAACTCTACCAATTGGGGCAGCGTGATTTTGGAGAGAATTATGTACAAGAGCTGGTCGAAAAGGCCGCACATTTACCCCGCGACATCCGGTGGCATTTCATCGGGCATCTTCAAACCAATAAAGTAAAGTTAATTGCCCCATTTGTGCAACTCGTACACGGGGTGGACAGTCTCAAGCTATTAAAGGAAATCAATAAGGAAGCCGGAAAGCAAGGTCGTGTGATCGACTGTTTGTTGCAGGTATTCATTGCCCAGGAAGAAACCAAGTTTGGATTGGATGAAACAGAACTGGCTTCACTGCTGAATGAATTGACGAATCAACCTTTGTCACATGTACAGGTATGCGGGTTGATGGGCATGGCGAGTTTTACAGATGACTCTGAAAAGGTTAGAATGGAATTTCGTCAGCTACGCACCCTTTTTGAAAAATACAATCCCGGAACCTGGACCATTCTTTCGATGGGAATGAGCAGTGATTACGCCATAGCAGCCGCAGAAGGCAGTACCCTGGTGCGAATCGGCAGCCTGCTATTTGGCGAACGGCAAAAAAAATAATCACGCTTCGGTATTATTAATTATTTTTATTCCAACGGATAAACACAACCTTTGCGCAACTTACTAATACTACTCATGCTGGGCATTACTATGCCCGCCGCTGCACAGACCGAGCGGGATACGCTCCTGAAGCGTTGTCCAATTGCCATTACAGACACGGTAAGCTCGAATAACTTTTTCATTGAGGCACTGCCTGCCACACTCAAAGTGTACCGGGTGAAAGGCAAACTGACCATCCAGGTGCAGCAGAAAGACCAATTCTTCACACTTTTCTTTCACAGTAAAAAGCTTAAATCTGGCAATTACGATATTGCCCTGGGCTCCCGTGGTAACAGCGAAGTGGAATCCACTTATTCATTCAAATCCGGGGAACAGGTATCTTATATCAATGTATCCAGTGGTAAACTGGAAGTAAGCCAGGACAAGGAAACCAAACTCTGGCATATCAAAGTGTTTGGTATGATCGCCAATATGGTGGAGCGCAGCGTAACCTACTACCGGGTAAAGGGGCAGTTGGTGTTGCCCTAATCCTTCTTTTTCTCCCTTCCCATTCATTTTTTTAGTTACCTCAGATTGGCCGGAACCCGCTGTTCGTCATCTGTTTGCTGCTATTGGTGTAAATTCCATTGCCGGCCGGATTTTGTATATTTATTTTGACACATGCAAAACGCCGCCTTTTTTCTACGGTATAAGCTGCATCACTTTTTCTTCTGGATGCTGATATTGGGTATCTGGTATTTTTTGCGGGTGGATGATTACCCCACCCAACAACTGGCTTTTGAAGTCACGCTGATCAAAGTGGTGGACCTTGCTCTGCTGATCTATATCACCAGTTTTTTTCTGGTGCCCCGGCTCTTGTATAAAAAGAAATATCTGTTGTTCGCCCTTATTTTTATAACCATGGTATTTGCCAGCAGTATTTTTAAGATGAATATTCTGGGCCAAATGCAAAACAACCGGGGGTTGATCAACTGGTCGGTCGATTTCAAAGCACGATTGTATGATAATATTCTGCCCCATTTTTTTCTGGTCATTGCAGGGGTGGCCGTAAAACTGGCTTTTGATTATGGTCACCTGCAGCAACGGATGGCTCAAATCGCAAAAGAGAAAGCAGAGACCGAACTGAATTTTCTGAAATCGCAAATCAATCCGCATTTTGTATTCAATACGCTCAACGCGATCTATTTTCTTATAAATAAAGACAATGCGGAAGCACGCGGTGCCCTGCATACGTTTTCGGATATGTTGCGGTATCAGTTGTACGAAATGAATGACGAACAGATTCCCATTGAAAAAGAAATCCGGTACCTAAAGGATTTTATCACCCTGCAGCAATTGCGCAAGGACGGGCGATACGATGTACAGTTTACCTCCACACCGGCTGTAAGGGGCTTTCGTATTGAACCCTTGCTGCTGATTCCTTTTGTGGAAAATGCATTCAAACATATTTCCCATCATACCCTTCGGCAAAACAGCGTACACACGACGATGGATATGCAGGGCGATCAATTCATTTTCTACGTGGAGAATACCCGTGATGCCGGATCAGTAAAGGAGGGGGCTGGGGGTATTGGTCTCGCGAATGTAAAACGCCGGTTGGAATTGCTCTATCCCGGAAAATATGTGTTGGATATCAAAGAGGGGGACGGTTCTTTTAGTATCACCTTAAAAATGAAGGTACATGAACATTAAATGTGTGGTAATAGATGATGAGCCGCTCGCCCGCAAAGGCATGATCGAGTATATTGCTGATGTGGATTTTCTGGAGCTGAGCGGTGAATTTGATAATCCGTTGCAGGCAACGGGATTGATCAGCAGCGTGGAAACCCAGTTGCTGTTTCTCGATATACAAATGCCGAAGATCACGGGTATCGATTTCTTCCGAACGCTGCAGCACCCGCCACCGGTAATCTTTACCACTGCCTATCCGCAATATGCACTGGATGGATTTGAAGTGAATGCATTGGATTACCTGGTGAAGCCGATCTCCTTCGACCGTTTCCTGAAAGCGGTGTTGAAGGCAAAGGAGTTTTATGAAATTCGTGAAACAAACAGTAAAGAAGCTTTGCCGGAAGATTATTTCTTTATCAAAGCAGACAGTAAACTGGTGAAATTGTTTTTTGAAGATGTATTGTATGTGGAGGCCTTGCAAAATTATGTGACCGTACATACGAAGGATAAAAAATACATGACCTATCTCACCTTCCGTTCGGTGGAGGAGTACCTGCCTGCGGAAAAATTCATCAAAGTACATAAGTCCTTTATCGTGTCCGTATCAAAAATTGATACTATTGAAGGCAATGATATCCGGATCGGGCAACAACATATTCCCATCAGCCGTAATCAGAAGGAGGAGGTGATGGAGAAACTGTTGAAGAACCGATACCTGAATAGGAAATGAGCTACAAGATGCGAGCTTCGAGCTATGAGCTATGAGCTTTGAACAGCCAGAGAGAGAAGCTTCAAGCTTCAAGCTACAAGCTTTGAACAGCCAGAGAAAAGCTGCAAGCAGCGAGCTTCAAGCTACAAGCTTTGAACAGCCAGAGAAAAGCTGCAAGCAGCGAGCTTCAAGCCTCGAACAGCCAGAGAAAAGCTGCAAGCAGCGAGCTTCAAGCTACAAGCCTCGAACAGCCAGAGAAAAGCTGCAAGCAGCGAGCTTCAAGCCTCGAACAGCCAGAGAAAAGCTGCAAGCAGCGAGCTTCAAGCTGCAAGCCTCGAACAGCCAGAGAAAAGCTGCAAGCAGCGAGCTTCAAGCTGCAAGCCTCGAACAGCCAGAGAAAAGCTGCAAGCAGCG
>JAPLEH010000036.1 GCA_026391455.1 Bacteroidota bacterium
ATACAGGAATATCGCCTGCAAAATCATGCAAACACAAAACCAAGGGGGTGGGTCAACATGCAAGAATGGTGGGTCAGCTTGCGCAGGAACGGTGGGTCAACATGGACAGGAATCTACACGAAATAAAAAATAATACTAAACCCGCTTTAAGAAGCCGCTTTGATTTCTTTTCTAAGATTTTATACTTTTCTTTGTCAAACATAAGTTTGAATTCAATTTTGGAGTTGAGATATTTAATCAAAACAAAATGAAATTAGTATATTATTATCAGTTAAAAACTTCAAGGTCAAATCAGATTAAACAGAGAGTTTTTTTCTTTAACGTCAATTTTATTCTTATTTATAAACTACAGATAAATTTTTGCTATTACTTTGGGATAATGATTCAAACAAAAAACTTAAATATTTCTTTACTCTTATAGCAATCGGTCAAGCACAATATTATTAAAATGTACTACAAGAGTAGATTGTTAATTTGTTCACCAGCCTTTCAGCAAACCTTATTTCAGCCAAAATCTTTCTTGTATTTGTCAAAATACTCATTATAAGTCCTGATTTTTAAAATGTCCTCAATCAAATTTGTATAAATGTGGGAATGGCCTTTTTTACAAATTGAACGCCATTCAGAATCTTTAGTGCATTTATAAAATGGGTTTGCTAACTGATTTCTAAGGTCATAAGAAATATTGTCCATTTGTGCTGCATAAATTTTAGCAACTTCAAAAAAAGACACGCGATATTTAGCTAAATCCGTAAGTCTGTCAAAAGAAATAATTTCTATATTTTCTTGCTCTGCTATTTGCCGCCTTTTTTCCAAATGTTCTAAATTATCACTACGGCGACCAATAATAATTTTAAACCTTAATTTGCTATCTTTAATAATTTTTGTCGAAGCTGTTGGAAATATTTTCCTGAACTCACTTTTATTGTTAATTAAATATCTTTTCCAGTCTCTAATCTGTTGAAGTGCTGCATTGAATTTTGAAGTAGGCTTACCCTTTCTATCAAATAAAATTGTGTGTGGACTTTCAATCTCAATCAATTCATAAATTGTCCCATCACTATAACCTTCTTCAACAATTACAAAATCAGTTTCATAATCCGAACCAAGTTTCAATTTTGAAACGACTAAATAAGATTCCATAACTGTTAGAAATATTGCTGGCGTTTTTTGAAGAAAAGAATGATAAACTAATTCTTTATGATTCTTGTTGTCAAGAAGAGTCTGCCATTCAGTAATGATATCTGAATAAAGTTTAGTCTTCGTAACATTTTTCCAATCGTAGAAATTTCCCATATATATCGTGTCTTATGTTCTAGGGTTTCCGCAGGTCTGGTATGTAATACAACTCCTAAATGACTTTGCGTTAGACAGCCTAGGTGCAATACTTATGCAAGCTGTAGCTTTTTACGTCAAATGTTTTACTTTTTTATATAAGCTTACACCTTATTTTCATGTAAAAGTGTATTTCTAGATTGTTTTTAGAAGCATTAATCTAATCAATGCTGGTTTTTTAACAGAAATAACCAAATTCACAATCAGTTTATCTTTTGTTATTAAAAACCTTTATTGAGAGATTTTCCAATTTTTTTATGTATTAATGAAATTATTGTCATTATGTCCAAAGCTTCATCTTCAGTAATTGTCCAAATAACTTTAGGTGAATGTGCAATCGTGTTTCTAAACATTCCAAAAACACCTTTTATTAAATTTGAAAACCCTTTTTGCTCACTTTGTTCAGTTTCATTTTTTAAAGAGTTTATTTTAATTAATGGATTAGTAACAGAAAAAACTTTGTCGATTAGTTCACCTCCGTCAAGTGTTAAATTTGTTCTTTTTCTGATTTCCTCAGCTACACTTTTTACAGCCTCAAAGACCGAATGAAAATAATTTTCCGTTATTAATTCAGAGTTGCAGTATTCATAAATTTTCGGATGGATATTTCTACTTTCAAGTTTTGACTTAAATCTGCTAATTCGCTCCTCCGCCTCTGTTATTGTAGTAGCCTTTTTAACTGGATTCAATATTCCACTTTCATTAAGAAAAAGACCAATAAATGATAGTCGTTTATTTAGTTCAGCTCTAATCATTTCAAATTTCTCGTTTTTCCCAACAAATCGTGACGGATTTATTGATAGAGCTATAAAAGTCAAAATATTATTGGAGTTTTTATTTCTATTTTGATAGTCTGCAAAGGAATTATACAGCCTTTTCCATTTTGTGTTAAAGGGATCAACATCTCTAAGTCCCGCTTCTGGTATAAATTTGGACAATTCTGTGACGGTCAGGCCCTGATTAGTATCCCCTAAAATTTTAGCTAATCCCTCAATTGTCCCGCTGTCTATTGAATCAAATATTTTTTTTGCCATTTTATTTTTGCCCCTTTTTTCTACGTTACTATAAGATTCCGAAATATAAACGTAAGCTTATGCCAAAAACTTTATGAAAGGATAATCAACAATTATTCTCATGTTATAGTAGTTTAGTATATTAATTGCCCAACTTGTAAATATTAGTAGATAAATATTTTGCTTCGCTGTCACTTTTGTTAATTTTCAGTATTATCATCCTTATTATCATTATCTTTTCTTTTAGTTTTTAAGTATGCGTCTACTAATGAATTTTCAGATACTGTTTTGAAACTATTTTGTATTTCAGCCACAGATTTAAGATTACCTAAATTTGAATACAACTGTTTTGCTTTAAGAATATCACTTAGTGAATTAGATGTCCAATTTTTTGAAATGACACCTAGATTTTTATAGGCTTCAAGACGTTTCAAAAAATCATTACTTTGATAAATGTCACTTAGTTTGTCGGATGCTTTAATGTATTTAGCAATATCATCAGTTAATTTATATTCCGATATATTTGATAAGTAATCATTCGTTTTGATTAATTCCCCTATTGGCGAAGTTGAATAAAGTTGATTAGGAAAATCATTGTTTGTATAATATGAAAGATAATCTTCTATTCTAATTTCTCTTACCTCATCAATTGTTTCTTGTTTTACCGCTTCAGTTTTGGAGGCAAACTCTAAGAATCGATCAGGGGTATATAATTGGAATAATTGTTGTGTCTCTTTGTATAATTCTTGAGATAATTCCTGTCTTGGAGAGATTGTTTGCCCATATGTTCGGAGCCACCAATCTTCTTTAACGTCGTCAATAATTAAGATAAAAGGCTTTTTGTTTGTTTTAGCTTTTTTAATTAACTCTTTCCAAATTATTAAATCACCATACTTATTTTCACTCTTATCGTTATCCTTATACCCAGGTGGCATTTTTTTCTTGTATCTTTCTTCGCCTTCTTTTTCAATTTTGCTTATTTCTTCTGAAGAAAATCCATCACCAATTTTATTATTAAACACTGTGGAAATTGTTGCTAAAATGGTGTCATTTAGTAATAGCTTTTTATAAAAGGTTTTTTTCTTTTCAAGGTCTTTTGTTGTAGCTTTTATGGTTTTTTCGAATTGCTTAAGAACTATTTTACTTAAATGCGGGGTCTTCAAATTCTTAATTATGTCATTTTCAAGTTTGGTGAATGTTTTTATTGTTTCATCGTAAATAACGATTTGGTCTGAAATGACTGAAATTCGATTCTTGTGAAATTCAAAAGCAGAATGATTCGTCAGCCAAAGTTGCGAAGCGTACTTTTTTATGACTCTAATAAGTTCTTTTCTTGTATCATCGGAGTATCTATAAATATTGAATAAGACATTTGTATCTAGTGATATAAACCCATTATCCCAGATTTCTTGAATTTCGGTATCAGTTAGTTTGTAGTAACCCCTAAATATTTTTTTCATTTTATAATATCATTTACCGTAAGAATTTTTTTTAATATCGATAATTCTAGCGATTGTAATTTATGTTTTTTCTATGTTATTTTCTACCCTAACATATCTAATTTGTACCTCTCCACCAATACCATAAACATGTTATTTTTAATTGATTTTGAATGAGTATGAGAATATTCAAATTTAATAATGCAGTTTAAATTGCGATTGCGGGAAACCATAATATGATTATGGCATAACAGTCCGAGTTCCCTCCAACAAAAAAGCCACCTCCCGGTGGCCTCATTTCATTTCTTCTTCTTTTCCAGCAGCTTTCGCAGCTTCGCTATTTCTTTGTCTTTTTCCTTAATGGTTCGTTCCAATATCTCCACAATCTTATCCACTGGGTTAAAAGTGGGTTGAAAATTAATAACTGCGCCATGATCGTGGTTATAGATGGTATTGGCAATCACATTCACCGCCGCCTCCTCATCAAAATTCGTAATCGCCTCCACCGGTACTTTCAGCGCAGCGGCTACTTCTTTTAACAGGGCCTCATCAATCTCCTCCTTCGCTTCCAGTCTCGAAACCTTTATCTGGGTCCAGTCGTAGCCCAGGGCGGCGGCGAGGGCGTCTTGCTTCAGGCCGAGGAGTTGGCGAAAGCGGGTAATGTTGCGTCCCTGGTGTATTTTCTTTTCCATAGGGTCAAATGTACAAGTTAGAAAAATGAATAAAAAATTCATTGCAGTGATTGGGTTAATCCCCTGCCTGTTACCGTATGCAAGGGGCCGGGTGTAGCTTCGGGGCTAATACCACACTATGATTACGCTACCACCCTGCCCGCACGAGCTGCTGGCTGATTATTTTGAAACCGATACCCTGGCCGGCTGGCGCGAATGGCTGCTGACTGCCATGCGCGCCGCCAGCAGCCCGCATCGCTATGCGGCCAATAGCCGGGCCGATGTATATTTTGAATTTGCACAACTGGAAGGCGTACTCTGCGCCGCCTGGTGGCTGAGCCATGTGGCCCCTTCGCCTCAGTACAGCTCTACCCCATCCACCCTGCAGGATGCACAGCGCAGCTTACGTAGCTTCTTCCGGTGCCAGCCATTAGATCAATGGCTGCAGCTTTTGCATACCCTTCGCCATCACTGCCTGCAGCCCGCCCCCCTGCCACTCGCGGCCCGCTATACCACCGTATGCACCCTGTGGCTGCTGCAACTGCTGGATGCCCTTTGGGTATGGCATATTCAAAGCCGGTGGGTGGCCCCGGCCTGCCAGTGTGCGTAATGGGCTGATTGTTAATGTTCCGGATACATATTGCCTGTTCCCGCGGGGGAGGTGTTATCGTCCGCACCCGGGTCGTGCATTCCCGCAGGCATCTTGCAACTGTCCGCATGCGTGTCGCGCATTCCCGCATGGGTCTCGCGTCTTTCCGCGTGTGTGTCGTGCATTCCCGCGTGGGTGTTGCACCTGTCCGCATGCATGTTGTGCATTTCCGCAGGTTGTTGCGCAGGTCCGCGTGGGTCCTGCATCTTTCCGCATGCTGGTGGTGACTACCCGCATGGGTGTTGTGATGTTCCGCACGGTGCTTGCTAATTCCCGCGTGGGTGTGGCGAAGGTCCGCATGCGTGCAGCGCCTGTCCGCGTTGGTTCCGCGCCGGTGGTGAGGGGGGGCGTATTCACCCCGTTGCATTCATTGTGTCGGTTGGTAATACCGAACAAAAAAAAGCCCCCGCCTGGAAAGGCAGGGACTTACATTTGAAAGACTATTAAATATGGACTTTTTCTAAAGACATATCATTGTTGGTGGCCTGGCCGCGTTTTACCGACGTGGTGATCTCCACCGGTGTATAGCCCTCTTTGCTATACACCACCACCCCTATACTAAAGCTGGGTGTATTCATGCTGTAGCTGCCATCCGGTGCGGTAAGCGTGCTCATGGCGGTTCCCTTTACGGCTACCGTTACATTTTCTAATGGCGCAGCCGTGGCTTTGTCCGTAACCTGGCCATAGACACGGGTCTTGCGCCGGCCCCGCTTCACCACCGTACGCTTGAGCATGTACTGATCGTAAAACTCCCGCTGCTTTTCCTGGTACAGCAGCATAAGGCCATCCAACTGCTCATTGAATATCGTATCCAGTTTTTCCAGCAGCTCCTCCTGCCGCATACCCGCCTGCATGCGCTCGGTAATGAATTTGCGCGGGCCCTGCGCAGTCTCCGAAAACTGGTTGATGCGATCGGCCAGTTCATTCAGTTGCTCTTCGCTAAGGCCATAGGCCTGCAGCGCCTGCTGCTGCCTGCGCGCCGTATCCAGTATATTGGCCGCAATGCCGATCAGCCGCTGCGGCACCAGATACTGCAACTCACCCAGGTTGAAACTCATCTTTTTCCGAATGGCCGTATCGCCCGTATCCACGGCATGGCTTACCAATACATTGGATACCGTAAAGGCCAGTCGCGCCAACTGATCGCGCTGCTCATTCTTGGTATGCGTGGCGCCGCTCTGCCGCTCCAGGCGGATCTGCTCGGCTTCGTCCAGTTGCGCCATAGCTGATGTGGCGGATTGATACACGGCTACAAAAGCCGGTTTGTCATTGAAAACGCTTTCGTTTTCTTTAAGATGGGCCAGTGCCAGCCTATAGGCTTTGTACCTGGCCAATTGTTCTGAATTCATAGGAATCAGATTTTTATTGTTATTAAATTGGTTACGGATCTGTATGCAGCGTGTTAAGCTGCAGGGAGTGCAGAATAATCAGGGGTGGTGGAAGGGTTACTTATCGGCCTGTAACCGGAGTGCAAGATACAAAACAGTAGTATTTACATAAGTATCGGAGAGGCGTTTTGGGTGTGCGGATTCACGAGGATTTGATTTTGTTTGTGAAAGGGGAAAATGGTTTGTGGATATGTGTATTTAACTAGGGGTTGAGAGGAGACCTCTCCCCAACCCTCTCCAAAGGAGAGGGAGTTAGAACCCGATAGTATAGATAGTTTTATTCTGTGTATAGCGTATGCTTGCTATTGCAAGTCTTTGCACAGCAATTTTGTATTGACGGTTAGATCATTGGTTTGGGACAAACAAGAGCAAGTGAAACACAGACACAGCATCTTTACATTCGCGGCGGCCTAAGCCCCCTCTCCTTTGGAGAGGGGGTTGGGGGGAGAGGTGAGATCCCATCCTCCAAACAATCCTAATTTCTTTTAACTTTATCTCTTGTGCAATACTTCCCTCCCATTCATCCATAAATAAAAAAATGCGAACCATTCTCTTCCTTTCCCTGCTGATACTGAGCCTTGCTACTGCCGCGCAAAATCATTTGTATTCGCGCGACAGCTCCGTGATACGGAAAGTGGTGCTGCCGGCTGACCCGATCATTAAAGAAACAGCGAACGGCCCGCTGAGCAAGGCCGATTATATTTACCTGCTGAGCGATCATGATGTATATAATCTGTTTGGGTACGACAGTATGAAACAATTCCGCAATGTTGATTTTTCTGCATTACACATCCTCGGCATCCGGCAATGCAAGCAGTGCCTGCGCGTTTGTAACCATGATAATGGCCACAAAGCCTGCCACCGGAATGTATGCATGAAAGAATGGAGCTGGTATATGCGCCGCAACCAAAGCGCTTTTGCAGCTATCCCCGTTATCAGCCCCACTGCTCCTACCCGCATCGGTGGCGATGATATGCACGAATACCATTTGCGGGATACCATCATACAACCAACTCCCGGCGACAAGGCCGGTACCGCCCGCTGGCAGACCTCCGGCATGGGCGATTGCCATGGTTCCTTTTCCTACGAATTGTTGCAAGACCGGTTTCACCCCGTATTGCTGCTCAAAGAATCTTCGTACTATGGCGGATGCCGCGCTGCAGGCGGTATCCATGTATCTGTAGTGTTTAAACCGGTGGCGGGTATTCAGTATTATCTGAAGAATACGGTGTTGGTGGAGCGGTAATGCATCCCTTCTCCTATTCAAAATGCCATGAACCTGGCTGCAGCTATTGCAACCAGGTCCATTGACAGGCTTCCCTTTTTCCCGGGAATGGCTCGTATGTACTTGCTGTATCGAAACCAGTTACAATACCCGCTTAAATGGCTTCTGCAAGCGGAAAGTCAATCTCAAACCCAGTCAGGTTGTGCAGATAATTGCTGATGATCTTATCGCCTATCACAATGATCACATCGATCATATTTTCTTCCGTATAGCCTGCGGCAAAAAATGCTTCTTTGCTCTCACTCGTGGCCCGGCCCCTGTTTTCCACCAGGGATGCGGAGAATTTTACCAGTGCATCCAGCTTGCTGTCAAATGCAGCAGAACCCTTCCGGAGTTCGAGCACCTGCTCATCGGTAAATCCGTTCATCTTACCGATTACCGTATGGGCTGACTGGCAATAGCGGCATCCGTTGATCTGGCTGGTGATCAGGTTCACCACTTCCCTTTCTTTGGCCTTCAATGAACTCTTACGGTTTTGAAAGGCCAGGTAATCACCGAGGGCTGTTTCACTTTTCGCAAAAAATGCATACAGATTGGGTACAAAGCCGAGGCGCTTGTGCAGGTTGTCAAATATGGCCTGGTTGGCGGGAGATACGTCTGCTTTGGTGGGTACAGCGAATGTGTTGTTTAATGTAGTTGTCATTTGATTTGTTTTTAAAATGGATCGTCGTTATTGACAACACAAAACTGCATCCGCTGAGCCGGGATAAAAATGAAGTAGTTCAGGAAATTTGGTTGAACTGGTTCAACTATTTTTCGTCATCCGCTTGTTTCGTATGCGGGATAAAAACTCGGTAGTCATGCCCAGGTAAGAGGCCAACGCATATTGGGGTACCCGCTGCACGATCTGCGGGTATTTTTCGATGAATTGATAATACCGCTCTTCGGCATTCTGTGTAAGATTGGATATAATTCGCTGTTGCATAAAGGCCGCTGTGCGCTCTGCGCGTATGCGGAAAAACGTTTCGTACAGGTGATTCGCCTTCTTTAATGCCTGTTCTTTCTCATGCGATATTTCCAATATGATACTGTCTTCCAGCGCCACCACAAACATCGTGGCCGGCTTTTGCAATATATAACTGTTATAATCCGTAATCCACCAGTCTTCGATGGCAAAAGCTATTGTACTATCCTGCCCCTTATCATCCACCACATAGGCGCGGAATGCTCCCTTTAATACATAATTCCTGTTTTTTACAATAAATTCAGGCTGTACGATGAATTGCCGCTTCCTGATTTTTACTTCCCGAAAGGCCGCACTGAATTGCGCTGCTTCCTCGTCCGACACCGGTACATGCCTTTTCAAATAGTTGGCTATGGGATTATCTTCGGGCATGCTAAAATGGTTAACGACTTTTTTTGATAGTCAAACGTATCGAAAAAGATTTACTTGTGCAAAACCGCTTGTAGCTGTATTGAGGCAATAAACGAACAACCCTTTCTCATCTTCCCCATTCTTCAAATATCGTTCCGCTCAGTAAATTATTCAGGGAAATAAGGCGATCATTCAATTCCTTTTTCTTTAGAAGAAATTCTTTCAGCTCTGTTTTATTTTCATCGTGGTTTTGGAGGAGTTTTTCCAGTTCTTTTTTTAGCAAAAACCTTGTCTTTGCCTGTTCATATTGTTCTTTTTGCAACTGGTGACGTTGTATGATAGTATCCGACTTCAGATTGGGATTTTCCTGATTGGTTGTACGCTCCAGTGAAATTCCGTTGCGTTCATCCAAAGGGATCTCTTGTCCGTATTGAAATACTGGCACCTGACGGATATACTGTTCATAGCCGGGTGAGGTAAAACGGATATCGCCCTGTCTGGTAAGAATGATCCATTCATCATTTTCCGCTCGTTCGATATCTTCTATTTCAATCAGTTCTCCCGAAGCGAGGTTGATACCCAACTGCAATGCGGTCACCTTTTTAAATACCAGCGTAGCCGGTGCTATCCAAAATGTGAACGGGCATCCCTCCCATTCCGGTTTATTCCATTTGCATATATAATCAATGTCCAGTTCCAGATCAGCATCGTATCTAATTTGATAGATCCGGTTATCATGCCATCCCATTTGGTCGAAGTCGGCTTCGGTCCAGATGCGTTTTTCTAATTCGTAGATCATTTTCGAATGTACAATATTATCGGTTTAGGCGGGGAGCTATCACTTTGGTAAGGACGAAACACGTGTAAACAAATGAGCCGATATCTTTGTCAGTTAGTAGTTTCCGTTAAACCGAAACCTTTGACAAAAACATCGGCTCATACGCCAGTGATAGTATTAAACACTGTTTTTACTTCTTACATCCTCATAAACGGTATGTGTTTCTTTACACCATCTGCATTCTTCAATATTAGAATGTATTGACCACGTTGCAGTCTGCTTACATTTAGTTCTACCCTGGTCTGGTTGGCTATAGATCGCTGTGGAATTACCATCCGCCCATCCAAACTGATCGTTTCCATGGTCTGCCAATTATCCAGCGGGCTAAGCCTGTCGAGGTATAAAACGGTACTCACCGGATTCGGAAAGTAATGTACATATCCTCTGCCACCTGTAGATGTATCAGCTACATTGAATACGATGACATTGCTCGTTGCACTGTTCGTGAGCAGGCAACTTGCATTGCTGATCATCTCACATTTTACACGATCTCCTGTTGCTTGTGGTAAATAGTTGTGTGTGGCCGATACTGCTCCGGCAATCGTTTGCCAGGTATGGGTTGCAGTACTATCCTTCCATTGATAAACGGGGGTCGTGCCACCATTGGTGGTGGAAGCCGTAAGTAAACTGCTTTGGCCCTGATTTACATTTGTATTACCACTGATAATAACAGCAGGTACAAGACTTGGATTGGAGACAGTTACCGCAATACTATTACTCGTTGCCGTAGCAGGCGACACACAACCGGCATTACTGGTGAGTATCACTTTCACCTGAGCGCCGTTAGTAAGCGCTGATGTAGTAAAGCTATTACTGTTCGTACCGGCATTGATACCGTTTACCTGCCATTGATATACCGGAGCACTGCCCCCATTCGTGGGTGTGGCAGTGAAGGAGACCGGCGTACCGGTACAAATACTGGTTGAAGAGGCGGTGATCACAACAGCAGGCACCAGCGCAGGGGTAACAGTTATCGTAATTGTATTGCTTGTAGCCGTGGGTGACGATGCACACAGCGAATTGCTGGTCATAACCACGCTCACCTGGCTTCCGTTTGTAAGTGCAGCAGAAGAGAACACCGCACTATTGGTACCTGCATTCACTCCATTCACTTTCCATTGATAGGATGGCGTACTGCCCCCGTTGACCGGTGCGGCGGTAAAAATTATATTCTGTCCGGCACATATCGTTGTAGCGGTACTGGCAATATTTACCGCCGGTAATCCGGATCCGGTAACTGAATAGGAGGAGTCATTTTGAATCGTATGTATATAATACAAGTACTGAACCAGAACCCGGTGCGAACCAATGGGCGTTGTAGCATTGGTGAAATAGGTAAAGCTGCTGTCTGTTGGGTTATAAGTGACCGGATTTCCATCCAAAAATATCTTAACTGTACCGGGCAATCTTGGCGGATTGTCCAGTTTTCCTTTTGCTGTTGCCGCATTTACACATTTATCACTGATATTTCTGATCACCGGCTTTTCCGGAAATAGTGTATCATATACGGATACAAGCCCATACGTACCGAAAAATGGCGTAGTACTGTCACCGGCAGAATAGATGCGGCCCCTTAGATCAATCGTTAATGCTGTACGGTAAAAATTGGATGACAATGTATGTGTAGCGCTGACTTTGATCCAGTCCGTTCCGTTCCAGTTAAACACATCATCCCGGTAGCCGCCGACAGCATTGAGATGCGTGCCGGATGCATATATCCTCCCCGTTGTATCAGCATACAACCCAAAGGCACTGGTGAAGAATGTGGATGGGCCAAGGGATGACCAAGCCGATCCATTCCATTTTCTTACCTGACAATCGCCGAGAAAACCTGCTACGGTATATATATTATTGAATTTATCTACGGCGATACTAATTACATCGGTTTCAAATCCTACACTCGAACTGGTGCCACCATTTCTTAAACCCAGATCTATCCAGGCAGTACCATTCCATCTGGTGAGAAAGGCATATAAATTATGTTCATCGTGGACGCCTGCAATGACAAATCCGGTGCTATCCGTAGTGAGAAAAGTTTTGTCAGACATAATCGGCACATTCGGTACGGCTATTTCCTCCCAGATTGTTCCGTTCCATCGCGCTATATAATGTTTTCCTGCACCGTTTGTGAAAGCACCCGTGGCATATACATTTCCCGAAAAATCTACTGCTATAGAATGTATACTTTGGTTGGCATTGAGGCCATTGGCCCCTCCCACTTCCGACCAACCGGTACCATTCCATTTAGCCACATACCGCTTACCGGATGCATTGGTGAAACCGCCCGCCGCATAAATATTTCCTGCGCGATCCCTTACTATTGAATTGATACCACTATTCGCATTCAACGCATTGGCACCCTGGCCCAGTGGTTGCCAGATGGTATCATTCCATTTGGCTACATACCCTAGCCCACATGCGGCATACAAGTTACCCTTGATATCGGTGACCATCGATTTGATAGCGGCTCCGGTAAAGGGAGCAGCTGTAAGCATACCAGTGCCTGGCAGGCCTGTAAGCTCCCAGTTATTTCCATTAAGATTCACTACATGCCTGAAAGATTGTGTATTTATAAAATCGCCGGCTGCATAAATTTTTCCAGTTCCGTCAATTTCGATGGCGTATATACCCGCTGAACCAATGGAAGATGAAAAACTTTCCACTCCCACTTTCGCCCAGGTACTCCCGTTCCACCTGCTTACATAAGTTTTGCCGGTGAGATCGGTAAAATTTCCGGCGCAGTACACATTTCCAGAAGGGTCTTTTGCAATTGTTCTGATATCATTTATCACATTCAGGGAATTGGTTCCTCCCAGTTCAGACCAGTTAGAACCATTCCATTTGGCTACATAGCACTTCCCGCTGGCATTGGTGAATTGTCCCGCAGCATAAATTTCTGTATCGGTTATCGCCAGTATAGTAAGTACGCGGGAGCCGGCATTGAGGGCATTGAGTCCTCCGATCTCCGTCCAATTCGTTCCATTCCATTTGGCCACATAGGTCTTACCACTGGTATTGGAGAACTGCCCTCCGGCATATACATTTCCTGCCGCATCTGTGGTGATTGTATTTATTTCAGCATTTGCATTGAGTGCATTCGCACCTGTTCCCAATTCGGCCCAGTTGGTTCCGTTCCATTTTGCCACATATCTTTTGCCACTGCTGTTAAAAAACTGTCCGGCTGCATAGATATTCCCTGCTGCATCTGTGGCTGTAGTAAGGATCGGGTTGTTTGCATTGAGCGATGCGGATCCTGTACCAAGGGCACTCCAGATAAATCCGTTCCATTTGGCCACATAATACCCTCCCGCAGCATCTTTAAAAAATCCTCCCGCATATACATTTCCGGCTGCGTCGGTAGATATGGTAAGTGCCGTACCATTACTATTAGAGGAAGGAATAGTGGATCCGAGTTGTATCCAGCCAAATCCGTTCCAACGGTATACTGATTGATTGATACTTCCGTAAATATTATTTAACC
>JAPLEH010000054.1 GCA_026391455.1 Bacteroidota bacterium
TACTCTGGACGGGGTGGGTCAACATACAGGAATATCGCCTGCAAAATCATGCAAACACAAAACCAAGGGGGTGGGTCAACATGCAAGAATGGTGGGTCAGCTTGCGCAGGAACGGTGGGTCAACATGGACAGGAATCTACACATTTCTTTGCTTGACACAGCTAAAAGCTCAGACCATCGACAGGGATTACATTGTAAAATGGATTAAGCTTGCTGATACAGCTTTTGACGTTGATGCCGTTGTCAAGTATAGTATTGACAGAGAAAGCTACTACACAACCGACACAGCAAAGTTGAACAATCGGTTACGTCAGATATCACTTGACAGACTAAAGGCAATTTTCTTTTCAAGGTACAAGAGTGACAACTATGTTCCTGGTGAAGGAACAATATATGTCCAGTCAATTCAGCAGGAGACAACTGAATATGCAAAGGGTTGGCTTGACAAAGCTAAATTGTTGTTTGTGGACAACTATTTTTCCTTTTCGAATCATATTTTAACAGACGCTAAAGACCCAGTTCTTATAATTGACAGCAGGAGTATTCATCATACTGAAGTAAAAGAGCTTTTAGACAAGATAAAGCCTGAAGACATTTATGACATTAGCGTTGGACAAACACCTGTGCCAGCATCTATGTATGGACAAAATGCAAAAAACGGGCTTGTTCAAATTTGGACGAAGAAATTTATGACGAAATAGATGGCTATGCTGCTAACAAAAGTATTTGCAAAAGCAGGGCTTGACAATATGACATCAGCTATGTACAAGCATCAGCAGTGGTTTGGGCACGACGTTCAATTTTCAGATTTAGTTCATAACTTCAACTGCATATTTTAAAATGGGCATTTGTACCGGGCTGGACAATCAATGAAATCCCTGCCTTCGCAAATACTCGTACGTTGGCAGCAATTCAGGGGATCAATATCTCGTGGTTCAGGTAAACAATGAATTAGTATATGACTCGGCCTTACATCCTTTATTCAATCAGAACAAATATTTTTCAACAGGTCATGAATAAAAAAGACTTGCCAGCTCTTTGGGACGACACAAAAGAATTTTTACGGACATTCACTACAGCAGATATTAGTAATCCCAGTTTTTTGACTCTAAAAATCTACCCGATATTTGATAGAAAGAAGTTTGATAAAAACCTTACCGAAATAATTGAAGCTTCTGAAAAGCCAAACCTGGAACCGATATGGAATGTTGCCAATGAGAATCTTGAAAAAGTCATGTCAGGCTTACAAAATGTTCAGAAGTATATGCCGACTCAACTTAATGCTATTGAACTTAGAGTCTGGTATAACTTCAAATTCGTAGATCCCGTGAGCTCACAAGAGTTGCCAAATCAGGAAAGTAAGTCACATATTAATTTTATTTTTTCAAAGCGCCATAGTTGCAGCCCTTGTTTAGTATTTCCATTCACTGAGCCGACTCAACAGTTTTGGGGATATTTGGATACTCTTATACCCAAATTGCCATTTCAACTAAACGAAAAACTCTTAAGGAAGGTATTTGTAAAAAATGAGCGACCGAGTTCTTTCAAGAAAATAATAAGAACAACATGAACACCCGCTAACATGGGGTTTGGCGTCATGGCGGCTATACGAATAAATCCTGATTGACATATCACTGCTAAGCGACATATCAATCTGACGAATAAATCCCAGATTTAGAGTATATTTTCTTCTTCATATCTTTGATCAGCACCAGTTCAGGCAGACGTGACACAGAATATCGCCACGTCGACAGGCCGTGGCCGGTTAGTAGCGATAGTTGTAAATACTAATATTCAATAATTTTGTCCTCAACATTTCAAATAAAGGAGAGTTTCCATGTTACCAACAGAGGGTTAGTGGCGGCAGGAGATATTCTCTCTGGCAAAATAAAAGTTGGAGATATCGCGAATATTGAAATTGGCGGTCATAGATATAACTTAAAAATTACAGAAGTTGAAATAGTTGACCGAATTAATGCTCAAGAGCATTTTGTAGGTCTTGTTTTCAAAAGTGATTCTACCATTAATTTGGAAGGCGTTAAACTTAACTCCCAAGTTATTGAGATCAACTAGTCTTATAACCGATGCTAACACGGGGTTTGACATAAGCCTTTTGCGTGATGGCTCGGCCATAAATAAAGACGAATCATTTGTAGGCCTGCGCGGAAAATATCTTAAATTAGATTGGCCTGCACCAAAACTTTACGTTAGCTGATATTCCTAATCAAAGGTCTTAACTATGTCACAAATTGAACTCACCGCTTTTATACCTCAAAGCGCCAATTACCAAATCTGGTATCCAAAGTCATTTTTGCTAGACGAAGCTGAGGATGGTGTCGTAAGTATCACTTTACCCGAAACGAATGCGAACCTGGCGCTAAGCACTTTTACCTCAGGCCAGATGGTAACTGAACAGATCTTAACAGATTTTTTTCAAAACTTCACAGAAAAATATACGCCGTTGTCAGAGCTAAAAAGTATTTCTTCCGATGGTAGAATATGGTTGGAAAGAGAATTTGAGAATGACAAAGCATTTTGGATCTGGTGGGCTATTTCAGCATCCAATAAGATAGTTTTGGCTTCTGTTAATTCAGAGGAAGAACTCAGCTCGGAAGATCGCCATTTGTTCACCTTTATGATGGACAAAATGGAAATATATCCAGACGAAGACGACGAATAGACAATACATCTGTTAGCATTGTGTTTGGCAAAATTCAGGATTACGAATATATACTTATCTGTAGTTCCCTGATCAGTTTCAGCCAGTTGCGACTATTTTACAAAATAAAATTTTCGTAAATTCAATTTAAAATACGCTGCGGGGGCAAGGCACCGGGCAGACGGAATGCTAGCACCGACATTTCAACAAGCCCTGCTCGTTTAATAATTTTAAGAAGATGAGAAACCCTGACAGAATACAACCAACCTTAGATAAGTTAGCAGAAATATGGAAAGAACATCCTGATTTCAGGCTAGGACAACTCATAATGGTAATAGCAATGACAGGTGAACATAACCCAAACTTGTTCAATATGGAGGATGATGTTTTCTTAAGGCAATTGGAGGAAAGTAAATTAAAATTAAATAAAATTAACTGACTTGAAATTTGCTTGCCCTTGTTGTGGTTACAAGACATTCATAGAACAACCCAATGGTTCTTATGATATCTGCGAAGTATGTTTTTGGGAAGATGACCCTATTCAGCTTCACGACCCGAACTATGAAGGTGGTGCAAACAGCGTTTCACTGAAGCAAGGGCAAAAGAATTTTACTGAATTTGGAGCATGTGATAGAGAAATGATTAAAAATGTAAGGCAACCAACCAACGATGAACAACGTGACGAAAATTGGGAAGCATTAGACTAAAGTCTGTTTACATTCAGTTTTTGCATCCTGCGAACTGACGTGCAAACAGGAAGTTTTGTGCTTCTAATTAATATTTAGTTATAAATTGTAACTTTATATTCCGAAACCCGCACTAACACATAGCCTTAAAAGTTTACTTGTCATATTATAGAAACCTTTTCCTCATTGCATCATTTAGTAAAAATATGATACGACTCCCTCTGGTTTTATTGCATCTTGTTTTTCTTATTTCACTTTGTCGTGGGCAGACCCAACCATTAGAGATAAAGAAAAAGAATAATTCCCGAAATCAATATAAAGACTTTGTGTATGATGGAAACATTATATGGGCTTTAACAATAGAAGGAAAACTTACTTTATTTGACGCAACTAATGGCGACCTAATTTCTAGAAAAGTGAAAAATGATTCGCCAATTATCGCGCTTGCAAATGATAAAGAGGGGAATATTATCATTGGAGACAAAAGTAAAATGATTAAAAAATATGACAAACAAACTAAAACGTGGATACCGCTTTACAAGTTTGATACTACACTTTTGGCAATAACTTTTGACAGTAAGAATAATTACTACCTGATTACAAACAAAGGGGTATTTGACGTTTCAACAAAGGAGTATTTTTATCCGGACATTTCACAAAACTATCAAATACGTCACAACGCTGGATGGTTTCGGGAGCCAGCACTCTTAACAGATAGAAGTGATAACATTTGGATAGGTTTTGGATATGGCGAATGGGGAGGTGAACTGTTTATTTTTAATACTACCGATAGAAAATTTATCGTACCAAATTTAAAAGGGTTTCCAATTGCACTTCATCCTATCAAGTCAATATTTGAAAGTAACGAGAATGTTTTTGTTACTTCCGGATTGATGCACTTTTTCATAAGCGGGAGCATTGTAAAATTTGATAACTTTCAATCAAGCCCTCTTTTTGAAAGTGAAAGCTCTAGGATAAGTCTCAATGACAGTACAAACGGCGAGATTACTCATGGAGAGTATATTGGCCCGGGTACTTACAATCACAAAGACAGTAGCATTTACTTTTATTCCCAAAATGGCATCTTTAGAGGAAATCCAGCAAATGATTTATCAAAAATTGAACATTGGACGAAAGTATTTCAACCTAAACTTCATTGGAAAAACGGCCAGTCGGATGCTGTTGGCTCACCAATGAATGTGCTAAAAATTCAGTTTGTTAATTCTGATAAGTTAATTTTCGTATCACAAAATGACGGTATTGGTATTTACGATGGCAAGGCGCTTATAATGACACGATGAAAAATGCAACTAACTTTGTGTTTTAAATCATTTAACCTGCCTTTGTTTTGTCAGCTATTTGTAAATAGCAGCTTCAGTCCCTTCAGATGAATAATTATGGACTTTTGTATTTAATTTCATTAGTATATCATCAGTTGGCAGCAGTAATGGGTAATCAGAATATTTTTCACCCTGTATTCATCACTTCCCGTGTTGAGAAACGCTGGTGCTATAATTTTCGTTTCTAAAATGACCCAATTCGAAGGCCAACAAAAGGAGTTATCAAAACTCATTCATAACTGGATTCTGCTCCATGCTACATCTGCAAGCGAGTTCAACGATATTTCTAAAAAGTTGCTCCACTCACTTTATGAAGGCGCCAGTTTTTTAAAGATTATGCGAATAATCGAAAGCGAACTGGTCGTAACTTTTGGTTTGTACAAGACGGAATTTGATGCTGAGCTGCTGGCTAATCAGGTTATGTATTGGTGGGAGAGATAAAAGACATCTGTTACGGTGCTTTTCCCTGAATAGATTATTAATGGGAAAACGTTATTTTTGATAACCCAAGAAGGGGTATTTCATATGCACTATTTTTCAGAAGAAATTTCGGGTAATTCTAACGGGAATCCCTCCATTTATCAGGATGGCATTTTTTCCTACTCGGGCAATACATTCTCCATTCAACTTGTGACGGAGGTCAGGATAATTGAATGGAATGATATTTTATTAATCAGCGCTTACAAAATCGATCAGTTTACTGTTGACAGTATTATTATTGATATTCATTTTGCCGAAACTTGTATTTCTATTAATGATCAAACAGAAGGATATTTAAAATTTATGGACGTGGCGGCAGAGAGGCTGGTAAATTTTAAAAGGGATTGGTTTTCTGTTGTAGCTTTCCCTCCAATTGAAACGAATTTGACTACGATTTATGAAAAACCAATTACCCGTAATGAAATAGGAAGCCACTAACAACTTCCCATTTTTTTTCTCGTACCGATTTAGTACCCATTTTTATATTTTCCTTACCTTATGGCAATGAACCGCATTTTTTTCCTGCTTTTCTGTTTTTTGGTGTTCGCCAAATCAAACGCCCAGTCCTTCCTTACCTACGGCCATATCACCATTCAAATCACCAGGGCAAAGAAGCCCCAAAATATTACCATACAAACCGAAGTAAAGACACCTTTCCCGGGTGGGGATTCGTCCTGGATACGGTTGTTGGAGAAAAGTCTCTATCAAGCGGTCCCCACCGTCAGGAAGCTCCGGAAAGGGGTGTATATCCTTTCCCTTTATTTTATTGTGGATAAAAGCGGTTACCTCTCGGACGTAAAATGTGAATGTGAGCCGGAATCCGCCCTATGTGAGAAAGCAGTAGCGGCGGTACATAAATCGCAAATATGGCGACCGGCTCCTCCGCAGGATGTAAAAGCGATGCGAACCCAGTGACCCTAATTGTGTACAATGACTGATAACTGTGTATCGAGCTTTGAGCAATTCGTTCAATTTTCGGCTTTAGTTCTTATTTTCAATTGGCTATTTTAATGATCTGGCTAAAAATAGCAGCCCTTTCCTTTAAAAAATCAAACTTGGGCAATATTTCAAAGCTGTTTCAAATTAAAAATAACTGATAAATGAGTGTGCTTTTACGGTTTCATACAGTTTCAGACACCGACTTATCTGAGATTCTGCAGGAACCTATAAAATTGGAGATTTTATATTATGGAGAAGTGCTTGACCCCTCTGCACTTGACGACCTGGACGATGAGGCAAAAGACAATATTCTTACCTGGACCCCCGAAGTGAAGTCGGATGTTTTATATGTGGAAGGAATGTTCCAATCCCTCCACTATCTTCTAACTGCTGAGTCAGATACCAATTTGGGGGCATTCCCATTGAATTTTCTGAATGGGAAGCGACAGGAGGCCGGCGAGATCGGATGGGGACCAGTGACATTTTATAACTCAAATGATGTTCAAATTATTGCGGAGGCATTAGATGAATTAGATCTTAGTGAATTAGAAAGAAAATTTGATCCTGCTATTTTAAATGAAATGAGAATTTTTCCTCGGGGCTATGTCTGGAAAAAGGATGACATAGGCAGTCTTCTGGAGAAGATCAAAGAAATAACAGCTTTTTTAAAAGAGACAAAGAATAAGCATTTGGGATTGTATCGGATTTTCGTGTAACAGCCTTTTAGTTAGCTGACTTAGTTTAGCGTAAAGCATCACTTTTTTTACCTTTTAATCATTCTGAGCATTGACTTCACCTATCCGCAGACAATTAACCTTATTCGTTCAACCTGATGACGCTACAGTTATTGAGCAAATAAGACAGACTTATAATCCCCTTCAATATGAAATCATTAAGGCGCATGTTACATTGTGCAGGGAAGATGAAATTGAAAATCTTGATCATGTACTTTCAAACCTCCATGTGATCAAAAAGACACAGCCAGGTATTTCTATTGAGTTTGGTAAGGTTTCAAGATTCGACAACGGAAAAGGACTTTTTCTTCCGGCTGGAAATGATTCGTACGATTTTGACAATTTACGCAGACAGGTATTAAGCGGGATTATTCAACATCCCCGAAAACAGGCAGCTCATATCACGTTAATGCACCCGAGAAATTCGACCTGTACAGATAGTATTTTTGAACTGGTCAGTCAATGTGATTTTCCGGCAAAGTTGCAATTTCGACAAATAAGTCTTATCGAACAGGAGAACGGTGGGTCATGGAAGACGTTGATGAATTTTGAATTGAAAATTAATTAAACTTTTGAATTGTGAAACATTTTGTATAAGGTTAAGTTAAGAGGCGTTACTTGCTTTTTTTTGTTGTCTGTTTCTTGTTGGACTGTCCGCTGAAGCAGAGGTGTCTTTTTTAGTTTATTTAATGGGGTAGTTATTTTTGATAAATCGTTCTCAATGACATTACAGGAGTATATAAGCAGCATTTCAACCACACGCCAATTCGAACTGGCTATCCGTTTTGCCAGGCTGGCATTGCCGTTATGGGAAGCGTATGCGGCGCGGGAAGAGTTGACATACCAGGATAGTGTGGTGGGCATGAAACATTCAGTAGAGAAAGAATTACTGGAGCATACCATTGATGCTGTAGAATCTTTCCTTGCCAATTTAAAATCGGATCAGGAGAAACTCCTGTCTTATAGCGGAGATTTCACCGACCCGATTGTTGCCTTACAGGATGGTGATTGGGAACTCCCTTACGGGGCGGAAAAGGTTTTTTATTCAGTACACAATCTTTTAGAAGCAGCGCTGGGCAACGAAAAAACGGTATTTGATGAGGCTACCATTTATGTTTCCATCAATCAGTCTATCGATGGGTTGATACACGAGCAGGTGATGACAGAAGAGGAGATAAGGGGGGTACTATATGGGGAGTAAAGTTTTTCTCTCCGGGTATATCCAATGAAGATTATCCGTCGATTTTTATTCCGATAGACAA
Organism: Bacteroidota bacterium; assembly: GCA_026391455.1. Classification (GTDB taxonomy): domain Bacteria; phylum Bacteroidota; class Bacteroidia; order Chitinophagales; family Chitinophagaceae; genus JJ008. Next base: position 8,101 of record JAPLEH010000054.1, read on the forward strand.
CACAATTTCTTTTATGAATGCAGCTCTTCAAAAAATATTCATTAACGGCCCTGACGGCAGTCAGGAAACTGTATTTGGCGAACGGGTAGCCGATGATACCTTTCGATTAATCGAAAACCCGCTTTTCAACCGCCGGATCAATTATGGAACCATCATTAAAACAGTTATTGATGATAAAGGACAATATATTTTTTCTAAAATCGTTCGGCCTTCTGCATTTAATACCCGTATTTTTTTATTGAGTCATGATTTTAATGAACATGGTATGAAATCTAAGATCGGCAAACCGATCCTAGAAGCGGGGGGATTTTGGGAAGTAGCGATGGGAGGATTTCTTTTTATTCATCTCTTAAAGTCTTCCGCATTTAATCTGGAATCACTTTTCCAGGAACATCAGTTTCATCCTGCTGAATTGGTTGATTGACCAGCCGGGTAAAATATGCATGCGAAATAAGTCAACTTTTGTTGATAAAAATAAGGCGCTGCTAAAATCGATGATGTTACTGAGCTCCGTGTTTATCGCAGATACAATTTATGGGCAAATTATTTTTATCCGGATGACAGGAGTGTTTTAATTGTATATAATTATGAGTGCCTGTGATAACTGATTAACGATTTGAAGTTAATTTTGCCGGTAAATATATTTGCTTTCTGTACCCGCCATGTTCCGATAGCGGTTGGCGGATACCTGGGGAGCGACATTCAAAGCAATTGCCACAGGCAATACAATAGACATTTGAAACAACAAGTTTCTAATAGCCGGATAACGAACTGAACATATTTGAAGAATGGAAATAATTGAAATAAGACAAAACAAGAAAATGGTGATACCCTTTCTCATAGTACTGTCTGTGGGATTTTTGGGTATGACGTATTATGTATTTTTTTCGTGAAAGTTTGATAAAAACAGTACGACGAAGATTGTGTATTTAGTTATGAATGCATTATGGTATCGGCTATTTATAAATTGACACGAAAGGTTTTGTCGGATACACCGATTTTGATATTGAGTAAGTTTGGATTAGTCATTCACGACAGGCGAAAGCAGGAATCATTTCATTGGGTGCAGGTTTTGGATTGGAAAGTTGAAAAGGATGAAGATGGCCCTACCTATTATTTGAAATTGCAAACAACAGAAAGCAACAGGAAGATTAATATTTCCTGGCTTGATAAAAGGCCGGAGGAAATTGAGTCGTTACTCCAAGTGTTTACCTCAAGCCAGCATCGTGGTTAAAAGATTTGTAATTTCCGTTTTAACTCCGAAGCCATTTTTTCAGCCTGATAAAAGATTGTTATTGCAGGGAACTGCTTAGCGTTCCACACTATCAATGCTGTAAGAAATAAATGTAATTTATGTATTCATTTAACAAAAATGAAATTAGTTATGCCAAAACGAATTAAAGAATGGTATGGAGCGAAAACAGTTTACCGTGTTTTTACCACACTGAATAAAAAAGGACACAAAGTCTACGAAGAACGAGTCATAGTGCTGCGTGCTACATCCTTTGGACGGGCTATTCAAGTGGCTGAAAAGGAGGCTAAAACTTATGCAAAGGAATCTGAATGTCATTACCTTGGTTATGTAAATGTGTTTAAATTGTCGGAGGATTCCATTACAGAGCTTACAGAAGTATTTTCATTGATGAGGGACAGCAAACTTACCGATGAAAAGTCTCTCGATAAATTTTTTGATACCGGTTTGGAAAGAACACAACGATAAAGGTTGAGTTTGTTGTTTTAACGTTGCGGCAAGGCCCATCCGCAGATAAGTTGGTACTTGACTTTTTTCATCCCTATTTTGTAAATTACATCATCGGCTTATAAACCCGTAAGCTAACTGCTCAAATACCTCATGATGCCAAAAGGTGTAAAGGGATAGCTTGCACAATACACATCGCCTATGTTATGCAGCAAGACAGCAGGATTAATGGTTTTCTTATTGCTTACAGAGCTATTGCCTGCCCAAAGCAAAAAAGACCAGCTCCGGCAGGTGATGAAAACCTATCACCAGTTCAATATGTTTGATGGGGCCGTACTGGTGGCAGAAAAGGGCAGCGTGATCTATAAAGATGCATTTGGCCCCGCCAACCGGGAATGGAATATCCCCAATACCACCGATACCAAATTCATGATCGGTTCCATCTCCAAGCCGCTTACGGCCACCCTCATGCTGATACAGGTGCAAAAAGGTTTGGTGCGGCTGGATAATACGGTGGATGACTTTCTGCCCGGGTTTAAAAATAAGCCGGCAGGAAAAGTGACCATCCGGCAGTTGCTCAGTCATACCTCGGGAATGCCCAATTATGATATCATGAGCGATTTCTTTCCCCGTATCAGCAGACAAAATTTTTCCCGGGAAGATTATATCAAAGTATATAGAGATTCCGCACTGGCCTTTGAACCGGGTACCCGATATATGTATAGCAGTTGGGGGTATTTTACATTAGGTTATATCATCGAGAAAGTGACCGGCAAGTCATATGAACAAGCCATGAAAGAAGATATTTTTGATAAACTGCAGATGAACAACAGCGGTTCCTATGCACACACCCGCATTATACCCAAGCGGGCAAACGGGTATGATTATGGCTTAGGTGATTTTACGAGTGCTGATTTTAGGGACCAGTCCAATACCATGGGTACGGGTGATATCTATACCACGGTGGAAGATATCTTCAAGTTCCATATAGCCTTATCCAACCATACCTTGCTCTCTAAAGCGCTGACCGACGAAATGTTTACGCCGGGTATGCAACCGGCCCGTTATGGATTTGGATGGTTCAATCAGGAGTTTAGATACACAACTACTGACAGTGTAAAAGTGAACTATCACCTCGGCTCCACCGATGGTTTCATCGCCTTCTTCCTGCGCATACCGGAAACAAACAGTATGGCCGTGATACTCTGTAATAGTGCGCCGACCGATTTTTTCGGCATCATAAAAAATCTCTTACGGGTACTCTATAAAAAGCCGGTAGTATTGAAAGCACCCGTGCATAAACTGTTGGAAAACTATATTGTAAAATACAATGCAGCGAGAGCAGTGGAAGAATATCAGAAAATGAAAAAAGATACCGCCCGTTACTATATTGACTGGCTGCAAATGTATTACCTGGGAGAAAAGCTATTTGGCTTAAAGCGATTAGAAGATGCAAAGATCATCGCGGAGAATAATGCCAAAGAGTTTCCCGAACGGGATTATGTGGCCCTTTCCCTGGCAAATATATATGCGGCTTTACACCGAAGGGAAGACGCTATTTTGTATTATAAAAAAACACTTGCTTTGAATCCGGTCAGCGAAGAAGCCAGGAACCGGCTGAAGGAATTGGAAAAATGATAACTTCATGATTCAACCACTGCTGCAATGCAAGAAGAAAGAATAGCCATGACCGACATTATCGGTAAAACCATTACCGATATCCGCTGTAAATATGGCGAGGTGGACGGTTGGCTGGATACGGCCTATTCTTATATACAACTGGACGGTCAGTGCTGGATTAGTATTCCCTATGGGTTAGTCCACGATGTATTGCTCACTGAGCCAGACCCTGACGCAACGAGTATTTTTACAAACCTTTCAGACATACCCATTTACCATGTCAACAAAGAAGGTAAGTCGATAGCGGAAGTAACGGCGGCACACAAAAAGCGAAAGCAAAAACTGATTAATCGCATCAGAAAATTCTTCTTTGGCTATGAACCACCGCTTATCGAATACCAACCTTATAAAGTAGAATACCAGGAAAACAAATTGAAACACATCATCAACCGAACGATCACGGACTTTTTATGGAGTAGCAATGATCCCGAAAAGCGCTATTTCGAGCTGGACAACGGTTATCTGATCACTGAACAGTATATGGCCCCCACTGGCACCGGATTGGCCGGTCTGCATTATTATGTCTCTTTCAACCATGTAAAACTTCAGGAAGGAGATAAGATCAGCCGTTATTCCAACTACAATAAATGAGGAGCTGAAATTTCGCATATACATTGGCGGTAGTAACCTGAATATATTTAAGTAATATTACATATCTTGTGCTTTCAACAATTCAGGAACAGTCATGAAGCTAACCACCCTCTTCGCATTACTCATAACATTCGTTTTTCACACCCCGGTAAAGGCTCAAAAAAATTATATCAAACAACTGGAAGTAAAGGAAAACCGCTTCTTTTATAAGCCTATCGCCAACCGGTATATCCGCAGTAGCGAGATTGATTTTGATAATTCGGCCTATATGGATGTACGTTTCGAAGGTGATACGGTGATAGTTGCCGATGTATTTGCGTTGAATGAAGACGAAGGTGGTTGGGTAAAGAGCAGTTCGGTGCATGGTACAGATTTTTCTGTCAATCACCGGTATGTAAAGTTGCAAAACGATGTATATATCGTCGCTGAAGCCCTCGGCGAAGGAGAAATCAATATGAATGTACGGGATAAGCCGCCTTTCATTCTTTATTCCAAAGATAAAGGAGTGTATTACCACAGTTACTCATCCGATAACAACAGCGGTTGGGGTGCATACACCAATTCTAAAGACAAACGGGCCGCAAAGCCCTCCGGCTACGATCTGCTGCAGGCCTGCGATGCACTTATCCAAAAGGAAGTAGATGCCTATAACAGTGATGTGGCCAAACGGATGATCAAGAAGATTCTCGCTAAAAAAGATCAGGGCTTTACGTCGGACTGGCATAAGGCGAATGCCGGAAAGTTGTTGTTCGGTAATGCCCTTACGAATACAAATATCAATACAGCCGCGTCTTACAAAACCAAATTCACCATTGACGAACCAATCCGAATGGCCATTTTCTCCGACAAAGGATTTAATAAATATGCCGATGCTACCGAATCTGATCCCGAAAAGGTGGAGAATTTAAATGGCAGCCGGGAAAGTACGTTTAAGATCAATCTTACCCTCTCTAATGGCGTTACACTTAGCCGCCATGTATATATTCAGCATCCCAATGAAACTTTTTTAACCCTATATATTCACGACCTCGTATTTGGCAAAGGAAAATCCACCACGGCAGAAAGCAATAAATGGATCAAGGAAAAAGCAAAGCTGGATGGATTAAACCAGGAAGTACAGGTAAAAGCGGAATTGGTAACCACCGGTGGCTCACCCTATACGGTTGCGGAAGGCTCATTCAGCTTTATACCCAAAGCCGGAGCGGTTATGCCCTATGGCTATAGCTGCAGTCCGGAGGTGGATATTAAAATCGATAACCTGGCCAAAATAAAGCCTCTCTTATTAGCCAATTTTAAAAAAGCGCTGGCTGCTAAACCCGAAACAAACAAATTCAAAGTCACCGAATTTTCCATCCGTTCTCACTGGCAGGAAAGTGCTGAAGTACCCTTCCCTTTTATCGAAGTCAATTTTGTAGTAAAAAATGAAAAGGGTGAATGTCTATCCGGTGCTGATAAATATTTATGGTTTGAGCAAAAGAAACCAGTGGAACAGGCCGGGTATTTCCTGCGCGCAGAATCAAAACTCGGTGGCCTTGTCGAAAATTTATATCCGTATTGTGATTGCGGTAATTAAAGGGATGAGTGCATATTACTCTGTGGGGAAAATATGATTGCCAAAGGCAATATAAAAAGTATTCGAAATTGCAAGTTTTGCATAGCAGAATAAAATACAATTGCCAGAGGTAATAGAATAAGCATTCGAAACTGCAAGTTTCGTATAGCGGAGACCCTGCAACCGGCACTATCAACAACGGTAATACTTTTATCTGTTTTTATTGTACTTGGTCTTATAATCCAGCGGCGATAATCCGGTAATACGGCTGAACACGTCTCGGAACGCTTTGGTATCACTATAGCCAACATCATACATGATCTCGTTGACCGTTTTTCGGGTGGTTTCAAACATTTTTTTAGCAACTTCAATTTTTACCCGTTGCAAATAATCGAGTGGGGTAAGCCCTGTTGATTTGAAAAATCGCCGGTCAAAATTCCGTCTGCCAATATTCAAATCGGCGGATAATTTCTCTATGGAAATTTTTTCGGTATAATTCTCTTCGATAAATTTTTGTGCGGCCAGCACGCCTTCATCCTGGTGTTTCTTATGCCCGTTAAATATTGCAAATTCTGCCTGTAAACTTCTGTCCATGTCTATTTGAAAATATTTTGCGCAGTGAATAGCGGTATGCCTGTCATAAAATTTTTCCACCAAATAAAGCAGCAAATGCAAGAAAGAATAAGCGCCCCCATTGGTATATATTCCGTTTTCATCCGTAATCAGTTGGTCTGTCTGCAGGTTGATGTCCGGGTACAAAGTTTTGAAGTTTTCAGACAGGGCCCAATGCGTGGAACAGGTTTTGCCCGAAAGCAATCCGGTGGAAGCGAGCATAAAACTGCCAATACACATACTTGCTATCTCCGCACCCAGTTTATATTGTTGGGCTACCCAATCGATCAGCAGTTTATTATTCTTTGAAGCAGTTTCATAGCTTTTTATTAAGGTGGCGGGGATGATAATGAGGTTTGTTTTTTCTATTTCACCCACAGATCGCTGATGCTTCACAGAGAAGATATCACTGGTTAAATAGTCCTTTTTAGTAGCGCCTACTAAGGTGATCGCAAACAATGCTTTTCCTGTATTCTTTTCCCTGACTTTGTTTGCTTCGCTAAATACCTGATGCGTACCAACTATACACGCTATCGTGCTCAAATTAGTTTGATCATCAGGCACTAAAACCGACAACTGCTTCATTTTTTTGACCTAAAGATAGTATATCGCCTTGTCTGAATCAACCCTTCATATTGTCTTAATTGCACATGCTGAGCATGTGTTTAGGACATTAGTTTTGTGTACTAAACTTAATTACAATGACTAAAACGGAAATCGCCATTAAAATGGTATTGGACAGATGGCATGGCTCTGTCACAAATCTGAACAGGATACTGAGTGATCTGACTGATGCACAATTGCAAATGGAAATTGTGCCGGGAAAAAACAACGGCACATACCTGCTGGGACATCTTATTGCAGTACATGATGATATGCTGATATTATTGGGCATGGGGGAAAAGTTATACCCCGCATTATTTGAGCCTTTTATTAAGCAACCTTTTAACGCAGCAGCACAGCTTCCATCTGTTGCGGAATTGAAAGCCATGTGGATACACCAGCATAAAGTGATGCAGCAAAAGTTTAGCAGTGTAACAGCCGATGAATGGTTTGGAAGGCACACTGCTGTCAGCGAAGATGAATTTTTGAAGGAGCCACATCGAAACAAGCTGAATATCATTATCACGCGAACATCACATCTGCAGTATCATTCCGGACAAATTGTATTACTTAAAACCAATAAAAATGAACAATAAGAGCTTTCAATTCGCTTTTTCAACCTCAGTAAATTCAAGTACAGTTTTTACACATTTAATTAATCCCGAAAATTGGTGGGTTGGTTTATTTGGTGAAACAATAGAAGGGAAAAGTAATGAGATCAATGACGAATTCACCTTTAAAGCAGGAGATGGGGTGCATTATTCTGTTCAGCGTCTCATTGAATCTGTTCCCGGAAGTAAAATTGTTTGGTTGGTCACGGAAAGTAATTTATCCTTTTTGAAAAAAACCAATGAATGGGCAGGTACAAAAATTTGTTTTGACCTTGACGAAGCAGGTAATAAGACCAGCGTAACATTTACTCATATCGGACTGATCCCGGAAATTGAATGTTATGGAAGCTGTTCCAGTGCCTGGACGCAATATTTAAAAAAACTTGAAGCACAGCTTAGTACTTTTCCGGCTAAGGATTCCTGAAACCTCCTTCACATTTTTTGGGAAAATGATGAAAATGAGTTGAATGTTGGGTATATTTCCTGACATTTATCCGCAACGGTACACATGAAACAGATATTTATCAATATCCCCGTTAAGGAGCCAGTCAGATCCATGGCTTTTTACCAGGCTATTGGATTTACAGTGAATCCGGTGTTTACATTTGATGATCAAAAATGTATGGTGTGGGATGACCATATTTACGTGATGTTGCAGTCGTACGACATGTATAATTCCGGTATAAAGAAAAGCATTCCGGATACCAAAGCATATACCACCGCAAACTTTACCCTACCGGTGGAAAGTGTCGAAATGGTCAATCAACTGGTGGAGGCAGGATTGAATGCGGGAGGGAAAGAGCCGATGCCAATGTCTGATGTTGGTTTCATGCAAATAAGAAATCTGGAAGACCCGGATGGGCATAACTGGGCAATTATTTTTCTGGATATGGAGAAGTTTTTAAAACGATGAACCGCTGTTCTCATATATTCAATCTATTTGTATGAAATATAAAATTAGTATCATCCTTCTGTTGCTTATTCAAACTTCTGTATTTGCACAAAAGCCCAGGGCCCGCGACATCGGTATTCCTTTCAATGGCACACCCGGCAAGTACAATGCCATTACGGATGTAAAGGGAGTGGAAGTAGGGTACAGCACCATCATATCCGGGCAGGGGAAAAATATACGGGGTAAAGGCCCTGTTCGCACCGGTGTTACTGCAATTTTGCCCCGTGGGCGTAACAATAATCCGGTTTTTGCCAATTGGTATACCCTCAATGGTAACGGAGAAATGACAGGTACTACCTGGATTACGGAATCCGGTTTTTTAGAAACACCCATCATGATCACCAATACCAACAGTGTGGGTGTGGTGCGAGATGCCGTGTTGAAATGGTTTGTGCGCACCGGTTGGTACAAAGAAGATTTCTGGTACACTTATCCCGTAGTGGCGGAGACCTACGATGGTTTTCTCAATGATATCTATGGTTTTCATGTTACAGAAGCGAATGCATGGGAAGCGCTCGACAGTGCGCGTACAGGTTTTATTAAAGAAGGAAATGTAGGCGGTGGTACCGGTATGATGTGTCTCGGATTCAAAGGAGGTACGGGTACTGCTTCACGAGTCATTAAGATCAAAGATTCTACCTATACGGTGGGTGTATTGGTGCAATCCAATTTCGGAGCTAAGAAAAACCTGACCATTGCCGGCGTGCCGGTAGGGAAAGAATTGCGCGACACATTGAATTATGAATTTAAAAAAGCTCCTTCTTACCGGCAGGAAGGCGATGGCTCCATTATTGTAGTCGTAGCAACCGATGCACCCTTGTTGCCGCATCAGTTAAAACGCATCGCCGCACGGGTACCTCTGGGAGTGGGTATCGTGGGAGGAAGAGGGGAGAACGGCTCCGGTGATATATTCATTGCCTTTTCCACCGCTAACCCCACTGCCTTTCAACGGGAAGACTATACCAACCTGAATGAATTGCCCAATGACCTGATCAATCCCTTGTTTGACGCCACCGTACAGGCCGTGGAAGAGGCGATCATCAATGCGATGGTGGCGGCAGAAACCATGGAAGGAATCAATGGCAATAAAGCCTATGGCCTGCCACCTGGAATGGTGAAAGACCTGATGAAGAAATACAACCGCGATACAAAGCCATTAAAAACCATATCGCTTACACAGGAAGAATTGATTAAATACCCGGGTGTTTATGCCTCCCCGGATATTCCCATGAAAATTACCATTACAAAAAAGGAGCATTCATTAATGGCACAGGCCACCGGACAATCCGCGATTGTTTTGCAGGCCACGGCAAAAGACCGCTTCGAATACGAGGAATCCGGGTTGGTAATCATCTTTGATACGGCAAAAAATACCCTGTTGCTGAAACAAGGAGGCGGGCAGTATTTGTTTACGAAGGAATAATACAAGCCAAAGAACAGGTTCTTTTATATTACTGGTTCATACTCACCGTGAATGGGAAAGTATGATTTATATTCTCTGGAATCCATGACGGCAACTTCATATTTTTATGATTAATATAATAACTGCAAACTATGCCAAAACAAATCTTCATCAATCTGGCCGTTAACGATCTTCAATGGTCTTATGATTTTTATACCGCACTGGGGTTCTCCAATAATCCGCAGTTTTCCGATGAGACCGGAAAATGTATGATATGGAGCAATCATATTTTTCTCATGCTCCTGTCGTATGAAAAATTTGCTTCCTTTACCAGCAAACCAATTGCAGATACCAAATCTGCTGTTGCCGGATTATTTTCTTTGTCGGTAGATAGTGTGGATGAAGTAACCACTATCATGACAAAGGGCCTGCAGGCAGGAGGAGTGGAGCCCAATGAACCAAGGGATTATGGATTCATGCATCAGCGTACGATCGAGGATGCAGATGGCCATACCTGGGAAATATTTTATATGGACATGTCGAAATTTCCGGCAACCTAATTCAGCAATCTTTCTTACATGAGTGCAGCATTGCAAACAGCCATCGAAAACCTGTATTCGGTTTTTTCTGTGTATACGCCCAGGCCATTCATGGAGGGATGTCCATGTTGTGTGTCGGGTGCTGAAAAAGAGCAACTGCATGCAAAACCCTTACAGGTATTAACCGAAGATGACTTGTCCCGGTATGCGTTCAAGGCCATGACCACCTGGGGGGATCTATATGATTTTAAGCATTTTTTACCCCGCATATTTCAACTTGCATCCACATCTGGTTTTATCGTGGATACGTTTGTGCTATTGGATAAACTGGCATATGGTAAATGGCAGGAGTGGGCGGAAACGGAGAAAGAAGCGGTACGTCAATTTCTTCTGGCCTGGTGGTCAGATGCCATTGAGCATCATTCTTCTTTCGATAAAGAATTATACCTGGGTATCATTGACCTCACCAACGATACCCATGAGTTACTTCGCCAATGGACGATCCGCTTCACCGACAATAGTTTTTCAAACCTGGTTGATCTGGTTTATAACCATTACCATGATCTTTTCGAAAAGAAGAAAGGGTTTAGTCCAGCAGTTGATTTACATAAGAAGCAGTTGCATGCATGGTTAAAAGAGAAAGCAGAAATACTGGAGAAAGGTTTTTTCTATTTCGCAGATAAAGATCCTGCTTTTGCAGAAAGGATATCGGCTGCGCAATTCATTATCGAAAAAGCATAATGAATACCGCTTGCCAGATCGGATTTGTTATGCTGCATGTAAAATTAACCCACTTGTACCTTGCTTAACTGGTTGCTGTTTCTTCTAAATTTTCAGCTTGCTAAAAAAAAAGACACCATTGCTGGTGCCTCTTTATTATTGCATGGCTGTACTGAACTTATATTTTAAACCCTACGGTAAGTAAGGCAGTGCCTTTTGTTTCTTTTACCGCAGCAAAAGTATTGGCACGGGGCGCATTAACCCGGTAGGGGAAATTCACATCTTTGTTTATCCTGTGTACATAAGTAAGGTCTACAAAAATGCCTTTGTGGCGGTATCCTAATCCACCGCTCAGGTTCATGCGGTTAGCCTTCAGGGTCTTGTCTTTGTAGGGGTTGCCATACCATGCGAATCCCAGTCGCGCCATCAGTATCTTGAATTTAAGTTCCCCCCCTACGCGCACGTTGAATGCACTTTTATAAATGGCGTCAATAGCTTGATTGAAGGGTTTGTAATATTCTTTGGTGCCCGAAGTTTCCTCTTCCGCAGAGCCGAATTTCATCCATTTGTAATTGGTGTATTCGATATCCGCAGTAATAAATCCTTTCTGGCGTTCGATATTCTCCACTTCACGGAATACATATGAAGCACTGAGAATGATTCTGCCCGGTGTGTAGGTGGAGTATTTGTATTGCTCAGCGTTGTTGCCGGTAATGGTGGATGATGCTACACTGTCGTAACCGCTGTTAGGTGCGAATAGTTTTTCCACGTCGGTTGCAAAACCGGAGTTGAAAGTTTCTGTACCCACCATCATATCGGGTGAATGAAACGCGAGACCGATACGGATATATTCTTTAGGCCGGTAGATCAGTCCACCACGAAGATTGAGACCTACACCTTTCATACTGTAATTTTCGCGATAGGCCATATAATTAAAATCATTGTCGGTATTGCCGGAGGCATCTGATTCGCGGTAATAGGTATTGCGGTCGATATTCATAATCGGAACGCCTACGCTTACTCCCGCCATCCACTTGCGGTTGATCTCGTGTCCCCATCCAAAATTGATCTCTGTAATTCCACCTTTGATCGTGGAGATATGTTCCTGATTCAGGAGCGGTGTAAATTCAGAACGGGCGATCACCTGTGTATTTCCACCAATCGTGGCGGTATCCACGAGATAGGTATAGAGTGCCATTTTGGTAGGCAGTGTGATATTATTGCTATTGAGGGCCTGATCAATGGTAAGACCGGATGCTGCGAATTCATCGGCAAGTGGTTCAGCAAAGGAGCTGTAATCATTCTGCCCCTTGTACGAAACCGTCTGGTTGAAATTGGCGGTACGTGTTACCGTAATACTGTAACTGTTCCTGGCTTTATAGCCCATACCACCGAATACAAAACCTGAGGTGCCCAGGTCAAATCCGGATGAATGTTTGCCGGTATTATCAGTGCCCCTGAAATTGCCCTTGCCTTTAGTGAATTGCAGGCCGGGGGTAATTACAAAGTCAGATGTTTTGAAAAAAGCCAGTCCGGCAGGGTTGACCAGTGACGCGGTGGCATCACCACCGAGTGAGCCCATGGCACCACCAATGGCCTGGTTGCGTGCAGTACCGGATACAGGTCTCCAGGAAAGGCGTAACGCTTCTTCGGGTACCTGTGCGCCGGCATACATACCGGTGAGCAGTAAGAGGAGCGTACCGATTTTTTTCTTCATATACGGAATTGATTAGTCAGGTTAATAGAATGCAGGAAACATTGAAAAATGCTTCAGGGATATAGTAAGAATGCAGAAATTAATTTCGTCCGGGCCTGCTTACACCGCCTCCGCTGCTTCCACTGCTGCCGGAAGAACTGCTGCCGGAAGAAGAGGAACCGCTGTTGGAAGAAGAGGGTGTATAGGTTCTTCCGCCACCATTGCTTCCGGAAGAGCCGCCATTGTTATTGTTGTTCTCATTGCCGGAGAAAATGGTGCGAATGGTATTACTGAGACTCTTTCCACCGCTGTTGTTATTATTGGAATTGTTGTACACCGGCCGGGTATTGGTGGTGCGTACGGCGGTTTTGCCTGTATTCACATTGCGGATATTATAACTCGTATTGGTATAACCACCGAGGTTAAAATTATGCGGCCTTACCTGCGGACGGAAGGAAACCTGTTTGGGATTATTAAAGGCCATATTGCCATGGCAGCAGCAATAGGGGTTGTAATAATAATTCCAGGTATTGTAGGGATTGTAATAAGAGCCCCATGCATAGTTATATCCGTAGCTGTAACGATCGTAACTGTACCAGTCATTGAGATCATTCCAGCGATACCGGTTACGAACTTTCATTTGGAGATAGCGGTCATCATAATAGTCGTCGGTATACGAGTAATCCGTTCTTTCTTCGGTTTCCGTTCTTTTTTCTTCCTTTTGCGGAGTGGCGGCAGAGTAGTATACATCATCTGGTGTCTGTCCGGTTTTGTAGGCGGTGCTGCAGCTACTCAGTGCAACGATCAGTACCAGGGCGGAAGGTATAATTACAGACTTCATGATAAATGATTTAGCGGGTTAAGGCGAAGTTACTAATTTTGTGCGACTTTGAACGTTAGACAATCGTTTGCGTAAGCCGATACAAATATTTGTCGATTCCGTGAAATATTGTAGAAACGGGTGTTAAATATAAATTAAAGGTAAAAGAGCTGCGAGCTGTCAGCTACGAGCCTCGAGCTACAACTTTTGAGCCCCTAGCTATCAGCTCGCGGCTGACAGTTGAGAACAAGTAACCTGCCTTCGCTTGAGCTACGGCAGGCAGGCAAGCAGAAACCAGAAACAAGTAACAAGCAACAATACACAATGAGCAAAGAGATCACATCAAGAGCGACCGATTATTCTCAATGGTACAACGACCTGGTATTAAAAGGGGGCCTGGCCGATTATTCCGCTGTAAAGGGCTGTATGGTCATCAAACCCTATGGCTTTGCCCTTTGGGAAAATATGCGTGATAACCTGGACCGTATGTTCAAAGAGACCGGCCACGTAAATGCCTATTTCCCGCTTTTCATACCCAAAAGTTTTTTGAGCCGGGAAGCCGCCCACGTGGAAGGCTTTGCCAAAGAATGCGCGGTGATTACCCATTACCGCCTCAAAAATGACCCCAATGGTCAGGGCGTGATCGTGGATCCTGAAGCCAAACTGGAAGAGGAGCTGATCGTTCGTCCTACGAGCGAGACCATCATTTGGAGTACATATAAAGACTGGATACAATCTTACCGCGACCTGCCCCTGCTCATCAACCAGTGGGCCAATGTGGTGCGTTGGGAAATGCGCACCCGTCTCTTTTTGCGTACCACTGAATTTTTATGGCAGGAAGGCCATACCGCCCATGCCACAGCCGAGGAAGCCGTGGAAGAAACGGAAAAAATGCTGGATGTATACGCTACTTTCTCGGAAGAATATATGGCCGTGCCGGTAATCAAAGGCGTAAAAACCGCCAATGAACGGTTTGCAGGAGCCGTGGATACCTATTGCATTGAGGCATTGATGCAGGATGGGAAAGCTTTGCAGGCCGGTACCTCGCATTTCCTGGGACAGAATTTTGCAAAGGCCTTCGATGTGAAATTCTCCAATAAGCAAAACCAACTCGAATATGTATGGGCTACCAGTTGGGGAGTAAGTACCCGCCTGGTGGGTGCATTGGTAATGGCACATAGCGATGATGAAGGATTGATTCTGCCCCCCAAGATCGCCCCGATGCAGGTGGTGATCGTACCCATCTTTAAGGGAGATGATCAGAAAGCAGCGATCGATGCCAAAGTAAATACAATCATACAGGAACTGAAAGCTGCCGGCATAAGGGTGAAATACGATGATAATGATAATAACCGGCCCGGATGGAAATTTGCCGAGTATGAAATGAAGGGAGTGCCTGTACGCATGGCCATTGGCGCCCGCGACCTGGAGAAAAATGTAGTGGAAGTAGCCCGCCGGGATACCAAAGAGAAAATGGTGATTTCACTCGATGGGGTAACCCAATACATTATCAGCCTGCTCGGAGAGATACAGCAAAATATGTTCAATAAAGCCAAAGCCTACCGCGATGAACACATTACGGAAGCCAATAGCTGGGCGGAGTTTGAACAGTTGCTTGATGAAAAAGGGGGATTTATTTCCGCCCATTGGGACGGTACGGTAGAAACGGAAATAGCCATCAAAGAAAAAACAAAGGCGACTATTCGTTGTATTCCGCTCAATAACAAAAAAGAAGCCGGCACTTGTATATTGACAGGCAAACCATCCGAACAAAGGGTGTTATTTGCCAGGGCGTATTGAGAAAAAGGATTACTACGTAAGTGTGAATTTGTTTTCAACCATTGCGTAGCACAAAATAAATTTGTCCGTATTCAGACAGGATTTTACATTTATCATCACCAAAATCAACTAACATGGATCAGAATCAAAATTCTTCGCTCTTTTCAATGAACCTGGATGCGCAGAACAGTTATACGCTCCGCAGCACCGCTTCATGGGCCAAAGTATTGGGTGTGGCCAGTATCATTTTGGCAGCACTCTTCATTTTACTGGGAATAATGGTACAACAAACCATGAATAATTATGAATCAGGATTCAGAACGTACAGAAGCTCCGGTCTCAGTGCTTCGGGTATTGGCGCAATGGGTTTGGCCATGTATGTGATCATGGGTCTTATCTACGGTATCAGTGGTGTGTTTGCACTCAACGCAGGCAATAAGATCAACGCCGGATTAAAGACCAATAATATGGAAACCCTGAATGCAGGCTTTGCAGGTGCCCGCAATTTCTTTGCGCTCTGGGCCATCCTGATGATCATCTCTTTGTTGCTGATCTTCATTGTGCTGATGGGTACAATGGGATAATACTGAAAGCGGTCTCCAACAAAATATCTATCCCGCGGTGTCATGCAGCGGGATTTTTTCATAAAACAAACGTCATGGAAAACGAAAAAAATCTATTTCAAATTGAGCTCGAAGACATTGCCAAATCGCATCTGAAAGAAACAGCCCGTTGGGCACGCTTTCTGGCTATTACAGGAATCGTGGGTATTGGCTTGCTGGTGGTGTTTGGTATTGGCTCGGCAGTATATAATGCATCTTCTTCCACCACAACAAACGATGATGGTGATACGTATGCTGCCATTGCGGGAGGGATAGTGGGTTCACTCGTAGTGGCGGCCCTTTATTTTTTCCCCTGCTTATTCCTGCTGCGTTTTTCCAATAAAATGGATCGGGCATTACTTTCAGATGATGCATCCCTGCTTTCTGAATCCCTGCGCAACCTGAAGATTACCTTCCGGTATATGGGTGTGCTCACCATTATCATGCTTGGATTTTTTGCACTGGGTATGATCGGCGCCCTGACCAGTAACTAAACCGGTTATTTTACCGAGAGGTAATTGTAATCTTTGAGCAGTGTTTCCAGGAATTCGAAGGAACCCATAGAGGATTCGATCTTCAAATGGGCTTTGATCTTTACGCAGGCTGCATCGGCCATATGAAAATCACCTTTGCGCCGTGCGGTCTCCAGTATACTTTTAATCGCATTCAGATCTTTATCGCTCAGTTGCATTACCTGCGGAAAGGCAGGGGTATAACTGTCGGCCACTTCCTGAAATACGGTTTCTTCGATATTGCTGCGTGTATTGGTGCTGATGAGAATGGTCTTCGCCAGCATATCGCCGATACGTTGTCCTTTTTTAGAAGAAACCACCAAGGCGATATCCGTAAAGAAATAAGCAATAACTGCTAAAATCAGGAAGATGGATTCGCCTGTTTTACCCCGTGCTGCATTACTGAGCCCCATCAGCAGCAGCAGTAAAAACCAGATGTCCCGCACCAGCCAGCGGATCAGGAACTGGCTGATACTGGCCTTGCCGCCAAATTCATCCACCACCCGCAGCCCCATCAGCTTTTTGCCAATGCTTTGCCCGTTGAGGGTGATTTCCATTACGGCATGATAAGTGAACAGTGGAACAAAAATGAGCAGGATGGTAATCCATTGCATATCGTACATATTATCCAGACTGGGGTCCGGACCGGTGGAGATGGCACTGAGTATAAGGCCAGCTATTTTAAGATAGAAGAAAAGTACTATACCATCGAGTATCAATGCGATCAGCCGCTTATAAAACTCGGGGATTTCGAATTCTACATCGATATTAAAATTGGTGGGAACCTTTATTACAGACATGTGTGAACTCCTTGATTAAAGCACAAATTAGTATTTTTTGATAATTTAGTCTTTCCTGCAGGATTACATTTATAAAATGACTTATTTTACAGGTCAAACAAATAGCCTTGAGGGAAGCACTCTTTATTAAGAAAAACAAAGACCGCTGGCTGCGAATCCAGCAAGATCCGTCCACCGACCCTGATGAAGTCGCAGCAGATTTTATTCAATTGGTGGATGATCTGGCCTATGCCAAAACCTTTTACCCATCGGGGCATGTTACCAAATTCATTAATGCACAGGCGGCCCGCATCTACCTGGATGTATACAGCAACCGGAAAGAAGAGTCGAACCGGCTCATTCGTTTCTGGAAATATGACCTGCCCCTTACCATACGTAAGCACCACCGGGTAATCCTTTTCTCTTTCCTGTTGTTTACCATCTTTTTTATCATCGGTTTTTTTACCGCCTCACAGGATGAAGGGGTAACCCGTGAATTTCTGGGTGACTGGTATGTGAAGCACACCAGGGACAATATCAAGAGTGGCAACCCTTTTGGTATCTATGAACATGGAAATGGATTCCTCAGTTGGCTGGGGATCATGGTGAATAATATTACAGTATCCCTCCGCATGTTCGCCGTGGGCATCGTATTCGGCCTTCCCTCGATGTATGAACTGGCTCAGACCGGGGTGATGCTGGGTGTCTTTGATCAGATGTTTGCGGCCAATGGGCTGGGGCTTGATTTCTGGCTGGTGGTGTTTGTTCATGGTACGCTGGAGATCACCGCGATTATACTCGCAGGAGCCGCCGGTATCGTGTTGGGTAAAAGTTATCTTTTCCCGGGTACCATTAAACGGGTGGATGCCCTGAAGCAGGGGGCCAAAGACGGGGTGAAGATCATCATCGGACTGCTGCCGGTATTTGCACTCGCCGCTTTCTTCGAAGGTTTGTTTACCCGTTTATACAACGATATACCTGCTTTGACCACGGCCATTACCGTGAGCTCTGCCGTATTTGTGATCTGGTATTTTATCATTTATCCTATCCGGCTGGGCAAACGATTGTCGCTGCCACAAATTGAGGAGGCCTAGTGAAAACGAGCAACCTGTTTTATACCTTTTTATCACCGCTGCGCAAATCCCTGCTGACTGCAATGTTCATGGGCAGTGCAGCATTCCTGCATGCACAAGTGAGTGATACCGTGATCGTGGATTCGCCGGTAGCAGTAGAAGTAGATACGGATACCGATGATAGTGGCAATCAGAATGAATATTTCCTACAGTTGAGTGAGTATGATTCCCTTTCGGTGCAAACCCGCAACGTACCCGATTCCGTACTGCAGGGATATGAGAAAAATAAAAGTTTCTGGTATGCACAGCGACAGGCCGAAAAAGGCGACCGCAACGCGCAGCGCCGCTATACGGTAAGAGATAATAGCGAAAACCCAGGCAGGACAGAACGAAATCAACAACGCCAGACCTATGAACCCAAAAGCAGCCCCACCTGGTTGCAAACACTGATGTGGATCATCATCATTGGAGGATTTGCAGGTGCGCTGGCTTATTACCTGGCCACCAATAAAGTGACCCTGTTCCGCAAGAAAGAGAAAAAGCTCTCCGGTGATAACGGAGATGATTCAATTCCCGAAAACATATTTGCCATCAATTACCAGCAGGAAATTGATAAGGCCGCCGCACAGGGAAATTATCGCCTCGCCATCCGCCTGATGTACCTGCGCAGTCTCCGTAATTTATCAGAGAAGAATATCATTCAATACAAACAGGATAGAACAAATTTCGATTACCTCCTGCAATTGCAACCGACCGCCTATTATAAAGATTTCTTCCGCATTACCCGGCATTATGAATATAGCTGGTACGGGGAATTCAATGTGGCACCGGATGCATATACCATCATCAGAAACGAATTCGATCAGTTTGAAAAGATAACCGGATAACATTGAAAAAGTACGCTCCATATATTTTTGTCACACTCCTGATCACCGGCATGGTACTCCTGTTTGTGACGGGTAAGAAGAACGGCCCTAAAAAACTCAACGAGCGCATTTCTTTGCGGCCCGCTGATAAAATTCCATATGGTCATTTCGTGGCCTATGAATGTTTGCCATATATTTTTCCGGAGGCCCGGATCATTACCAGCCCGGACGAGCCCGGTTTCTGGGATTCCTTATCCACGTACGACGGAGGCCAGGCCTATATTGTAGTCTCGGATTATTTCTCCGCAACACGCGATGAAATGCGGCGCATGATCAAATTTGCATCCAATGGCAATGATGTATTCGTAAGTACCAGGTCCATTTCCGGAGCCGTGTCGGATATGCTCAACTGCAGTGTGTACGATTACAGCGTACCCAGTTTCAGCCAGAATGATGCCGGTGAACTGATCGCCAAAGACGACAGTCTGAAAGTACGGATGCGCGCCCCTTATTTTGAAGATGATTCTATGTTTGAATATCCCGGACGACGGTTCAGCTCCGGATTTACTAAAGTGGATAATACGATCGCTGAGGAAATAGGAGAGGATGAAAGGAAAAACACCAATTTCATTCATCTGAAATGCGGGAAAGGTAATTTTTACCTTCACCTGGCCCCGCTGGCGTTCAGTAATTATTTTTTGTTGTATAAAAAGAATATCCGGTATTACGAGATGGCCTTTTCGGTTATGGACCGTTCCGCCAGCAAAGTAGTATGGGATGAGTATTTTATGTCGAAAGATGTCAGGGTTAGACGTAGTGGTAACGGGAGCAGCAGCAGTAGTGAAGACGATGGAAACTCCAGTTCCAACCAGGATAAAGACCGGAATTGGCTGGCTGTATTATTGAGTTATCCCGCCCTCCGTGCCGCCCTGCTGGTAGGCATGCTTACATTATTACTTTATGTTTTACTGGAAATGCGCCGCAAGCAGCGGTATATTCCGGTAGTAGCAAAACCACGAAATGATTCCCTCGATTTTGTAAAGACCATCGGACGATTGTATCACGATAAGGGTGATCACCGGAACCTGGCCCGTAAAATGGCCTCCTATTTCATGGAGTACGTAAGGGCTACATATAAAATACCCACGGGTAATATGGATGAAACATTCATCAAAACGGTACAATACAAATCCGGCGTACCGGATTATGAGATCCGGAGCATTGTTTCCTTTATCAAATACCTGGATGATACAGCGGTGATCAGTCAGGTACAACTGACAGATTTTCACCGGGAACTCGAAAACTTTTATGCCAAGGCATAACGGTCATATTTAAACGAAAAATTTAAAAACGAAACAGCACAATATGGAAGATCAGATTTTTCAGCCACGCACCGACCTTACCGCCCTCAATGACGCGGTTATGTCTATCCGCAATGAGATTAAAAAGATCATCGTGGGCCAGGATGAAATGGTAAAGCTCATTATTGCAGGTCTGCTGGCAGACGGGCATGTACTGATAGAAGGGGTGCCCGGCGTGGCCAAAACGCTGACGGCTAAACTCGTAGCCAAAAGTGTGAATGCAGGATTTTCCCGTATTCAGTTCACCCCGGACCTTATGCCTTCCGATGTATTAGGTACGCCGGTATTCAACCCGAGGGAAGCAAGTTTTGAATTTAAAAAAGGCCCGATTTTCAGCAATATCGTACTGGTGGATGAGATCAACCGGGCTCCGGCCAAAACGCAATCGGCCCTGCTTGAGATCATGGAAGAAAGACAAGCTACTGTAGATGGTAAGACCTATGTAATGGCAGCCCCCTTTATGGTGCTGGCCACT
Organism: Bacteroidota bacterium; assembly: GCA_026391455.1. GTDB lineage: Bacteria > Bacteroidota > Bacteroidia > Chitinophagales > Chitinophagaceae > JJ008. The sequence goes on from JAPLEH010000054.1 coordinate 29,025, forward strand.
CAAAACCCCGTGGAGCAGGAGGGTACCTACCGCCTTCCGGAAGCACAGCTCGACCGCTTTCTGTTCAAGATCATTGTACCTTATCCCAGTGAGGCAGAGGAACTTCAAATGCTCAATCAGTTTCACAATATGGGCAATACCACCGCCACCGAATTGGTAAAGCCGGCATTAATGGCCGAACAGGTGGTTTCGTTGCGCCAGCAGATCAAAAAACAGATCATTGAAGAAAAGCTGCTGGCCTTCATTGCCAAACTGATCAATAGTACCCGCAATCATAAATCCATTTACCTGGGTGCATCACCGCGTGCATCACTGGCCATTATGAATGCTTCCAAAGCGATGGCCGCCATGCAGGGTCGTGATTTTGTAACACCCGAAGACATTCTGAGTATTGTGCCGGCAGTATTACGTCACCGCATTATATTATCGCCGGATAAGGAAATGGAAGGAATAACAGAGGATGAAGTAATTAAGCAGATCATCCAGGGAATGGATGTGCCGAGATAAGCGCTGCCTCTTTTTCCAATCAGTAAAGACGGAGATTGGGAATGCAGCCATTGATGTGTGTGTAATTAATTAAGCCCGGGAATGAATTATGATCAGGAGTTTTTATCTCAATAACATTGTATACTATATCGCCGGTTCATCATCGGTGATGTATGTGCTCAGTTTTTTCGAGCCGGCATTATTTCGCATTGCGGGTTTGATTCTGCTGCTGTTGCTGGCAGCTATCGTGGTGGATGTATTGCTGGTATATGCCATTCGTGGTGGTATACAGGCCGAACGGGAACTGACCGACCGCTTCAGTATCGGCGATGCGAATAAAGTGGTGCTGCATATTACCAACAATTATCCCTTTCCTGCCCGGGTAAGCGTGATTGATGAACTGCCCGAGCAATTTCAGGAACGAAAATGGATTCGTAAAGTAACGGTGGAAAGGGGAACACCCTATTCCCTGGTGTACCATCTCACACCCACCACCCGCGGCGAATACACATTTTATGATATCAATATCTATGTGAATGCGCCGCTGGGTCTTGTGAAACGCCGGTATATTTTCCCCGCGGAGAAAACAGTTAAAGTATACCCTTCTTATATCCAGATGCGCCGGTATCAGTTGCTGGCCGTGAGCAACAAACTGCAGGAAGCGGGTGTAAAAAAGATTCGAAGGCTGGGGCACAGCATGGAGTTTGAACAGATCAAAGAGTATGTGCGGGGCGATGATTACCGGACGATCAACTGGAAGGCCACGGCCCGTAAGGACGGACTGATGGTGAATAACTATACCGATGAGCGCAGCCAGCAGATCTACTGCCTGATCAATAAAGGACGGGTGATGAAAATGCCCTTTAACGGGCTCACGCTGCTTGATCATGCGGTAAATGCATCCCTGGTATTGACGAATGTTGCATTGGTAAAACAGGACAGAGCGGGCATCATCACCTTTGAGAAAAACCTGGATACTTTTCTGCCAGCCGATAAGAAAAGCACCCAGATGAACCTGGTGCTGGAAACGCTGTACCGGCAGCGCACCGATTTTCTGGAATCCGACTTTGAGAAATTGTTTTCGGTTATACGTAACCGTGTTACCAACCGGAGTTTGCTGGTATTATTCACCAACTTTGAATCCATGGAAAGCCTGCAGCGGGAAATGATGGCGCTGAAAAAGATCGCCCGTTATCATTTGCTGCTGGTGGTGTTTTTTGAAAATACGGAACTCAAAGCTCTGTTGCATCAGAAAGCCAATAGTCTCGAAGAAATATATATACGCACCATTGCGGAGAAGTTTGCTTTTGAAAAGCGGCTGATGGTAAAGGAGCTCCACAAGAACGGTATCCTCTCCATACTCACCACACCCGAAAACCTGACTGTGAATACAGTGAATAAATACCTGGAACTGAAGACCAGAATGTCGATATAGTGTCCTGATAGCTATCGGGATGGTCAATGGTGAATCAATGCCGTTTACTTAAGAAATAAAGATAAATAAAGTTCTTTGACAATTTTTGTAATTCAAGATCGGGTTATTTTTGCACCAGGATTATAGGGGCTTTGTTATCACAGGAAAAGCCTCTTTATCAGGA
>JAPLEH010000001.1 GCA_026391455.1 Bacteroidota bacterium
CGGTTTTGCAGGCCATTGACAAAGTGCTCAAAGCTACTACCGAAATAGTCAGACCAAATAGAAAGTTTAAACGAAAGAAAATTAAAAAGAAACCACCTTCAATGAATTACAAACAATTGTAGCTTAAGTAAACGGCATTGAATAGTGAATAGTCAATAGTGAATAGTCAATTGTGAATAGTCAATTGTGAAGGTGCGTTTTTTTTACGGCAGACTCATCTTACTTCCCGCCTGCCTTCATTTCATTACGGTTTACCCACCGTAATATAATGCAGGAGGGCAGGTAAAACTTCCGGTCTTTTAGCTCATTCATCATTCTAAATTCATAATTCATCATTCTAAACGCTTAATTCTCCCCGCCTAATCCATGACCGGAATCATTTTTGGGATTGAAGTATATCAATCTCCCCCGGGGATTCAGATTCTACATTGCTGAGGTTTAATTGGTCTTTTCATGGGCATACGATTGGCCCCTTCAAAACTTTTAGCATGGCTGCATCCGATATTACCAAACCCGTTGACCTGTTGAATCATGCAGAGGGTACGGGTCATATGCGTTCCCGCCGACCCGTCTATATAGACTTTATGCCTCCCTGCAACAGTGCCTGCCCCTCCGGGGAAAATATTCAGGCTTGGATGGCTTTTGCACAGGCGGGTGATTATTTCAACGCATTTCAAACGATACTGGAAGACAATCCGTTTCCCGCCATTATGGGAAGGATCTGTGTAAAGCCCTGCGAAACGGGTTGCAACCGCAATCATATAGATGATACGGTGAATATTCATGCCGTGGAACGGTTCATCGGCGATGAAGCCATCCTGCATAAATGGCAACCCAATTATACCACCCGGCTTACCGGCAAACGGGTGCTTGTAATTGGTGCAGGACCCGGTGGACTCTCTGCTGCCTATCACCTCACCCGTATGGGACATACCGTGGAAGTATATGAAGCAGGTGCCCATCCCGGTGGTTTATTATGGGCCGGAATTCCCGATTACCGGTTGCCCAAAGATATTCTCGATGCCGAAGTCGATCGGCTGGTGCGCATGGGTGTCACCATCCGGTTGAATTATAAAGTAACAGACCTCCTGCAGGAAAAAGAAGCCGGCAGCTTTGATGCGGTGTATTTATCCATCGGTGCCCAACTGATCCATGCAGAGGATTTTGTAAATGATGATTCCGTTTATACTACCGATGCCTTTGATTTTTTCCGCGAAGCACATCTCAATAATTCTGCATTTATCCAAAAGAAAGTAGTGGTATATGGTGGTGCCAAACTGGCCCTGTATCTCGCACGCATGCTGAAACGATTCGGCTCGGACACCGCCGTGTATTATCCCGGTGATAAAAAAATGATGCCTGCCTATGATTATGAAACAGAAGATGCCATGGCAGAAGGAGTGGAAGTACAACTATTGCGCAGCATTCGAAGCGTGGAAAATAAACAGATCACATTTGAGATCATGAAAGTGGAAAAAGGGAAAGCAGTGGGAACCGGCGAATTTGAAACCACCCCAGCCGATGTGCTGATCATTGCCAACCGGCAGGAAACGGATTCCGGATTCTTACGCACCGTGCCTGGTATCAACATAAATGATGATGGCGCCGTAGGCATTGATGTAAACCGCATGACCGGACATGAAGGAATATTTGCAGGAGGCGATATGCTGCCCGGAGAAAACCGCAGCGCCACGATCTCTATCGGACATGGAAAGAAAGCGGCGCGGTATATTCATGCGTATCTGGAAAAATCGGTTTATCAGAAGCCGGATAAACATCCCACTGCCGGGTACCGCAAGCTGCATATGTGGTATCAAACCGATGCACCGCAAAAAGCACAGGATAAACTGGCACCTGAAAGAGCCATACAAAATTTTGATGAAGTGATACAGGGGCTTTCTCAAAAACAAGCCCGTTTTGAAGCGCAGCGTTGCCTCAGTTGCGGCAACTGCTTTGAATGCGATGGTTGCTTTGGTGCCTGTCCGGAAGATGCTGTCATCAAATTAGGAAAGGGAAACCGCTATAAGTTTGATTACAATGCCTGCACGGGTTGTGCGGTTTGTTATGAACAATGCCCCTGCCACGCCATTGAAATGATTCCAGAACCTTCCAAAACCGCTACAGATGTCAACTAAAAAAATAATTGCCACGATTGATGGTAATGAAGCTGCTGCCTATGTGGCTTACCGGGTGAACGAAGTATGTGCGATCTATCCCATTACACCATCTTCCACCATGGCAGAACTCGCTGATGAATGGTCATCCAAGGGAGTAAAGAATATATGGGGACATATACCCGATGTGATCGAAATGCAGAGTGAAGGCGGTGCAGCCGGTACCGTACACGGTGCATTGCAAACCGGTTCACTCACTACTACGTTCACCGCTTCACAGGGATTGATGCTCATGCTGCCCAATATGTATAAGATCGCCGGTGAATTAACTCCTGCGGTATTTCATGTAGCAGCGCGCTCACTGGCAGCACAGGGGCTTTCTATTTTTGGCGATCATCAGGATGTAATGGCCGCCCGCACCACGGGCTTTGCCATGCTGGGTGCCGCCAGTGTACAGGAAGCACACGATTTTGCACTCATTGCACAAGTGGCCACGCTACGCGCACGGATACCGATCGTACATTTCTTCGATGGGTTCCGCACCTCCCATGAAGTGAATAAACTGGAGATGCTGCGCGACGAACAGATCCGCGCTATGATGAAAGACGAACTGGTGATTTTACACCGTAGCCGTGCCCTCAATCCGGATCATCCATTCATTCGTGGTACAGCTCAAAATCCCGATGTGTATTTTCAGGGAAGAGAAACCGTGAACAGTTATTATAATGCTATGCCCGGCATTATGAAAGAGGTGATGCAGGAGTTTGAACAATTGACCGGCCGGCATTACGACCTGTTCGAATATACCGGTGCTCCGGATGCCACGCGTATCATCATCATCATGGGTTCCGGCAGCGAAACGGTGGGGGAAACAGTGAAGGCATTGAATGCAGCCGGAGAAAAGACTGGTGTGATAACCGTGCGTTTATTCCGCCCCTTTTCCCTTGAACATTTTATCAAGGCAATGCCCTCTTCGGTACAAAAGATCGCCGTATTGGATCGCACCAAAGAGTCCGGTGCTTCCGGTGAACCCATGTACCAGGATGTATTATCCGTATTGGTGGAAGCACTGCAACGCGGCCTCATTACCCGTTTGCCCAATATCTGCGGAGGCCGTTATGGGCTTTCTTCTAAAGAGTTTACGCCCGCCATGGTAAAAGCGGTATTCGATGAATTGAAAAATGAACACCCTAAAAATAATTTTACAGTCGGTATCAATGATGATGTAACGCATACCAGTCTTTCCTACGACCCTGCTTATACGCTCGATGAATCTTCCTGGCGGCAGGGACTTTTCTTTGGACTGGGTGCAGATGGTACGGTAGGTGCCAACAAGAATACCATTAAGATCATCGGGGAGAATACTGATCTCTACGCACAGGGTTATTTTGTATATGATTCCAAAAAATCAGGTGCACGCACCGTTTCACATTTACGTTTTGGCCCGCAACCCATCCGCGCTCCTTACCTGATCTCGAAAGCCGATTTCATTGCCTGCCACCAGTTCAACTTCACGGAGAAAGTGGAGATGCTGGAATTTGCCAGCGAAGGGGCCACTTTCCTGCTCAACAGTCCGTATGATAAAGAGGAGGTATGGAATAAACTATCGGGCCAGTTACAAAAGCTTATCATAGATAAAAAAATAAAATTCTATTTGATCGATGCCACCACCGTTGCCCGTGATAATGGTATGAGCGGACGCATCAATACCATTATGCAGACCTGCTATTTTGCATTGTCAGGTGTATTGCCCAAAGAGGAAGCGATCGCACAGATCAAAAAAGCCATTGAGAAAACGTATTATAAGAAAGGCAAAAAGGTCATTGAACAGAACTTCATTGCAGTGGATGCCACACTGGCCAACCTGTATGAAGTGAACTATCCTAAGAAAATAACTGCTGAAGACCATGCCCTGCTCACCGTATCTGATCAGGCCCCTGCATTTGTAAAAGAAGTAACGGCCCTGATGATGGCCGGACATGGTGATGAATTGCCGGTGAGTAAAATGACTGTGGATGGCACTTATCCCAGCGGTACCACCAAATGGGAAAAACGAAATATTTCTGATCTGGTGCCTGTGTGGGAGCCTGATCTCTGTATTCAATGCGGCAATTGCGCGTATGTGTGTCCGCACAGTGTGATCCGGGCGAAATTCTATCACGAGGATTACATACAAAAAGCGCCGGATGGATTTAAATCAGCACCCATCAATGCGAGAGGATTTCCGGAAACAAAATATTCATTGCAAGTCTATCTCGAAGATTGTACGGGTTGTAACCTTTGTGTGGAAGTATGTCCGGCATCTGATCCGGCCAACCGTTCACGCAAAGCCATCAACATGGGTGAGAAAGAACCCATACTGGAAGTGGAAAAACGAAACATCGGAATATTTGAGAATATTCCCTGGAATGATCGTTCGAAAATTGATTTCTCCACGGTACACGGCGCACAATTCCTCGAACCCTTGTTTGAATTTTCCGGTGCATGTGCCGGTTGTGGCGAAACCCCTTATCTGAAATTGTTGTCACAATTGTTTGGCGACCGCCTGCTCGTTGCCAATGCTACCGGTTGCTCTTCTATCTATGGTGGTAATCTGCCTACTACTCCCTGGGCGGTGAATGCGGCAGGCAGGGGACCGGCCTGGTCTAATTCATTGTTTGAAGATAACGCTGAATTCGGATTGGGTATGCGCATTACAGCAGATAAGCAACTGGACATGGCGCGGCAATATCTCACTATCATGAAAGAGGAAGTGGGCGCAGCGCTGGCCGATTCCATTCTCAATGCTACTACTGTGGTGGAATCTGAATTGAATGAACAACGCGATCGGGTGGAGCAACTGAAATTGAAGTTGGCAGAAAGTAAACATGCAGATGCGCCATTGCTTTTATCTGTTGCTGACCAGTTGGTGCGAAGAAGTGTATGGCTTGTAGGTGGTGATGGCTGGGCATACGATATTGGTTATGGCGGTCTGGATCATGCATTGGCCAGCGGCCGCAATATCAATATACTGGTATTGGATACCGAAGTATATTCCAATACCGGTGGTCAATCTTCCAAGTCAACCCCCACCGCTGCTACCGCCAAGTTTGCAGCCGGTGGTAAATCGGGCGGTAAGAAAGACCTTGCCCTGCAGGCGATCTCTTATGGAAATGTGTATGTGGCACGCGTGGCATTTGGTGCCAATCCCCAACAAACCTTACTCGCTATGCGGGAAGCAGAAGCGTATGATGGTCCGTCGCTGATACTGGCATATAGTCATTGCATTGCCCATGGCTACGATCTCAAAGACGGATTGAGTCAGCAGCATAAAGCGGTATCCAGCGGACACTGGCCACTGCTCCGATATAACCCCGTACTGCGAAAGAAAAACCAAAACCCCTTTGTACTGGATTCACCAAGACCGGATATTTCATTGAAAGATTATGCCTATAACGAATTGCGTTATAAAGTACTCACACTGACAAATCCGACTGCTGCTGAAGAATTAATGAAGCATGCCCAGCAACTGGTGAACCTGAAGTGGAAAACATATGAAGAGATGGCCACTAAAAAAGCAAGTGATTTTGTGCCGGTGGCCTGAACTGAAAATATGACTTGATAACCATTATTGTCCGGGGAAAGTTTTTGCAGAACCCTGAAACATTGCCCCAGAGCGGGTTCTAGCCCCTCTCCTTTGGGGTTTCTGAGTACGCACAACGTGCAGATGAAAGAAACGCGCGTAGCGCTTGGGGAGAGGTCTGAATTGATTTACAAACTAATAAATAGTTTTACCGGATAACAATACTTGATAACCGTGAAATAATACAGTATGAAGATCAAAACATCGTATATGGGGCTGGAGCTCAACTCGCCGGTAGTTGTTTCTGCCTGTACACTCTCTGAACGTACCGACAATATCGTGATGATGGAAGACAACGGGGCGGGAGCAGTCGTGTTGTTTTCCCTTTTCGAAGAACAGATACGGAAAGAGGAAGCCCGTTTTAAAACCGTGGTATCTGAAACCACTTATGCTTTTGCAGAAGCACTGGATTATTTTCCCGACCTGGAAGATTATAATGTGGGCACGGATGACTACATGGAACAGATCCGTAAGGCAAAAGAACGGGTGAACATACCCATTATCGGCAGCCTCAATGGTATTACGAGTGAAGGCTGGATCGATTATTCGAAGATGATGGAACAGGCCGGGGCCGATGGAATAGAAGTGAATATATTTTTTATTCCTGCCGATATAACCATGTCTTCCTCAGAAGTGGAACACCGCTACCTCAATATCATTACGGCCATTAAACAAGCCGTAAAAATTCCCGTAGCAGTAAAACTGAATCCCTATTTCAGTGCCACCGGTAATATGGCCATGCGCATGCAAAATGCCGGTGCGGATGCATTGGTCCTTTTCAATCGGTTTTACCAGCCTGATTTTGATATCAATGAACTGGTGATCCGTACCGATCTGCAATACAGTGAAGCCGGCGAGATCCGCTTGCCCCTGTTGTGGATCGCGTTGTTATACGGTAAAATGAAATTATCACTGGCCGCCACTACTGGTGTGCAAACCGCCACTGAAGTGATCAAGTATATTCTGGCCGGCGCGGATGTGGTAATGACAGCCTCCTCCCTGTATAAGAACGGCATTCCATATTTGAAAACATTGAATAAAGAATTGCAGGATTGGATGTACATGATGGGATTTGATCAGCTGAGTGCATTTCGCGGAAGCATGAGCCAGCAGCATGTATCTGATCCGACTGCTTATGAGCGGAGTAATTATATACGGATAATGGGAGGAATTAGCTAATTAGCTAATGTGCTGATTGAACAGCCAGTTATGAGCTGCAAGCCGCAAGCTACAAGCTGCAAGCAAACAGCCAGCTATGAGCTGTTTACCCCTGTGGGGCGAGCTATCAGCCTTGAGCAGCAGCCAACAACCAACAACCAGCAACCAACAACCAACAACCAATAGCCGCGAATTGTATTCAACTTATGTAACCTGCCTTCGGCTACGCTCAGGCAGCGGGTCCCAATAACCTATGGAACCTGCCTGCCGGCAGGCAGGCCTATGAAACCTTTTGAACCTTTTGAACCTCTTGAACGTCTTGAACCTCTTAAACCTATTCAACCTATGTAACCTATGCAACCTATGCAACTTCTTCATCCGACGAACCCGTGATGAAAACAGTTCTTTTACCTCAAACAAATCCCCTTCATAAACGAGAACACGCACACATGAAATCAGATTATGAAATAGCACAGGAATGTCCCATTCGCCGAATCGATACGATCGCTGCGGAAATGGGGCTGCCGGCTGAACGACTGATCCCGTACGGGCATTATAAAGCCAAAATGGATGTACAGGAATTTGATGAAGCGAGGATAGCCCGTTCAAAGTTGATACTTGTTACGGCCATTACACCCACCAAAGCCGGTATTGGAAAAACAACCACATCTGTCGGGCTGGCTGACGGATTGCGTAAGCTGAAGAAGAATGCAGTATTGGCTCTTCGCGAACCTTCTCTTGGGCCCTGCTTTGGCATGAAAGGCGGCGCAGCTGGTGGAGGTTATTCCCAGATAGTACCCATGGAAGATATCAATCTTCATTTCACGGGCGACTTTCATGCTATTACTTCCGCCAATAATACATTGGCAGCTCTGATGGATAATTATCGTTTTTATACCCGGGGCAAACCGGAAGCTATCAAAACAGTTTTATTGAAACGTTGCCTGGATGTCAATGACCGGGTGCTTCGAAAGATCGTTACTGCATTGGATGGCCCCAATAATGGTATTCCTTCGGAAACAGGATTTGTGATCACGCCCGCGAGCGAACTGATGGCCATGCTATGTCTTGCCGAAGGATTGGAAGACCTGCGTAAACGAATTGGCGATATGCTGCTGGGCTTCACCTTTGCCGGAGAACCCTTCACGGCCGCACAGTTGGGTGTTACCGGTGCCATTACGGCATTATTAAAGGATGCTATTCTTCCCAACCTGGTACAAACATTGGAAGGTTGTCCTGCTATTGTGCATGGCGGACCCTTTGCCAATATCGCACATGGTTGTAATTCGGTGATGGCCACTAAAACGGCAATGCAATACGGGGATTATGTGATCACCGAAGCAGGCTTTGCCAGTGATCTCGGCGCAGAAAAGTTTTTCAATATCAAATGCCGGAAAGCAGGATTACAACCAGCCATGAGTGTATTGGTGGCCACATCACAAGCTATTAAACTCAGCGGAGGCGCCACTGAAAAAACAATGATGCTGCCTGATCTGGCAAGTTTGGAAATGGGTTTGCGCAATGTAGCCAAACATATTTCCATCCTGCGATCGTTCGGGCAAAAAGTACTGGTGGTTTTGAACCGCTACCAGTTCGATACAGACGAAGAGATTGCCTTTCTCCGCGATTGGTGCAATCGTCAGGAAGTATCTTTTGCAGTGAATAATGCTTTTGCACAGGGGGGTGAAGGGGCTATGGAAATGGCACAGGCTGTTGTGGAACTTTGTGAAAACCCTTCGCCGGCACTGCAGTACACCTATGAGTTGACAGACGATGTGGAAACAAAGATCCGGAAGATCGTAACCCGTATCTACGGTGGACGTGATATCGTGTTGTATAAAAAAGCACAGGAAATGATCCGGCGTATCCATCAATTGGGACTGGACCATTTACCCATTTGCATGGCCAAAACACAGTATTCCTTTACAGATGATCCAACCGTGAGTGGGCTGGATGGCGATTTCACTATACACGTAGACGACCTGGTGATCAGCCGGGGTGCCGGATTCATTGTGGCTGTTTGCGGTGAAATGATGCGCATGCCCGGTCTTCCCAAAATACCCCAGGCCAATTTCATTGATGTGATCAACGGAAAGATAATTGGTGTAAGCTGACGGACCGGATGTAAAGGACCTATGCGCTTGTCCTGAGATTCCGGCAAACTAACAGTGATATATATGCGAAAAGGGCTGACTCACCTGTTCCGGAGATGATATTTTCCCGGTAGGGTATGAAAAACCTGCGCGTTGATCTTCGCAGGTTCAAAACCATCGCCTTTGCCCCTGAAATGATAGGATTTTTATCAGACGCCGAACTGTCTTAAATGATGATCAATATGTTTCCAGGTGGCTTTGCTCCATTGTTCCCGGGTCAGTTTGCCAAATATAGGATGCTGTTCACTCACGATACTTTTTTCGCTGAACCGTTCCACCATATCCAGCAGGTGCATTTTTTCCAGTTGAAAATCTTTTTCCGTTCCTGACGTAATAAAGGTTTTATCGGTAGGAAGGCTTTTCTTCCAGGGCGTATCGTCATAGAGTTTTTTCTTGAACAGGGGCATTATCAGCCTCATCAGCCAATTGCCCTTTACAGTATGGGTGCCCAATGCCACTCCGATAGGTACCTGCAGATGTGCGAGCATCTGACTTACAGTCATTTTTCCCCACAGGGGTGAAGTGGAGGTAGTGAGTTGGTTGATACGATCAATGATCTCTTTTTTAACAACCGGGTCGAATAAATTTTTAACGGCCATAACAAAAAATAATAATGGGAAGTTCGGGAATTTTTATAAACAAAAACACCCGGTCATGTCATGGCCGGGTAGTTTTTTTATTTTTCTCATTCTATTTGATCGGATTTTCCAATGCAGCCTGTGCAGCGGCCAGCCGGGCGATCGGTACCCGGAATGGTGAGCAGCTAACATAGTTCATGCCCATCCGGTGAAAGAATTTTACACTATCCGGATCACCGCCATGTTCACCACAGATGCCCACTTTTAATTTGGGTTTAGCTTTACGTCCGCGTTGCACACCTGCTTTTACCAATTCGCCCACCCCATCCTGATCAATGGTTTGGAATGGATCATAGGGTAGTATTTTAAGATCCAGGTATTTGGGGAGAAATCCGCCAATATCATCGCGGCTGAAACCAAAACTCATCTGCGTAAGATCGTTGGTGCCATAACTAAAGAAATCTGCCACATGAGCCATCAGCTCTGCGCGAATGGCTGCTCTCGGTGTTTCGATCATCGTGCCATAGAGATAGGGTATCTTTTTCATTTTCATTTTAGCACATACTTCTTTGTATACTTTATCAACGATCAGTTTTTGGTGGGTGAGTTCATTCACCGTACAGGTTACCGGCACCATGATTTCGGGCAACGCTTTTTTACCAGCTTTCAATAATTCGGCAGTGGCTTCAAGAATGGCCCTCACTTGCATTTCGGTGATCTCCGGATAGCTGATACCAAGCCGCACTCCCCGGTGACCCAGCATGGGATTATTTTCATGCAAGGCCAGTACCCGTCTGCGCAGCACACTCATGCTGATGTGTAATTCCCTGCTTAGCTGCTGTAGTTTCTCACTGTCGTGCGGAACGAATTCATGCAGTGGGGGATCCAGGAGACGGATCGTTACGGGATATCCTTTCATTACTTTCAGTGTATCTTTCACATCTTTTTTAACATACACATACAATTCATTCAGGGCAAGCCTTCTTTCTTCTTCTGTTTTGCTCACGATCATTTTTCGAAGCAGGAACAGTGGTTTTTCACTGCCTTCTCCATAAAACATATGTTCAGTTCGGAATAGCCCGATACCTTCCGCACCAAACTTCATGGCATGTGAAGCATCTTCCGGAGTTTCTGCGTTAGCACGTACACCGATCTGTTTTATCTTATCCACCATTTTCATGAGGTCTTTGTAAGAACTGTTCTTATCCAGATCCACATCCACCAGCGCCAGACTTCCTTCGTATACCAGTCCTTTGGTGCCATTGAGGCTCAGCCAGTCACCTTCATGAACGATCGTGCCATCTTTCGCTTTGAAGGTTTTGCTTTCGTGATGTATTTCAATATCACCGCATCCCACGATACAGCATTTGCCCCATCCGCGAGCCACCAGAGCAGCATGAGAGGTCATTCCTCCTTTGGTGGTGAGAATCGCCTGTGATTTATGCATGCCATCCACATCTTCGGGTGAGGTTTCTTCTCTTACCAATATTACTTTTTCTCCTTTATGTGCCCATTCCACCGCTTCATCAGAGGAGAACACCACACGACCCTTTGCCCCACCAGGCCCTGCGGGCAGTCCCTTGGCAATGGGTTTTTTCAGCAGTTCCGCTTTCGGGTCGATCATGGGCAATAATAATTCCACCAGCTGGTTGGGACTTACCCGCATGATGGCTGTTTGCCTTTCGATCAGTTTTTCACTGCACATCTCCGTGGCCATACGTACGGCAGCAATCCCATTACGTTTACCCACCCGGCATTGCAGCATGTATAATTTTCCTTTTTCAATGGTGAATTCGATATCCTGCATATCCCGGTAATGCTTCTCTAATTTTTTCTGATAGCCCCATAATTCTTTGTATTGTACCGGCATTAATTTTTCCAGCGTGGTGAATTGTTTGCTTTGAGCATTTTTGGAATATTCATTTACCGGTGCCGGAGTGCGGATACCCGCCACCACATCTTCACCCTGTGCATTGACCAGGTATTCACCGTAAAATTTATTTTCACCATTTCCCGGATTGCGGGTGAAGGCCACACCGGTACAACTGTCATTGCCCATATTGCCAAAGACCATGGCCTGCACATTTACGGCAGTACCCCATTCGTCCGGTATTTTTTCAATCCGCCGGTATTCAATCGCCCTTTTACCATTCCAACTGCTGAATACGGCTCCGATACCACCCCATAATTGGGCAGTGGGATCTTCCGGAAAGGATGAACCCAGTATTTTTTTCACAGTGGCTTTGTAATCTTTTACCAATTCCTTCAGTTCCTCAGCGGTAAGGTCGGTGTCACTTTTATATCCCCTGGTATGTTTGATAAGTTCCAGTTTTTCATCCAGTATTTTTCGAATGCCTTTATGATTCTTTACTTCCACACCACCGGCTTTTTCCATTACCACATCTGCATACATCATAATCAGGCGACGATAAGCATCCCAGGCAAAACGTTCGTCCCCGCTTTGTGCGATCACTCCTTTGATCGTGTCGTCGTTGAGCCCGATATTCAAAACGGTCTCCATCATGCCTGGCATAGAGCGGCGTGCACCGGAACGAACCGATACCAGCAACGGATTAGATGCATCACCGAATTTTTTCCCCGTAAGTTTTTCCATACGGGCCATTGAATCATTCACCTGTTTGGATAAATGGGAAGGGTACGTTTTTTTATGGTCATAATAATAAGTACACACCTCTGTGGTAATGGTAAATCCCGGTGGTACCGGTAAGCGAAGTTTTGGATGACCGGCCATTTCAGCCAGATTGGCCCCTTTGCCACCCAGTAAATTTTTCATGGATTCATTGCCATCGGCTTTGCCGCCGCCAAAGAAATAAACATATTTCCCGGTCTTTGATGTAGTAGCCATAATACAAGTGATTTAGTACTTGCATAAGTATGACATACTTCAGATGATTTCTGCAACACAGGTCAAACGCCTGCGTGATTCTGGTCAATAGGTAAATTGAAAAATAAGCGGGGATGGGTATCAGCCTGCCTCGTAATAAGGAACTTCATCGTGGCTCTGTTGTTCCTTCTGTTGCCAATAAGCGGGCGTTACAATATGGCCATCTTTTGTTTTAAGCAACCGGCCATACAGCGCATTGATGGTATTGAATGTATAATCAGTAACACCCACGGTAAATGTAGTGGGCGGCGGAGGAGGGGGCGGTGCGGCCGCTTCTTCGCCTTCCTTGGGAGCCGGGGCTGGTGCAGCTTTCGGTGCGGGGGAAGGCACCGCGACCACGGTATAACCGTTGTATTCGAGCAGCTCTTTTAAAAATGCAACCCGTTCTGCCGGTACGTTCTTTTCCACGATGCCGCATTTTACTCCATCGAGGTCTTCAAATTCATGATTTTTATTGAGTGCCATAACGAATGAATTTTGTTGACGGGCCCACTTTTACTTTTCAGTTATTTATTGATGCATGGCCAATACCTGGATATGATCGAATAACCAACTGAGCAATCCCACTACCACAATACCGATTCCGCAAAGGATAAGGCCGAGTTTTACGGAAGGGCTGAGTGTCAGTTTCTCCACCGGTTGTTCATTCTTATCCATGAATACTGCCCTTATCACCCGCAGGTAATAATACAGGGATATGATCATATTCAATGCAGCCACGATTATATACCAATAGCTGGCTTTGGAGCCCGCAGAGGTAAGCAGGAATAGTTTTCCAAAGAAACCTGCCGTAGGAGGTATTCCCGCCAGGGAAAATAATGCGAGCGCCAGTATCCAACTCAGGAATGGATTTGTTTTGTACAATCCTTTGTAATCATCAATGTTTTCTTTGCCCGTTTTATCTGCAATGACTGATACTACTCCAAAGGCGGCGAGATTGGAGAAAAGATAGATCAAAATAAAGTATACTACCGATGTAATGCCGATATAGCTGAAGCTGCTCATACCCGCCAGGATGAAACCCACCTGTGCAATGGATGAAAATGCGAGGAAGCGTTTCATATTTTGCTGTCGCATTGCAAACAGATTGCCGATTAACATGGTGGCAATAGACAAGGCGATGAGCATAATGTACCAGATATCCTGCAGCGGAGAAAAAACCCTGTATAATGTAGTGATCAGAATAAAGGACACCGCCCCTTTTGAAATAACAGATAAAAAAGCTGTAGTGGCCACGGGAGAACCTTCATACACATCGGCCGTCCAGAAATGGAATGGCACGATGGACAATTTAAATGCAAAGGAAGTGAATATAAAAACAAAGGCCAGGATCACCAGTGGTGAATGGTTCAATTGTTCGGTGATCGCCGGAAAACTGATCGTACCGGTCGCTCCGTACAACAGAGAAATACCAAATAATAAAATGCCGGATGAGAAAGCCGAAGAAAGAATCATCTTCATCGCTCCTTCCGATGATCGTTTTTTGTCGAGATCAAAATTGGCCATCGCAGCCACCGGTATGGTAGACAGTTCGAGGGCTAAAAAGAAGATGAGCAGATTGCCGCTTGAAATGAGGAAGAACATGCCGAGAAGGGCAGACAACATCAGTATAAAATACTCCGGGAGGTGAGGGGTCTTCTTCAGCCAGTCGGCACAAACCAAAGAAATGATATAAACACCCAGGCTCAGTATGCTTTTTTGAAAGGCAATAAGCGGGGTGGTATAAAACATATCGCCAAACAGGTTGCCACTTTCATTGAAAAAGAAAGTTCCGATAAAATTGATCAGCAACAGTACCTGAATAAAGGAAAGCAGCGTTTCATTCTTCATGCCTTTGCCTATTTTGATAAACAGCAGCAAAAAGATGATGACGGTTACCGCCAGCTCACTTTTCATTAATATGATAAAATCGTTCAGCATAATAGTATCATCATTTACCTGACAGCCTGTTCATGATTTCATGTGCAGCAGGTTGCAACAGGTCATTCAGCCATCCCGGCACAATGCCGATGGCCAATATTCCTCCCAGCAACAATATCGCCGCCAGCCGTTCATTCCAGGTGGCATCTTTCAGTTGCAGGTGTGCTTCATTTTTTATGGGGCCCATGGCTGTATTGCCGATGGCCCGTAAAATATATACCGCCGTTACCACAATAGATGCAGTAGCTGCAATGGTGGCAATACGGTGAAAGGCATCGCCATTTTCCCAGGAGCCTACGAATACAGTCATTTCTGCCACAAAGCCACTGAGACCCGGTAAGCCCAGCGAACAAAGTCCTACCAGGAAAAAGACAGTGGTAATAAAAGGCATTACTTTCATCAGTCCTCCCATTTCGTTTACCATTCGGGTATGTGTGCGGTCGTAGATCATTCCGATCACAGCAAAGAATAATGCGGTCATTAATCCGTGCGATACCATTTGCATCATGGCACCGGTAATGGCCGTTTGTGTAAGCATACCAATACCCAGCAGGCTGAATCCCACATGGCTTACGGATGAATAGGCATTGATATATTTCAGGTCCTTCTGCATCATGGTGGCGAATGCACCATATAAGATCGCAATGACGGATAATACAATAATGATGTTGGCATATTCTTTTGCTCCTTCCGGCAGCAGGTAGGTAGCCACCCGCAAGCAACCATAGCCCCCCAGTTTCATGGATATACCGGCCAGGAACATGGAGCCCGCCGTAGGTGCTGAAGAGTGACCATCCGGTACCCAGGTATGAAGGGGGAACAATGCCGTGAACACACCAAACCCGGCAAACAACAACGGGAATATGATGTATTGCGCCTGTGTGGGTACATTGTTCAGGGCCAGCACCATGATATCGAAACTATGCCCGGATGTAAAATATAATCCCAGTATACCTACCAGGATGAGTGCAGAACCACCCATCAGCATCAGGGCCAGTTTATTGGCACTGTATTCTTTCTTTCCGCTTCCCCATATACCAATGAGCAGGTACTTGGGAATAACGGATATTTCCAGAAAGAAGAATAAGATAAAGAGATCGAGCGATATAAAGAATCCATAAGCGCCGAGTGCAAGCAGCAACAGGAGAAAATAAAATTCCTTGGTCATCTTCTCCACATTCCAGGATACGAGCACACCGGCTACCAGTACGAGGGATGTGAGCATTATCATGGCCACCCCGAGACCGTCTACGCCAAAATGTAAATTGATATTGATGGCTTCAAAAAGTTTGTGCTCCTGATTGAATAAGAACTGGTCTCCGGGATGCAGTGCTTTTTCCTGCTGGAATAAAAAATAGAGTGCAACAGACAATCCTAATTGTATGAAGGAACCGGTAAGCGATACCCATTTTACCTGCTCTTTATTACGGCAGGTAAGCACCGCAATGGCGGTAAGCAAAGGGGCTCCTATGAGAAGTAAAAGATTCATCGGTTCATTTCAGTAAATAAATAAACAATACGGCAAGCAGTATCATACCGGTTAAAAAGTACACGGCATATTGCTGCACTTTGCCCGATTGTATTTTCTTGATTCCTGCTGCAATTTTTTGTGTGGCCGTACCGGTCATGTTTACCGCACCATCCACAATGGTTCGGTCAAACCAGGCAGCGGTACGCCCTACGATATTGAATAATATTTTTTTAGTGACAAACTGGTAGACCTCATCAATATAAAATTTGCGATAGGCAGATTTGTACAATCCACCCATGGCTGCTGCGATCTTGTCGGCACGGTCGCTTTGTCTTGCATATACCCACATGGCGGCGAGTATACCCAGCAATCCCAATGCAACCGGCAATACGGAAAAGGAAAGATCAAAATGAGATGCCAGCGGAATCCGGTCGCTGCTTACAAAATGTCCGAATGGGATCAACCCGGCAAATGCTGCACCGATACCCAACAATACCAATGGGCCCGTCATAAGAACGGATCCATGATGATGATGCTCTCCGTGCGGCTGATAAGGTTTGCTCCAGAAGATGGAGAAGTACAGGCGGAACATATAAAAAGCCGTAAGCCCGGATGTGAGTAAGGCGATCCAGTAGATAGCCATATTATGATGATGGGCGGCCAGTAATATTTCTTCCTTGCTGAAAAATCCAGCCAGCGGCGGTACACCGGCAATGGCCAGGCAGGCAATGAGGAATGTAAGATGAGTAACCGGCAATTGCTTGCGCAAACCACCCATGTCTTTCATGTCATTGCTGTGTACATAATGTATAACAGCTCCTGCACCCAGGAAGAGCAATGCCTTGAACATGGCATGCGTGAATAAATGGAACATGGAAGCGGTATAACCCAATCCTGCTTCACCACCGTATTTACTTACGCCGAGGGCAAACATCATATACCCGATCTGCGACATGGTGGAATAGGCCAGTACCCGCTTGATATCGGTTTGTGTGCAGGCAATGATCGCCGCAATGATTGCGGATATAGCACCTACCCAACCCACCATTTCAAGTACGCCGGGTGTGCATACCGCAAAGACCGGAAACAAACGTGCCACCAGGTATACACCTGCTACCACCATCGTGGCAGCATGGATCAAGGCTGATACCGGTGTGGGGCCTTCCATAGCATCAGGCAGCCAGATGTGCAGGGGAAACATAGCACTCTTACCTGCGCCACCAATGAATACCAGCGCAGCACCCCAGGTCAATGCAGAAAATCCAAGGAAAGAGGCGGCTACTGATTTTTGGGCCGCTCCTGTTTCAGGTGAGGTGAGTGTGCTGATCATGGTATCGAAGTCCAGTGTGCCGGAGGCATTCGAGAGAATCAGGATACCAATCAGGAAACCGAGATCTGCAAAGCGGGTTACGATAAATGCTTTTTTACAGGCTGCTACTGCTGATGGCCGATCATAATAATAACCGATGAGCAGGAATGATGATACACCTACCAGTTCCCAGAAGATATAGGTTTGAAAAATATTGGAGGCCAATACCAATCCCAGCATGGAGAAAGTAAATAAACCGAGATAAGCATAGTAGGTTGGGAAACGTTCTTCCCCTTTCAGATAGGCCAGGCTGTAAATATGCACCATCAGGGATATTAATGTCACCACCACGATCATCATCACTGAGATGGGATCGAGCAGGATACCCATATTGATGGAAAGGTGGTCGGAAAACTGCAGCCAGGTGAGATCAAGTACCTTTATTTTCGGGTACTCACCACCGTTAGGTGCAGTGAAATAAGAGTATGCCGTATATATTGCCAGCAATGCAGAGGCCAGCATGAGGGCCGTGCCCAGATAGCCGGCACTGCGGCCGAGGTATTTTCTTCCAAACAGACCGGCAATGATGAATCCTGCCAGTGGCAGTAAGGGTATCAGTGCTATGAGGAGTGTACCGGGCATGCGGTTTAATACTTTAAATCTTCTGCATTCTCCACGTCTATTGACTTGTGACTGCGGTATAAATTAATAATGATCGCAATGGCCACGGCTGCTTCAGCAGCAGCAATGGCAATGATGAACAGGGTAAAGAACAGGCCATCCATTTTTCCGGGCCATACATATTTATTGAACGCCACAAAATTCAGGTTCACACTGTTCAATATCAGCTCAATGCTCATGAGCATGGTAATCAGGTTGCGCCGGGTGAGAAACCCGTACACACCTGTAAAGAACAGGGCGCCGCTGATGAATAAAATATGGTATAATCCGGGTTGCATTATTAGTGAATGGTGAAAAGTGAATAGTGGTTTCCTCTCCTGGGAAATCCTAAAACTTATTACGATCCTCTTTTCTTTAATATCAAAATTTTATTTTTACAAAAAACGAATTCTAACTAACAACCAAAACTTCCAACCTAAAACTTCCAACTTAAAGCCTACAACTTAAAACTTACAACTTAAAACCTAAAACTTACAACCTACAACTTCTCTCTCAACGCAATCACTATACACCCCACCAATGCCGCCAGCAGCAACATCGAAATAATCTCAAATGGCAGCGCATACCCCCCGTTCTCGGTATTCAGCATTTTCAAACCGATATCTTTTACAGTTGGTACGGGCTGTTCGCCGGCAGGCGCTGTAAAACTGTGTTGGTATACCTGCACCATGGCCAGCGCAAACGCACTGAATACAGCCAGCGCGGAAAATATCTTTCGATCGAGCCGTTGTTTTGGTAATTTCTCCCCGGCCTGTTGGGTGAGGAAGATGGAAAAAATAATGAGCACCACAATACCACCTGCATACACCACGATCTGTACGGCAGCAATGAACTGATAATCGAGCCAGAAATAAATACCGGCGATACCGATCAATGAAAAAAGCAAAAAGATTGCCGCACGGAATATCTGCCGGGTGGTTACGGACAAAACGCCGCATCCCAGTGTTAATCCGGCCAATATATAAAATATGATATCCGATCCGGTCATATTGTGTTATACACTTATTATTTGTTTCTCTAAATCACTGTTTTCTTTTGGGGAGACAACCTATAGAGACAACCTATAGGTTGTCTTTACCTACACCGATTTATTCCACCCCATCCATTATTTTCGACCCGGGTTTGTTGAGGACCTTGGTCAATTGATTTCTGTCAAATACACTGTGTTCAAATGTTTGTGCCATTTTGATCGCATCTGAAGGGCAGGCTTCAATACACAAATTGCACATGGTACAGAGTTCTAGGTGATAGACCAGTTTGTCGATCGCCTTTTTCTTTTTCCCTTCTGCGTTCAGTTCGTTCTTAAAGATCACTTTGATCGTACCATTGGGACAAGCCAGCTCGCAGGCCTGGCAACCCGTACAACGATGTTCATTGTTTTCGTTGTGGGGCATCACCACTTCTCCTTTGAACCGTTCCGGCAGTTCCAGTGTATCCCGGTTATCCGGGTATTGCTGGGTAATGATCTCTTTATGATGGGTAAAATAATAAAGCGTGCGCTTCATACCCACCAGCAGGGATCTGATGCCGGCCCAGATGTCTTTTATGTATTTGCCTATAAACATTTTATTAAATGAATAATTAAGAATTAAAAATTAAGAATGTGAACAGCCCGTTTTCTACCCCCGATTATTAATTCATAATTCATAATTCTTAACTCATAATTCATAATTTTAAAAGTGCCACCCCAAAATTGCCATCGCCGTTACCACCAGCAGGTTGATCATACTGATGGGTAATAAATATTTCCATTCCAGGTTCAGCAGTTGATCGATCCGCAGGCGCGGAAAGGTCCACCGGAACCACATGATAACAAATATGAGGAAGAACGTTTTTCCAAAAAACCAGATACTCGATGGTATATAATCCATCGCATGATTGAAACCGGTCCAGTTGCCAATATGAAAAGGCATCCAGCCCCCCAGGAACAAGGTAGCGCCGATTGAACAAACAATAAACACATTCACATATTCGGCCAGGAAGAAGAGGGCGAACTTCATACCTGAATATTCAGTATGAAAACCGGCAGTCAGTTCGGATTCCGCTTCGGCCAGATCGAAGGGGGCGCGGTTGGTTTCTGCCGTTACCGCAATGATGAATGTAATGAACGCAATGATCAGCGGGATATGGCCTTTGAAAATCCACCATCCATTCCGCTGCGATTCGATAATGTCGGATACCTGCAGGCTTCCGCTCATGACCACCACGGCGAGTACAGAAAGACCGGCAGATAATTCATAGCTCACGATCTGGGCCCCGCTGCGCATGGCACCCATCAGCGAATATTTATTGTTGCTGGACCATCCCGCCATTAATATACTGATCACCATTAAGGAGGATACGGCTGATACATAGAGTACGCCGATATTGAGGTCCCAGAGTTGAAAATTACTGGCAAATGCGATCGGTGCCAGGAGCAACATGGCTACGATCATTGCTATGAAGGGGGCAACGTTGAATAATAATTTATCCGCACCATCGGGGGTCAATCCTTCTTTTACCAGCAGCTTGAGGGTGTCGGCCAGCGATTGAAGCATCCCTTTTGGACCCACACGATTGGGCCCGAGGCGGATCTGCATCCAGGCAGATACTTTCCGCTCCATGATCACCAATATCAGTCCCAGCATCGCAAACAAACCGATCACGGCCACGCCGGCGATCACCATTTCAATGATGAGCGTCCAGGTGGGGTTGAACTGGTTGCTTAACCAGTTGTGCAGTTCATTGGCGATATGTGCGAAACTCCACATGCGTTTTTTAGATTTTAGAATTTTTGATTTTAGATTCATCGAAAATCTAAAACCGTCAATCTAAAATTGTTTATCGGTCTATATCCGGTATCACAAGATCCAGTGTGCCCATCATGGCTACCAGATCGCCGAGCTTACTGCCACGGGCGATATGGTCCAGTACGGATAAATTGGAAAATCCCGGCGAGCGGAATTTTATCCGGTAGGGCGTGGTGGTACCTTCACTTACTATGTACACACCTAATTCCCCGCGGGCTGTTTCCACACGGGTATAAAATTCTCCTTTGGGTAATTTCAAAACGGCTTTTGTCTTGGCCTGGAATTCACCTTCGGGTATATTATCGATCAATTGTTCGACGATCCGTATGGATTGCTGCATTTCGCGGATGCGTACCATGTACCGGGCAAAGGAATCACCACCGGTCTCGAGTACTTCATCAAATTCCACTTTGTCGTAGATCTCATAGGGATATAGCTTGCGGATATCACAACTTACTCCGCTTCCTCTTGCCGTGGGGCCGCTGCATCCATAGGATACTGCATCTGCTGCAGAGAGTACACCCACATTTTTCATCCGGCTTTGAAAGATCACATTGCCCGTTACCAGTTCATCGTATTCGTGAATCTTACGTTTATATAATCCTAAAAACTCTTTTACACGGCGTTGAAAATTCGGATGAAGGTCATGCATCACACCACCCGGGACCATATAGTTCATGGTGAGGCGGGCCCCGCAGGTTTCTTCCATAATATCATTGATGGTCTCCCGTTCCCTGAACGCATGAAAGAAAGGGGTAAAGGCTCCAAGGTCCATGGCCATGGCACCCCACCAGAGTTCATGGGAGGCAATGCGGGTGAGTTCGTCCATCAGTACGCGGATGGCTTGTGCGCGCGGAGGTATTTCCACCTGCAGTCCTTTTTCCACACACATCGCGCAGGCGTGGTTGTTGATATGGGCAGAGAGATAATCCATCCGGCTGGTCACATAAATGAATTGGCGGTAGCTGAGGCTTTCGCACATTTTTTCGATAGAACGGTGAATGTAGCCGAGATGAGGTTCTACTTTTTTGATAGTCTCTCCATTGAGGGTAATCACCAGGTGCAATACGCCATGGGTGGCCGGGTGTTGCGGCCCCACATTGATGATGAGGTCACCATCACCGGCATTCAGCCCGCCGTTTGCATTGTCCTGTATGATTTCCGTTTCCCTGTACATTATAAATTAAAAAATCAAAAAGCAAAATTCCAAATTCCATCCCACCTCAAATGGGCTGTTTCATTTATAATTCTAAACCATTGTTGTCCGGTAAAACTATTTATTAGTTTGAAAATCAATTCAGACCCCTCCCCAACCCCTCCCAAAAGGAGAGGGGCTAGAACCCGCTCTGGGGCAATGTTTCAGGGCTTTGCAAAAACTTTCCCCGGACAAAAATGATTCTAAACTCTGCACTCTACCCTCTCCCCGGCTGTTCACCTACCTGCGCTATCGCTACGGCAGGCAGGTTCATAACTCTAAATTCATAATTCTCAAAGCCTGATCATATTCACTGCATCCTCAAAATCCTTTCGCAACGGATTCTTGCCTTCCCAGCCATCGGGTAATATCAGTAACCGGAGATCGGGATGGTTGATAAAATTCACCCCAAACATTTCATATACTTCCCGTTCGAGAAAATCGGCGCTTCTCCAAATATTGGATACTGTTTCCACTGCTGGTTTAGTCCGATCCAGTTTTACTTTTACCACCAGTGTATGCCGGTGTTTCGTAGAGCTTAGGTGATAGACCATGATGAGATGGTTCTTTGCCGCAGCGGTTTGCAGTCCGTCGATACAAGTAAGGCAAAAAAGATAATCGAAAAAGAGGTCCTCCAGATTACGGAGGGAAGATGCGAAGGAAGGCCATGCTTCTGGCGAAGTAACCGCGTTTACCCATTCTCCTTCTTCAAAGGCGATGTCAGGCAGCAGTTCAGTAATACGGGCTTTCAGTTCTTCGTTCAGCATGATTAATCGTTATCCTTACGGATTTGTTCCCTGGTTAGTCCTTTTTTTATTTTTTCCTGCAAGGTGATGAGTGCATGGAGCAACGCTTCGGGCCGGGGCGGACATCCCGCCACATACACATCTACCGGTATCACATGGTCGGCCCCTTTTACTACCGAATAGGTATTATAAAAGAAAGGTCCACCGCTGATGGCGCAGGCACCCATGGCGATCACATATTTGGGATCAGCCATCTGGTCGTATAAACGTTTTAATACCGGGGCCATTTTATTTACAATAGTGCCGGCAATAATGATTACATCGGCCTGGCGTGGTGTGGCGCGGGCTACTTCAAAACCAAAACGCGAAAAATCATATTTGGCAGATGCAACGGCCATCATTTCGATACCACAACAACTTGTGGCAAACGTAAGCGGCCATAAGGAATTTGACCGGGCCCAGTTGATCACATCATCCAGCTTGCTGAGTACAATACCGCCACCCGGCAGGTCATGTACCTCACCCGGAAAATTCATTTTATTTTCTTGTTTTGCGGTCATTGCGTTCAAACTACAGAATAAAATTGGTTTTATTAATAAGAGGACATTGTTTTATATCCACTTCAAGGCACCCTTTTTGTGTGCGTATAAAAAACCCATGAATAATATAAAAAAGAAAATAACGATCTCGATCAGTGCCACCCAACCTACTGTTTTGGCCACTACGGCCCAGGGATACAGAAATACCAGTTCCACATCGAATATAAGAAAGATGAGGGCAAATAAATAGTAACCAACGTTCAACTGAACCCAAGTCTTTCCCTGTGTGGGAATGCCGCACTCGTATGGTTCGCCTTTCTGTTTGTTGGTGGTACCTTTCAGCACAAATTTTGACAGGAGTATGGCAATGCCGGAGAAGGCAATCGCTGCAGTAATGAGTACAATAAGAGAGGCAGCTCCCATATGCTGATTGATTTGTACGAATATAAGAACTATGCGTTAATATCCCGCATGATGGGTATCAATTTTTGGGATGTAACTGCTCACCCTTTTTTTATCCGTACAGCTCCAGGTGAATATCTTTTTTATCGTATCCCAGTGCTGTGATCCGCTCCCGGGCCTCATCCACCATATTTTTCCAGCCACAGAGATAGAACAGCGCTGCTGGTTTGTCTTTGCAAAGGGATTCGTATACGGCATGTACATAGCCCCTGTGTCCATCCCATTCTTCCCGGGAAAGAACCGGATGAAAATGAAAGGAGGGATAACGCTGTTCCAGTTCTTTTAATTCATCATAATATAACAGATCTTCCCGATGCCGGCAGCCGAAGATCAGGTGAATGGGATGATGGGGCGTATGATGTTGAAAAATATGATGGAGCATACTGCGGAACGGCGCAATGCCCGTGCCGGTACAGATGAGAAAAAGATCCCGGTCGATCACATCCGGTAATTTAAACACCCCCTGGGGTCCGCGCAAAGTCAGTTCTGTACCCACTTGAACTTCTTCAAACAGGTAGGCTGTACCCACGCCGTCTTTTGCCTTTACAATGAGCAGTTCAAATTCATTGCTGCCATCGGGCCAGGAAGCGATGGAATAACTGCGCAAGCGTTTATTTACCTTTTCATGAATGGGCAGGTCGAGCGTCACAAACTGTCCTGGGGTAAAATCAAACCGTTCCAGTTCGGGTACCTGTATCCAAAATCGTTTGGTGTTGTGTGTATAATCTTCAATGCGGGTGATAATGCCTTTCCGCCAGGGTTGCAATGCCATATCAATGTATTGTTTTGCCACCCGAATATAGGGAGGTATGAGCGAACGGCACTTTTGAGAAGGGGAATAATTACTGTGGGATACCGGGAAGACTTTACTGGGCTTACTTAGCGAACTGGTTTTACCGGGTGATTGGCAATAAATAGTTTCCAGTCGCGAAAGGCTTTTTCTTCCGCAGCATCGAGCGTATCAGCCAATGGGATTACTTCAAAGGAAAGACGGAGTGTTTTGCCGCGTAATCCCGTTGGGGGGTAGGAAAATGTTTTGGTGAGCGGGCAGTCCATTTTTTCACTGAGTTTGCGGTCGATATTAAAAACGGTGCCCTGCCGGTCGCATCGAAAATAGCAGATGGTAAACTGAGGAATATTATTGGTATGGTAAACGGTTCGTAATCTTCGGAAGCGGACATGATTGATCACCGTGTCCGGTAAGGCGACCGGTTCTCCATCGTAGTTGATATGGCTGTTGCGTTTAAATAGCCATCCGCCCCAAACCGGCACAGTGTCGCGGTAAGAATAAGCGCCCATAAAACTGGTGGTATCGCCAAAGCGGGCAAATTCGTAGTAGTTATCAGCCCGAAGGTCACTCACACGGTAGCAACGCAAGCGGTTTTCTTCTTTGTGTACAGAAGAGCTGTCCAGTATATGTAAATACCTCGCCTCTTCTACGGCAAAACTATCACGGTACCAAATGGTATCGCTGAGATCCCAGTATGGCTTTTGCAAGGTTGTATCATAACCCGGATAATGAATGAGTCGCAGTTGAACCTTTTCAGCCGCTAATGTAGTTGTCGCCATATGCTTCAAATGACTACAACCTAAAAACAGAAAGGGTATAATACTGAGTAATGTGATGCGTTGTATTTGTATGTGCATATAAAAATTAGGATGTTCAGTCATGTTATAGAAATACTTCACCGAACAAAAACAATTTAGTTGGGTCCATATTATTCAAAGGAATACCTGTTCCGTATTCAATATCACATTTCATGAATTTCATCATTTCTTCCGTGTCAGGTTTCAATCACATTACAAAATTAGGATTCTGTAGCAGACAAATTATAAAACGTTTATATATAAGTGTTTGTACAGATTGTAATAAACGTAATCAATTCATTCCCTTTCTTTTTTCCATCTGCTGTATCTTTGCACCCTTCATGCGTGCAAAGGATCTGTTGGAATTGTTTCAGAATAACCCCCGCCTTTTTCAGTTGGCGGACAGGCTCTCCTATGCCGGTACCGGCTCCACCCCCCAAAAGATTTTCTTAAAAAACCTGCATGGCAGCGCTTCCCAATTCGTAGTGGCCGCCGCATTCGAACATCCGGCATTGGCACAACTTAATCACCTGATCATTCTGAATGATGCGGAAGAAGCCGCTTATTTTCACAATACACTGGAGAATCTTACCGAGGCACTCGATATATTTTATTTCCCGGCTTCTTTTAAGAACCGGAAGAATTATGCGCTGCTCAACTCTTCGCATGTGATGCTGCGCACGGAAGCGCTTACCAAACTTACCGGAGGGGAAGACCTGCACAAGAAGATCGTGGTGACCTATCCGGAAGCGATTTTTGAAAAAGTGGTATTGCCTTCCACGGTATCTTCCAATATCATCCGCATAAAGAGCGGAGATACATTGGATATGCCTGCCCTGCTGCTCAAACTCGATGGATATGGATTTGAACGAACCGACTTTGTATATGAACCCGGACAGTTTGCCATACGGGGCGGGATACTCGATATTTATTCCTTTGGCAATGAAAAGCCCTACCGGGTAGAGCTTTTTGGCAATGAAGTGGATTCCATTCGCATTGTGGATCCCGAAACCCAACTGAGCGAACGGAAATTATTACAGGTTACCATCATACCTCAACTCGATTACCAGCAGGATAAAATGGCGACGGGTAATGAATCGGCCGCACGTATACCACTTTTTGATTTTTTACCGGAGAATACGATTACCTGGATACAGGATTTTGAAATATGCAGAGAACGGCTGCAGGATTGCGAAGAGGATCTTCATCAGTTCATTCGCTTTCAGCAAGAGACCAGGGAAGCTGTTAAGAACATACCCGCAGGAAAAAGGGCCAGCAAGCAACAACAGTCCGAAGACCAGGATGATCATCTCATCCGGCATCATATCAACCCCGATGATTTTGTGATGCCTTCATCATTAGAAACTGTACTTGCCCCTAAATACGTGGTGGAGTTCGGATACCAATCCTACCTGGCCAATCAGGAAATTGAATTCAACACCAAAGCACAGCCTGCATTCAACCGGCAGTTCGATCTGCTCATACGCGATCTCCGGAGTTGGGAAGCGAAAAAATTTCAGTTATACCTCTTTGCAGAAAACCCCCGCCAACTGGAACGGCTGCAAAGTATATTCGATGACGTAGGTGCGGGTCAGGGTGCTGTATCACCATTGGTGTTCAATCCCATTGCTTCATCCATCCATGAAGGATTTATTGACGAAGATCTGAAGATCGTTTGCTATACCGATCATCAGGTATTTCAGCGCTATCATAAGTACAAAGTAAAACAGGCCTATAATAAAAGTAAGGCCCTCACCCTTCGTACGCTACGGGAATTGCAACCCGGCGACTTTGTAACCCATATCGATCATGGGGTGGGCGTATTCAGCGGATTACAAAAACTGGAAGTAAACGGACGCATGCAGGAAGCAGTACGTCTGATCTATAAGGACACGGATATTTTGTATGTCAATATCAACAGCCTGCACAAAATTGCCAAGTACACCGGGAAAGATGGCAGTGTGCCTAAGATCAATAAACTGGGCAGTGATGTATGGAATAAACTAAAGGAGAAGACCAAGACCAAAGTAAAAGAGATCGCTTTTGACCTCATAAAATTATATGCCAAACGAAAGGCGCAGCAGGGCTTTGCTCATACACCTGACAATTACATGCAAACCGAACTGGAGGCTTCCTTTATATATGAAGATACGCCCGACCAGAGCAAGGCTACCGCAGATGTAAAGAAAGATATGGAATCGCCATCACCCATGGACAGATTGGTATGCGGCGATGTAGGTTTTGGTAAAACAGAAGTGGCTATCCGTGCCGCCTTTAAAACGGTATTAGATGGAAAACAAGCTGCCATATTGGTGCCCACCACCATCCTGGCATTTCAACACTATAAAACATTCAGCGACCGGTTAAAGGATTTTCCGGTAACGGTGGATTATATCAACCGCTTTAAATCCGCCAAAGAGAAAAAGGAAACACTGAAGAAACTCGAAGAAGGAAAGATCGATATCATTGTGGGTACACACGGATTGCTGGGCAAAGAGGTAAAATTCAAAGACCTGGGATTACTGGTGGTGGATGAAGAACAAAAATTCGGCGTAGCGCACAAAGAGAAAATAAAAACGTTGCGCACGGCGGTGGATTGTCTTACCCTAACGGCCACACCTATCCCGAGAACGCTGCAATTTTCGCTGATGGGTGCCCGTGACCTCAGCATCATGAACACCCCGCCCCCCAACCGGCAGCCGATTCAAACGGAAGTACAGGTGTACAATGAAGATTTTATCCGCGAAGCGATCTATTTCGAAACCGAAAGGGGCGGTCAGGTATTTTTCATATACAACCGTATTGCAGGACTGGCAGAAATGGCGGCCATTATACAGGCTTTATGTCCCGATCTGAGCATTGGCTATGCACATGGGCAAATGGAGGGCCATGAACTGGAAGAAAAAATTCTCGATTTCATCGATAGAAAGTATGATGTTTTAATATGTACCAATATTGTGGAAAGCGGGGTGGATATTCCCAATGTGAATACGATCATCGTAAACAACGCACACCAGTTTGGTCTGAGTGACCTGCACCAGTTGCGCGGCCGCGTGGGCCGCAGCAATAAAAAAGCATTCTGCTATTTGTTGTCACCACCCATGAGCACCTTGCCCGATGATTCACGTAAACGACTGCAAACCCTGGAGCAGCACAGTGAATTGGGAAGCGGTTTTCAGATCGCCATGCGCGACCTCGACATACGCGGTGCCGGTAATATGCTGGGAGGTGAACAAAGCGGATTCATGGCCGAGATCGGATTTGAAATGTACCAGAAGATATTGGATGAAGCTATTCGCGAACTGAAGCGTACCGACTTTAAAGACCTCTTCAAAGAGGAGATTGCCAAACAGGATGATTATGTACAGGATTGCACCATTGATACCGACCTGGAAATACTGATACCAGATGATTACGTGGAAAGTATCACCGAAAGACTTTCCCTTTATCAACGGCTCGACAGTTGTGAAACAGAAGCAGAATTGCAGAGCATGAAACAGGAACTGCAAGACCGTTTCGGATCCATACCCCGTCAGGTAGATGACCTTTTCATTACGGTGCGCTGCCGCAAAATGGCAGTCGGATTGGGCTTTGAGAAAATGAGCCTGAAAGACAATGTGCTTCGTTGCTTCTTCATCAATCGTCCCGATTCACCCTATTTTGAATCGGATATATTTCAGAAGACCATTCAGTTCCTGCAAACCGGCACTAATAAAGGAAAGCTGAAGCAAACCGGTAAACTCTTCCTGCTCATAGCAGAACCAGTAAAGTCAATGGAAGAAATGCATGCGTTCATCCGGCAGTTGTATCAGTTTGCTGTTGAAAACTGATATCGTTTATAATAACAGGAATATATCCTCTTTTTTAAGCCAGTATTTTTCAACGTCATTCTTTTTCACCTGCAACATTGCGTTGCTTGCTTCGGTTTATTTTATACACCACTACTCCGGCAATCACCACACCAATGATAACCAGTAGCCAGGTAGTAATATAAGTGACAGAGTCACTGTTTTTTTTTGTTTGTACCGTTTCTTTTACTACTGCTTCTGCAACTGGTTTTTGTAATAATACCGTTGAATCATACTGTGCCGCATAGGCATAAAACTCCTGTGCCTGCTTGGGAGTTTGCTGCATGGCAACCAGATCAGCAAAATCCTTTACCAGTTGCCCTACGATGGGATCGGGTGGCGCTATAAAACTGATCCGTTCATGCAATTGATAAGCGAGTTGTACCATCAATGAATCCGGTGGTATCGGTTTGTCATTTTTACTTCCGGGTTTCAGGTCTATGATGAGCCGGTAATCCGGTTTAGCTGCCACTTTTTGTTCCAGTATCCGGATATGGATCCATTCGGAGCCGAAATGGGAAGCGGGATTGATGGCCACTGCTTTCCGGAGCAGTTCCAGGGCCTGGGCCGGTTTGCCGATCACTTCATAGGCGGTGCCCAGGTTGGCGAGAATATTATATTCAGTTGGATGTTCTTTGTATAGTGCTTCCAGCAGTTTCACAGCCATTTCCCTGTCACCTGTACGCACTTCGTGCCAGGCAAAATCGGACAATAATTTGTAATCCTTTTTGCGTTGCAGGGCAGATTGCAACATGGGCCAGGTTATATCTTCCGATTCATCCAACATAATGCCTGCCTTTTTCATTTTTTCGATAATGTCCCAACGACCATCGGGCTCGGCATAGCCAAAACCATGGCTCCAATAGGGGAGTACATTGCCTTCATCGTGCAAGAGGTATTCGATGCGGAGTTTTTTACGGTCGAGTGGTATTTCACTCCGGTAAAATTCGTTGCCACAGGCAAAGGCAGCAATATGGATGAGAACAAAAGGGAGCAGTAACAGGTGGCGTAATCGTTTCATGGCGATGGTTTTATCCCTAACGGATGCAATTCGATTTTATTTCCATAAAAAAGTAAAAGAAAAAGTAAAACCAGGCCGCCCCACCGGGCAAAAGCACGTTTCATCCGGGGGAGGGTCAATCGCCCCAAACCCTTAACAGGATTGGCTTTTCTCGTTGTTTTATTGTATTTTTAAAGCTATTATTTCATGCTATGAGATGCAATCCAATTCCCTTGATCGCTGTAAGCCTGCTATGGTGCCTGCAAGTTGCCGGGCAGAGCGCTCCCGACTACACCATCTATCTCAAAAGCGGAGACATGCGTTCCCTATCTGTCATGCAGCAAACGGATATCGATGCGTTTAATACGCATCACCAGCGTGCTGCTGCACCTGTATTAGCTATTGTGCAGTTTGAAACATTACCCACTGAGTCCCAAAAAACCACATTAACACAAGCGGGTATTCAATTGCTTGACTATATTCCAAATAACGCCTATACGGCATTAATAGGTCAGTCATTACAGCTTGCTCAATTGGAGCAATGGCATATCCGGTATGTAGCGCCTATGAGTGCATCGCAAAAGATGTCACCAGCCACCCGTAATGGTATATTCCCACCACATGCCGTGAAAGTTTCCGGTACCGTTGATTGCTGGATCAATTATATTTCTGCATTTACTGCTGAACAGGTGATGG
This sequence comes from Bacteroidota bacterium, assembly GCA_026391455.1. Taxonomy (GTDB): domain Bacteria; phylum Bacteroidota; class Bacteroidia; order Chitinophagales; family Chitinophagaceae; genus JJ008. The sequence continues at coordinate 30,774 of JAPLEH010000001.1, forward strand.
CCGAATTACGTAAGCGAAATATCCAGATACTTTCTTCTCAGTACAAACAATGGCAAACACTGGCCGTTCGTATCAATACCAGCCGGATCAATGAACTCGCTGCATTGTCTTTTATTTCCTTCGTGCAACCTGCTCCCGGAGAAATGCAATGGCTAAATAATTACAGCCGGGTAAGTGCCAGATCCAACGTACTCAGTAAAGAGATCAGCGTGGGTGGCCGGGGTCTGAAAGGAGCCGGCGTTACCATTGGTATTGGCGACAATTCAGATCCTACGCACGTTGACTTTACCGGTCGTATCATCAGTCGCGCGGCTACTCCGGCCAACTATCATGGTACCCATGTAAGTGGTACTGCAGGTGGTGCGGGTATCTGGAAAGAATTATATACCGGACATGCACCCAAAGCTACACTGCTGGAGCAGGTAGCGCAGGGGGTATGGCTCAATGCGGCTGCATATTATAATGATCACCGGATGGTGATCACCAATAATTCTTATGGCAATGTAACCACCGATTGCAGTTATACCGGTACCTACGACAATTATTCCCGCTTTCTCGATATACAGGCGATCAGTCTGCCCAAGGTTTTCAATACGTTTGCCGTTGGCAACAGTGGTATTGGTTTCCCCATCGATTGCTCGCCCTATCCGGCGGGCTTTCGTTCTGCATTAGGTGGTATGCAATCGGCCAAGAATATTTTGTCGGTGGGAAATACCTATGCTGATGGTGTTATCTTTCCCCAGTCGAGCCGCGGACCGGTAAAAGACGGTCGTATTAAACCCGAGATCACTGCGCAGGGAGCATTTGTAACATCCACCTCCACCTTTACTGATTATTCTCAAAACACAGGTACGAGTATGGCCAATCCTGCAGTAGCGGGTACACTGGCCTTACTGTATGAACGATACCGCCAGCTCAATGGTGCAGCATCCGATCCGGATAATGTGCTGATGAAAGCTATTCTTTGTAATACCGCCATTGATAAAGGCAATGCAGGCCCCGATTATATTTATGGCTTTGGATGGCTCAACGGATTGCGTGCTGTACAAACATTGGAGGCCGGCAACTATGTACAGAATGCAGTAGGTACGGGCGGAAATAATTCATTTGATATTACGGTACCCGCCAACACGGCACAACTAAAAGTAATGCTTTGCTGGAATGATCCGGCCGCAGCACCGGTGTCTTCCAAAGCATTGGTGAATAACCTGGATCTTCGGCTTACTACCACTGCTCCCGCCACCTATTTACCGTGGGTATTGGACTCTTCTGCCACAGGAGTCAACCTGCCCGCACAGGCCCGTGTGGATGTGGTGAATAATATTGAGCAAGTAACGGTGGATAATCCTACCGGTACTTATACCGTACATGTGTCTGGTACGGCAGTACCGGTTAGTGCTCCGCAATCTTATTATGTTACCTACGACATACTGCCTATATCCGCTACGCTTACTTTTCCGGCCGGTGGAGAAAAATTAATTCCGGGTGATGTGACCATTCTTAGCTGGGATGCATTTGGCGGTGCGCCTGAAAATTTTACGCTCGAATACACTACCGATAATGGAGGTACCTGGAATCTCATCAGTAACAGTGTACCGGCCGGTCAGCGCTTTTTTGTATGGACCGTGCCCAATGTACCCACCAATACAGCCAGAGTAAGGCTAACTAAAAACAATACGGCATTGGTGAATACCAGTGATGCGTTCACTATTCTGGGCTCACCCACTATAACGCTTTCCGCTGTACAATGCGAAGGATATATTTCCATCGACTGGACGGCTGTACCTGCTGCCACGCAATATGAAGTAATGATGCTACAGGGAGATGAGATGGTATCAGTGGCCACGGTATCCGGCGCTACTGCCAATTATGTATTTGGCGGACTTTCCAAAGATTCGGTGTATTGGGTTACAGTACGGGCTATCAATAGCGGATTCTCCGGAAGAAGAGGTACTGCTGTATTCCGACAGCCTAATAATGGAACATGTACCGGCAGTATCTCCGATAATGATGTGAAAGCAGATCTGATCATATCGCCGACCAGCTCCGGCCGCAGACTCACCAGTACTGAACTGGGCAATGCCATTACGGTGACCATGCGTATCAAAAATCTCGATGACCAGCCGTCCACCTCTAATCTCGATGTGAGTTATAGTATCGATGGTATACCGCAGCAAACACAAACCATTTCCCCTGTGATGGCAGCCGGTGGTACGTACGATCATAGTTTTACCACTACTGCAAACTTATCGGCTACCGGTGCATATACCCTGTCGGTAAATGTGACCAAAGCCGGTGATCCGATTACGGCCAATAATACATTGGTGAAAGTAGTGAAGCAACTCGATAACGCACCCATCATTCTGCCCTTCACCGATAACTTTGATGCAGCACCGATACAATCATATACCACTGCACAAATGGGATTGCAAAACCTGGACCGCTATGATTTTGTGAACAATACAATCTATGGCCGTGTAAGAACATTTATCAATACCGGCATTGCCTATTCCGGCAACCGTGCCATCACCATAGATGCGGAGCGATACAATGCCGGTACTATCGATTCACTCAGCGGTACATTCAATATCGATCTTACCGGTTATAATCCGGCCACAGAAGAAATTCGGCTTGATTTCCGCTATAAGAATCACGGGCAGGTAACACATCCGGCCAATAAAGTATGGATACGCGGAAGTGATGCAGATGCATGGAAAGAAGCGTATGATCTTTTTGCCAATCAAAACCCGGTAGACGGCTCGTATAAATTTACTTCGAGTATCGAACTCAGCGATCTGCTCGCTGCGGCACCGGTACAAACTTTTACACCCAGTTTTCAAATACGCTGGGGACAATACGGCCAAAATCAGGCTGCCGATAATGATGGCGGTGGTGGATATACATTTGATGATATACGGTTGTACAAGGTAACCGATGATATGCAACTGACCGCCATCAACGCACCTGCGGAATCCAGTTGTGGTCTTACTGCGGCCACACCGGTAACCATTACCGTGCGCAATAGCAGCAATACCGCTGTGGTGAATGTACCGGTTCGGTTCCGTGCAGATGGCGGCGCATGGAACTCTGAATCTGTGCCTGCCATTGCTGCCAATGCTGCGGCCCTTTATACATTCACTACCACGGCCAATTTGGCGGCAAATGGTTCACACCTGATCGAAGCGGAAGTATTGTATCCCACCGATACCTTTCATGATAATGATACATTGAGTAAAACGATCATCAACTCACCCATCATCACCAGTTTCCCTTACCTGGAAGATTTTGAACTCAGTAATGGATTCTGGTATACAGGTGGAAAACTAAGCACCTGGGAATACGGAACTCCGTCGGCCAATAAAATTGTAACCGCAGCCAGTGGCAGCAAAGCCTGGAAGACAAGAAGCAACGGAAGTTATAATGATGGTGAACTTTCTTATCTCTATTCACCCTGTTTTGATCTTACTGGCATGACTAATCCCACACTCAGTTTCAGTCTTGCATTTGATCTCGAAGATTGCGGTGCCACTTTGTGCGATGGTGCTTACATGGAGTATTCTACCGATGGCAATACCTGGAGCCGGCTCGGTGCGAACGGACAGGGTGTAAACTGGTACAATAAAGCCTATACCGGCAATAATCTCTGGAGCGGTGAAACGCTCACCCGCTGGCGTGTGGCTACCATACCTATGAGTGTGACGGGTGTACCCATCGGCTCCATGAACCAGATGCGTTTCCGCTTTGTAATGACCTCCGATCCCGGTGTAAACAAAGACGGTATCGCCGTGGACGATATACATGTGTATGATAATATCAATGGTATATACGATGGCGCTACGATGGGCGCACCCGTAACACAAACCATCGGGGCAGGTGTGAATAACTGGGTTGATTTTCTGCAGGGTGGTAAACTCGTAGCATCGGTACATCCTGCCGGACAGGAAATGGGCGCTACGGCTGTACGGGCTTATATCAATGCCGGTGCCGTTCGATATACCGGCACACAATACTATCACGACCGCAATATTACCATACAACCCGGGGCCGGATTCCTTACGCTTACCGATTCTGTACGCGTACGTTTTTATTTTATGGATACCGAAACAGAAGCACTGATCAATGCCACCGGTTGTACCATTTGTACTAAACCCGCTTCTGCTTATGAACTGGGTGTGTCCAAATACAGCGACCCCGACGATAATTTTGAGAACGGCAGTCTTATTGATGATAATCAGGGCGTGTGGACATTCTTCAATGCTGCCACTGCCAGGAAAGTACCTTTTGATAAAGGATACTATGCCGAATTCAAAGTGAATAATTTTTCAGAATTCTGGCTCAACAATGGCGGGTTCAATAATAATACCCCGCTGCCTTTGCAATTATTGCGTTTTAATGCGCAAAAGAAACCGAACAGTTCGGATGTGCTGCTGGACTGGATCACCGCTTCAGAGTTCAACACAGATCGTTTTGAAGTGGAAGTCGCACGGGGTAATCTGGAGTACCAGTTGGGACGCTTCGTAAAACTCGGTGAAGTGAGAAGTGCCGGTACATCCGTGAATGAACAACGATATACTTATACGGATGTTGAAAATGGAAAGACAGGCGTACGGTATTACCGCCTGAAGATGATCGATCAGGATGGCAGCAGTAAGTACTCGCCGGTAAGACCTGTCGTATTCAAAGATGAAATACAATGGCAGGTAAATCCGAATCCTTCTTCGGGTCTGTTCAACGTACTGTTACAGGCTACAGCGGGCGAAACGATTCATTTGAAAGTATATGATATACGCGGCAAGCTGGTGAAAGAGCAAATTGCTATGGCAGATGGATTTGTACAAAAGATACAGGTAAACCTTTCCGGAGTCCGCCATGCGGCCGGTTTGTATTTACTGGAAGCAACGGCAGGCGAACGAAAACAAACATTCCGGATACTACGGCAATAAAAAAAACACGCACTGATGAAGTGCGTGTTTTTTTATCGGTCAACCGGCCTGTTATATCCGCCGGGAGCAGACTAATTTACCAGCCTTGTTTTGCAACACCGGCTTTGATAGCGGCCAGGGCTTTTTCTTCACCCATTAACGTGGTGAGTTTATTGCCTTTGCCATCATGGCCCTGGGCCATATAAGCACCTTTAGCTGTTTTTGAGATAACGGCATCGAGCATTTCAACACCTTTTTCTTTAGTCTTCACATTGTAAGCGGTAATTTTTACATCCGACATTTTCAATAGTTTTTGAATGAGTAAAAGGTGAAATTACAGCATCCTGCCCGTTATGAAGGGCGCAAATTTGACAGGATATATGTTAAAACGGCTCTTATGGAGAACTAAACTGCTCGTTACTAGTAGTTTATGAACGTATTGAGTAAGTGCTATTAATTTTGCAGAATCCGCATAATGTGTGTTTTTCTGCTGTTTACTGCCGGAAAATATACCTGTTTGCGTTGGTTGCTAACGGCTGGTCGCAAAAAAAAGCATTGCCGGTTGGCAATGCCTGGTGTATACAAGTGCATTAATGTGCGAAAATCATATATCCAGCTTCGCGTATTTCGCGTGGCTTTCGATGAATTCGCGGCGCGGGGCCACTTCATCACCCATCAGCATACTAAAGATACGGTCGGCTTCTGCGGCACTTTCAATGGTTACGCGTTTCAGTGTTCGGGTCTCGGGGTTCATGGTGGTTTCCCAGAGTTGTTCTGAGTTCATTTCACCCAAACCTTTGTATCGCTGAATATTCACTGAATCATCTTTACCGGCGCCCAGTTTTTCTACCAGCGCCTTCCGTTGTACCTCATTATAAGCATAAGCCTGTTCTTTGCCTTTCTTTACCAGGTAGAGCGGGGGTTGTGCAATATATACATATCCCTGTTCCACCATGGCGGTCATATAGCGGTAGATGAAAGTAAGAATGAGGGTGGCGATATGCGAACCGTCCACGTCGGCATCCGTCATGATGATCAGCTTGTGATAGCGGAGTTTGCTCAGGTCAAGTGCTTTGGGGTCTTCGGGGGTACCGATCTTTACACCCAGTGCAGTAAACATATTGCGTATCTCCTCATTGTCGTAGATCTTATGTTCCATGGCTTTCTCCACGTTGAGGATCTTACCTCTGAGTGGTAAGATGGCCTGGTAACTTCTGTCGCGGCCCTGTTTGGCCGTACCACCCGCTGAGTCTCCCTCAACGAGGTAGAGTTCACAACGTTCGGGGTCACGATCGGAGCAATCGGCCAGTTTACCCGGCAATCCACCTCCGGTGAGAACCGATTTACGTTGTACCAGTTCACGTGCTTTACGGGCAGCAGCGCGGGCCTGTGCGGCCAGTATCACTTTGGCAACGATATTCTTGGCTTCCTTGGGATTTTCTTCGAGATAGGCCTCCAGTACTTTTGATACAGTGCTGTCCACCACCCCCATCACTTCATTGTTGCCCAATTTGGTTTTGGTTTGACCTTCAAACTGCGGCTCTGGTACTTTTACCGAAATGATGGCGCTCAATCCTTCACGAAAATCATCCCCTTCGATTTCTACTTTGGCTTTTTCGAATAAGCCATTCTTATCGCCATAGCTTTTGAATACACGGGTAAGCGCCCTGCGGAAACCAGAAACGTGGGTACCACCTTCGATGGTATTAATATTGTTCACATAGGAATAAATGTGTTCGCTGTAGCTGTCATTGTAGCTCAGTGCCACTTCCACCATGGTATTGGTGTTGTCATCTTTTCCTTCCACATAGATCACTTTTGGAATAAGCGCGCTGCGGCCGGCATTCTGGTCCAGCATTTCCACGAATTCCACGATACCGCCTTCACTGTAAAATACATTGGAGTAGGTGTCGCCGTTCTCTTCTTTTTCACGGAGATCGCTCAGTGTAATGCGGATACCCCGGTTGAGATAGGCCAGTTCACGGAGACGGCTCTCAAGAATATCTTTATTGTAAACAGAAGCAATGAAGATGGTATCATCTGGCCAGAAATGAACGCGTGTACCGGTTTTATCACTCACGCCAGCTTCACGGACAGGGTATTGCGGAACACCGATCTTATATTCCTGTTCGAATATTTTGCCTTCCCTTTTTACCGTAACCTGCAGCAGTTTACTGAGAGCGTTCACGCAGCTTACACCCACACCATGCAGACCGCCGGATACTTTATAGGAATCTTTATCGAATTTACCACCGGCATGCAGTACGGTCATGACCACTTCAAGGGCACTCCGTTTTTCTTTGGTGTGCATGGCGGTGGGGATACCGCGGCCATCATCTTCCACCGAAATGGAATTGTCTTCATGAATGGTAACGAATATATTTTTACACCAGCCGGCCAATGCTTCGTCAATGGAGTTGTCCACCACTTCATACACGAGGTGATGCAAACCCTTAATACCGATATCACCAATATACATCGCGGGCCGCTTTCTCACGGCTTCCAAACCTTCCAATACCTGTATGCTGTCGGCGCCGTAAGCGGGGGAAATTCCGGCTGTTTTCTCAACTGTTTCTGTGCTCATAAATGGAATAAAAATCTATGGATTTTCGGGAAAAAATGTAACTCACAAATGTACTGAAAATAGAGGGGAAAACCGGGGTATATTACCTCTTTTTATGCCGTTTTAACAGCCCAATGTGGATAAAGAATTCCCCTGTTTAGGATATGCGAAAACCAGGATTTTAGAGTTGTGGAAATCAGGTCTTTTTTAGACTCCCGGGTCTGCCAGATCAGCCATTCTCCAATAGGTTCAAATCAAAACAAATCATCCCCCGGCTGCCAGGGCTTGTCCTCTTCGTACGAAATATAATCAAATGCATCGATGTGCAGGGCCGGAAAGATCATAATGACCTGCAATACATTGAATAAAATAAGCGGATAAAGGAGCAGAATAAATTCAAGGCCCGCACCCTTTCCGAAAAAGAGCACCAACAGCAGGATTCCCAGAACGAAAATATTCAGATAGAGGTTAACGTAATACCCGGTACTGGAATTGAGCATAAAATAAAACAATGCTGCAGAAACCCCCACGGTCAGGATAGCATTGGCAGGGCCGTTTGAAAGCGTCAAAACCAATCGAAGGCCCAGGAAGATCATAAAGATCGTAGCAATGCCATTGGTGGAGGATGCAGCGAAATCTTCCAGGGACTTTTTTCGTTCCGAAAAGGTATGATTTCTGTCGGCATCAAACAGCATGATCAACCATCCGAAAAAACCAATCACCGGCAAGAGGAAAAACCAAAACTGCAACCGCGATGTTTGTTTCCATGACATAAAAAATTCCATCATGAATTTACGCAGGTACCAGGCAGAACAAAAAAGCAAGGGTATGGTACTGAGTATATTCAACAGGTAATACCATTTCAGAAAATTGAAGCTTCCCATCGACGAATAACCCTCTCTTCCGGCATATTCTGCGAATGACTGAAGGGAGAAACTGCATCCAATAACGGACAATAGTAAATACAATTTAAGTGACCAGAATACAAGCGTGCCTGATAGTTTTGAATATTCATTTCCCGGGTTCAGTAATCTTGGATGATACCCCCGCGCTTTACCCTGTCCATAATTGACCAGTTCACAAAACAATATAAAATTGATTACCAGGCTGAGTACATACGCAAAGTAATAGAGAGTTAAACCCGAACTGTTCGATTCTATCCGGAGCAGATCTTTCAATTTTTCAATGCCCTGTATCGCAGAAAAAACATTGTTGTTGCCGAATATCAGTAAACTCAACACCAATATCAACAGGATGCGTTTTACGTCGGGTTTGGTAAGTAACAGAAAAAACATATACGGGGCCACATACACCAGTTGGTTGATCCAAAACATCAATGCATGGTTCGAAGATTCGGGATCGGGTTTATCATAAAGGAATAACACCAGCAAGCGGGTTGCTACTGAAAATAATATGGCCCCGACTGCTGCCCTCATCATACCAGTGGCAAATCCTGCCGCTGCCAGTATGATAATGGGTGGTAGTATCTGAACGATGATCGTGAAAAGGCTGAACATGCCATTTGAGCCGTCGCGTAGAATGGCGTATTGCCATACAATTAATCCGGCCACCATCGCGAACAGCAGAAAGATCAGGCCAAAATGCCTGAGATAGGATTTATTGTTTTCCATATATATGAAAGCTATACGTTTCGGGTATTAACGCTTCACGATCTGTGCCACCAGGTCGGCCTCTGCACATACTTTATTGCCCACATAGGTGGTGCCCTTCATTTCGCAGATACCGCGGCGAATGGGTGCCGATAATTCCATTTTCAGGATAAGGGTATCGCCGGGGCGTACCATGTGCTTGAATTTGCAATTATCTATCTTCAGGAAATAGGTGTCATACTGACCGTCTCCACTCAGGTTGATAGCTAATATACCACCGCATTGGGCCAGCGCTTCGATCTGCAATACGCCCGGCATTACCGGATTGCCCGGAAAATGCCCCTGGAAGAACCATTCGTTGAAGGTTACGTTCTTGATACCCACGATATGCGTATCGCTGAGCTCGATGATCTTATCTACCAGCGCAAATGGGAACCTGTGCGGCAAAGTTTTTTCTATGAATTGCTGATCATATACCGGGGGCTGGTTGGGGTTGTATACCGGTACTCCTTTGGTATGTTTATTCTTCTTGATGTATTGTTTGATCTTACGGGCAAACTCCACATTGGTACTGTGACCGGGGCGATTGGCAATAATGCGGCCTTTGATGGGATAACCGATCAGGGCCAGATCGCCAATCACATCCAGTAATTTGTGCCGGGCCGGTTCGTTGGGAAAACGAAGCTCCAGGTTATTAAGGTAGCCCTCACTTTTTACTTCTATTTTTTCTTTATTGAATATTTTCCGCAGGCGGCCCATTTCTTTTTCATCCACGGGCTTGTCCACGATCACGATCGCATTATTCACGTCCCCGCCTTTGATCAGGTTGTTGTCGAGCAGCATTTCCAGTTCATGCAGAAAACAAAATGTGCGGCAGGGAGAAATTTCCTGTTTGAATTCACTGATATGTTTGAGGCCCGCATGCTGTGTGCCCAATACGGGTGAATTAAAATCGATCAACGTGGTCACCTGGTAATCCATTGCCGGCATCGCCACCATTTCCACGCGCTTGGATTCATCGTAGTGATAAATATTCTCATCGATGCTGTACCATACTTTGGCCGCATCCTGTTCTACGATGCCCGCTTCTTCGATCAGCTCCACAAATGGCTGCGAACTCCCATCCATGATCGGCATTTCAGGCCCGTTGATCTCGAGGAGGCAATTATCCACCCCCATTCCCACTAAGGCTGCCAGCACATGCTCCACGGTACTCACTTTGGCGCCATTAGCTTCCAGGGTGGTGCCACGGCTTACATCCGTAACGAGATCGCAATCCGCTTTGATTACAGGCTGGTTGGGCATATCGATCCGCTGAAACTGGTAACCAAAGCCGGGCGCGGCAGGTTTCAGGGTTAGATCGGCCAATACACCGGTATGCAGGCCCGTGCCGGAAATGCTTACCGATGACTTCAACGTATGCTGTTTATTAGGATTGAAATTCGGATCCATTCGCTTGGTTTATTGCTTTCAGGAAATTAATGCCGGGCAAAGATAAATAGCTAATTTGATAATTTGCTAATGTGCTAATGAAACAGCCGGAAATGACCAGTGTGGGAGAACTGTCTAGAAATGTGAAAATGAGTAAATGTGAGAATGTGAAAATGTGCCGGTACGTACAAATCTAAATTCTAAAATCGAAAATCTAAAATAACCCACACCGTACATCTAACATCGTACATCTATCATTGCACATCAAACAATCCTATAATTCCTGTACTCAAACGGCCTTATCCCTGTCAGTTTTTCGAAGCGGTAGGAGAGGTTGTCTTTAAAATTGAATTTCTTTCGGCGGGTGTCAAAATTTACCTGCCAGTTCTTTTCTGCAATGCGCTGTTTCATTACTCCCGGGTGAGTGCCTTTGTAAAGGGCCAGGGAATCCACATCGTTGAAGAAATCGAAATGTTCTTCCGCTTGTACATCCGGTACGGACCAGTTTTGCCCATTCCAGAGACTGTAGAAATTACTCAGCTTTTCCAGTTGCTTATGCGGATGACGTACCCATCCATAATGATAGATGCCTGCATTGATCTTTTTTACATTCAGTTTTTTATTGTCGTTGGTACGGAAGCCCTGTGCATCCCGGTATGAAACTACCCGCTTGTTGTTGCGAATGATGCGTATCTCGTGGGCATACCAGCGGCGTGAATCACCTACATAATCATAAGTGCCATAAAAATGATGGTAATGGAATAACAATCCTTCCACATTGAGATCGTTCCGGTATTTTTCTACGGCAGCCTGTATGGCCGGCAGATCCTGCTCATGTACTACTTCATCGGCCTGCAGGTAGAAGGCCCAGTCGGCATCGGGGCTCACATGGGCCAGGGCTTTATCCGTTTCCACCGCCAGTACTTGTCCGCCTTCTTTCAATGAATCGTCCCACACCGAATGAAAAATTTTTATTTTGGGAGAGCCGATGGATTCGATCAGTTGCAGCGTGGTATCATCACTGTTGCCAATGCTCACAATAAATTCGTCCACGATCGGGAGTATGGAGGTGATGGACTCCACTACCGGGTAATCAAATTTTACAGCATTTCGTACAAAGGTGAATCCGGAGATTTTCATGGGCGCAAATTACGACAGTAGCGGAAATTTCACGGAGGATAATTGACCGTAATTAATTTTTCAGTGGGGCCTTTTCTTCCCGGTAATTATATCGGAATATGTATTCCCGTACTCCAAAGTCTATATGGTTTAAGTCGTTTTTCATTAACCGGAAAAGACGGCTGTTTTTTTCCAGCCGGTATAATGAAAGGGTTTCTTTTCTTTTTTCAACGATCGAATCCGCGTTGATCGATACAGGGATGATTTGTTTTTCCTTAAGTTTATTTGTTCCGGTATTATAAGTGTACACGATTCGTTCGGAAGGTTTATACCTGAATTTTGTATAGTACGGGCTATCGGGTTCTCTGTACAAAGTAATGTTGTTGTGCTTATCATACCGCATTATGGCGTGTAATTGTGGCTGATCGCAGCAAAAGTTGCGGCATAGGTAGTTGTAATAGTTCCTAGTTAGTTTGTCTTTTATTTCCAGTAGTTGGTTTTTTTTGTCGAAAACTTCTTTTCTGATAGTAGTGGTATCTGCAATGGCAGAGCCTGGTTTATATGCCATGAAATAATAGGTCATGACGATTTTTCTTCCACGTCGATAGGATGTCACCGATGCTGAGGAGTCTCCTTTAGGTTCCCGCCAGTGTTTACCTATGATGGTATCCCAACGAATAGGATGATTGCCACTGTTCCTGCTTTTCGTTACGGCAAAGCAGGTATTCCCCGCTTCGTCAAAACGAAAAATGGCTACACTATCCGTAAATCCTTTTTTGATGTACTTGTCTTTTGGAACATTTAATAGTACAGTACAGGACTTAATTCCTCTTTGTTTGATTTCCTCTTTATTGAAAAGCGGTGTATTACTGACGGAGACTAAGTATTCGTAGTCATCGCGGGGGCGGTTCCATAAGAGCCAGGATGGTAGTTGACCGGAGAGAATAGCAACCCGGGTGGTCAGTAAAATGGCTATAAAAACAACTTTTTTCAACATCATACTTTTTCTTCGAGCAACTGCTTTACCAGCGCTTCCAGTTCCTTCACCCGCTTTTCCAACTCCGGCAAACGGCGGCTTACTGCCTGGCTGCGAAGGGCGGAAGTATAGTCGTATGCGGGTGATCCGGTAACGGCTTTGCCCGGTTCAATGGATTTGCTCACGCCGCTCTGGGCATTTACTTTGGCCCCATCGCCCAATTGTATATGACCAACAATTCCGGCTTGTCCACCGATCATTACCCCATTTCCGATCTTGGTACTGCCACTTACCCCGGCCTGGGCTGCGATTACTGTACTGTAGCCCACTTCCACATTATGGGCAATCTGGATCAGGTTGTCCAGTTTGGCTCCTTTCTTTATTAGTGTTGATCCAATGGTAGCCCGGTCAATGGTGGCATTGGCTCCGATCTCCACATAGTCTTCGATTACCACGTTGCCGATCTGCGGTACTTTTTTGAAACTGCCATCTGCCTGCGGGGCAAATCCGAAACCATCACTGCCAATTACCGTGCCGGCATGAATGGTGATATTATTTCCCAGTTTGCAATCGTGATAGATTTTTACCCCGGGATGAATGATACAATTGTCGCCTATAGTAACATTATTTCCGATATACGCATTGGGAAATATTTTCGTGTTATTGCCCACTTTCACCTGGTCGCCGAGGTAGGCAAAGGCCCCGATAAATACATGCTCACCATAGCTGGCCGAAGGGCTGATATAGCTGGGTTCCTGTATACCGGTAAGTTGCTGTTGTGCGATCTCCTGGTATTTGCTCAGCAGGGTGGCAAAAGCGGTATAGGCATCCGGTACCCGTATGAGGGTGGCATGGATGGGTTGTTTTAATTCATAGGCTTCATTAATGATAATCACGGACGCTTTGGTGCTGTACAAAAACTCCTCATACTTCGGGTTAGCGAAAAAAGTAAGTTGCCCTTCTTTGGCTTCTTCAATTTTTCCGAAGGAAGAAACTGTTACGGAGGCATCACCATCCGTCTGTCCGTTTATCATTTGCGCTACTTGCGCTGCGGGAAATTTCATGCTGCTTGTTTCAATGTTTTATCTTTCGCACGGCTGCCATTTCTATGGCAGTTCAAACGGCCAAAGAGTTGCATAGAACATTAAATTATCATTTTCCATAGCTATTATGCAGGCCAGAGTCCGCGATAATAACAAATGTAATATTTTTTCACCGTGCCACTCAGATTCTGTTGTATCAGGGCATTATCCACCTTCGAAATGTCACGGATAGTACCGTCTTTAAAGAGAATATTGATGCGCTCATCGCCGGGGTTGTAGGTAGTATTACTTGTTTCTCCGGTGAATGCAAAATAGTCTGCATCCGCTTCGGAGATACCGGCTTCTTCAGCAGCGGCCTTCCGGTTGGACGCTACCAATGAATCGGGAAAGGGTTCTGCCTGAAGCTTCACTTTAAATAATCTTCTTTCTACTAAAGAACGGCAAAGCAGGCTTAATATTTTGTCGCTGTGCGAACACCAGTTTTTAATAGTGGTCATTACATCATAATCGTCAAGCTGACAGAATATGGGGAGCTGATCTTCTGTAAAGCCGGACCCGTTTTCCCCGGACGGGTGGTAATCGGTGGTTAAGAAATAGGCCAGGGCGGGAGTGGCTGCCGGAACATCTTCCCCCTGGCTGATCAATTGCTTGGCTCTGCGGATGATCTTTACCAGCATCATTTCCGCGGCCAGTACCGTTTTGTGAAGATATACCTGCCAGTACATGAGCCGGCGGGATACCAGAAATTTTTCAATAGAATAGATTGCTTTTTCCTCTACCAGCAATTCCCCGTTTTTCACAGCCAGCATCTTTAAGATACGGTCGTACCCGATTACCCCTTCTGCCACTCCGGTAAAAAAACTATCCCGGTTGAGATAATCCATACGGTCCACATCAAGCTGACCGGAGACCAGTTGAGAGAGAAATTTTTTCGGATGTACCCCGGTAAAAATATCAATCGCCGTTTGCAACTGGCCGTTGTATTGCTCGTTGAGCTTATGCATAATGAGGAGCGAAATATCTTCATGATGCGCATCCGGGATCAGCTCATTTTCGAGCGTGTGTGAATAAGGGCCATGGCCGATATCGTGCAGCAGTATTGCTACTTTGGCACCCAGTTCCTCTTCCGGAGTAATGGCAATATCCTTACTTTTCAGTTCGGCAAGGGCCGTACACATTAAGTGATAGGCACCCAGGGAGTGATGAAGCCGGGAATGAACTGCACCGGGATATACCAGGTGTGCAAAAGCCATCTGATGTATATTACGCAACCGCTGGTACCAGGGATGGGAGATAAGTTGTAATATTAAAGGGTGGTCGATGGTAATAAAACCATATACCGGGTCGTTGATGATCTTGCGAACTGCTGGCATTGTTGCGGATTTGTTAAAGGCCCGTCAAAGGCAGACGGCAAATGTACAAAGGGCAGGATTAATAAGCTATTTTTACCGAAACGGGGTATTAAAGCTGCGAGCCGTCAGCTACGAGCTTCGAGCTGCAAGCTGCAAGAAAACAGCCAGTAACCCGCAACGAGTAACCAGCAACCAGTAACAAGCAACAAGAAACCAGCAACCCGCCACGGTTTACCTGCCGTAATGAAATGCAGGTATGCGGGCACGCCAATAACCAGTAACGAGCAACCAGTAACAAGCAACAAGAAACCAGAAACAAGAAACAGCATGGCAATAGCAAAAATTATTTGGGTGGATGATGAGATCGAAAGTCTACAGTCGCAGAAAATGTTTCTCGAAAACAAGGGCTATGAAGTACAAACCTTTACCAATGGGTTCGATGCCATTGATTATGTAAAGGAAAACCAGGTGGATGTAGTACTTATCGATGAAAGCATGCCCGGCATTACCGGATTGGAAACGCTGGCCAAAATAAAGGAAGTGAACCAGTCATTGCCCGTAGTGCTCATTACCAAGAATGAGACTGAGAACCTGATGGATGAAGCCATTGGTTCGCAGATCAGCGATTACCTGATTAAACCGGTAAACCCCAACCAGGTTTGGCTCAGCCTTAAAAAGATCATTGATAACCGCCGGCTCGTGGCAGAAAAAACTACTACAGCCTATCAGCAGCAGTTCAGACATCTCTTTACCGCGCTCAATAGTAATCCAGATTACAACGAATGGATGGAGATATACCGTAAACTGGTTTATTGGGAACTGGAGATGCAGAAAAGCGACAGCCCTGAAATGCAGGAGATATTGCAAAATCAGAAAAGCGAAGCAAATACCGAGTTCTTCAAATTTGTATCCCGCAATTATTCCAGTTGGATATCGCCCAAAAGTACCGATGGCCCTGTAATGAGCCATACCCTGCTGAAGTATAAAGTATTGCCGCATGCGGAGAAAGGAACACCGCTGTTCTTTCTATTGATCGACAACCTGCGCTTTGATCAATGGAAAGCGATACAACCCATATTTGCGGAAAGCTTCCGCATTATGGAAGAAGAAAGTTTTTACAGCATACTTCCTACGGCCACGCAATATTGCCGCAATGCCATATTCGCCGGCATGATGCCCCTTGAGATCGAAAAACAATTTCCCCTGCAATGGAAGAATGATGAAGAGGAAGGCGGTAAGAATTTACACGAAGAAGAATTTTTACGGGCACAGATCAAGCGGCTGGGCCATTCGGACATGCGCGTATCGTATACCAAAGTGGTGAACAACCAGGCTGGCCTCGATCTCGTGAATAATATACATAACCTGCTGAACAATGACCTGAATGTGATCGTGTATAATTTTGTGGATATGCTGAGCCATGCCCGTACCGAAATGGAAGTGCTGAAGGAACTGGCAGGTGATGAAATGAGTTATCGCAGCATTACAGCCAGTTGGTTTGAACACTCTCCTCTGCACCAGGCATTGAAAAAAATTGCGGATAAGAATATCAAGATCGTGCTGGCAACCGACCATGGCAGCGTAAGGGTGAAAACGCCCTGCAAAGTGGTAGGTGATAAACAGACCACCACCAACCTGCGGTATAAACACGGCCGCAACCTGAATTATGAACCCAAAGAAGTGCTGGCATTCCGCGATCCGCGCGAAGCAGGATTGCCTGTACCTACTATCAATTCTTCTTTCATTTTTGCCCGGGAAGACAGTTTCCTTTGTTATCCCAATAACTATAATTACTATGTAAATTATTACCGCAATACCTTTCAGCATGGCGGGGTGAGCCTCGAAGAGATGATCGTGCCGGTGATTAAAATGCAGCGTAAATAAACTTATTTTTTCCGCTTCAGGATGATCTGTTCGGTAAGCAGGGTGTACATCTTACTGAAGAATTGTTGCAAATTCGGATATTCCTCTTTGTCGAACAGGGGATATAGTACTTCCATTTTATTGGTAAAATAGATCTTGCCCTCCAGTTTATGGATCACCCGCTCAAACAGAATGGAACTATCGGCCATGCGCATGCGAATATTGGCTGGTAAAAAATCGATTTCGTATTCTTCGGGTATGTTGATCATCAGACTGGTTTTGAGATATTGCCTTCCGCCAAAATCGATGGGGTATAATCGTAAAGAATCTGAAAAGGGGTTCTTCCTGAAATTGGAAAGGAAGAAGGGGTCTACAAAGAGAAAATCGCCGGAAGAAGAAGGTTCATAGGTAAAATTGAATTGTTCGGTGAGTGGCTTCAGGTCATCTTCGGCATCGGATATCTGAACACTGTCGGTAGTAAGAGAAGTGAAATCTTTTTTCAAAAATTCTTTTTCCTCTTCTTTATCCCTGTCCTCTTTTTCTTCTTCCTGATTTTTCTTTTGCTGTTCCAGTCGCAGTTCTTTCGAATGATCGTAAAAGAAACTGGCCGCATTGCCCTTTATTTTTCCATCAGGCAACAGGTCTGCTGTAATATTGATAAGCGATTTCAGCAGGGGGCGTTTATCTGATACTTCGATCCATTGTGCATAGGCCGTATCGGCAATAAAAACGGAGCGGTTCAGAATATTGGAGGGCGGTACGGAAAAAGGCTGGTTACGGGTTCCGTCGAGTACATAGGTTTCCAGGCTATCCGGTGCCAGTATATCCAGTCCGTTGAATTGTCCCAGACTGATAAACTCCGGGTCGGTCTTTCCATTTTCCCGCGTACTGATCAGCAGGGGATAGGCCTTAACGCCGGATCTTCGCAAGAGGTTCATGATGGCCATGTTGATATCTCCACTGTTTCCTGTTTTTTCTTTCCAGATTTCTGTCAGGTCACCGGTATAGAATGTTTGTTGTTTATTCCATTTGATCTGTTCTTTTACCCGGCGCAATATGAATTGAATCTTGTCTTCACGGGTCGTGAGTTTGCGTACCGAATCCACCAGCGCTTCCGTACCCGGGATAGCTTTATCGAATTGCTTGCCGAAATAAGTGATCTGCCCCAGTATTTCTGCAAAAGCGGCCCATTCGCTTTTAAAGAGTATGGTGCTGAAGCCGAAACCACGCGGTTGTAACACAAACTCGATGCGTTTTAGATTATCGGCCACGTATGTCATCATCGCTTCGGGATGAAAGGAGGAAATGTCTTTTTGCAGGTAGGTCTTTTCAAAATACCGGCGACCATCTACAGAACCCCGGTCGTATTTAACAAACTCTGTAACTGAATCCATTCCAAACAATCGCTTGATGATCGGGATATTTGCAGGCCCCAAAATTGTAAAGGCTGAATAACGGGTGGGAATCTCGTCCTGAAAATACCAGGGAGAGAGGTCGAGTATTTCTTTTTCTTTTTTATAATATCGGTATTCGATTACACAGCCCGCCTTCAGGTGCGGGAAAGTAAAACGCAGATAAGTGTAATTTTTTCCTGACTTGGATTTAAATATCTCATCATTTTCCACTTTCTCCGTGTTGATCTTTCCCAGTGAATCCCTGAAATAAATATATGCATCGAGGTCGGTGATTTTGGAGCCACGCGTGCGGCTGTAATAGGGAATCTTTACGGAGGCGGCGCTGAAACCTTTCTCTGAAAATATTTTTATCCGCACCCGGTGCATGGTCTTCACCTTCAGCCCGTATTCCGCAATGATCTCTTTTTCTTCTTCATCAATCAGCTTCAGAGCATTCGCACTTTTTTCAAACGCACATTCTTTCATGTCCAGTTCAGCCGCATCCGGTTTGCCAAAAGCGGGAAGCTTTTCCTGTGCCGGTAACTGGGTATGCAGACAAAAAATTAGTAGTAAAGCGAGATAAATTTTCATGGCACTAAAATGAATGCAAGATTACAATATTTCAGTAAATCTGAAAAAGGGACAATTTTTTTATAAGAGATAAAGTGTTTACACTTATTTTCTGAGGTTGGTTTAATTTTTTGCAAACAAAGCCGGTGTGCTTTATTCTTTTTTCCGCAAAACGATCTCTTCGGTCATTCGCGCAAACATGCGTTTGTAAAAATCCTGAATGCCGGGATATTCTTCTTTGTTGAAGAGCGCCCTTTTTGCTTCAAACTGTTGCGAAATATATACAGCCTCCTTATCGGATGAATAACTCACCTTATAGAAGAAGCTGGAATCAGGGGCGCGTATCATCATATTTTGGGGTAAATGATCCACTTCATAGTCGGGTGGAAAATGTACCTGCATGGTAAGTATATTCAGTTGGTTAGCTACCAGGTCTATATCGGTGAATCTCTTTTCTTCCAGAAAGGGGTTTTTATTTTTTTCTGTCAGGATTTGGGGATCAATGAAAAGAAATTTACCTGATTGTTGTGGTTCATACAAAAAGTCAATGGTTTCTGTCAGTGGGTCTGCATCCGTTTCGCCACTTTCCAATTTGGTGGAGATGATTTTGAAGCCATCCGGTTTTTTATCCATGTATTTTTCGGCTTCATCGGAATCTTTTTGCAGCGAGCTGTCCATTTTGTATGATTTGGAATAATCAAAATGCTGAATGGTGGCGCTGCCTTCAAGTTTTCCATCTTTGGTTACGTCTGCATAGATATCAATACTCTGTTTCAATAATGGACGTGTGTCGGCGATGGCCACCCATTGTGCTGTGTCAGGTGAAAGGAGGAGTCCATCGCGGTTGAGCACATTCAGGGGAGGAGTATGATAGGGTTGCCTTTTATTGCTGGCGTCCAGTACAAAGGAACGGGTGGAGTCGAAGGCCAGTACATCCATACCATTCATCTGTCCCAGGCCGGGATATTCCTTTTTTATCTTTCCGTGTGTGCGGGTGCTGATGAGCAGGGGATAGCATTGCACCCCTGATTTATCAAGCAGGTTGAGCAGCGTAAAATTGATCGCGGCGGAAGTACCTTCTTTTTTCTTCCAGGCGATATCCAATAAATCTGCCTGCATGGTTTGTTCGGGATCTGCCGCGAAGTGTTTTTTTACAGTATCAAAGAGGAAGCGGATCTTATCTTCTGTGGTTGTCAGTTTGCTGGCTGCTTCCAGCAAGGGCCTGGTGCCTTTGATCGAATCCACCATTAATTTTTGGACGTTATCCGACTTGAAATAATATTTCCCCATAATGGCCCAGGCTTCGGCGCTGGATCGTTTGGTGGTATAATCGACCAAAGCACCTCCTCCCAGTGTGGCAAAAGAAACCCACATGAGGTAGTCCGTAAGTGAACTCATATACGGTTCATACCGGAAGGAAGGAATATTTTCTTTGTAGAAAGTGGTGCTACGATACCGGTCCTGTTTGAACAGATAATATTGCTGGCTCAGACTGTCGAATGCATAAGTGCGCGCATTGACATGCATCATCACCGGGGTGATCAGGGTATTGGCGATGAACTGCACCGGTATCTTACCCTGTATAAACCAGGGTTGGAGAAAGGGAATATTGTTTTCGATCGTGGTATAGCTGTACTCTACAATGCTCCCGGGCTTCAGTTTGGGAAAAGTGAAGTTCATGACCCCCACATATTCGTTGGCACTTTCTTTAAAAAAATCATCATCACTCAATGAGGTCACAACGATCTTTCCTGAAGCGTCGAGATTATATACGGCACCCTGCAATTTTTTGATCTTGCCCAGGCCACGCTTACTCAGGTAGGGAATCCGCACTGTTGCATGGGGATAACCTTTTTCAGAGAATACTTTGATGCGTACCCGGCGCGAAGTTTTGTTTCGGGTATACATAAAAGTGCCTTCCATTTCGGTTTCCTGCACATCAAACAATATCATGGCAGCGGCATCTGGCTCAAAGGGGCAGGCCGTCATTTTGAGTTCGGCCGTGGTCACAGGATCCTGATCCGGCAACCTTTTCTGAGCCCCTGTTAAAAGGGGGAATAGCAGGAGTAAAGGAAGAAGTTTGATGGTATGCATGGGAATACTTGTATTTAAAGTTAATTAATTCAGGTATTGTGGAAAACATTTGACTGAAACTTATTCAGGCTGAGTAAATTTGTATAAGGAAAATATGTCAAAATCCGGATTGCCCTTCAGCCTATGGTTTTTGACACTTTGAATGTGGTAAAAGAAAAAGCAAAAAGAAACCGATGAAGTATACCCAAAGTACCTTAGATAAACTGGAATTAATACCCGAAGATGCCGGCTATGTGTTGAGGTATGAAAGAGGCACTTTTCAGAGTGGCTATTGCATACTTGAGTCCAGGAAAGTGGTGGTGCTGAATAAATTTCTGCAAACAGAAGGACGTATCAATACACTGCTGGATCTTATTCCCCAGCTCGATATCAACCCCGATACACTTACTGAAGAATCCCGTAAGCTTTATACCAATATCATGTCAAAGCTGGAAACGGAAGACAGCCTCTGATCATTTCGTGATGCATGTATGCCGGCGGATTCCCTTTCCGCTTTATACAGCATTACTCATTAACTTTACAGGGTGACTTGTCCACCCCTCACCATAACATTTCTTGGTACCGGCACCAGCAGTGGTGTACCCATGATCGGTTGTGACTGTGAAGTATGTACATCCCCTGATAAAAAAGACAACCGCCTTCGTTCCAGTATATTGGTACAATCACCCAATACCACACTGGTGGTGGATACAGGACCCGATTTTCGTTACCAGATGCTGCGGCAAAAAGTAAAACACCTCGATGCCGTGCTTTTCACGCATCCGCATAAAGATCATCTGGCGGGATTGGACGATATACGCGCCTTTAATTTTTTTACCAAACGGCCTATTGATATCTATGCAGACTCCCTCACCGAAGAAGCCGTTCGCCGCGATTTTTATTATGCATTTACCGATACCAAATATCCCGGACTTCCGCAACTGAACTTGCATACCATCAACCTGGATCCTTTTACCGTGGGCGATATTCCGGTGCAACCTATACTGGTCTGGCATTTAAAGATGCCGGTGATGGGTTTCCGTTTTGGGGATTTCACCTATATCACCGATGCCAATCATATTGAAGAAACAGAGCGGGCCAGGATCAGGGGATCAAAAGTAATGGTGCTGAATGCGCTGCGCCATCAAAAACATATTTCCCATTTTTCACTGGAGGAAGCCATCGCGGTGATTAATGCCGTGGAAGTGCCGCAGGGCTGGCTCACCCATTTATCGCACCAGATGGGCACTCATGCGGCCACATCGGCCTTATTACCCCCGCATATCCACCTGGCCTGGGATGGGTTGGTGGTGGAGATGGAATGACAAATAAAAATTAATACTAACGCCTGTTAGTTTTCATAAAATCCCCTTATCTTGCATCGCCTTTAATGATTGCTTGCCCCATTCTTCAAGGCGCTGTGCCACCCCTGCAATATGGAGTGGCATAGTTTTTCAATAACCGACGATTGATATTATTTTATGAATTTTCAAACATCTGAGCTCACCCAACAGGTAACGCAAACAGCCCGTGATTTTGCCCGTCAGCATATCAAACCCCACGTCATGGAATGGGATGAAACACAGGAGTTCCCCCTTCATGTTTTCAAAGAAATGGGTCAACTGGGATTGATGGGTGTGCTTGTGCCTGAAGAATACGGTGGTGCCGGACTTTCCTACTTTGAATATAAAAGTATCATAGAAGAGATCGCCAAAGTATGCGGATCGATCGGCTTGAGCCTGGCCGCACACAATTCATTGTGTACCGGCCATATTCTCACTTTTGGCAATGAAGAGCAGAAAAAGCGCTGGCTCCCCAAACTGGCCACCGCAGAATGGATCGGCGCCTGGGGTTTAACCGAAGCCAATACCGGTAGCGATGCCGGCAATATGCGTTGCACGGCAGTAAAGGAAGGTGATGAATGGGTACTCAATGGAACAAAGAACTGGATCACACATGGAAAAAGCGGCGATGTGGCCGTGGTGATATGCCGAACGGGCGAACCCAGAACTAAAAATAACTCCACCACGTTTGTAGTGGAAAGAGGTACAGCCGGATTCACTGCCGGTAAAAAAGAAAATAAACTCGGTATGCGCGCCAGCGAAACCGCAGAGATGGTATTCAGCAATTGCCGCATACCCGATGCCAATCGCCTGGGTGAAGTGGGCGATGGTTTTAAACAAGCAATGAAAATACTGGATGGTGGCCGTATCTCTATTGCCTCCCTATCGCTAGGTATAGCCAAAGGGGCCTATGAAGCGGCCCTGCAATATTCACAGGAGCGGCACCAGTTCGACCAGCCCATCTGTAATTTTCAGGGTATATCCTTCAAACTCGCTGATATGGCTACGGAGATCATGGCCGCAGAATTACTCACGCTGCAGGCCTGCGATCTGAAAGAACGGAAACAACCCATGACCAAAGAAGCAGCCATGGCAAAATACTACGCCAGTGAAGTAGCAGTACGTGCGGCCAATGATGCCGTTCAGATATTTGGTGGTTATGGATACACCAAAGATTTTCCGGTTGAGAAACATTACCGCGATGCAAAGCTCTGCACCATTGGTGAAGGTACCAGCGAGATACAAAAATTGGTGATCAGCCGGGAAGTATTGCGTTAAGGAGGGAATTGATGAGTGCAGATGCTGTGCCGAAACCGCTCACTATTTGCACTCTTTATAAAAATCGCAATATGCGATTGACTTTATTTTTCTTCACACTACAAGTTGTTTGGGTATTTTATTTACCTTTTTAGATCGGGCGCATAACCGTATTACGATTCAATCCCTGCAGGGATAATGTAATATTTCAAATCATACAAGATCAATGTGCAGAACATCGGAATAGTCTTCCAAAGGCTACACCATTTCCCGGCTGCTTTATTTCTGCTGATAGATATCTTACTTGTGGTAATGACGATCAAATATTGATAGGTTATAATGTTGCTGCGTCTGTAAGATGCAATAACTGCGCTCAAGCGAAGTGTACAGATAGTATTATGTGGTCAAAGTGAATATATCCATCATCATCTTTTTTTACATAATTAAAACTGCTTCATCTATTTCATGGATCTTTTTTTTTGTTGGATATGAAAAATGATAATCCGAAATGAATTTCAGTGTTGTTGTAGAATTAATTTTAGCATCGAATTGAAGAATTTCTACAGCGACTTTTATTTTTTTAATTTCTAAGTGTTATTACTTTGATTTGCTCTTTTGTCATAATAATAACTTAGTTAAAAGATTGTTTTTAACAATCAAGTTTATTCCTTTGCAGTTATTATACAACTCACAAACCTTTTAACTATGAAAATGAAAACTGTTAGTACAGGACTAGTCCTGTTTGCTTCGCTGCTGATCTTCAGTCAGGCCTGTAAAAAAGACAAAGAAGATGTGATTACTCCGATCCCGGATCCTGTTCCGGCAGGAAATCCCAAACTGCCAACTAATCCATTTAACTATGCGGGTGTGCTGGATAATATGCCGGCTTATTACAAAACCATTTTAAATGCAAATCCAACTTTTGATAATACTCCGTCAGATAATCCCGTTACCAATGATGGTGCTACGCTGGGCCGTGTATTATTTTACGATAAGGCACTTTCGGTAAACAATACTACTTCCTGTGGATCCTGTCATCACCAGGATAAAGCATTTGTGGATGGACTCGCACTATCCAAAGGTTTCAACGGTGGTACCACCCGCAGAAATTCAATGGCGATCGCCAATATGCGCTTTTTCACCGGGAAGAAAATGTTTTGGGATGGCCGGGCTGCCACACTGGAAGTGCAGGTGATGAAGCCCATCACCGATAATATTGAAATGGGTATGCCATCTCTTACTGAACTGGAAACAAAGCTTGCAGCAAAATCCTATTATGGTCCATTATTTCAGAAAGCATTCGGGTCTTCTGCAATTACATCCGACCGTATTTCAAAAGCACTAGCACAATTTATTCGGTCTATCGTTTCTTTCAATTCGAAATTCGATCAGGGACAAGCTTCGAATTTCAGCAATTTTACTGCGCAGGAACTGAACGGATTGCAGCGCGTAAATGCTACCTGTGGCGAATGTCATACAGATCATACAACATTCGGTACTACAAATCCCCCTACATTTTTATTCTCCAATCCTAATTTTGTTACCAACGCACTTGACTTGGTTTATACAGATAATGGGGTGGGTGAAATAACAGGAGATCCCCGGCAAAATGGAACGTTTAAAATTGCCGCACTTCGAAACATCGAACTCACAGCACCCTATATGCATGATGGCCGTTTTACCAATCTGGAGCAGGTACTCACTCACTATCAGAGCGGGGTAAAAAATCATCCCAATCTTGGATTTCTTCCGCCGGCAGGAGGTTTTGGTTATTCGGATGCTATAAAAGCCGATATGATCGCATTTCTGAAAACTTTATCAGACCAAACGCTGGTTACCGATCCCAAATATTCTGATCCTTTCAAATGAGTTAGGGTAGTGAATCGCTGAATTAAAAAAGAGGTCATCCATACTGGTGACCTCTTTTTTTGTAATTTTGCATTGTGAGCCGACAGGTTGATTATATTCTTCAGGCAGGTCTGGCACTCCTTCTTTCCGCTGGCATCTGGAAATGCGTACAACATTTCCCCGTAACCGTATTTAAACAAGAGCAGAATTTTGGATGTGGAACAGTCAGTGAATACCCCGCCATTGAAATTACCAATCAATCATTGGCAAATGGGAAAACCCTTTTCATGAGTAAATGTGCTTCCTGTCATAATATGTACAAGGCAACCACGGGCCCTGCCTTAGTGAATTTCAGAGAAAGAGGCAAGTGGTCGGATAACAAAGAATTATATGCCTGGATACATAATCCGTCGGCCTACATGAAGAAAGACCTTTATACCGCTTCACTGAAAAAGCAATTCGGCGGACAGATGATGACAGCCTTTCCGGATCTGAAACCGGAAGAGATTGATGCAATTTGTGAATATATTGAAGCGGGATCAAAATGAGTGATGCATATAAACAGGGGCTGTAAAGTTTATTTTACCTCCTGCATCTCCACCAATTTTTTATAAAAACCATTTTGCCCAAGTAATTGATCATGGGTTCCTCTTTCCACGATCTTTCCTTTTTGCAATACCACAATTTCGTCGGCATGACGGATGGTGGACAAGCGGTGCGCGATCACAATACTGGTGCGGTTCTGCATCATATTATTGATCGCATCCTGCACCAGCCTTTCGCTTTCGGTATCGAGTGAAGAAGTGGCTTCGTCCAGGATCAGTATGGGCGGATTTTTCAATACAGCGCGGGCGATAGTAAGCCGTTGCCTTTCACCACCACTGAGTTTGGTGCCCCGGTCGCCGGTATTGCTCTGGTACCCCCCCTCTTTTTTGATAATGAAGTTGTGGGCATTCGCAATTTTGGCAGCGGCAATGATCTCTTCTTCCGTAGCTTCCTGATACCCGAGCGCAATATTGTTGGAAATACTATCATTGAAGAGAATGGGTTCCTGTGTCACTATACTCATCAGGCTGCGTACGGAATGCAACGAATAATCTTTGATGTTGACACCATCGATCAGCACTTCACCGCCGGTTACATCATGAAAGCGGGGCACCAGGTCGGCCAGGGTGGATTTACCGGCACCACTTGATCCCACCAGGGCTACGGTCTTTCCTTTCTCTATCGTGAGGTTGATATTGTCGAGAATTACCGCATCATCATAGGCAAAACATACATTTCTGAATTCGATTTTACTGGTGAATGCGGTTAGTTTTTTCCCATTGGGATTATCGTCTACCGTAACAGGTGTATTTAAAATTTCTTCAATACGCCCGATGGCGGCCGCACCTTTGCGCATATTACTGAACGAAGTGGACAAGGCTTTGGCCGGATTGATAATATTATAAAAGATACCGAGGAAACCAAGAAAAGCAGAAGCTTCCAGCAACTCGCCGCGGAGTACCAGTCTTCCCCCGTAGTATAATACGAGTGTAAAGAGCAGCACTCCCAGTACTTCCGACAGGGGAGAGGCAAGATCTCTCCGGTAAGATATTCTGTTCTTTGCGGCCAGCAGGTCTCTGTTGGTGGTAAAGAATTTGGTGCGGAGTAATTTTTCAATATTAAAAGCTTTGATTACCCGAAGTCCGCCCAGCGTTTCATCTATGATGGAAAAGGATTCGCCGTTTTTTTGCGCCACTTCCTCGGAGTGCTTCTTGAGTGATTTAGTAACACGGCCAATAACCAAACCCAGCACCGGTATGATAATGAGGATGAATAAGGTGAGTTTTAAACTGATAAGCAATAGTACGGTGAGAGTGACGATGATTGTCATCGGGTCACGTATCCAGCCTTCCAGTGTACCCACTACTGAACTTTCCACTTCGCCCACATCATTGGAAATGCGGCTCATCAGGTCACCTTTTCTTTTTTCATTGAAAAATCCGATCGGAAGCCGGAGTATTTTATCATACAACTCCTCCCGCAATTGATTCACCACCCGGTTTTTGAGCGGATTCAGGATATAGTAAGAGAGATATAGAAAAACGTTTTTCAACAAAATGAAAATCATCATCAGCACACAGATAAATCCGAGGGTGGATATTTTGCCCCTTGTTGCCAGTGAATCAGTAAGAAAATTATTAACGGATTGAATTATGGGATTACTGCTCATCTTTCCCAGGCTATTGCAATCGGCACATTCAGGCCTTCCCTCGTTGAAAATGAGCTGTAAAAAAGGCATCAGCATACCGATGGATACAATAGCAAAAAGGATGCTCAGTAAAGTAAACAGAAAATAGAGTACGATCTTCCCCTTGTAATCCCTCAGGTACCCAAAAATCCTTGAATATTGTTTCATTGAAAATGATTCAGCTACAAAACCGCAAAGTAACTAATTTTACACCGTCTGCCGAAGTGGAGTTTTGGGTCACAACAGGCAGGCACTTAATTTTAACGATTTATGGAAGAAGGTAAACGACAGAAACAGATCGCCGGGCTGCTGAATGAAGAGGTGAATGGCATTTTTCAGCGGTTGGGCCTTAGTATGATAGACGGGGGAATGGTATCCATTTCTTCGGTAAAAGTGACGCCCGACCTGCTTGAAGCGCGGTTCTATCTCAGTCTTTTTCAGGTAAAGGACACCGATGCGGCCATTAAAAAAATTGAAGACCGGCACCATGATATCAAGAAAGAACTGGCAGCCCGTGTACGCCACCAGCTCCGCAGCATTCCGGTACTCAAATTTTTCAAAGACGATACCCTGGATCATGTTTTTAAAATGGAAGAGCTGTTTAAAAAGATTGAAGAAGAACGGAAGGACAAGGGTGAATAGTGACCCGATAGCTATCGGGTAGTGAATTGTCAATAGTGAATTGTCAATTGTGAATGGTGACACCGATTTCATTAGGGTGGTAATTTAACCTCTTCAACCCGCCACGGCGGGCAAGCCTATGCAACCTATGTAACCTATGTAACCTATTGAACCTCTTAAACCTCTTAAACCTTTTGAACCTCTAAAACCTCTAAAACCTTTTGAACTTCCTCTTCGCCTGGCGCTATTTCAAAGCAAAAAAATCCACGAATGCGATCAATATCATCGCGTGGATCAGCATACTGGCCATTATCATTGGTTCTGCGGCGCTGGTATTGGTGTTGAGTGTATTTAATGGTTTTGAAGGGTTGGTAAAATCGTTGTATTCTTCATTTTATACCGACCTGAAAATATCCCCCGAAAAAGGCAAAGTGGTGAACATTACACCTGCCCAGCTCGCTAAACTGAAGAACCTCAACGGTATCAAAAATTTCGCCCTCGTACTGGAAGAAAAAGCGTTGGTACAAAATGGCGATTACCAAACCATCATTTACCTGAAAGGGGTGGATGAAAACTACCGCTACACATCCGGGGTCGCCACTCATCTGCTCAATGATGGTAAATACGAATTGGGTACTGCTGATGCACCACGCCTTATCATAGGCGCCGGTGTGGAAGGTGCATTAGGAATCTATGCAGACAATAATCTTCAACCACTCAATATCTATCTTCCGCGTAAAGGCAGCTCAACGGCTATCGACATGACCGAAGATGTGAGCAGCGATACCATTCGTACATCTGCCGCTTTCCTGATACAACAGGATTTCGACAATAAATACGGCATTACCAATATTGATTTTTTACGAAGAAGCCTGCGACTCGAACCCGATGCATACAGTGGTGTGGAAATTGTGGTAACCAACCCCGCACAGGCAGATAAAATTAAAAGAAACATTCAACAGGTATTTGGTGCCGGTTACCTGGTACAAAATAAATATGAGCAGAACCGCAGCCTGTATTCGATTATGAATGTGGAACGATGGGTGATCTATGCCATTCTCTGTCTGATACTGGTGGTGGCCGCTTTCAATATGATCGGCGCCCTTACCATGCTGGTACTGGAAAAGAAAAAAGATATCGCCGTACTCCACGCCTTAGGTGCCAACCGCAATTTTATACAACGTATTTTTTTAAGTGAGGGCCTCTTACTCGCATTGATAGGAGGGGGCATTGGCATGTTGCTGGCCGCACTTATGGCCTGGCTGCAAACCACTTTTCACCTGATACCATTGGAAGGAGGTTCTTTCTTAATATCTTACTACCCGGTAAAACTGAAGATCACCGATTTCTTACTGGTAGGCGGTACCATCTTCATCATCGCTTTGATTGCATCCTGGCTGCCAGCCGCTAAAGCCGCCCGGCAGGAATTCTCGTTGCGCAGCGAGTAGACAAAAAAAGGACAGCGTAAATGCTGCCCTTTGTTATCACGATTGCAATTGTATTAATAATCTCCCAAGGTTTCTTCCAGTTGTGCAAGGGCCTTTGCCAGTTGCTCATCATTGGGTGCAATGCCATGCCACTCGTGGGTGCCTTCCATAAAGTCGACCCCTTTACCCATGGCCGTGTGCATCATAATGGCAACGGGTTTACCCTGACCGGTCATGCCCTTCGCTTTTTCCAGTGTGGCTACCACATCGTCCATATCATTGCCATTCATATCGAGGGTGAGCCATCCGAAGGCGATGAATTTCTCAGCAATATTGCCCAACCCCATTACTTTATCTGTGGGTCCATCGATTTGCTGGCCATTCCAGTCGATCGTAGAGATCAGGTTGTCCACTTTATGATGGGCTGCAAACATCATAGCTTCCCAGATCTGTCCTTCATCCAGTTCGCCATCTCCATGCAGGGAAAACACCAGGTTTTTTTCGCCGTTCAATTTTTTGGTAAGGGCAGCGCCAATCGCTACACTCATCCCCTGACCCAACGAACCGGAGGCTATGCGTATGCCCGGCAAATGTTCATGGGTGGCGGGGTGCCCCTGCAGGCGGGTATTGAGCTTACGGAATGTGGCCAGTTCCTTCACATCAAAATAGCCGGACCGGGCCAGCACTGAATAGAAAACAGGTGAAATATGCCCGTTAGAAAGAACAAATACATCTTCTCCGGTAGCATCCATATTGAAGGCCGGATTGTGTTGCATAATCTTGAAATACAGCGCCGTAAGGAAATCCGCACATCCTAAGGACCCGCCGGGGTGGCCGCTGCTGGCACCATGTACCATTCTTACAATATCGCGTCTTACCTGAGAAGCTATTTGGGTTAGTTCTGCCATAAAAACCAGATTTTTTTTAAACTTTTTGTATCTTGTGCCTTCGAATCAGGGTTGCGCTGCAAATGTGCATACTTTTTCAATACAAAATCCACCTGGCCCGATAATCCACTTCTGTATTTCAATAATCCTGTGTGTTCATATTTTGATAATAGTATGATCAAGATATTATTGTCTCAAATACTGGCATAAACCGGGTTTTAAACATATTTTTGTGCTAAATTATAAACGCTGCTTCAATGCTTGACGTTATACTGACCGCTTCTGTCTCATTCATTATCACCTTTTTAGCTATTCCGGTGGTAATGCAGGTGGCGGAACAGAAGAAACTCTACGATATTCCGGACGAACGTAAACTGCACACCCGGCTGGTGGCCTCTTTGGGGGGTATCGGTATTTTCGGTGGATTTATACTGGCAGCACTGCTTTCCGTACAGGGGTATATGAACCCTGAATTCCAATACTTTTTTGCCGCAGCCGTGGTCATTTTCTTCCTCGGCCTCAAAGACGACCTGATGATCCTCTCCGCCAGCAAGAAATTCGCCGGCCAGTTGATTGCCGCGTCTATACTTATTCATCTGGGAGGTATCCGGCTCGACAGTATGTATGGCCTTTTCGGATTTGAGCAATTGCCCGAAGGTTTTGGATTGGCCCTTTCCTACCTGACGATCATCGTGATCATCAACTCGTTCAACCTGATCGACGGGGTGGACGGACTGGCGGCCAGCCTCGGTATCCTTACCATGCTGGTATTCGGTATCTATTTCTTTACCGTAGAATACCAGGCCTATGCCTTACTGGCATTTGCACTGGCCGGCAGCCTGGTTGCCTTTCTTATTTTTAATCATCATCCTGCAAAAATATTCATGGGCGATTCCGGATCACTGATGATCGGATTGATCAATGCCATTCTGGTGATCAAGTTTATCAATGTGGCCCATACGCCTTTCGTTACCGTTCCGCTCAGTTCTTCGGTAGCCATTGGTTTCGCCATTCTGATCGTGCCCCTGCTCGATACGCTGCGCGTTTTTGCGATCCGTATTCTCAATGGTAATTCTCCCTTTACGCCCGATCGTAACCACGTGCATCATTTGCTCCTCGACAGAGGGCTTAGCCATGCAGCCGTTACATTTACCTGTGTGGGGATCAATGTAGGATTTATCTTGTTGGCCTGGTTTGGCAGATCGCTGGGTAGTACCATATTGCTCCTCATTATGCTTGCTATCGCCTTTTCAGGAATCGGTCTCCTGTATTATTACAAAAGACCCCGGCAAATGGTGGTGGCCAAAACCGAAAGTGGTACCACACAACTGCAAACCAGTTCCAAAGTGGTAAAATTGGCCAAAGAACTGCAGGCCGCTGAAAAAAAGAATTAATGAATCGCGCCCGAATATTTGCCCCGGTCTTGTACCGGGGCTTTTTTTTGATGCGCCCGATTCAGTAAATTTGCATCCCTTCCATGTAACTTAGCCGTGAAGGGGCATCAATTTAAAAATAAACGTTATGTCTGAAGATATTTCATCAATTATCGCAGGGGCACAAGACCATATGAAGAAGGCCATCAGCCACCTCGAAAGTGAACTGGTAAAGATCAGGGCCGGAAAAGCCAATCCTCAAATGCTGGATGGCATTGTGGTGGATTATTATGGTGCGCCCATGCCCATTAATCAGGTAGCCAATATTAGTGTCATGGATGCCCGGACTCTCAGTATTCAGCCCTGGGAAAAAAATATGCTTCAGCCCATTGAACGGGCCATTATTGCCGCCAATATTGGTATCAATCCCCAAAATGACGGAGCGCTGATCCGTTTATTTCTCCCTCCTTTAACCGAAGAACGCAGAAAAGAACTGGTAAAAAGATGCCAGGCAGAAGGGGAGCATTCCAAGGTGGCCATCCGCAATATTCGCCGGGATGCCATCGAACATATCAAGAGACTGCAAAAGAACGGGCTCAGTGAAGATGCAGCCAAAGATGCAGAAACGGATGTACAGGGCGTGACCGATAAATTCATTGCAACCGTGGAAACCCATCTCAGCTCCAAAGAGAAAGAGATCATGTCTGTATAAACGAGATTATTTCAAACACTTTATTCATTTCTAATTGCTGTAAGGCAAGCGTGTCAATTTCCGTTAAGCAGGAAGATGCTTTGCCATTTGCGACCCTATTGTTCGCACGCAGAGGGATTGAGCTTAGGGAGAAATACTGCCTTCGGCTGTATTATTCGTGCTATTAGTGTAATTCGTGGCCCCATTGTCCGCACGCAGAGGGCCAGAGCTTAGGGAGGTATACCGCCTTTGGCTGTATCATTCGTGTCATTAGTGCAATTCGTGGCCACTATTGCCGAAGGCAATCTGTGTTTATCTGTGTTCATCAGTGGCTTACCCCTCGCCGAAGGCGATTCTGTATTATTCGTGTCATTAGTGTAATTCGTGGCCCACCATTGCCGAAGGCAATCTGTGTCTATCTGTGTTCATCTGTGGCTACGCGCCACTGGTCTGTTCGCCATATACACCCCAAATAAAATAATGCCGAGGCAAATCACCTGTATCCAGGTAATATGCTCATGGTCAAAAAAGCCCCAGGCCAATGCCACAAAGGGAATACCATAGGTAACAAGCGAAGCAAACAGACTGCCCGCCTTTTGAACCAGGATATAAAATAAGGCGGTGGCGATAGCACTGCCTGCAACGCCCAATGCAGATACAGCGATAACCGCCCGTTGCACCTGGGTATCGCCAAAATTCAATTGCCAGAATCCCTGCAGCGAGAGCACGATGGCTGTGGGGATGGTCATAAAGGCCAGTGAAACGGTGGCCGCATGAACAGGGTGAATGCCCTGCAGGTATTGAGCCACCATATTTACATTAATACC
This sequence comes from Bacteroidota bacterium, assembly GCA_026391455.1. Lineage (GTDB taxonomy): Bacteria > Bacteroidota > Bacteroidia > Chitinophagales > Chitinophagaceae > JJ008. The sequence continues at coordinate 64,197 of JAPLEH010000001.1, forward strand.
GTAAAGCAGGGTGGCAGCAATGGCCATCAGCATATAGCTGTAGTTATTGAGTTGAATGGATTTTTCACCCATAATTACCGGTGCAATGGTAAGTAAAACAAGACCCGAGAACCCGATAAGCACCCCCCATATCTTTCGCGTTTCAATCTTCACCTTAAAAACAAGAATACCTACGACCACCACACAAATCGGGGTGAGTGAATTTAAAATACCTCCCAGGGAGCCGTCGATTTTAGTCATGGCAGCCGCAAACAGAAAAGCCGGCAGCAAGTTTCCAAAAACAGCACTGAGTATCACCACGCCCAATTTTTGGCGGGGAATCTTTGAAATATGCACCACTGCAAAAGGCACAAATACCAAACCGGCCGCAAATATGCGTAGGGCGGCGATCTGCGTGGCATTTAGATGGCTGGTACTGTCTTTCATCAGTTTGAATGAGCTTCCCCAGATGATACAGAGGATGATAAAGATGACCCAGCGGGAAAAATTTTTGTGCATAAAGAGGGGCAAAGTTCATGATTTAAGGTCATTTGTTCTGTATTATTTTCGGCGCAGAAGACCTTCAAAATAGTATATTGCAATCAAAGCAATTTTCTATGAGCAATATACTACTGAAAGATATTTCTACACGGGCTCCCAAGGGGCTGGACAAACAAGCAACCAAAGAAAAAACAGACGCCATACTGGAAGAACTGGACGAATTGCAAAACCTGTTGTTTGCAGAAAGTAAACACTCCGTACTGGTAGTGATACAGGGTATGGATGGAAGTGGTAAAGACGGCGTGATACGGAATGTATTGGGCAATATGAATCCGCAGGGAGTTACAGTGCGTTCTTATAAAGCGCCTACGGCTGAAGAGCTGTCGCATGATTTTTTATGGCGTATACACCAGCATGCACCAGCTAAAGGAATGATACAGGTGTTTAACAGATCCCATTATGAAGACATTCTAGTAACCCGTGTGCATAAATGGTGTGATGATGAAACGGCCCGCAAACGGATGAATGCGATCAACGATTTTGAAAAATTGCTGCAGGAGCATAATCGTACACATATTCTCAAATTCTACCTGCATATTTCACCAGAAGAGCAGCACGAGCGGCTTTCCGAACGCATGAAAGATCCTGCCAAAATGTGGAAATACAATGAAAAGGATTTTGAAGAAGCTAAACTCTGGGGAGATTATATGCAGGCTTACGAAGATTGTTTCAACAACTGCAACAACCCGGAATGGACCATTGTACCAGCCGATCAAAACTGGTACAAAGAGTTTATCATTGCGACCCAATTGCGCGACCTGCTGAAGGGATTGAATATGCAGTTTCCAGGGTTAAAAAAGTAGTCGATATTTTTATAATACGTATATTTACCTAGACTCTGATTAGCTATTTCGTAAACCAAAATCATTTTTTATGAGCATGATGAAAGAATTCAAGGAATTTGCCATGAAAGGCAGCCTTGTAGAAATTGCCGTCGCCTTTGTTATGGGGGGCGCATTTGGCAAAGTAGTTACTTCCTTTACAGACGGACTGGTAGCACCATTAGTAGGTTTGCTTACCGGGAAAGACCTTAGTCAGAACATGCTGGTACTAAAAAAGGGGGTGGAAGCAAAGGAGGCAGTTAAAGATGCTGCTGGCAACATTACCGAACAGGCCGTCGCTGCCCAGGCAGAAGTTGCATTGAAATGGGGAGCTTTTGTAACTACCGTTATTGATTTTATTATTGTAGCATTTGTTATGTTTCTGGTCATAAAAGCGATTAACAGCCTGAAAAAGAAAGAAGAAGCTGCGCCAGCCGCCCCTGCACCCACGCCGGAAGACATTCAACTTCTGCGTGAAATAAGGGATGCCCTGAAAAAATAACCATGGAAAAAGGGAAGTCCCGGAAGGGGCGATTCCCTTATTTTTGTAAAGTCCTGTGCATGGGCAAGATAACCATCGCAGGACTTTATTTTTTGAACGAACAACCCGATCATCGTGCAGAACAACACATCGTACCAAATCAAATTACCGCAATTTGAGGGGCCTTTCGACCTGCTCCTTTTCTTCATTGAAAGAGATGAACTGGATATCTATAATATCCCCATTACCCGTATCATCAATGATTTTCTTGACTATATCCATAAAAGTGAGGAATTGAATATAGAACTCAGCAGTGAGTTCATCCTGTTTATTTCCACACTGATGCGTATCAAAGCTAAAATGCTGCTGCCCCGCAAGGAACTGGATGCACAAGGCAATGAAATAGATCCGCGTGAAGAGCTGGTGAACAAGATTCTTGAATATAAACGGTTCAAGGAAGCTTCTGCACAACTCGCAGAAATGGAAGCCATTCGTATGCTGATGGTAAAACGCGGAAACATTCAGAAGGAACTATCCAGCATCGGCGAAGAAGCCGGTGAAGGCACGGAAATACAAAATATCACGCTGTTTAAACTGATGCGCGCTTTTGAGCGGGCTATGCAGAAATACAGCGACCGCATTAATAAGCCGGTGCATACGGTTGTAGAGTATAAGTACACCATGGAATCAAGCCGCGACCGCATGCTTGTCATGGCCAGGGAGCACCGGAACCTGTCGTTTGAAAAAATTTTTGATAACTGTGAAAACAGGGTACACGCCATTTTCCTTTTTCTCTCCCTGCTCGAACTCGTGCAGCAGAAATTCCTGAAGATCATGATCGGGGAAGGGAAAAACAATTTCATTATTGAGTATAATGAACCGGAAGATCGCCTGGCGGAACTCGAAGACCAGAATCAATCATTATAAACACTAAAACTATCGCGTATGAAAAGATCAGCAACTGCCAACTGGAAGGGTTCCGGTAAAGAAGGCAGCGGTAAGTTGATAACCCAATCGGGTGTCATTAAAAATAAAAATTACGATTTCAGAAGCCGCTTCGAAGATGGTACTTATACCAATCCCGAAGAGCTGATTGCCGCCGCACATGCCGGTTGCTTTTCCATGAAACTCAGTTTTGTACTCGGTGCTGCCGGTCTTACCCCCAGCCGCATTGAAACCACTTGCACCATCACCCTCGAAGGCGGTGCTATTACCAGCAGCCATCTCGAAGTAAAAGCCAAAGTACCCAAATGCAAAGCTGCTGCTTTTGCCGAATATGCAGCCGATGCCAAAGCCAATTGCCCCGTAAGCAAATTGCTGAATACGGAGATTACAATGCATGCAGAGCTGGTGAAAAGTTTTAGTGCAGCAAAAGAATGACCACACGTTAATAAAGTTATAATGGAACCGCTACTTCAGGTAGCGGTTTTTTTATGCGCAATAAGTACTTGTCAATTTTGAAGGTATCAGGTAGTACTTTATTCAAATACCCAAAGTAAAACAGGTTTGCGTGAGTGGTTGAGAATCGGTTTGAGTTTTTCAAGAAAAGCGGGCGATACCGTTGTACATCCATTGCTCTGGCAGATCTCATCTTTTGTCTCGCTATCAGGTACACAGGAATGGGAATGTAAAACCACCGTGCGTTCAAAGGCATTGCTATTGGTACTGTCGAGCCCGTGAAGTTTATAAGAGTAACCGAATTTGCCGGTATACGAACTGCCCACCCGGTATTTGCCCAGTGAAGTGCAACCACTGCCCACCACATTACTGTACTTCCTTCCTTCCAGCCAGTATTGAAAACAATTTCCATGGGTCACCAATCCGGCCATCTGTATCGTGTCTTTTGCGAGGTCATACACAAAAAAACGATTTTGCCCCGAAGCCGGTTTCATATCCAGCAGAAATACCACTTCTTCATTATACCCTTTTTTCTCAATGAAGGCTTTGGCTTCGGCTGCTTTGTCGGCCAGGCGATGCCCATCCGGGCGACCGCGGGAAAATTTCTTCGTGGTATGCGTCAAACTGCCTTTCTGTTGTTTGACAGGAATGGCTGAATAAGTAAACCAGGAAATGGTCAGCACAATAAGGGTGGTGAAAAACAAATAACGGAGGAGTTTCATAACAGCAGGTTGATGAAACCCTGTGATGCATGCCGCATTAAAATCCATAGCGGCAAATCCAAAAGAAAAGTTAAAGCAAGGGACTGCACTTAAAACCGCCAGCCTGCATATACCTGTACCACATTGTTTCGTACATCAAGTCTCGGTACTTCGGCAGGCCAGCTACCGCCTAAGGGGGCTTCTTCATTGGCTTTTTGCAAACTCACATTGATCCTTGCCCCGATAAAAAAGCCACTTAATGGCGAAATCTCCAAACCACCTGCAACGGCATAATCAAACTTTTTAAAATAATTGATCAGCCCACCGTTATTACGGATGGTATCACTTTCAGCATTGAGCAGGATGGCAATCTGCGGGCCCGCATGAATATTGATCTTCTTCCCGATGTTCAGCGTGATGAGCTGAGGCAGCAACAGATAATCCAGGCTTACCGTGTTATTGTTGGTATTGGTTTTATAATTATATCCCTGGCGGGAAAGCATGATCTCAGACCGAAAGCCCAGCAGCTTTTTCGCTTTCGGGGCAATATACCCGCCGATCATATAACCGGTACGGTCACTGTTTGAGAATCCGGCTGTGCTGGTTACATTGGCGAAGTTTAAACCAGCTTTGACGCCTATTTTCAGTTGGGCATGGCTTGTCCAGTCAAAACAGCGCAGGCAGACGAATAACAACAGGATTTTTTTCATTGCTTATGGTTTGGAAGTAGTGTAAAGGTATGAAATAGATCAGGGCTAAGCCAACAACACCTCCAGTTGCGTTAAACACATTAATTTTATAGAGAGAATGATCAGGTACCAAACGATAGCACCCCCGCCAACGCTCGCCCATTATGTACGTTTTGGCTGGACCCTTGAAAGTGACAGTCCCTATACCCATCATAGCCTGGCCGATGGTTGTGCGGAATTGATTTTTCATTACCAGGGCATATTTGATGAAATGCGCGGCGATATAACCAAAGAAAAATCGGTCGTCTCCGGTTTACAGGGACCTGCCTGTAGCCACCGGCAGTTTTCGATAACCAGTGGCTTTGGTATGATCGGCCTGTACCTTTATCCCTTTGCGATCAATCAACTGTTCGGCATCAGTGCTGCAGCACTTGCAAATCAGTTGCCGGCCTTGTCCGATCTGTTGGGCAACGAAGGAAAAATTCTGGAAGAACGAATCATTACGGCACAAAATAATAACGAGAGGTTTGCCATCTTGTTTACCTATCTGGAGAACAGGCTTCGCAAATCCGAGTCGCTTTTTTCCCATGTGTACAATGCAGTAACAGCAATCATACAGGCCGGGGGTGAATGGAATATTCAGGACTTATCTTCACAATACTGTTTGAGTACCCGTCAATTCGAGCGAAAATTCCGGGACTGTGCGGGATTTACACCCAAACGCTATGCGCGGATTATCCGTTTTCAGAAAGCGGCTTCCGGTTATGGTACTTCATTCCGAAGCCTTACTGAATTGGCCCATTATTGCGGTTATTATGACCAATCACATTTCATTCACGATTTCAGGGAGTTTTCGGGGTTACATCCCAAAGCCTATTTTTCCGGTGTTACGGCTGCTACCGCATGGCGCGATTAAAGAATGTCGTTTTTTTCCAATTTCTATACTGCGTCTGTTATTAGTTTTGATAAAAACAAATCAAAATGAAAATACCTCCACAGTACAATCAATTGATGCCCTATCTCATTTTACACAATACTCCTGCATTTAAAACATTTATGCAGACCGTCTTTCATGCGGAAGAACAACTGACGGTAGCGGGTGCTAATAGTACCATCGCCCATGGGGAAATGAAACTGGGGCAATCTGTCTTTATGTATTCGGAAGCCAGTGAAGCTTTTCCGGTGATGAACGCAGGACTCTTTATACACGTGGATAATGCAGATATTACGTATCAGGCAGCATTGGAAGCAGGTGCCGTTGTGGTACCCGGACAGGAGCCATCCGATAAAGAGTATGGCCGTGCCTGTGGCGTTCTGGATCCATTCGGCAATACCTGGTGGATTACATCCGTGAGCTAAGGCATTTACTGGAGAACAGTTGTTTTTACGGGAGCGTTTACCATATCGAGTACAGCCTCCTTGATGGCCTGTGCATCATAACCACATTCGCGGTGCAACTCTTTGGGCGTACCATGTTCTACCAGGCGGTCCGGAATTCCCAGCATTTTTACATCTGCTTTGTAATGATGTTCATTCATGAATTCCAGGATCGCTGAGCCAAAACCTCCCACTACCGTACCATCTTCCACGGTAATGATTTTATTGTACTGGCTGAATACTTCATGTAATAATGCTTCATCCAGTGGTTTTACAAAACGCATATCGTAATGGCCGGGAGTGATGCCTTCATTTTTCAATTCGCGAATGGCTGCTGCAGCAAAATTGCCGGGATGCCCCAGCGAAAGAATGGCCACTTCCTTTCCGTCTTTGAGTTTGCGGCCCGTACCAATCTTGATCTCTTTCATTTCCGTTTTCCATTCAGGCATTACACCTTCTCCCCGGGGATAGCGGATTACCATGGGCAGGGATAATGAATCCAGTTGAGCGGTAAACATCAGGTTGCGGAGTTCGCTTTCATTCATCGGCGCGCTGATGATCATATTGGGTATGCATCGGAAATAGGCAATATCATAACAACCGTGATGGGTGGGGCCATCATCACCTACCAGTCCGGCACGGTCGAGACAGAATACTACGGGTAATTTTTGAATGGCTACATCATGCACAACCGAATCAAAGGCCCGTTGCATAAACGAAGAATAGATATTGCAGAACACTTTCATGCCCTGTGTGGCCATACCGGCACTTACCGTTACAGCATGTTGCTCGGCAATGCCCACATCAAACGCGCGGTCCGGCATTTTTTCCATCATGAATTTAAGGGAGGAGCCGGAAGGCATAGCGGGTGTGATGCCGAAGATTTTATCGTTTTGCTCTGCCAGTTCGATGAGGGTGTGCCCAAATACATCCTGGTACTTGGGTGGCTGGGGCAGATCGAAATGTTTCTTTTGAATCTCGCCGGTTATTTTATCAAACAAACCGGGTGCATGCCATTTGGTCTGGTCTTTTTCAGCGAGTGCATAGCCTTTACCTTTAGTAGTAATCACATGCAGGATCTTGGGGCCGGGTATCTGACGGAGGTCTTTCAGGGTATCTACCAGCTTCGATACATTATGCCCGTCAATGGGGCCGAAATAACGGAGCTTCAGGGCTTCAAATAAATTGGCACTGCTGCTCACCATACCTTTCATGCCTTCGGCCAGTTTATGTGCCATGGCCCGGGTAAAGTTTTTGCCTACGGGCAATTTGCCCATGAGCTTCCACATATCATCTTTTACCTTGTTATAGGTAGGGGAAGTGGTAATATCGGTGAGGTATTCTTTCAGGGCGCCCACATTGGGGTCAATACCCATGCAATTGTCGTTGAGAATAATCAGAATGTCGGAATCCGCTACACCGGCATGGTTCATGGCTTCAAAGGCGAGGCCGGCCGTCATGGCCCCATCTCCGATCACAGCTACTACTTTGCGGTCTTTTTCCCCTTTGTATTTGGCTGCCATCGACATACCGAGAGCCGCAGAAATGGACGTGGAGGAATGTCCCACACCAAACGTATCGTATTCGCTTTCGCTGCGTTTGGGAAAGCCGCTCAATCCTTTGTATTTGCGGTTGGTATGAAAATTATCGCGGCGGCCGGTCAGTATTTTATGTCCATAGGCCTGGTGGCCCACATCCCATACCAATTGATCATAGGGGGTGTTGTAAACATAATGTAAGGCAGTGGTCAGTTCCACCACGCCCAGGCTGGCCCCAAAATGCCCGCCGTGTACACTCACCACATCAATGATATATTGACGTAGTTCATCAGATACCTGATGCAATTTTTCCCGGGGAAGTTTTTTGAGGTCTTCCGGTGAGTCAATCGTTTGCAGAAGCGGACCAGCGGTTATTTTCATTCGGTTTCTAATTAAATAGCGATTGTAATCCTTCTATCAGGGAGAAGGCCCGACCGTAAAAGCAAAATTAATGCTTTCCGTTCAGCCTTTTTTGCTAAAGATTAGATAACAAATAAACATCGGGAAGGTTCTGTGACACAGCCGCTAAGATGCAAAACGGTCCGGGTCTAAAACCCATTTGTAAATCATTAATACCATTAATATATTTACCTGTCCCGGCTGTGGCCGGAATGTTTAGATTTGTTTTATGTGGTCAGGTAATTCAAGATATTGGGTATTTCAGGTCATCGGCTGGGGAGGCTTTGCTTTCATCAGCATCTTTTTTGCGTACTTGTTCGACCAGCTCAATACCCGGGCGGAAGTGATACAGGTAACGGGCCGTATCGGATTTTTCGTAGGGCTGGGTTTCGTACTCACCCACCTGATGCGTATGGTGGTCATTACGCTGAACGTACTCCAGAATAAACTCGAACGCCAATTACTCATCTTCCTGCTGATCACTTTTATCTTTTCTGTGATAGCTGCCTATTTTCATACAGAACTGTTGCAGCAGTTTCATTTGCTGAGCAAAAGAGAAAAGGAATTTCAAACTAACAAAGTACTTCTGGTATTCAGTTGGGTTTTCAATTTTTTCATTTATTTCTTTATCTGGAATCTTATCTACTTTATCTATCACTATGTAACCAAGAGCCGCAAACAACAACTGGATACGCTCCGGCTGGAAGCATTGGTGAAGGAACTGGAATTGCAAACGATCAAGGCACATATCAACCCGCATTTTATTTTTAATTCGCTCAACAGCATCCGTGCATTGGTGGATGAAAATCCTCAACGGGCCCGGAAGGCGGTAACGGAATTGAGTAATATCCTTCGCAGCAGTATGCAGGTGGAAAAAGTGGAAGCCGTGCCATTTGAAAAAGAACTGAACATTGTAAAAGATTACCTGGCGCTGGAAAATATGAGATTCGAGGACCGGCTGCGTGTGGAATATGATATTGATGAAGATACACTGAACCAGCCTGTGCCACCGATGATGCTGCAGACCCTGGTGGAAAATGCCATTAAGCATGGAATCAGCAAACAAATTTCCGGTGGGGTGGTAAAAGTGATCTCTCATTTTAAAGAAAATTTTCACGAACTGGTGGTGCAGAACACCGGGCAGTTGAAGAAGAGCGCCAATGGAGAAACCGGTACGGATGATGCAGCATTGAAAGGGTTTGGTATATCCAGCACTACTAACCGACTGAACCTGCTGTATGGTGACAAAGCCAGTTTTGAAATAAAACAGATCAATGGTTCGCTGGTGGAAGCCCGTGTGCTGATACCCGTGAACATTAACTAATAGCTAATAACTAAGAATTAATGATCCGCCACGGTTTACCTGCCTGCCTCCATTATATTTCGATAGGCAGGCAAGAAACCAGTAACCTATAACCAGCAACCAGCAACAAGAAACTCAATATATGAAAGCAATAATCATTGATGATGAACGCCTCGCCAGGACAGAGTTGAAAAAATTATTACAGGATTTTCCCGAAGTGGAAATAGTAGATGAAGCTGCCAATGCAGAAGAAGGTATTGCCAAGATTGAAAGTCTGCAACCCGACCTGATATTTCTCGATATACAAATGCCCGGCAAAACAGGGTTTGATATGCTGGCGCAATTGGAGCGGGCACCGCAGGTGATTTTTACCACCGCCTATGATGAGTTTGCGCTGAAGGCTTTTGAAGTAAATGCACTGGACTATCTGCTGAAACCCGTGGAACCCAAACGACTGGCCGATGCCATACAAAAATTGCAGGGTTTGGAAACCAAAGAATTCCGGCCGGAAGGTGAGAATATGAATAATAGTATTCTCACTGAACATGACCAGGTGTTTGTAAAAGACGGGGAGCGTTGCTGGTTTGTAAAACTGAGTGAGATACGCCTCTTCGAAAGCGTGGGTAATTATGCCAAAGTATTCTTTGGCCCTAATAAGCCGCTTATACTAAAATCACTCAATGCACTGGAGGAAAGGCTGGATGAAAAGACATTCTTCCGCGCCAATCGTAAACATATTGTTAATCTCCGGATGATCGATAAAATAGAGCCTTATTTCAACGGTGGATTGCTGCTCGAATTAAAAGGTGGCGAGAAAATTGAAGTAAGCCGCAGGCAGACCGTGAAGTTTAAGGAGATGATGAGTTTATAGCCGGCACATAAATTGCCGGCACATGAATAGCCGGCACATTTATGTGCCGGAACCTTAAAATATTAAACCAAATGAAGCAATTTTTTTTCCTGGGGTTGTTAATAACAACAACCTCTTTTTTAATGGCGCAAAAAGGTACAGATGTTATTCAGGTTAAAGAGGTGGAACGTATTGAGCGGGCGCTGGCTTCCGATGAAATGAGAGGACGCCGGGTATTTACTCCCGATATTGATAATGCCGCTGCACTGATTGCTGCAGAATTCAAAAAGGCAGGGCTACAAACCACGGCGGACGCTCCGGATTATTTGCAATCCTTCAGTATGGTGCGCGCAAAATTCATCAGTGCAACTGCCACAGTCGATGGAAATGCCCTCGATCAGAAGAGCATCATTGTAGTAACCTGTGAACCCCAAATAAAGATCGATCAGCAATCCGGATATGAAAAAACATACATTAAAGCCGGGTTAAATCTGCAAAGCGAAGCCCGGAAACTGATGCGGCTAAAGAAGAATCTGCTGGTGCTGGTAGATAAAAATTTTGCCAACAGCTTTGGCAATCTCACCCGGTTAAAGTCGACCATGTTTAAAACCAGTACCAATGTGGTCTTCCTGCTCACTGATACCGATCCCGTAAACTGGAGTGTGGAAGCCAGTCATGAGATCACCGAACAAAAAATGAACAATGTAGTGGGGATGCTCCCGGGTAAATCGAAGAAAGACGAGTACGTGATCTTTTCCGGGCATTATGATCACCTGGGTGTTACCAAGCCGGTGGATGGCGATTCCATTTACAACGGGGCCAATGATGATGCGGCAGGAATTACGGCGGTGATCATGCTGGCAAAATATTTTAAGGAATTAAAGAACAATGAACGCACCATTGTTTTCGCTGCTTTTACGGCAGAAGAAGTGGGCGGATATGGATCACAATATTTCTCGCGTCAGTACGACCCGGAAAAAGTAATGGCCATGTTTAATATTGAAATGATTGGTACAGAAAGTAAGTGGGGAAAGAACTCGGCATACATTACCGGTTACGAAAAAACGAGTATGGGTGAATTGCTGGCCAAAGACCTGGAGGGAACCGGTTTTACTTTTTATCCCGGCCCTTATCCGGCGCAGCAATTATTCTACCGGTCTGATAACGCCACGTTTGCAAGACAGGGTGTGCCGGCACATACCATCTCTACGTCTAAAATGGATGTGGAGCCGCATTACCACAAACTCACCGATCAGGTGGAAACGCTGGATTTGGTAAATATGACGGAGGTGATTAAAGCCATCGGGCTGAGTTCAAAAAGTATAGTGGCGGGAACAGCCACTCCATCGCGGGTGAAAGTGGAGGAACTGAGGTGAGGATGAGCTTCGAGCTGTGAGCCTCAAGCTGCAAGCTTAAAACAGCCAGCAGGCCTCTTAAACCTGCCAACAGGCAGGCAGGCCATTTGAACGTCTTAAACGTCTTAAACTTCTTGAACCTCTTGAACCTATGTAACCTATGCAACCTATGTAACCTACGGAACTTTCACCGCCACACTATGCACCGCATCGCTCATTTCTTTGATAAGTGAAGCGTCTTTTTCGATGGCATTGCCAACCACGATTACGTCGGCGCCGGCTTTGCAGTTGAGGTAAGCTTTTTCCGGTTGCAGGATACCTCCTCCGATGATGAGGGGAACTTCGATATGATCAGCTACAGCTTTGATCATGCTTTCGGTAATGGGGCGTTTGGCGCCGCTGCCGGCATCCATGTATATCAGCTTCATCCCGAGCATTTCGCCAGCCATGGCAGTACACATGGCAATTTCATTTTTATCGGCAGGAACAGGCGCTGCATTGCTGATATAAGATACAGTGGTGGGGGCACCACCATCCACCACTACATACCCGGTGGGCATGATCTCCAGCCCGCTTTGCTTTACAAATGGGGCAGATACCACATGCTGGCCGATCAGTAGTTCCGGATTGCGGCCGGATATCAGGGAGAGGTACAGCAGCGCATCGGCATATTTACTTACTTGGGAAGGGCTGCCGGGAAAGAGGATAACGGGTATATCGCAACTTTGCTTGATATGTTGTACACATTCATCCAGGTGATTGGAAATAACCAGGCTGCCACCTACCAGCAGATAATCCACATTCGCGGCTACAGAGAGCTCAGTGATCTCATCCAGTACGGCAGTATTGACCTTATCAGGGTCAATCAAAACAGCAAAGGATTTTTTCCCCTGCTTCTTTTTATCTGTCAATGTGTTATAAAGTGTCGACTTCATCCGGTACCGGTTGATTATTGCAAAAATGCGAAAAACTTTCCGCATTGCCCACTGATGGCATAAATATCCTTAAAGCCATTATTGTTAATCTTTTACCGGCTAATAGCTTTTTATTTTTTGACCTCAATTTCCCGGTCAGGCAGCGGGCAGAAAGGCGCCCGGTTTTGGCTTGCCGTGTTAATTTTTCGTGAATCCGGCCATTCCAACAACCCTGGTATTTTGCCCCAATATTTTATGGCAAAAAAGGCTTCAGAAAACACCAGTTTTTAGTGTTCGGGCAACTTTATACAAATTAATCTGAATGATAATCTGCAATGCACGCCTGTAAAGGCTTTGAAAGAGACCTGTTTTTGAAACCATTACCAGCAAAGGGTTTCAGCCTGTTCTGTTAAAAGAATGCTTGCCAGATTTGCGTTTTCACTGGTAAAAACTGGGGTACAATTTTTTTACAAGTTCATACCGGATTTTCCAAAACTTTTTTTTCAAATAATGGGGATTGCTTTGTGTAAAAATCGCGGGATGCAAGCCAGTGCTGTATCCCGGGAATTATACCCACCCTTTTCCACAGAATGTGAATATCTCTGTCTATGAATTACAGATACTTAAAAATATTTTCGTTGCGGACGATAGTTACTTAACCCGTTAGAAATTCTTATTTAGTTATGGCTACCAAAACCAAAGCATCTCCCAAAGGGGGCTTGCAATTTTCCCGTCGCTTCACTCGTGATGATGTGAAAGTGTTTGACATGTTCGAGTATGATTACCGCACTTCTGTGATACGAAACCCCAGTGGAGAAGTTGTTTTTGAAATGAACAACGTGGAGGTTCCCAAACAATGGAGTCAGATCGCTACCGATATCTTAGCACAAAAATATTTTCGTAAAGCTGGTGTACCCCAACCCGACGGAAGTCTGGGTCGCGAAACATCGGTAAAGCAGGTGGCCCATCGCCTTGCCCATTGCTGGAGAGCATGGGGTGAGCGCTACGGTTACTTTGCTTCCTCCAACGACGCTCAGGTATTTTACGAAGAACTGGTGTACAGCATACTCGACCAGATGTGTGTACCCAATTCACCGCAATGGTTCAATACCGGACTGCACGAATGCTATGGCATCACCGGTAAGCCACAGGGCCACTACTATGTAGACCCCATTGACGGTGAGCTGAAAAAATCGCAGAACGCCTATGAGCGCCCTCAGCCGCACGCCTGCTTTATTCTGAGTGTGGATGATGATCTCGTAAATGAAGGCGGTATCATGGATCTCTGGGTACGTGAGGCCCGTATCTTCAAATACGGATCTGGTGTGGGTACCAACTACTCCAACCTGCGTGGTGCAGGGGAGAAACTCAGTGGTGGTGGCAGTTCATCCGGACTGATGAGCTTCCTTAAGATTGGTGACCGTGCTGCCGGTGCCATCAAATCCGGTGGTACAACCCGTCGTGCTGCTAAAATGGTGTGCCTGGATCTCGACCATCCGGAGATTGTGGAATTCATCAACTGGAAAGTAGAAGAAGAAAAGAAAGTAGGTGCCCTGATCGCTGCAGGATATCCTTCCGGTTATGAAGATGAAGCGTATCGTACTGTAAGCGGACAAAATTCCAACAACTCTATTCGCATACCGAATGAATTCTTCAAAGTATTGGCTGAAGATGGCGAATGGGAACTGAAAGGAAGGATGGATGGCCGTGTAATGAAAAAAGTACCTGCCCGCGAACTGTGGAACCAGATCGCTTATGCTGCATGGCGCTGCGCGGATCCCGGTACACAATACAACACCACCATCAACGAATGGCATACCTGCCCCGAAGGCGGCGAGATCAGGGCTTCCAATCCCTGCTCCGAGTATATGTTCCTCGACAATACCGCTTGTAACCTGGCATCAGCCAACCTGATGAAATTCTTCGATACCACCAATAACCAGTTCGATGTGGAAGGCTATGCCTACAACTGCCGCCTCTGGACCGTGGTACTCGAAATATCTGTACTGATGGCACAGTTCCCTTCTAAGGAAGTGGCACAACTGAGCTATGAATACCGGACACTCGGATTGGGCTATGCCAACCTTGGTACCATGCTGATGGTAAGCGGTATCCCTTACGATAGCGAAGAAGCAAGGGCCATTGCAGGTTCTATTTCCGCTATCATGACCGGTACTGCCTACAAAACATCTGCTGAGATGGCACAGGTACTGGGTGCATTCCCCCGCTACGAAGAGAACAAAGAACACATGATGCGGGTAATGCGCAACCATCGCCTGGCCGCTTATGATGCCGATGAGTATGAGAACCTGAGCCTGAAGCCCGTAGGCATTAAAGCAAAATACTGTCCTGATTATTTACTGAAAGCAGCCTGCAAAGCATGGGATGATGCAGTAGAAATGGGAGAAAAATACGGCTATCGCAATGCACAGGCAACAGTAATTGCTCCTACCGGCACAATCGGTCTGGTAATGGACTGCGATACTACCGGTGTGGAGCCTGATTTTGCGCTGGTGAAATTTAAAAAATTATCCGGTGGTGGTTATTTCAAGATCATCAACCAGTCGGTGCCCAATGCACTGAAGAATCTGGGTTATACCACCAAAGAATCAGAAGCCATCATTAAATATGCTACCGGAGCAGCATCATTTGCCGGTGCACCTTTCATCAATCACCAGTCATTGAGTGAAAAAGGATTCATTGCTGATGAGATCAAACGTCTGGATGCTGCTGCACTCACCGCTTTTGAAATCGGCTTTGTATTCAACAAATATACATTAGGGGAAGAATGTCTCCAGCGCCTGGGCTTCACACCGGAGCAATACAATAATTTCGAATGGAGCCTGTTGGAAGCACTGGGCTTTACCGATGAGCAGATCGAAGCCGCCAACGATTATGTATGCGGTACCATGATGCTCGAAGGAGCTCCTTACCTGAAGGAAGAACACCTGCCGGTATTTGACTGCGCAAATAAATGCGGTCAGAAAGGTCAGCGCTATATCCATGCACACGGTCATATCCGTATGATGGGTGCCACACAGCCTTTCATTAGCGGTGCCATTTCTAAAACCATCAACCTGCCACATGAAGCAAAGGTGGAAGAGATCGCTGATGCTTATTTGCTTAGCTGGCAACTGGGATTGAAGGCCAATGCCCTTTACCGCGATGGATCTAAATTGTCGCAACCCCTCAGCAATAAAAGCGATAAGAAAAAGAAAACGGATGATGGAACAGCGAAAGCTGAAGAAGTAGCTGCTGAAGAAGCAGTGGCAGAGTCCAATATTGTGGATCTCGGTAAACTGACGGTGGACGAACTGCTGGAAGAAGTACAGAAACGTGTACAGGCATCACCCGATACCAAACTGAAACGTAAGCTTGCGAGCATCGTAGAAAGAAGAGCATTGCCGGCCAAACGTCGCGGATTTACCCAAAAGGCCAAGATCAACGGACAGGCCATCTTCCTTCGTACTGGTGAATATGGAGACGGAACATTGGGTGAGATCTTCATCGATATGGCCAAAGAGGGCGCTACCATGCGCAGTATGATGAACTGTTTTGCTATCTCTATTTCTATCGGCCTGCAATACGGTGTGCCGCTGGAAGAGTTCGTGGATAAATTTGCCTTCACCCGCTTCGACCCATCTGGTTTTGTAGAGCATCCGAATATCAAATCCACTACTTCAATCGTGGACTTTATCTTCCGTGTACTCGGATACGAATACCTGGGACGTACCGATCTGGTGCATGTGCTCGACAAACCCGAAGTAATGAATACCGGTGCAGACGAATGGGATGAAGTGCCTTCTAACCCTCTCGAATATGCGAAAGATCCGGAACTGAGTAGCGTACGCATCACCCCCGCAACAGTAAAGCCGGCTGTAGATAAAAAAGTGACACAGGCCATGAAAGTGGATACCAGCATGGATGCGATGAATGCGATGAACCGGGTTATGCAGGGAGACGCGCCCGCTTGTACCAATTGCGGACATATCACCGTACGCAGTGGTACCTGCTACAAATGTCTCAATTGCGGAACACAGGGCGGATGCAGCTAAGCTTCCGTAAAGTGTGACATAAACTAGTCTAGGACGGTCTGCCTTCGCCAAGGCTTCGGCGGACAAGGAAAAACCAAATAAAGAGAGTACCCATTAAATTCATCCCGGCAAACTTGTCGGGATGTTTTTTTTGTAACATGGTTGGAAAGAAAGTTAAAGAAAATTAGATCATGGGTTGGCTTTGTCGGGAACCGATTCATCTTTATAACTGATCCGGTGTATGATCGTCGGTTTACCCCAGGTTCGTTCATCCCCGAATATTTCATACACCAGGGCTGACACCCTTACGGTATCGCCCGCATAAACTTTTTCTTTGGGAAGATTGCATACCCACATGTTTAATTTACCGGCGGTTAAATAAAGATCAGCTCCGGTAGAAACCACCACACATTTTTTATTTTCCAGGAATGCAAAAAGCCCGCGTCCTTCTTTGAAGGACCGGCAATCAACTGTATCCGGGGTTAACACGTAATGATATTTTTCATCCGGTTTATCGGAATACACTACAATTGCGGGCCTGGTAAAGGGAGTGTAAATTTTTTTACCAACTTCCTGCCGGCAGCCAATCTGCAGCAACAGAATCAAATAAATAAAGCCTTTCATGGCAATTGATTTTAACAGTCTGTTCGGTTAGCCAAAACTGGCTATCCGTCCCTGTTTGATTAACTAGTGCAATAATAGTATCATTCCGGAAATACTGCCTGCTGTTGGTAAAATAAGTGTAAACACTAGTCATTACGACTAGGAATAGGGTGCGGTTTTGTGCGGTTGTCGCAAATTCTCGTTTAAAAATATTGGTTTTGGTTAATATAGTATCATTTTAATGTTGATAGACTTGCTACTTTTATTGAAACGAAACTGCTATATGAGAAAAAAACTACTTGCCGGAGCTTGCACCGTGCTATGCATTCTTCTGATACAATCTGCTTTTGCACAACAAAAAACCGTTACCGGGGTCGTTAAACAAAACAATGCACCCGCTTCGGCTGCTTCCGTAATCGTAAAGGGCACCACGGTGGGAACCCGCACAGATGCCAACGGAACATTTTCCTTTTCCGTGCCTGCAAATGCCAAAACATTGGTGATTTCTTCAGTTGGTTTTGAAAGCCAGGAGGTAGACATTCCGGTGTCCGGCTCTATCGAAGTAAATCTTACCATATTGAATAATGTGTTGAATGAAGTAGTAGTGACCGGATATTCCAGTCAGCGAAAGAAAGACATTACAGGTGCCGTATCGGTGGTAAACGTGAGCGACCTCAAATTACAACCAACATCCGATGCACAAAGCCAGTTGCAGGGACGGGCATCGGGCGTTACGGTAATACAAAATTCCATTCCCGGTTCTCCTTCCAACGTTCGCATCAGGGGTCTCGGGTCTTTCAATAATAACAATCCGCTCTATGTGGTGGATGGTGTGCAGACCGGGAGTATTTCCGGTATCAATCCAAATGATATTGAAAGCCTGCAGGTATTGAAAGATGCTGCCTCTGCTTCTATTTACGGCGTACGTGCCTCTAATGGTGTGATCATTGTAACAACCAAGAAGGGGAAGAAGAAAGGAGTAAGTGTAAGTTATGATATGTATTATGGCTCACAGAATCCTGGTAAAGGACAACCTTTTCTCAATGCACAGGAACAGGCTGAGTTATTATTTCTCTCCCGTAAAAACAGCGGGTTAGCCATTACCGGGTCTGTGTTTGGCAACGGGGCCACACCTGTACTGCCCGATTATATTTATTATTCAGGAGCGGCCAATAACGGAATTCCCATCATGAATGGTAACCCCGGCGTAAATCCCGCGCTGTATTCACTGGACTATGGCCGCCTTGGCGATCCGGGTTATTCACCTTACATCATTGTGCCAACCAGTAAAAATGGTACTGACTGGTACAAGGAGTCAACACAAAATGCACCCATTCAGAGTCATAACCTTTCACTTAGCGGAGCCGGTGAGAACAGCCGCTTTATGCTGAGCCTGAATTATTTTAATCAGGAAGCAATTACCAAATGGCAATTCTTCAAGCGCTATACAGCACGCCTGAACAGTGAATTCAATGTACTGCCAACTGTAAGAGTGGGAGAAAATCTGCAGGTATTTTCTTCTGTGGCCAATGTAGGCAATACCGGACAGGGTGAAGGATCCATTTTAGCACAGGTATCCAGAACACATTCAATTGTTCCGGTATACACCATCGTACCTGGTGATTTTGCCGGAACACTGGGTGGTGCCGGTAGTGCATTTGGTACCTGGGGCAACGGTAAAAATCCGGTAGCTCAATTGTACCGTGCCAAAGACAACCGCAGCAATGATATTAATATGTTTGGCAACCTGTATGCTGAAGTGGATATCGCCAAACACTTTATGGTTCGCTCCAGTTTCGGAGGTGCTATCAATACCAACAACTCTTACAATTATCCGTTTGTGGAATATGAGCACACCGAGAATAATGCCAATACGGTGTATACAGAAAATTTTATCCGCAACACACAATGGATATGGACCAACCAGTTGTCATACAAGAATACATTTGGCAATCATAAAATAGCAGCCCTCGTGGGCACTGAAGCACAAAAGGGTGGAGGCCGTCAACTGATCGGCGCTGCCACTACTTTTTATGTGTACAACTATCTGCCCTTTATCAACCTGAACAATGGTACCGTGCAGAACCTCGGAGGCAGTCAAACATTTACTCCCGGCACAACGGTATCGTATTTTGCGAAAGCAGATTACACGTACCGTGATAAATTCATTGCGTCTGCCACTATCAGAAGAGACGGATCTTCCAAATTCCTCGGTGATAACCGGTGGGGTAATTTCCCGGCGTTTTCACTTGGATGGATCGCTTCTGAAGAAAAATTCTTAAAGGATGTAAAATGGCTGAACTTCCTGAAAGTAAGGGGTAGCTGGGGCAAGCTGGGTAATGAAGCTGCTGTAAGTGCATCGAATGCCTATACCACTTTTGGCAGCAATCGTCAAAGCTCCTGGTACGATCTTACCGGTACACAAAGCGCACCGCTCGAAGGTTTCTTCTTATCCTTCGTGGGCAATCCCTTGGGTAAATGGGAAGCTGCTGTAACTACCAATATTGGTTTTGATGCGACCATCTTCAAGAACACCGAAATTGTGTTTGACTGGTACCAGAAGAAAACAGAAGACCTGCTGTACAACCCCGCCGGCCAGGCCATCGGTGGTGCAGTGGTGGCCAACAACCCTGCATTCCGCAATGTGGGAAGTATGAAGAACAGTGGTATTGACCTGATGATCACTAACCGTACGAATATTAACCGGCAGATCAAACTCAATACTACATTGACATTAACTACCTATAAAAATGAAATAACCAAAATAAACGGCGATCAGCAATTCTTTGATTTCAACAGCCCGGTGAATGAAGCCAACAGGATCGGATCCAATGCTACCCGCAATTTTGTAGGCAGCCCGCTCAATACCTATTATGGTTATAAAGTGATCGGATTGTTCCAAACGGCTGCTGAAGCTGCGGCATACAACCAGCCAGGTGCCGGCCCCGGCCGTTTCAAGTATGAGGATATCAACGGTGATAAGAAAATTGATGCCAATGACAGAACCATCATCGGCAACCCTAATCCCGATTTTACCTATGGTATTAACCTGGGAGCAGAATACAAGGCTTTCGATATCTCCATGTTCTTTTATGGAGTGTCTGGAAAAGATGCATTTAACTTTACCAGGTGGTTTACGGATTTCTCCAGTGGATTCCCAGGTGGCAGAAGCAAGAGGGCTTTATATGAAAGCTGGTTGCCGGATGGCAGCAGACCCAATGCGACCACACCGATACAGGAAGCGACCATCGCGGCTGCAGGATTCAGCACATCCGGTGTTGTGAATTCGTATTATGTGGAAAATGCCTCCTACTTCAGAATGAGAAACCTGCAACTCGGTTACTCATTGCCGTCGAATTTACTGAGTAAAGTAAAAATTTCGAAAGCAAGAATTTATATTCAGGGAACCAACCTGTTCACCGCAACAAAGTATTCTGGTTTGAACCCGGATATCGTGAGCTCGGATGATCGTGCAGCCAGTGTGGATATTGGTGCATACCCCACGGTAAGACAATTTCTGGTGGGTGCAAACATTACTTTCTAAACAAAACGGTTGATCATAATTTAATATAATGCATATGAAAAATAATATGACAAAAATTCTGCTGGTGCTGGTGATCACCTCTATCCTGGCAGCCTGTAAAAAAAGTTTCCTGGATGTAAAGCCCAATGGTGTGCTGGATGAAACCACCTTGTCTACAGAGAAAGGGGTCAACAAATTATTGTTAGCCGCTTATGCCATGCTGGATGGACACGATGGAAGTTTGAACCTCGGCGGCGAATGGGGTTCAGGCGGTTCCAACTTTCTATTTGGAGGTATCGGTGGCGGCGAAGCCAATAAAGGAAGCGACCCCGGCGATCAGGGTCCGAATATGACCCCTGTACAACGACATGATATCACTTCCACCAACGGCGCACTGAATGACCGCTGGAAAGCGATTTATGAAGGTGTAAAACGTTGCAATACAGTTTTGCAGGTACTGGCAAAAGTGTCCAGTATCAGCGATGCCGCCCGTAAGAACATTACCGGGCAAGCCCGCTTTCTCCGGGGCTGGTATCATTTTCAGGCCAGGATTACTTTTGGGAAAGCCTGCTACCTCGATGAAAAAATTGACAACGATCTGGCCCTGGGGCTGATTAAAGGCGTAACCAATGAAGTGGACATTTTTCCTAAAATACTGGAAGATGCCAAGTTCGCTTACGAAAATCTTTCTGCCAATCAGGATGCAATCGGTCGTGTAAATAAATATGCGGCTGGTGCTTTCTATGGTAAAGTATTATTGTTTGTAAAAGATTTTGCCAATGCCAGAACAGTACTCACCGATGTGGTAAACAATGGTAAGAACTCAGCCGGTGTGCCTTACGATCTGAATACAAACTATGAAGACAATTTCAACCTCGCATTCGATAACAGCAAGGAATCAGTGTTTGCTTTCCAGGCTTCTTCCAATGATAATGCCGGTGCAAGAAATGGTAACTGGGGCGACCTTTTAAATCTTCCAGCTACCGGACCTGGTGGTGCCGGATTTTATTGCCCCACCTATTTTTTCACCAATCGCTTTAAAACAACAGTAACGGGATTGCCCGTTGCCAGCCCGCAGGACAATCAGGTACTTGATCCTGCAGGACAGGCCGGACTTGTTCAGTACACGGGTAATGTTGATACACGCCTCGACTGGACGATTGGAAGAAACAATGTGCCATATCATGATTGGGGTACTTATGTGACCAGTTGGCAGCGGGATGGCTCTGCCGGTCCTTTCGGTGCAAAGAAAACTTGTATCCGCCAGTCGCAGGTGGGCACTTTTCATGATGCATCTATCTGGTATTCCGCAGGTGGTGTATCACTCAATATGAATCTGATTCGTTTTTCAGACGTTATACTGATGCTGGCTGAAGCAGAAATAGAAGCAGGATCACTCAACACTGCCTTTAACCTGATCAACAGGGTGCGCAACCGTGCAAAAAATGGCACCGTTGTATCATTCCCTGCTTCAGTGGGCGTAGCTAAAACAGAACCCTACACCGTGGCATTTGCCTCACAGGCAGAAGCCAGAACGGCAGTGCGTCTGGAAAGGCAACTGGAACTGGGAATGGAAGGTGGCCGCTTCTTCGACTTAGTGCGCTGGGGTATTGCAGCCACTGAAATCAATGCATACTATGCGTACGAAAGTCCGCTTCCTTATCAGGTACTGCTGAAAAGCCCGGTGCCTTCTTACAGCTCACCGGCGAATGATTACTACCCGGTGCCACAACAACAAATTGATCTGAGCAATGGATTTATAAAACCATAATAATAAAATTTCGATGTAAAAAAGGCAGGCCATGATTGGTCTGCCTTTTATTAATTTTGGAAGGTATGTTTTTCCAGTCCCTGCTCAAATTGAATAGTATGATGCGATGGCTGCCTGTGGCTGTAATCATGGTATTGCTATTTTCCTGTTCAGCAAAAAAAGGTCGTTTTGTACAGCTCAGTTCGTCTGCAACAGGAATTGATTTTGTCAACCAGATTACGGAAAATGACTCTGTCAATATTTTTGACTTCGCCAATATATACAATGGCGGAGGCGTTGGCGTTGGCGATTTTAATAACGACGGTAAGCAGGATCTCTACTTTACAGGCAATATGGTGTCTAACCGTCTTTATCTCAATAAAGGAAATTTACAATTCCGGGACGTAACAACAATCTCGCAAACAGGAGGCGGTGGTATTTGGAGCCGTGGCGTGGCGGTAGTGGATATTAATAATGATGGCAAACAGGACTTATATGTATGCGCTACGGCCAAACATGATGCCCAGCAACGGATTAATAAATTGTATGTAAACCAGGGATGGGACAACGACTCCATTCCGGTATTCAGAGACATGGCCGCCGAATACGGTTTGGCAGATACTACGCAAAGCACCATGGCTTATTTTTTCGATTATGATAATGATGGTGACCTGGACTGCTATATCGGGGTGAACCATATCATACAGGATGAGTATGCAAATACATTCCGGCCACGCAACCTTCACGGTGAGCATCCAAGTACCGGACGGCTTTACCGCAATGAATGGAATGATACATTGCAGCATGCTGTTTTCAAAGATGTGTCGCGCGAAGCGGGTATTTTAATAGAAGGGTATACCCATGCTGCAGATATTTTTGATGCTAATAATGATGGTTGGCAGGACATACTGGTATTGAATGATTACATTTCCAGCAATGTGCTTTATATCAATAATCAGGATGGCACTTTTACTGATCGGGTGCGGGAATATTTTAAGCATGCAGCCGCCAACTCCATGGGTAGCGATGCTGTAGATATTAATAACGACGGACTTACGGATGTGATTGAAGTAGACATGGCCCCGCAGGATAATTTGCGCAAGAAAATGTTTCAGGCCCCGGTCAGTTATCAAATGTACCAGAATACGGAGCAGTATGGTTATCAGTACCAGTATACCCGAAACATGCTGCACGTGAACCTGGGCAATACCGTTGGGGAACAGGATTCAGTGCAGCACCCCATCTTCGCGGAAGCCGGTTATTTTGCCGGTATTGCCGAAACAGACTGGAGCTGGACACCGCTGGTGGCCGATTTTGATAATGATGGACAAAAAGATATTTTATTCACCAACGGTTTTCCTAAAGATATTACCGACCGGGATTTTATGACTTATCGGAATGAAGCCTATCAGCTCACTTCCAAAAAAGATATGCTCGATGAAATCCCGGAAGTTAAAATTCACAATTATATCTACCGGAACAATGGTCACCTGAAATTTGAAGACATGAGCACCGTTTGGGGCATGGAGAGTCCATCGTTTTCAAACGGGGCTGTATCGGCAGATCTCGATAATGACGGCGACCTGGACATCGTCATTAATAATATTAATGAAGTGCCAGGCGTATATGAAAACCGGCTGAACGGCAATAAGCCTGCCGGCAATTTTATCAACATACATTTTTACGGAACGGAAAAAAACAAACAGGGGATAGGCGCTACTGTTTCGATATACCAGCAGGGCCTGGTGCAGACCTATACCAATAATCCTTTCCGGGGTTATATCTCATCGCAATCTCCGGTGCTGCATGCAGGATTGGCTGTCGGCATACCGCTTGATTCTGTAGTGGTACGATGGCCCGGCAGTGCGCTTACACAAACCGTAAAGACAGTTTCTGCTGGTGCCAATCTTCTGCTCGATATTAAAAATGCCGTGGCCCGGCCTGTTGCAGTACCATCCGCCACAAATGCATGGTTTACCAATATTACTACGCAACAGGGAATCAGTTATATTCACCGGCAACGCGATTTTGTTGATTTTAATATCCAGAAATTATTGCCTCATAAGCTGTCAGAATACACTCCTGGCATTGCAGCCGGAGATATTAACGGAGACGGTCTCGATGATTTTATTACCGGCGGTGTATCCGGATACAGCCCCATGAAATTCATCCAGCAGCCAGACGGACATTTTCTCACGCAGCCATTATTGACAGATGAAATGGCCGCGCTCAAACAATCTGAAGACAGGGGATTGCTATTGTTTGACGCCGATAACGATAATGATAATGATCTGTATATAGCAGCGGGAGGTTACCAGTACGACAGCGGCACAAAGGCTTATGCCGATGCGCTCTGGCTCAATGATGGTAAAGGTAATTTTATTCCCGATAGCAGTGCTTTGCCAGCCAATTTTACCAGTAAGTTTTGTGTGCGTGCCGCAGACTATGATAAAGATGGTGACCTGGATTTATTTATTGCCGGCCGCGTGGACCCGCACGCCTATCCAAGGCCCGTATCCGATTTTATTTATCGCAATGATTCAAAAAATGGAAAAGTGGCTTTCAGCGATGTAACAAAGGAAGTGGCGCCGGCCTTACTCAATACAGGGTTGACCTGCGATGGTATTTTTTCTGATTATGATAATGATGGCTGGCCGGACTTGATCATTACCGGCGAATGGATGCCGGTTACCTTTTTGCACAACGACAAAGGTCATTTTGTGCCCGCCAATGAAAATACAGGCATCGCCGGAAAATCAGGCTGGTGGAATAGCCTGGCCGCCGGCGATTTTGATAACGATGGCGATATGGATTATATCGCCGGTAACCAGGGGCTTAATTCTTTTTTCCGGGCAAGTACAGAACGGCCGGTTCATGTATATGCAAAAGATTTTGATGATAACAAAAGCTATGATGCTATGTTGTCCCTGTATTTACTGGACAATCTGCAGCCGGGCGGTACGTGGAAAGAATTTCCTGCCAATGGCCGTGATGATATGATTAAGCAACTATTAATGATGCGACGTGATTTTAAAAATTACCATGCGTATGCACTTGCCACGATGGAACAGGTATTGCCGGCAGACCGGAGAGAAGGGGCTCTTATACTAAGCGCGGATTATATGTCTTCTGCCTATATTCAAAATGATGGGAACGGACATTTCACCATGAAGCCATTGCCGGATATGGCACAGCTTTCGCTAATCAATGGTATGGTGGTAAAAGATTGCAACGGGGATGGAAACCTTGATATTGTATGCAATACAAACGACTATGGTACTGATCCGTTTATTGGTCGGTATGATGCATTAAACGGACTGGTACTCCAGGGTGATGGCAAAGGCAATTTTACGCCGCTTTCCATCCTGCATAGCGGCGTATTTATCAATGGCAATGGAAAAGCACTGACTGTTTTCGCAGGAGCAGACAGCAGTTGCCTGCTGGCAGCCACACAAAACCAGGGCCCCTTGCAAGTATACCGGCAACGGAAGCGAAATAACTTATTGCGCCTGGAACGGGATGATATGTATGCACTCATCTCCCTGTCTGACGGACGAAAACAACGGTGTGAATTTTATTATGGCGCATCCTTTTTATCGCAAAGCAGCCGGGTGTTTTGGATGAACAACGACATGAAGTCTGTAAAGATTATCAACAGCAGGGGTCAGGCAAGATCAATTGTGCCATGACTCCGATTAAAATACCTGAATAAATTATGCTACAAAGAAATTGCATGCAGCGGTTCATGATTTTTATTATTGCAATAAGTATGCTGGCAGCCTGCTCCGCAAAGAAGGAGTCTTTGCCTGAAAGTGCTTCCGTGCTGCATCAAAATCAGGATGTTCTTACACAGGTGATCATCTATGATGTGTTTACTCCACCGGTGGCTTCCAGGATTTATGCGTACACGTCGCTTGCATCGTATGAAGCCATACGTTTTGCGACACCGGGTTATGCATCGCTGGCTGAGCAGATGAATGGGTTTCAAAAAATGCCGGTGCCGGACAGTAATAAGCAATATGATTTTACATTGGCAGCCACACAGGCTTTCTTTACTGTGGCCAGAAAAGTTACTTTTTCTACGGATAGTCTCGCCGCTTACCAGGAACCGCTGATGGATCAATACAGGAAAGTGCTGGATAAAGAAGTGTATCTTAATTCAACAGAGTTTGGCGACAGTATTGCTAACGTTATTCTTGCCAGGGCTGTACAAGATAATTACCTGCAAACAAGAGGCAAGCCCAAATTTATCGGACACCAGGAAGCCGGACATTGGAAGCCCACACCTCCTGATTATGCAGATGCCGTGGAGTATTGCTGGAATACTATGCATCCTTTTGTAATAGATTCGGCGGAACAATTCAAAGCGCCTCCGCCACCCGCTTACAGTACGGATACAAACAGTGTTTTTTTTAAAATGGTAAAAGAAGTTTATACCATCAACAAACAGCTTACGAAAGAGCAGGAAGAAATAGCCCGCTTCTGGGATGACAATCCTTTTGTAACACAACATGCGGGACACCTGGCATTTGCGAATAAAAAAATCACACCCGGAGGGCATTGGATGGGCATCGCAGCGATAGCATTAAAGAAAACCAATGCTGATAAAGTAAAAGTGGCAAGAACCTATGCCCTTACAGCCATTACCTTATTTGATGCATTCATCTCCTGCTGGGATAATAAGTATAAGTGGGATTATGTGCGCCCTGTTACCGTTATCAATCAATACATAGACAGTGTATGGTCTCCGGTATTGCAAACCCCGCCATTTCCGGAATACACGAGTGGCCATAGCACCATATCTGCGGCCGCTGCTACGGTATTAACGCATGTATTCGGCGATAATTTTTCTTTTACAGACACCAGCGATCTGCGCTACATCGGTATGCAACGCAATTTCAGTTCTTTTTTACAGGCTTCGGGCGAATGCTCCATCAGCAGAGTGTATGGAGGTATACATTACCGGTTTACGGTAGATACCAGTACAGCTTTGGGTAACAGGGTGGGAGTATTCCTGATCCGGAAACTGCGATTATAAAATATGCCGTGCAGCCTTATATGAAGATTCTTCCTCCATGACTAAAACTTTCCCTGAATTCTTTTGGTGTACAGGCTTTCTTTTTTTTGAATAAGCGGTTGAAGTTGGAGATATTATTGAACCCGCAGTTGTAGGCTACTTCCGCTACCGATTGGGTGGTGTCGATCAATAGCCGCGAGGCATTGCCCAGCCGCATTTCCAGCAAACTGTCCATAAAGGTAATACCTGTTCTGGTTTTGAAAAAGCGACTGAACGATACGTCGGTCATATTTACCAGTTTCGCCACTTCCTTCAGCGTAATGGGCTTATGAAAATGCTGATTCATATATTCAAACGCAGCATCAATACGGCGGCTGTTATAAGAAAGCTGTGTATTGCTGAATGTGGCATCCGAAAGGGTGTGCATATTCCTGGATATGGACAGGTCGTGCAGCAGCGATAACAACTCAAGTACCGAATCAAAACCCTGTTTCTGTGTAATGGCAGTGAGGCGGGGCATGATTTGAAGAATGGTATTCCGCGTAAAAATAATTCCTTTTGAGGAGCGGTCAAACATGGTGCGTATAAAACTCAGTTGATTCCGGCGCAACAGTTTATCATCAAAAAGATCTTTGTGAAACTGGATCGTTACTTCACGAATTTCTTTACTTGTACATTGGTGTGTTTGCCAGCAATGCGGCAGGTTAGATCCAACGAGTACCAATTCCAGGTCGTCAATATCCGCGATATGATCGCCGACATAACGCCGCGCGCCCTTTGCGTTTTCAATAAAGTTCAATTCAAATTCTTCATGGGAATGCAGCGGAAAATCAAAATCAGACTTCGTGCGGCTGAAGATGGTAAAGCAATCGCTCGGGGTAAGGGGTGTTATTTCCCGTATTATATTTTTGGTCATACCAGCAAATTAGCAAACTAAGTTATTGAATCGCTGATAAAATAATATTACTATTATATGCACAGTTTATTACCCCCGCATCCCATTACTTTCCTTTCAAATCTTGTTGTTTTGGCCTGAATCCCGGCATAGATCATCAGTTTTTGGTAAAATAGTATTAGTCTGACGGGAGGTAAAAAACCTACTTTTAATATACTTTACTCCTTACGAATGATTGCGCTAAAACGCTTGCCTTATGGGTTTGTATGCCGGATTTGGGCATTAATTATCCTTGCTGGTACCGGGCTGCCTGCTGCATTGTCGCAAACTGTACTTCCTTCCGATCCAAAGGCCACCCCGCAGACCATCGCATTAAATGCTCATCTGAAAAAATTAGTCAGCAAAGGGGTTATGATCGGGCATCAGGATGATCTGGCTTATGGAGTGCAATGGCGGTATGAAGCAGGCCGCAGCGATATACATGATGTAACGGGCGATTACCCTGCCGTATATGGATGGGAAATTGGTGGTATCGAAAACGATGATCCCGTGAATCTCGATAGCGTGCCTTTTACAGCTATGAAAACATTCATTCGCGAGGCACACGAAAGGGGTGGTATTATAACTATCAGTTGGCATCTGCATAATCCGCTTACGGGTAAGTCTGCCTGGGAACCTGCCGCTGAAACCGTCGCTTCCATATTGCCCGGAGGCAAAAAGCATGCATACTTTACAACCTGGCTCGATAAAGTAGCCGGTTTTTTTAACAGCCTTCGCAGTAAATCTGGAGACTTAATACCAATAATCTTCCGGCCATTTCATGAACTCAACGGAGACTGGTTTTGGTGGGGTGGTAAAAATTGCACCGCCACTGAATTTAAACAATTGTGGCGCTTTACCATCAATTATCTGCGGAATAAGAAGCAAATTCATCACCTCCTCATCGCATATAATACAGACCGGTTTGCCGGGCGCGATGAATACCTGCAAAAATACCCGGGCAACGAGTGGGTGGATATAATGGGTTTGGATATTTATCAGCGTGATAACAGCCAGCAGCAATTTTTGACCGATATAAACAGGATGCTGACAACGCTGGACTCAGTAGCGCAGGAGAACGATAAACTGCCAGCGCTGACAGAGTTTGGCGGCAACCTGACTTATACCGATTGGTGGACAGGTACATTTTTACCCGTATTGCTAAAGCATCGCCTTTCGTATGCACTTGCATGGCGAAATGCGGGCCGCAAGGCAAATGGTGAGTTTGAATATTATGTACCGTACAAAGGGGAAAGGACGGCAAATGATTTTAAATTATTTTATGAGCATCCGATAACCTTGTTTCAAAAAGACCTGAACAAAGAATATTTATATAAATAGTTTTGTAACTAAGCAGTCAAAAGCAGACAGGCGGGCTGATTCTTCAGCCTGCATCTTTTTTAACCTGGCTATTTTAAAACTAAACCACACATTCCGCTATGCAGCTCAGTATGCTGGACATAAGTATCGTTCTGATTTACCTGGCGGTTATGCTTGCCATCGGATGGTATTATAAAAATAAGGCGCGGGAAAATAAAGAAAGCTACCTCATGGGTGGTAAAAGCCTCCCCTGGTATAAGCTTGGGTTGAGCGATGCCAGCGATATGTTTGATATCAGTGGCACGATGTGGATGGTTGCACTTTGTTTTGTGTATGGATTAAAAAGTATCTGGATACCCTGGTTATGGCCCGTATTCAATCAGGTTTTTATGATGATGTTTCTGAGCAAATGGCTTCGCAGAAGTAATGCGAATACCGGAGCAGAATGGCTAAAGACCCGGTTTGGGACGAAAGGCAAAGGGGTAGGTGGAGCCCATGTTATAGTGATTGCATTTGCCCTGATCAGTTGTCTCGGATTTCTGGCATACGGATTCATAGGTCTCGGAAAATTTATGCAGGTGTTCATACCCTGGGACCTGGTAAAAGATTATGTTCCTTTTCATGTGGCAGACCAGTATGTCCCTCATTTCTATGGAATCATATTTACCCTGTTCGCCATGTTTTATTCAATCCTCGGCGGTATGCATAGTATCGTATTGGGAGATGTGATCAAGTATATCGTATTGACAGTGGCCTGTATTGCGATCGGTTTTATTGCCGTGCAAAACCTGGCCGGCAAATCACTGCATGTGCCGGAAGGTTGGGATAATCCCTTTTTTAACTGGGAGCTCCGGCTTGATTGGTCAAATATTGTGGCGGATGCCAATAAAAAAATTGCCGACGATGGCTTCAGCCTCTTTGGATTATTCTTTATGATGATGCTCTTAAAAGGCGTATTTGCTTCGCTTGCGGGGCCTGCGCCCAATTATGATATGCAAAAAGTATTGAGTACCCGCAGTCCGAAGGAAGCAAGCAAGATGACCGGATTTGTAAGCATCATACTCCTGCCCGTGCGGTACACCATGATTACGGGCCTTACGGTACTGGCATTATTATACTATAATCAGCTTAATTTAAAAGGACCGGATAATGTCACCGATTTTGAACGCATCTTGCCCGCTACGATCAACACGTTTCTTCCTGTTGGAATATTGGGGCTTGTCCTTACAGGTTTACTGGGCGCATTCATGGGTACATTCAGCGGCACGCTCAATGCTGCACAGGCTTATATTGTAAACGATATTTACCTGAAGTATGTTAATCCGTCTGCGAGCAATAAGCGCATCATTACCATGAATTATACAGTGGGTGTACTCGTTGTTACAATCGGAATCATCTTTGGTTTTATGGCCGATAATGTAAACGACCTGTTGCAATGGATCGTGGGTGGTTTATATGGCGGCTATGTGGCTGCCAACTGCCTCAAATGGTACTGGTGGCGCTTCAATGCCAACGGATTTTTCTGGGGCATGCTGGCAGGTATCGCCGGAGCAATGGCCATGCGGTATATCACTACGGGCCTGCCCTTGTATTGGTGGCCGCTCTTATTTGTGCTTTCGCTCATAGCCTGCATTGCAGGTACCTATGCTGCACCACCAACGGAAATGCAAACATTGAAACAGTTTTATAAGTCGGTGCGGCCATGGGGATTCTGGAAGCCTGTACATGAGCAGGTAGTGGCTGATGATCCGCAATTTCAAGGCAATAAACGATTCAAGCTGGATATGTTTAATGTGGTGCTGGGTATTATCGGGCAGCTATGTCTCACCATATTACCGATGTACCTGATCTTGGGTATGCACAGTCCCTTACTGATTACGATCGGTATACTGGTGGCAATTATTATTATTTTAAAACGAACATGGTGGAATAAACTGGAAGATTGATTTCTAAATCTTTTATATGAGTACTATTTTTTCAAAACGATTGGCGGCATTAAAAAGTGAACAACAGGCATTGTTCGAAAAAAGCAATGTAAAACAACCAACAGGAAATGGTGTGGTGGACCGCTACCAATCGCCCATACTTACTGCACAACATACGCCGCTGCACTGGCGCTATGATTTTGATGAAGCCGCAAACCCTTTTTTATTAGAGCGATTTGGCATCAATGCGGTATTGAACGCAGGCGCCATCAGGTGGCAGAACCGGTACCTGCTGGTAGTAAGGGTAGAGGCATCAGACCGAAAGTCTTTTTTTGCCCTGGCAGAAAGTGATAATGGTATTGATCATTTTCAATTTTCTGAATATCCCCTCGATATACCCGAAACAGAAGTACCGGAAACCAATATGTATGATATGCGCCTGGTGCAGCATGAAGATGGTTGGATATATGGCTTGTTTTGCACGGAACGAAGGGATCCTTCCGCTGGTGCAGGCAATCAGTCTGCTGCAATTGCACAATGCGGTATCGCCCGAACAAAGGATATGAAAAAATGGAAGCGACTGCCCGATCTGATAACACCCTCTCCGCAGCAACGCAATGTGGTACTGCACCCGGAATTTGTAAATGGCTGTTATGCATTTTACACCCGGCCACAGGATGGATTTATTGAAGCAGGTAAAGGAGGCGGCATTGGATTTGGATTGAGTAAAACAATTGAAAATGCAAGGATAGAGAAAGAGCTGGTAATAGATGCCCGGGTATACCACACGGTATATGAACAAAAAAACGGACTGGGCCCCGCACCCATCAAAACATCAAAAGGGTGGCTGCACCTGGCCCATGGCGTACGGAATACGGCTGCCGGTTTACGATATGTACTGTATATGTTTCTCACCGACCTGGAAGATATTACGAAGGTAACCCATAAGCCCGCCGGTTATTTTATGGCTCCGGAAGGAGAAGAGCGTATTGGTGATGTGTCGAATGTAATATTCAGTAACGGATGGATAGCCGATGATAATGGTACCGTATATATTTATTATGCTTCTTCTGATACCCGTATGCATGTGGCTACCTCCACCGTAGACCGGCTGCTCGACTATGTAATGAATACGCCTCCCGATGGATTCAGCACGGCACATACTGTGAAAACCCTGACGCGGTTAATTGATAAAAATAAACAACTAATTTCGGCTGCAGCACCCGGCGCGTTATCCATTAACAGCATATAATCGTTTCGCATTCATTTCATCGCTCACATGCAGTACCGGCAACAACTGATAACATTCCACGAAGAACTGGAGCAGGAACTGAACCAGATACTTTCTTATTGGATAACGTATATGCCCGATGAAGTAAAGGGTGGATTTTATGGTGCGTTGTCGGATACGAATGAACCTGATCCGCTGGCTCCTAAAGGTCAGGTACTGTGCAGCCGTATTGCCTGGACTTTCGCTGCTGCATACCAGCGCACGCATCAGCCCAATCATCTGCAAATGGCAGAACGTGCTTATCGTTACATCCGGGATTTTTTTGAAGATCATGAATATGGAGGTGTGTACTGGCTGGTAGATCATACCGGGAAAATGCTGGATGGTAAAAAACAGGTATACGGATTGGCTTTTTGCATCTATGCCATGGCAGAGTACTATAAAGCAACCGGCGATCCGGAGGCACTCCGTTTTTCCATTGAGTTATACAATACGATCGAACGCTATAGCTTCGATCCCGTTGCAGGAGGGTATATTGAAGCCTTTGCGCGTGACTGGCAGCCTGCTGCTGATCTCCGGCTCAGTGAAAAAGACCGCAACGATAAAAAGACCATGAATACGCACCTTCATGTCGTGGAGGCCTATGCGAATTTATATACGGTTTGGCCGGATCCGGAATTGCAAAAAAAAATTAGTGGCCTGCTGGATTATTTCGGCAACTATATGATTGATAAGGCAACCAATCATCTGCTATTATTCATGGATGAACAGTGGAAACCCATGTCGTTTATTCGTTCCTACGGGCACGATATCGAAGCCTCCTGGTTGCTCCTTGAATCTGCTGAAATAGCGGGAGATGATAAACATATACAACGGTTTCGTCATTATGCTATAAGTCTTGCAGTGGCTTCCTCCGCAGGATTGGATGAAAGAGATGGCGGTATGTGGCATGAAACGGATCCCATACAACCGGACAGGCCAAAGGAAAAACATTGGTGGCCGCAGGCAGAAGCGATGGTGGGTTTTTTCAATGCGTTTGAGATAAGCGGCGATTCCCAATGGCTCTTTCGTTCATTGGCCAGTTGGGACTATATAAAAAATCAGATCAGGGATGAGCTATATGGGGAGTGGTATTGGGGCCGTGATGACAATGGTGAAATAATCAGAGAAGTGAAGGCCGGGTTCTGGAAATGTCCATATCATAATGCCAGGGCCTGTATGGAATTGATGAGGCGTATCAGCCATGTATTGCAGCAGATGCCGGCGATTGGATGAGGCAAGTGTTTGAATTAAAATAAAATGGAAACAAAATAATACATGTATTTATGTCTAAATTAGTAATGGCATTAGCCGCTATAATTTTACTGTCAATGACTCCGGCAAGAAAAAATCGTATCATATTTTTTGGTGATTCAATCACGCAGATGGGCGTGAACAAAGGCGGTTATATTGATCGTATGCAAACTTACCTTTCGGCAAAAGGCATATCAGATAAGTATGAGCTTATAGGCGCGGGAGTGGGTGGCAATAAAGTATACGATCTGTACCTGCGCCTGGATGAGGATGTGCTGGATAAACGGCCCGCACAGGTGCTGATCTATGTTGGCGTGAATGATGTTTGGCATAAACAGATGGGAACGGGTACGGATTTAGATAAGTTTGAACGATTTTACGAAGCAATCATAAAGAAATGCCAGGCTCGCAAAATAAAAGTAATCGCCGTTACACCCCTTTGCATCGGCGAATTAAAAAATAATGCCAATCCACAGGATACGGATATGAACAGTTACTGCGATGTAATCCGAAAACTGGCCACGGCTTATCATTGCGGGCTGGTGGATTTACGCAAGGAATGGATGGAATACGAGCAAGCACATAACCAACAAAACCAGGAGAAAGGATTACTTACTACCGACAGAGTGCATTTAACGGACGCGGGTAGCCAATTGGTGACTGATGCTGTACTGAAAGCCCTTGCTCTATAACTATTAATACATCGCTTCACAGATAAATCAATTGGTCTATGCAAACCCGACGGGAATTTATAGCATGCACAGCCAGCCTTGCGGCAGGTAGTTTATTATTTGCAAATGCAAACACAGGTGACGGCAAAGTAAAAAATGCAGGGGTACAATTATATAGCTTTCGAAATGAAATGCTGGCGGATGCCACCGGTACGCTGAAAAAAATAGCTTCATTGGGAATAAAGCAAATTGAGTCTGCTGGTAGCAGTGCGGGGCATTACTACGGACTCAGTGCAGGGGATATGAAAAAGGCCTGTGAAGAGTTGGGCATGCATCTGCGCAGTGGCCATGTGCATATTGATGAACATTGGTTACATACCATCGATGAAGCCGCGGCCAGCGGACAAGAATACCTCATTTGCTCCACGATGCCCACCAACGGACAAGCGATTGAAAACTATAAAAAAGTAGCAGCCAAGTTTAATAAAGCGGGGGAGGATTGCGCCAAACGGGGTATCAAGTTCGGTTATCATAATCATGAATACGAGTTTGAAACCGATCAGGGCCAGGTGCTGTACGATATATTGTTAGATAATACCGATCCTGCTCTGGTGCATATGGAACTGGATCTCGGCTGGGTGATCGTGGGTGGAAAAGATCCGCTTGATTATTTCAACCGGTACAAAGGACGTTTTCCATTATGGCATTTGAAAGATATGAACCTGGCAAAAAAACAAAGCACCGAATTTGGCAAAGGCAGCCTGGATATTCCCGCTATGCTGAAACAGCGTAAGCAGGCGGGACTGAAATATTTTTTTATCGAACAGGAAGAATACGCGAGCACACCATTTGAGAGTATGCAGGCCAATATGGATTATCTGTCCCATTTGTCAGTATAAGTGAGGCATTCCTGATACTGTTCTCTTCCGCTACCGTAAGTATGATGTCTGTTAAGTAAAAAGCAGTGGTGGTTTCCCCTTCGTATTTTTCGAATGGGAGCAGGCATATTTCACAAGTAAATCCATAGTGCTGGTTTGGAAAGCAGGTATTATTTTCATGGTTAAATAATGCTAACTATGAAAACTAAAATTGTACTTGCCCTCATTGTCGCCAGTCTTTTATTTCAGGCATGCAGCCGCGCTGTAAGCCCCTATCAGGCAGCCAATAATCCCAAAGGAAAACATTGCCGGGATATTAAATAATAATCCACAGGGGGCTTATTCACCGCCAAACACATTGTTCACTGCGCCTTCCAGCATTGGGAATTTTTCCACTACATAATTCTTGATCGTGGCAATCGCCTGTTTGGCCTGTTCGTCACTCAGATTGGCTTCGGCTTTCAGTTTATCGATGAGTTCCTGCATGGTGTGGGAGGTTGAATAGGTTACATAAGTTACATAGGTTGCATAGGTTAAAGTTGGTGCATAAAGAACTTATGTCACTTATGCAACCTATTGAACTTATGCAACTTTTAATAGGGAAAGCTTACTCTTATCAAATTTGCGTTTGGCATATTCGAGGTCGAGAGCGAATTCTTTTTCTTTGGAAGATGGCATTTCAAACATGGCATCGGTAAGAATACCTTCACAGATGCTGCGGAGACCGCGTGCACCCAGTTTATACTCCACGGCTTTTTCCACCATAAAGTCAAGTACATCGTTTTCGATGGTGAGATTGATCCCCTCCAGTTCAAACAGGCGCTGGTATTGCTTGATGAGTGCGTTCTTGGGCTCTGTAAGAATGGCACGCAGCGTACTGGCATCGAGTGGGTCCAGATGAGTGACCACGGGCAGCCTTCCCAGTAATTCTGGAATGAGGCCGAACGATTTCAGGTCCTGCGGATTCACATAGCGGAGCAGGTTCTTCTTCATGTCTTCCTGCAATTCTTTATCAACATTGAAGCCGATAGTATTGGTTTGTACCCGGCGTGCAATGATGCGATCGATACCATCGAAGGCACCACCACAGATAAAGAGAATATTTTGAGTGTTGATCTTAACCAATTTTTGTTCCGGGTGCTTCCGTCCGCCCTGTGGGGGAACCAGCACTTCAGATCCTTCCAGCAGTTTGAGCATACCCTGTTGCACCCCTTCGCCGCTTACATCACGGGTAATGGAAGGATTATCTCCTTTGCGGGCGATCTTATCTATTTCGTCGATGAATACAATGCCTCTTTCGGCTGCCACCACATCGTAATTGCATACCTGCAGCAGGCGGGATAAAATGCTTTCCACATCTTCACCCACATATCCGGATTCAGTAAACACCGTCGCGTCTACGATGGTAAAGGGAACGTTGAGCAGCCGTGCAATACTTTTGGCGAGGAGCGTTTTACCGGTACCGGTTTCGCCCACCATTATAATATTGCTCTTTTCTATTTCCACTTCATTGCCGGAAGCACTGGCGTCACCGGTGCGTTGCTGTAAGCGCTTATAGTGGTTATACACGGCCACAGCGAGCGTTTTCTTCGCCTCATCCTGTCCGATCACATATTCATCCAGGAATTTTTTTATTTCAATGGGCTTCTTAACGTTGAGTTTGAAAGAGGAACTGCCTTTATCATCTTTCACGGTCAGCTCCTGGTCAATGATCTCACGGGCATGCTCCACACAGTTTTCACAAATATGTCCTTCCTGACCAGCAATAAGGATTTTGACCTCATCTCTGCTGCGGCCACAAAAGGAACAATGTAGGGGGTTTTTTGCCATTTTATTGGGTATCTGCTAATCTTATAACGTAAGTTTAAACGAAATGGTAACGTACAAAATTATAAAACCACCCTGAATAGGGCGGTTTTATTTGCAATAAACACTTAATGTGTTTATAATGAGTATTTTATAATGAATCTACGATCTTATCAGCAATGCCATAGGCCAATGCGCCTTCTGCATCCATCCAGAAATCACGGTCGAAATCCTTCATGATCTGTTCTACAGTCTTGCCGCAATTTTTGGCCAGAATGCCGGCTCCGATCTCTTTTACCCGCCTGGTTTGCCGTGCCTGTATCTCCAGATCGGCACTTACGCCCTGAATATAACCGCCCAATGAAGGCTGATGGATCATAACTTCCCCGTGCGGGAAAATATACCGTTTGCCTTTCACACCACCACTCAGCAGAATGCTTCCCATGGAGGCGGCCAGACCCATACAAATGGTACTTACCGGGCTTTTGATCATTTGCATGGTATCGTACATCACCATACCGCTTGTTACCACCCCGCCGGGGCTGTTGATATAAAATTTGATCTCTTCTCCGGGCCTGTCTGCATCGAGGAGCAGCAATTTGCTGACCACGTCTTTGGCACTTTTATCATCCACCACGCCCCAGAGGTATACAGATCGTTTATCAAAGAAATACCGTTCAAGTTTTTTGCTGAACATACCCAGATCGCTCTTGGGTTGTTCTTCTTTTTCTTCTTCGTCTTCAGAAAGAATCAGTTGTTTGTATAATAAATCCTGGTGATTCATGTGTTGCGTTTTTTTCTGTTAGAAACCGGTTGCGGGCCGGGTTTAATTAATCTTTTTTGGCTTTACGGGGATTGGTCAGCAATACCTCATCCACGAGACCGTATTCTTTGGCTTCGGGGGCCGTCATCCAGTTATCGCGGTCGAAATCGATTTCGATCTGCTCAATGGATTTACCGGTATGCACCTGTACCACTTCATACAATTCTTTTTTGAGCTTGCGGATCTCATTCACGGTGATCTCGATATCACTGGCCTGTCCACCAATGGCGCCACTGGGCTGGTGCATCATGATGCGGGAGTGACGCAATGCGGCTCTTTTCCCTTTGGTACCAGCGCCCAACAGCACACAGGCCATGGAGGCGGCCACACCGATACAGATCGTGGCGATATCTGGGCTTACGTATTGCATGGTATCATATACACCCAACCCGGAATACACGCTTCCGCCGGGACTGTTGATATACATATTTATATCCCGAGACCGGTCGGATGAATCCAGAAACAGCAATTGGGCGGTTACAATATTGGCGATCTCGTCATTGATCGGGTAGCCCAGGAAGATGATCCGGTCCATCATCAAGCGGCTGTATACATCCATTACGGCTACATTCAGGGAACGTTCCTCAATGATATTGGGCGTCATGGCCGTTACCAAGTGAGAAGCATAGCTGTGCAGGGTATTACTGGATAGTCCGCGGTGCTTAACCGCATATTTTTCGAACTCAGAGTTAAATGTCATAGATAGTTATTTTGTGAGGATCAATTCCCTGCATCAAATATCCGTCCAAATGCCAAAACCACAAAATCCCCTGACAGGTTTCAGAAAATATAAGACGAAATGGCGGAAAGTGCAGAAGTCGGGAAGACCGGAAGTCGGACGTGTCCGCCGTGGCGGAAAGACCGGAAGTCCGAAGAATTTAGAATTAAGAATGTAGAATTATGAATTATTCCAACCGCAAACGTTAATATCAGAAAATCTAAAACCTACCTGCCGAAGTGAAATGGAGGTATGGCAGGCAGGTCTAAAATAATGAGAGCCGCATACATCCCACACCGTACATCGAAAACCGTACATCCCACACCGTACATCGTACACCTTACCCCGTACATAAAAAAAAATCCCGGAACAAGCCCGGGATCTGTATTGCAGAAATAGCTTTCTATTAAAATTAATGATGATGATGCTGATGTGCTTCCACCATTTTGGTGAATTCTTCTGCACCGATGAATTGATCAGCAGGTCGAACCTGAGATGCAGCCCATTCGAATATTTTCTGGGTCTGCAACCTGTTGTATGCATCTTCCACATATTTGCGGTCCTTCATCATTTTCTCTATATAATCATTTACCCAGGGTTGGTCATCGCTGAGATTGGCGCCGCCCATATAACTGAACAATTGTTGTTTGGCGAAGATGCGAATCTCATCGGGGCCTACCTGCACACCGTTGTCCTGTACGATTTTGTCGGAAATAAGCGTCCATTTCAACTGGCTGATAAATACAGGGAATTCTTTTTCCACTTCTTCGTCAGTCTTTGTTTTTTCACCCTGTGTTTTCACCCATTTTTTCAGAAAATCTTCGGGAAACTGTATGGCGGTATTGTCTACCAGAAAATGGAATACCTGGTCATGAATCTGGTTATTGGCCTGGCTGTTCCAGTATTGCTGAATTTCATTGCGCAGTTTGTCGCGGAGATCAGCTTCTGTTTTCACATCCTGGCCGGGGTATAACTGGTTGAAGAATTCTTCGTTCAGTTCTCGTTTCTCCAGCAGTCCTATTTTGGTAATAGTGATAGTAAAATATTTTTCTGCAGCGGCAGGGTCAGCTTTGTCAAGCCCCATGTCGCTGATGATCCACTCTCTTTCTTTTTCCTCAAACGCGTCTTTCAGTTGCGCGGTTTCAGTATGACCGGTGGTTTGGCTCATCCATTTGCTACGGAAAGCGGGGGCGAAATATTTTACCAGTATGGAATTATCTTTTTTGATACCACCTTCTGTTATAGTACCATCGGCATCTGTTTCTGTAAAATCGAGGTTGAGCACATTATCCTCGGTGTTCACCGTTTCTTCATTCTTCATATTGCCATGGCGGTTGCGTAACCGTTCTACTTCGCCATCGATCATCTCATCGGTTACTTCCACCACGTAGCGGGTAATGTTTGCACTGCCGGGATCGGGAAGATTGAATGCGGGTTTCATCCCCACTTCAAAATCGAAGCTATAATCTACCGGATTGTTCATGTCCAGTTTGCTGAAATCACTGTCCATGGGAAGGGGCTGGGCGAAAATGTCGATCTCCCCGCTTTGCAAATAAGCCATCAGTTCTTTGTCCACACTCTTCAGTACCTCATCGGCAAACAGGGAAGTGCCATACATTTTACGGATCAGTCCGGCGGGCACCATGCCTTTACGGAATCCGGGAATATTCGCCTTTTTGCTATACTCTTTCAGCGCTTTTTCAAAAGAGGGCAGATAATCGGTTTTTTCCAGTTTCACGGTGAGCTTTTCATGCAGCAGACCGATGTTTTCTTTAGTAACAGTTGCCATTATCGTAGTTTAATAGAAGTTCAAAAAGTTGAAAAGGTTCAAAAAGTTTAAAAGGTTACAGAACAGCTTCCTGCTTTTCGGGGAGAAGGTTCAACTTTTTGAAGTAAATTCCTGTAGCGGGTAACTTTTGGAACTTATTCAACCTATGGAACCCGCCACGGCGGGCACGCCTCTTGAACCTCTTGAACCTCTTGAACTTCTGAAACCTCTTCAACTTAAAGTATTGTCCGGATGGAGGGACTCGAACCCCCACACCTTGCGGCATCAGATCCTAAGTCTGACGTGTCTACCAATTTCACCACATCCGGTGTTTTGAAAACAAATACCCAATAATTAAAATTCCAAATCCCAGGCAAAACGCATTCTGTTTCAGCCGTTGGAATTTTTAATTTTGGGTGGCAAAGGTAGGGCTTTTTTATGTTTGGACGGGCAAGATTGGAATTTAATACACATGCCAGCAAAAACCGGCAAATTTCATTTCATAAATATTAAAAAAAACATTACGTTTGGGCTAACCATCTGGGCTTTAACCAAGACTTTGTCTGATAACCAAGACCTTCCTGAAATTTTATATCCTGGAACGACTGATGCAGGTAATTGCTGCATGTAAAATTTTTTGCACTCAACCAAACCAATTGCTGATGAGAAAGTTATCACTGACCCTCTTAGGGCTTTTCATGGCCTTATGGGCATGGAGCCAGAATCCTGCCACTACTTTTACTATTGCCAACCGCAATATCGTATTACCTTGCGGTACCAATTGTACTACCATTACGGCACAGGTGCCGCATATCAAACAAACTACCGGTTATGTTATTACAAACCCAGCTTATGTTCCGTTTGCTTACACCACTCCCAACGGTACAGTAGTAAGTCAAATTTATATCGATGACACCTGGAGTCCGGTTATAACTCCCGGATTCTCCTTCTGCTTTTATGGCAATATTTTCACATCGTTGATCATGGGATCCAATTCTGCTATATCATTCGATATAGCCCGTGCAGGTACCGGCAGTGGTTACTCCATCTCTGCAACTACCGGTGCCATTCCTAATACAGCGTATGCGCCCAATATGATATTCGGGCCTTATCACGATATCAATCCCAATATCGCTTCACCCAATAAGAAAATTGAATGGCGGGTGGAAGGAATAGCCCCCAAAAGGAGATTTATAGCAAGCTATAATGATATGCCCTATTTCGGCAGTGCATGTACCGCCCCCCGCGCTACTCACCAGATGGTGTTGTATGAAAGCACCGGCATTGTGGAAGTGTATATCAAAGACAAACCCTTTTGTACCAGTTGGAACAGTGGCCTGGCTATTTTGGGTATGCAGGATGGCGGACGCACCAATGCTATTGCCGCGCCCGGTAAAAATGCAACCGTATGGGGTGCCACCGGCATGGATACCTGCTTCCGCTTTATTCCGAGTGGCGGCGTATCCCGGTTAAAAAGTGCTCAGTTGCTGGTGAATGGCAACATAGTGGCCAATGCAGATACAAGCACCCTGTCTCCTGGAGTGCTCAACCTCAACTTTCCCAACGTATGCCCCACACTCGACAGCACGGCGTATGAAATCCGCGTTACATACAACGACTGTATCGGAAATCCTCCCATCGATGTGGTTTTCTCTGATACTGTTTATGTAAAAAGAATCACACCCCGTTGCACCTTTACAAAAGCTGATCCTACCTGTAATCCCAACGGTACGATTACCATAAACGCAACTGGTGGTACTCCACCTTATCAATATAGTATCAACGGTGGAACGAGCTTCCAGCCTTTTAACACCTTTACCGGACTTGCAGGAGGTAACTATAACGTAGTGGTAAGAGATGCTAATAACTGTTTAAGCACACCTCAAACAGCCACACTTACCCTGGTAAATACCATGACCATCAGCGTAGCAAAAACTGATGGAAATTGTTCCGCAGGCGGTACCATCACCGTTACAGCAGCAGGCGGTGGCAATCCTCCGTATGAATACAGTATCAATGGCGGCACAACCTACCAAACATCCAATGCATTTACCGGATTGGCAGCAGGGACTTATAATGTAATTGCCCGAAACATAGGTTCAGGATGTACAGCCAGTCAGACCGTAACCATTGTGTTCAGCTTTAACCTTTTCGTTGACCCGATCGCCGGAAGTTCTGTTTGCCTGGGGAATAGTTTTACACCCGTAGTAAACAGCAATGCTACCACATACAGTTGGACGCCCACAACCGGAGTAAGCAATCCGAATATTGCCAACCCGGTGTTCACACCTACTACCACCACGACATATACACTGAATGCAGTCCTTGGTTCATGTAATATTCAACGTACCGTAACAGTTGGTGTATTCCCTGGTGCAACGATAAATGCCGGTCCCGACGCCACCATTATTGCCGGCGATGTATATGCCATGCAGGCTACCGCTTCTGCAGGTACTTATCTGTGGACTCCGTCAACAGGGCTTAGCAGCGCCACCGTTTTGAATCCCAATGCCAACCCATCCGTTACTACCACGTATTCCGTTCGGGTAACCAATGCACAGGGTTGTATCGCAACAGATGATGTAGTGATTACTGTTGTTCCTTATTGTGTAAAACCGATGGAAGCCTTTACGCCTAACGGAGATGGTATCAATGATCTCTGGCTGATCACCAGTGGCAACTGTCTTACCAGTGCCAAAGCACAGGTATTCAACCGGTATGGTGCCAAAGTGTTTGAATCAGCAGATTATAAGAATACCTGGAACGGCACCTACGAAGGCAAACCATTGCCCGACGGAACCTATTATTATGTGATCACCTACAGACTGGTGAACGGAAGAATCGTATATCTCAAAGGCAATGTGACGATTCTGCGGTAATCGCATTAACTATTTGCATTCGCAGGGGTGTTAAAAACGTGAAAAAGAATTTGATTTCGACATCATGCATTTTATCACCCAGGATGCGGAACCAATAAAAATATAAACATGAAAAGAATTATAAACATTTCACTGCTGCTGATCATGATCGCCGGACCCGCCGCTGCGCAGCAGTTAATGACTTCCTCCTTATTTGATCAGCATGGCAACCTGCATAACCCAGCTACGGCCGGGTCATCGAAACATGGTGTGATCGGTGTATCTTATCGTAAAATGTGGGACGGTATTGATGGTGGCCCGCAAACTACTTTGGCATTCGGATCAGCTTATCTCAGCAAATTGAAAGTGGGTATCGGCGGTTATGTGTATAACGATGTAACCGGACCTACCAAACGTACGGGTATACAAACTTCCTATGCCTACCATATTCCGCTCAACGATGGCAATGCTTCTTTCTCATTGGGAATAGAAGCCCGCTTCCAGCAATTTGCTATTGATAAAGCGAAATTGGCGGTTTCACTCGGTAACGATCCCGTACTTGCCGGTGCCGATAGCCGTTTCAAAGGAGATGCAGGTTTTGGTATTGCCTATACCGGAAAAAAATTACAGATCGGTGCAAGTGTCAGCCAGTTGATCCAGACCAAACTTGATTTCTATACCGGCACCCTCAATCGTAATGAAGAGGCAAGATTATACCGCCACTATTATCTCCATGGTAATTATAGCTGGGATGTGGATGGCAGTACCAAGATCATCCCTAACTTTTTGTTCATTTACTTACCCAATGCTCCGCTCGAATTTCAGGGAGGTGCGAGGGTAGAGCATAAAGATGTATTCTGGTGGGGATTGGCCCTCCGTGCCAGACAAAGCTGGATGATATCTGCCGGTGTTAAAATTCAGAAGAAATTTACGTTAGGATACAGCTTTGATATTTTCAACACCCCGCTCAGCGTGTACGACAGAGGGTCAAACGGTCACGAACTGCTGCTGCGTTATGATTTCCTGAAATAAATCAATCAGCGATATTTACAAAAGGGAAACAGTTGTTAGCAATTGTTTCCCTTTTTCTTTAGTCAGTATGTCCAACACCGTATTCCGGTTAGTACCGTTCAGGGATCCTTGTTTAGTTTTCCGGTATGGATGCTTCGATTTGACGGAAAGGGCCGCCCTCACACTTTGCAGCCTTGCATTAATTTACTAAATTCGTAGACAATGGAAACTGTAGCGCAGATACCAAAATATAACCTGAACGAAGAAGAGGAAAAGAAACTGATTCTCCGGGAATATCGTTCCCTGCTCAAGGGGCTGAAGACCAAATTGAAA
This sequence comes from Bacteroidota bacterium, assembly GCA_026391455.1. Taxonomy (GTDB): domain Bacteria; phylum Bacteroidota; class Bacteroidia; order Chitinophagales; family Chitinophagaceae; genus JJ008. Next base: position 109,059 of record JAPLEH010000001.1, read on the forward strand.
CCGGGAGATAAAAACCTGATTCGTACTGCTTTTGAAATGGCAGCCGATGCGCATAAAACCATGCGCCGCAAAAGCGGGGAACCCTATATTCTTCACCCCATAGCAGTGGCGAAGATCTGCTCCGATGAGATTGGCTTGGGTATTCGCTCCACCATTTGCGCCTTGCTGCATGATACGGTGGAAGATACCGATATCACCCTGGATGATATCAAGCGGGAATTTGGAGAAGAGATAACCCGTATCGTTGACGGGCTTACTAAAATCTCCAATGTAATCGATGTGAATGCCTCCCAGCAGGCCGAGAATTTTAAGAAGATTTTGCTTACGCTCACTGACGATCCCCGGGTAATTCTGATCAAACTGTCGGACCGCTTGCATAATATGCGCACGCTGGACAGCATGAAGCGCGAAAAACAACTCAAGATCGCTTCTGAAACGGTGTATGTATATGCTCCGCTGGCACACCGGATGGGTTTGTACAATATCAAAACGGAAATGGAAGATCTGGCCATGAAGTACATGGAGCCGGATGTATACCGGGATATTGCACGTAAACTGGCTGAAACCAAAAAAGACCGCACGCGCTATATCAATGAATTCATCAAGCCAATACGGGAGAAACTGGAAAAAGCAAACCTGCAGGCAGAAGTATATGGCCGACCCAAGAGTATTCATTCCATCTCGAATAAAATGAAAAAGAAGGGAGTGGAGTTTGAGGAAGTATATGATCTCTTTGCCATCCGCGCCATACTTGATTCCTCACCCGAAAAAGAAAAAGAGGATTGCTGGAAAGTTTATTCCATGATCACGGATGAATATAACCCGGCACCGGAACGGCTGCGCGACTGGCTCAGCAATCCCAAAAGTAATGGCTATGAAGCCTTGCATACCACCGTGATGGGGCCGCAAGGCAAATGGGTGGAAGTGCAAATCCGTACCCGACGCATGAATGAGATTGCTGAGAAAGGCTTAGCGGCGCATTGGAAATACAAAGAAGGAACGAGCGACGAAAGCCGGTTCGACAAATGGTTTCAACAGATACGGGAAGTGATCACCAACCAGGAAACAGACAGTATTGATTTTCTCCAGGATTTTAAAACCAGTTTTCTGGCCGAAGAGATCTATGTGTACACGCCCAAAGGTGATGTGAAAATGCTGCCGGTGGGATCAACGGCACTGGATTTTGCCTTCTCCATTCACAGTGCGATCGGCGTAAAGACCATTGGTGCCAAAGTAAACCATAAACTGGTGCCTATCAGCCACAAATTGCATAGTGGTGACCAGGTGGAGATCATTACGAGTAATAAACAAAAAGCATCCGAAGACTGGCTGGGGTTTGTAGTAACATCCAAAGCCAAGGGGCGAATCAGGGATGCGTTGAAAGAAGAAAAACGGAAAGTAGCGGATGAAGGTAAATACACCATTCAGCGCAAGCTGGAAGGTATGGGTGTACCCATGTCGCAGTATAATATTGATGAACTGGTGCAATGGTACAAACTGCCTTCGAACCTGGATCTTTTTTATCAGGTATCAGTAAAGAACATTGACCTGAAAGACCTGAAGGAATTCAAAATATCGGGCGACCGTATTGAAGCGCCTAAACCGGTAAAGGTAGTAGAACAAAAACCCGAGTACAATCCGGCACAGGCGGCTGCCAACCGGAAAGACACCGAGTTGATCATTTTTGGAGAAAGCAGTGATAAGATCGTATATAACCTGGCCAATTGTTGCAAACCGATTCCGGGCGATGACGTGTTTGGATTTGTAACCACGGGTAAAGGGCTCACTATACACCGTACGAATTGTCCGAATGCCACTAAATTATTATCCAACTATGGACATCGGGTGGTAAAGACCAAATGGGCCAAGAATAAAGAAATCTCCTTCCTTACGGGTATCAAGATCGTGGGTATGGATGACGTGGGTGTAGTGAATAAAATAACGATGCTGATCTCCGGTGATTTAAAAATAAATATATCAGCCCTTACCATCGAAGCAAAGGAAGGAATTTTTGAAGGCAATATCCGCTTATATGTTCATGACAAAGAAGAATTGGACAACCTGGTGCAACGCCTGCTGGATCTTCCCGGAATTGATTCCGTAGAGCGGTATGACATGGAAGATATTCCTGCATAACTTCCGGTAATGGACATGACATAATTTGTACTTCAGACATGATGCGGACCATTTGTTTTATCAGTATAGCCATTTTTGGATCATTCTCTGCTAAAGTGAGAGGGCAGAATTGTGTTCCCACCGGCATCAACGGAACGGTGATTACTACGCCTTGTACTGAAACATGCCGCGATCTTTTCTTTCAGGTACCAGATCTTCGCTCTTCTGCGGATTATACAGTGATCAGTGTTCCCTATGCACCTTTTCCGTATGTCACACCTGGTGCCACTACCGATGACAGGCTGTATGATGATGATACGTACAGCAGTATATTTGATTTGCCTTTCCCTTTTTGTTTTTATGACAGTGTGTACCGCAGGGCTATTGTAAGTTCAAACGGCCTGATCACATTCGATACCGCCTATGCCTATTGCGGTCCGGGCCAGGCCGGATATAGTATCGGATTACCGATACCTGCTGCACCGGGATTGAACAGTTGTTCTTCCGATCATTATCCAAGATCGAGTATTATGGGAGTCTTTATGGACCTGGACCCCAGGCCCGGCCCCACATCTCCCGTTGTGTCAAGTCCGCCGGAAAGAAAAATTGAATGGAGAGTGGAAGGCGTATTTCCCTGCCGGCGATTTGTCGTCAGTTTTTACCGTGTGGGAGTATACGAAGCCATCCCTTGCGGCTTGCGTTCTCCTGCTACATTTCAGATCGTGATATATGAGAGTACCGGGGTGATCGATGTGTTTATAGAAAATAAAAACTGTGATGCACTTGGTCCTGCCGGAAGCCGGGCTATATTGGGTGTACAGGATCAAACGCGTACAAAAGGTAAAGCGGCGCCTGGAAAGAATGCGACTGCCAGTTGGACAGCATCACAGGAGGGATATCGTTTCGTACCATCGGGTGGTTCTTCCCGTTTTATCCGTTCTGAATTACTGAATATGGATTTCTCACCGGTAGCAACTGCAACAGTAAGTCGCACCACTCCCGGATTACTGGATTTGAACTTCTCAAATATTTGTACATCAGAACCGGAAAAGCAATACCTGTTGCGTACCACTTTTGCTGCATGTGATGATCCAAACACATTGTTGACAGGCCTGGATACTATTACGATCAAAAAGGATATCCCGGATTTTGCAGTAACCACCACCACCACCGCTACTATTTGTAAAGGAGACCTGAACGGTACATTGCAGGCCATACCGGGAAGTGGGTCAGCACCCTATCAATTCACCCTTTCTCCGGGCAATCAGCTTCAATCGGGTAACAGTGCAGTGTATAACGGACTTGCCGGAGGTGATTATTTGCTTACTGTCAAAGATGCAAGCGGATGCAGTGCCAACCCTATACCAGTAACGGTAGCAGAAGGTCCGGTGCGTACAAAAGTTTGGGTAAATCCTTTCGATACGATCGTATATGCAGGAGATAAATTTCAATTAAATGCTATCGCCTCTAATCCGGATGCAACCGTATTTTCATGGAGTCCTTCTGCCGGACTCAGCGACCCAACGATTGCCGTTCCGGTGGTCACTGCCGGAGATGCAGGTGCAGTGGTAAAATATCGTGTGGTGGCATCTACCATACCCGGATGTAAAGGAGACGGTTTTGTTACGGTGAGGGTGTACAAGGGTCCTGATATTTATGTGCCAACAGCATTTACCCCCAACAACGACGGAGTAAACGACTTGTTTCTTCCGGTACCCGTTGGAATAAAGCAGTACAGTTATTTCCGCGTGTACAACCGCTGGGGTAATCTTGTATTCAGTACCACACAAATGGATAAAGGGTGGGATGGCACCTTCCAAGGTAACCCAATGCCTCCCGGCAGTTTTATTTGGATGATCGAAGGGTGGACTAAAGACAACTGTCCCATAACGAAGAAAGGGGTCGTGACAATAATCAGGTAGATTTACATAAACCAGCCAGATTTAATGAAAATTAGTCTTTTTAGCAGTATGCAATCGTTTGTGTAGGCACAATTCTCAGGAGTTTATCTTGTCGGACTTTATAAGCACGGTTATCTACCTAAGTATGTTAATAATCTGTGCCTTAGAAACTCTTCTAAAGCCCTCCTTTTTTGCCTTCAAGTGCACTATTTTAACTATATTAGTAGCTCATTCAGGACTGATTATTCCGAAACAACTGCATTTCAAATTAATATGAGACTTACATTGCTGAGATTAGCTACAGCGGTATGCTGTCTGTTATTCATTTCCGGGTCTATCTCTGCCCAGGGATTTTCCTTCAACTGCGCACGCGATACCAATGTAGCGGGATGCCCCCCGGGTTTGTGTATTACGTTGAAAACCCTGATACCGGATCCGCACCGTCAGTCCACCACCTATTCTGTAAACTCCACGGCTCAATTACCCACTTGTTTATTGGCATCGAACAACCCCGGCATACCCGGAGCACCGACCAATATCGTTATTGATGACCGTTATTCAGATCCATATAACATTGGCTTTCCTTTCGTGTTTTTTGGAACACCCTATAGTCAACTGGTAGTGAGCAGTAACGGTTACATTTCATTTGATGTGACCCGTGCCAATTTATTTTCTCATTGGAGCATTATCAATGGAGGTTCACCCCAAAACCTGCCAAGCACATTCTATGATCAGGCATTGATCATGGGGCCCTATCACGACATTGATATGGGTGTAACCACTTCACCGAACAGAAGAATTTCTTATCAGACCAGCGGTCTCGCCCCATATCGTAAATGGATCCTGAATTATTATAAAATCCCTTTGTTTTCCGGCGCATGTAACAACCTGATCGAAAACACACACCAGATAATTTTATATGAATCAACCGGGATCATTGATGTGAACATATTTGACAAACAAATATGCCCGGGATGGAACCAGGGAAGGGCCATGGTTGGTTTGCAGGATGCAGCTCGCACCAATGGCATAATGGCCCCCGGAAGAGCCGCTACAGATGCTCCCTGGGGCGCTGTGGGAATGAACGAAAGCTGGCGCTTTGTACCCAAAGGAGGTACACCCCTTTTCAGACGAGTGGAATTATATGATCTAGCCAACACACTTATTTCCACGGGTACCACACTTGTATTACCGAATGGAGACCGCGAAGTTTCATTCCCCAATGTTTGTACTCCTCCCGGTGCTTCCACACCTTTTGTGATCAAAGCATTTTACGATAAGATTGATGATCCCACACAGGAGATCTATGCCACTGATACGATTCGTGTGAACAGAACCCAGGGACTCGCAGCTGGTGCCACCCCCACACCATTTACCTGTGGTACGCCCAATAGTGGTGCGATCAATGTGAATTATACAAATGGTGGCGTTCCCCCTTATGAGTATTCGCTCGATGGCATTACCTGGCAATCATCTCCCGCATTCACGGGATTGGCTGCCGGTACGTATACTGTTTATGTAAAAGATGCAGGTCCTTCCTGTACTGCTCAAATCCCTGTTACCATAGGCAGTTCAGGTAATATTGCCGCCACCACGGCCTTTACACCCACTGCTTGTACGGGTATCAGTAATGGTACGATCACCATTACTTCAGCAGGAGGTACCGGGCCTTATACATTCTCACTGGATGGAGGAGCGCCTGTGGCTGGTACAATCCCCTACACTTTCACCAATCTTACTTCTGGTACACATACGATCAAAGTAACCGATGTCAGCACCGGATGTACGTCCCTGCTTACCAGTGTAAACGTTACGAATGGAACCGGCGTTACAGGTACGGCGCTGCAAACAGCGGCTGTATGTACGGGTTCTGCCACAGGTATGATCACCGTGAATACTACAGCTGGAACCCCACCTTTTACCTTCCAGCTCGATGCAGGCACTCCGCAGAGTGGTACACCGCCTTATCAGTTTACCAATGTTTTACCCGGTTTCCATACAGTTATTGTGAGAGATGCAATAGGCTGTCAACGCACCTTCAACGTGAACGTACTCGCTGGTGCCGGCGTAAATGCCACCATTGCCCAATCGGCTACCTCATGCCCCGCCGCTGCAGATGGAAGTATTACTATTACTCCCACTACTGGTACAGCACCCTACACGTATCAATTAGACGGAGGTGCCATACTCGCAGGCCCCAGCCCTTTTACATTTAATAACGTTCCTTCCGGATTGCATACCGTAGTCATTGCCGATGCCGGTGGTTGTACCCGCACTGTCAATATCACCGTGAATGCCGGACCAGCACTGAACGCCAATGCAGTTCCTGCTGCCACATCCTGTAACGGTGCTACAGATGGTACGATCACTGTAACACCTACCAACGGGGCAGCACCATATACGTTCTCCTTAGACGGCGGAGCATTCGTTGCCGGTGCAGCACCCTATACATTTAGCAACCTTTCATCAGGTGCCCACAATATTCGTGTCACCGATGCACAGGGTTGTATCACCAACGTGATCAATGTAAATATTGCCGACGGTCCCACACTGGCCGCATCTGCCCTGAGCAGTGCTACTTCCTGCAGCGGCGCGACCAATGGTTCTATTACCGTAACACCGACCAATGGTGCAGCACCCTACACCTTCTCTCTGGATGGTGGTGCACCCGTTGCCGGTACAGCACCCTATACTTTCAGTAATGTACCTGCCGGACCGCATACCATTCAGGTATCCAGTGGCGCGGGATGTACGTCCAATATCATTAACGTAAATGTGGTGGCTGGTCCCAACCTTACCACTACGGTTGCCAAAACCGATGTGTTGTGTAACGGTACCGCTACCGGTATCATTACTGTTACCCAACCTACAGTTGGTAACCCTCCCTATGAGTATTCGCTGGATAATGTAAACTGGCAAAGCAGCAACGTATTCAACGGACTCAATGCCGGCACCTATACCGTGTATTATCGTGAACTCAACGGATGTGTGGGCTCTCAAAGTATAACCGTGGATGAACCAACCCTTTTGCAGGGTAATGCTACGGTCACCGATGTAGTATGTAATGGGCAGCCAAATGGTATAATCAGTGTTACATCCAATGGTGGTGTAGGACCGTATGAATATTCCATTGACGGTGGTGCGACCTGGCAACCCGGCACCGTATTTAATGTGCCAGCCGGAAACTATACGGTCAGCATTCGTGATCTTAACGGTTGTATCATTACCCGTAACGTAACGGTAAGTGAACCACCGGTACTTTCAGCGATTTCTGCAAATACCAATGCCAGTTGCGACGGCGGCAATGACGGTACGATCACCGTTACTGCTACCGGCGGTAATGCAGGCTATGAATACTCTATTGATAATGGCGCTACCTGGCAAACCGGAAACGTATTCAATGTGGCTCCGGGCAACTACACCATTTTGGTAAGAGATGTGCTTGGTTGCAACACCACTTTTAATGCTACAGTAGGTCTCTCCAATAACCTGAGCTTTACTCCGCAGATCGATCCGACTATTTGTGAAAGTAAATCCACACAACTCGACCTGGTATCGAATGCCACTGTATATTCCTGGTCACCCACTACTGCATTAAGCAATCCTAATATTCATAATCCGGTAGCCAACCCCGTAGTAACAACGCAATACATAGTATCTGCCACACTGGGCCGTTGCTCCACCACCGATACGGTGATCGTAAACGTAAACCCGGCTCCTATACCGAATGCCGGAGCAGATGGGTTTATTTGTTATGGTCAAACCTATGTGCTGAATGGAACTGGCGGTACCGTCTATTCCTGGACACCTACCACCTATCTGAGCAATCCCAATATCGCCAACCCGGTTGCTACGCCGGTAAAGGATATCACCTATACACTCAGTATTTTATCGGATGCCAACGGATGTGCATCACTCGTTACCGATAATATCAGCATTGATGTAACACCTCCGGTGAAGGTTAAAACCTTCCCGTATGATACAGTGGCTTATCCCGGAGACCGTTTCCAGTTATTGGCAATTCCCTCCGACCCGGATGCTACCATTTTCACATGGACACCATCAACCGGATTGAGCAACCCGAATATTCATAACCCCATCCTCACCGTAGGACCCATCGGCAGTGATGTTACTTACCAGGTAATCACTTCCACGATCGCAGGATGTAAAGGAGAAGGCTATGTACATGTGAAAGTATATACCGGTCCTGATCTGTACGTGCCCACCGGATTTACGCCTAACAGAGATGGAAAGAATGATGTATTCATACCATTCCCGGTAGGTATCAAACAACTGAATTACTTCAGGGTGTATAACCGTTGGGGTCAGCTTGTTTATTCCACCAATGCATTGCATACCGGATGGGATGGTAAACTGAATGGAACCGATCAGCCTTCCGGTACCTATGTATGGATGGCAGAAGGAGTGACACTGCAGGGTAAACTGATCACCAAAAAAGGCGTGGTAACGCTGATACGATAAACTACTAAAATCAGTAAAACAGAAGGGGTGATGCAATACATGCATCACCCTTTTTTTATGCCCGATGCCCTGCTTCTCTTTACAGCATATTTTATGTACCTTGCACGACGGTTGTCGCCAACCCCATTAATCACTTCCATGATGAAAATGAAACATCTATATACTGCTTTGGCGGCTATGCTGTTTCATTTTTTTATTCCCCCCGGATACGCGCAAAACTGCATTCCCACCACACTGAATGGAAGACAAATCACCATTGCCTGTCCGCAGGCCTGTACCAATATCAGTTACCAGGTGCCGCATATCAAAAACAGTACAGATTATTTGATTCAATCCATCCCGTATCAGCCGTATGTATTTACCACACCCGGCGGCAATGAACCCGTGGAAATCTATGTGGACGATAAATTCAGTCATTTACTGAACCTGCCTTTCCCGGTATGTTTTTACGGCGGATTGTATAATAGTTTTGTAGTCGGATCAAATGGTATAATATCATTCGATGCATCACAGGCGGATTGTAATAATGATTACCGTCTCGATTTCGGCCCCGCCACTCCGGGCGTGCCACAACCCATACCGCATGTGGGTACGGGTACCTGTACGCAAACCAATAGCCGAAAGTATCCGCCATTGGCCATCATGGGGCCCTATCATGATCTGAACCCGAATACCACTGCCACCACACCCGATCGCAAAATAGAATGGCGGATAGAAGGCACTGCGCCCTGCCGGAAACTGATCGTTAGTTTTTATCAGATCGCATTATATGGAGATATCAATAGTGTGAATACATCACAGGTGGTGGTATACGAATCCACCGGTATCATTGATATTTTTATTGAAAACAAACGGCTGGATCAGAGCGGAGGGGCACCCTGGAATGCTGACTTTGCTATACTGGGCCTTCAAAAAGATAATACCACCGCTTTACCTGTACCTGGAAAGAATTGTTCAGTATGGACCTCCGCGAATGAAGCCTGGCGCTTTTTACCAAATGGCGCGGGTTCCCGTTTTGTAAATGCACAGATCTACACACTTTCCGGCACCTGGGTGGCCGATGCCGATACCACTACTACAACGGCTGGTGTGCTGGATGTAAACTTTCCATCCGTTTGTCCGCCCACCGGTTCCACACAATATATTATCAAAACAAGGTTTGCATCCTGCAGCGATCCGGCCACATTGCTGGAAACAGCGGATACGGTAACGCTCAATCTTACGAATGGACTCTATGCCACATCAACGGCCACCAATACCGATTGCGGACCACCCACCGGTACGATCACCGTTACCATACCACCCGGCTTTGGTACACCTCCTTTTACCTATGTATTGGATGGCGGTACACCCATTACCGCATTGAGCCCCTACACATTCACCAATGTTTCAGCAGGTGTGCATACCATTGATATCACCGATGCTTCGGGTTATTGCAGCAGCAGTATCAATCAGACCGTGATCCGCAATATCGGGCTGTTTGCCAATCTGAGTGCAACCGATGCATCCTGTCCGGAAGTCTTCAACGGTACCATCCGGGTTACGGCACTCAACGGATTTGGACCTTATCAATTTAAGCTGGATGGATTTCCTCCCATCACTGGTCCTAACCCGTATACATTTACCAATGTAAACAGCGGCTTGCATCAAATATGGGTATACGATGCCACGGGATGTGAAAGCAATATGCTTACGATCAATGTGGGTGCCGGGCCAGGTGTGAATGGAAATGTAACAACGTTGCCAGCAACCTGTACTGCCGCAACCAATGGTTCCATCATCATTACGGCCAACGGTAATGCGCCCTTCAGCTATATACTGGATGGTGGTACACCACAAAATGGGGGGACGTTTTTTACATTTACGAATGTGGCACCTGGTTCACATACGGTACAGGTAAGAGATGTGAACGGTTGTACCATGACCCGAATAGTAAACATCACTGCGGGTCCGGATATTACCGCCACCAGCACTAGTACTACCACCAGTTGTTTCGGAGCCAGCAATGGCACACTTACTATTACACCGGCCAATGGCTCGGGTGTGTATAGTTATTCATTGGATGGGGCACCCGCTGTGTCAGGAGCCGCATCATATACTTTCACCGGATTGTCAATGGGCGCGCACAGCTATCAGGTATTTGATGCAGCGGGATGCAGCAGTATCATTTATCCCGTAACGATCTTGCCGGGACCCGCCCTCACCACCACGGCTTCAGTGGTCAATGTATTATGCAATGGCGATGCTACCGGCTCCATACAGATATCAACACCGTCAGGTGGTGCATCACCTTATCAATATTCATTGGATGGAACCACCTGGCAATTCAGTCCCTTGTTCACGGGTCTTCCGGCAGGAGTATATACCGTGTATTTCCGTTCTTCCAATGGATGTCAGGGTACGATCAACCGAACCATAGCCGAACCTCCTGTTCTTTCCGCCATCACGTCCATGGTGCCGGTACGTTGCAATGGGGAGAACAATGGCCGGATCACGATTACTGCATCCGGTGGCACACCACCGTATCAGTATTCCATCAATGGGGGTACCAGTTGGCAAAACAGTACTATTTTTTCTGTATCTGCAGGAACTTATACCATTACTATCCGGGATGGAAATAATTGCATGATTACCGAAACGATTACTGTGTCGGAGCCTGCCGTTTTAACAGCCGCTTCGGTAAACAATAATGCAAGTTGTGATGGGGGCAATGACGGTCAGATTATTATCAATGCAGCAGGAGGCAATCCTGCTTACCGCTATTCACTGGATGGAGTGAATTATCAGGTTTCGAATATATTTAATGTGGCGCCTGGTACCTACACGGTATATGTTCGCGATAACCTCGGTTGTTCTACTTCATTTACGGCAGTTGTGGGACTGACCGTTAATTTATTTCTCCAGCCACAAGCGGATGCACATATGTGTGAAGGTACATCGGTGCAATTGCAAACGATATCCAATGCCACTGAATATGCCTGGACACCGGCTGCCGGATTAAATGATACTACATTGGCTAATCCTACGGCCAATCCTGCCAATACAAGTATATACCGCTTGCGTGCGGTGCTCGGTCGCTGCACAGCTTATGATACCGTTCAGGTAATCGTACATACTGCACCCTTACCCAATGCAGGACCTGATGGAGATATATGCTATGGACAGTCTTATACCTTACAGGGTACAGGTGGCTTCACGTACAACTGGACACCGCCGCTGTACCTGAATACCACAGTAGGAGCAAATCCGGTATCCACGCCCACCAATACCACCAAATACACGCTTTCAGTTACAGATGCGATCGGGTGTAATTCGCTGGTAACCGATGATGTTATCGTAAAGGTGAAAAGAACCATGAAGCTACGCACATTCCCTTTTGATACCCTCGCACATCCCGGTGATCAGTTCCGGTTGCAGGCCATTTCACCGGGAATCAATTATCAATGGACACCGGCTACCGGCCTGAGCAGCGCCACTGTGCCCGACCCCATCGTAACAGTGGGAGTGGCGGGTGATGTAATACAATACCAGGTAACAGGTGTGGATACGGAAGGGTGTAAGGCAGAAGGCTATGTGACTATCCGGGTGTATAAAGGACCGGAGATATATGTACCCACCGGATTTACACCCAATGGAGATGGGCTCAATGATCTGCTGCTGCCTGTACCGGTAGGAATAAAAAGCTATAATTATTTCCGGGTCTTCAACCGCTGGGGGCAATTGCTTTTTTCAACCACTACCCTCAACCGGGGTTGGGATGGCCGCCTGAACGGCAAAGAACAACCCACTGGTACCTATATCTGGATCGTGGAAGGAGTAACAAAAGACAACCGCCTTATAACGAAAAAAGGAACAACAACCCTCATACGTTAATAAGTATTTCTCTTTAGTGAATAAAATAAGTAAAGGCTGTTTTTATTTAATAGGGCTGCTTTTTTCTCGAAGCCTTATTTTTGCGATGCCCGGGGAACGGCACTATTTTTTTAAAGGTTGTTGTTCACCACAAACAGGGTGTTCGTGGGTCTTAATAAAGCAACAAATTTTATGGTAGATGTAATACTCGGCCTCCAATGGGGCGATGAAGGAAAAGGAAAGATCGTGGATTTTTTCGCGAAGGATTATGATGTGGTGGCCAGATTTCAGGGCGGCCCCAATGCAGGACACACGCTCTATGTAGATGATAAAAAAGTGGTGCTGCACCAAATACCATCCGGTGTTTTCCGGAGGGGTATCATCAACCTGATCGGCAACGGAGTGGTGCTGGATCCGGTTACCCTGCGAAAAGAATGTGATACCGTGGCTTCTTTTGGTATTGATCTCAAAAAAAATTTGTTCATCGCAGAAAGAACACAACTGATATTACCCACACACCGTGCATTGGATAAAGCAGCCGAATTATCCAAAGGAACTCAGAAAATTGGTTCCACACTCAAAGGTATCGGCCCGGCATATATGGATAAAACAGGGCGCAATGGCCTCCGGGTAGGTGATCTGCTGGATAAAAACTTTACCACATCCTATATCAAGCTGCGGTTGAAACACCAGCGGCTCCTCGATAATTACAATTTCCAGGAAGATATCACGGCATGGGAAGAAGAATTTTTTGAAGCACTGGAATTTTTGAGAGAACTCAATATCGTAAATGGGGAATATTTCATTAACGAACAGTTGAAAGCAGGGAAAAGGATTCTGGCGGAAGGGGCGCAGGGAAGTATGCTGGATATTGATTTTGGCACTTTTCCGTTTGTAACCTCTTCCAGCACCATCTCTGCGGGCGTATGCAGCGGATTGGGCGTGGCGCCCCAGCATATCCGGGATGTAATAGGAGTGACCAAAGCCTATTGTACCCGGGTGGGCAGCGGGCCTTTTCCAACGGAACTGGACAATGCTACCGGTGAAGAACTGCGTAAAACAGGCAGTGAATTCGGTGCTACCACCGGCCGTCCCCGCCGCTGCGGTTGGATCGACCTGGTGGCATTGAACTTTGCCTGTATGATCAATGGTGTTACTAAAATAGTGATGACCAAAGCCGATGTACTCGATGCATTTCCTCAATTAGACGTGTGTACTGCGTATAAAGTGAATGGAAAAGAGACCAAACAAGTGCCTTTCCAAATGGAAAGACAAAAGCCTGAACCACAATACCTCTCTTTTAAAGGTTGGAATACCAATACCAGTGCAGCGAAAACACCGGGAGAATTGCCTGACACCATGAAGGAATATGTAAAATTCATAGATGAATACCTGGGGGTTAATATTCACTATATTTCCAATGGCCCCGGAAGAGATCAGATCATTAAAGTAAGAGATTAAATAGTGGGATTCGGATAAAATACTATCGAGTTCCGCAAAAAGAAAAAAAAACAATTTAAAAATTTGGCGAATTAAAAAGTTCGCTGAAATTTTACAGCAATAATCCTGTAAAGACTATGGCAGTTAAACCTGAAAAAATTACAAAGACACGGGAACAAGCAAATCCCACGGTGGAGAAATCAGCCGCAAAAAAACCTGCTTCCAAACCTACCAAAAAGGAGGAGGAAGAAGATGTTGAAGACGATCTTGATGATGAGGATGATGTGAAACCCGCAAAAAAAGCAGGCAAAGGTGCCAGCAAAAAAGATGATGAAGAAGAGGATGAGGATGTGGATGATGGCCCCGATGATTGGGAAAAGCCGGAAGAAGAGGAAGAATGGGATCCGGACTTTGAAGAATTTGATATTCCTAAATCCAAAGGAAAAAAATCCAGCGGCACAGGCACAGCAAAAGGCGGTGATGAAGAGGAAGATTTTAAAATGGATGATGAGTTCAAAGACCTTTTCAATGACAAGGACTTTGATGATGACGAAGATGACGATTATTAAACCGTTGCTGCAGACATGCAGGACGTTTAGCTTAATACCTTGAATACATCCACCTCCGTCAGACGTATATATCCTGTAACTGATTTTCAGGGGGTGAAAGAAAAAGTGCTGAACTGGACTTCCCGGTTCAGCACTTTTTGTTTTCTGGATAATCATCAATATGACAATTCCCCGCATACCATCGAATGTCTGCTTGCGGCAGGTGTAAAACGTAAGCTTTCCTGTAAGGCAGGGCATGCTTTACAAAATCTTACTGCTTTTGCAAAAGATCATACCGGCTGGTTGTTCGGACACCTCGGTTATGAATTGAAGGATGAAATCGAAGCCCTGCATTCCAGCCACCCTGATCGTACTGGATTCCCAGATCTCTGTTTTTTTGAACCGGAGACCGTGGTTCACCTGGCCGGCAACGCCATTACTATTGAGGGAATTAACCCGGATAGGATCTTTGAGGAAATCAGTACTGTGGAAGCTCCCGCACGGATCCGTCAACAAATACCCCCCATAAAAGGAAGACTGAACCGTGCTGAATATATAGGCATTATTCAACAGTTAAAAGAACATATTCTCCGGGGCGATTGTTACGAAATAAATTTTTGCCAGGAGTTTTATGCTGAACAAGCTATCCTCGATCCCCTGTATACCTACCGCGAACTCAGCCGTATTTCTCCAAACCCATTTTCTGCATTATACCGGCTGAATGATAGCTGGTTGCTCTGCGCAAGTCCCGAACGCTATTTGCAGAAAAAAGGAAACCGGGTTTTATCACAGCCCATTAAAGGAACAGCTAAGCGATTCATTGCCGACCCGGCCATTGATGAAGCGAATAAGCGATCCCTCGCTGAAAGCGCCAAAGACCGTTCAGAAAACGTGATGGTGGTGGATTTGGTGCGTAATGACCTGGCGCGTATATGTAAAGAAGGAACGGTAAGGGTCGACGAACTGTATGGTATCTATTCTTTTCCGCAGGTACACCAGATGATCTCTACCATCAGTGGCGAATTACAGGATCAAATAACACCGGAAGCCATCATCCGGGCTACGTTCCCTATGGGATCAATGACCGGAGCGCCGAAAAAAAGAGTGATGGAACTGATAGAAACGTACGAACAAAACAGGAGGGGTATTTTCTCTGGAGCGGTTGGCTATATCGATCCCAATGGCGATATGGATTTCAATGTAGTAATACGGAGTATCCTTTATAATGCAGCATCAGCGTATGTTTCATTTCTGGCTGGTTCGGGCATCACCTACTACAGTGAACCGGAACACGAATGGGAAGAGTGTCTGATGAAAGCCGCCGCGATGAAAAAAGTACTGGATAGTCCGGACCGGCTCATTTAGTGCCGCCTGCATCATTGAGCAACAGCGCCATGCTTTCATCCAGTATCTGGTAGCGCTTTGCAATAAACGTATTCATTTTCTGTATAGGCAAACGAAGATCGTATTTGCCATTGAGCGATACCTGGTTATCGAAATTGGGATTATACCGGTTAAATGTTGCTGCGTCCATTTCAATATGCTTCAGGATGACTGCCGATTTAAAACGACCTGTAATAGGATAAGAAGTGGAGTTATTCATTTCCTCTTCCTGCAGCACCGCAGTATTATTCAGCATCAGGTCTTTCATTTCTTTGCGGGTCACGGTGGTAATGCCGCCTTCTCCTTCAAAAATATAATGGGTGCCGATGAATTTCTTTACATGGTTCATCGACTCATTCGGGAGATAATATTGTATGGCCCAAAAGTCTTTACTTCCGCCACCGAGCCGGATGGCCCTGTCCACATTGCCGGGGCCACCGTTATAGGCAGCCAGTACCAGCAGCCAGTCACCATATTTGGCATACAAGTCCGTAAGTAGCCGGGCAGCCGCATGGGTGCTTTTAAAATAATCCAGCCGCTCATCATGTCCACGCTGGATGCTTAGGCCGTATTGCTTCGCAGCAGCAGGCATAAAAGCCCAGGGACCGCAAGCACCTGCCCAGGAAATAGCATTGTACTTGAGACCCGACTCGATCACGGCCAGGTACTTCATTTCCTTGGGAACGCCATGCTGGGTGAGCACTTCGTCCATCATATCAAAATAAGGCTTGGCCCATTTTTTCATGGATTCAAAGCCTTTTTTATTGCGGTTGATATAGTTTTCAACAAATGAAATGGCCATGGGATTCAAACGAGGGCTGGTAACACCATCTCCACCCATGGCAGTTTGAAAGAGATTCTTGAAGTCGGATTTGTTATCGTTCAGCGGCTCCGCTTTTACGATTGAATCTTTTTTGGTGGTAGTATCGTTGTACACAGCGGCGGAAGGACCCGTTTGCTGTTCAATACCACTTGCTTTGGAAACCTGGATCACCAGGAAGCCAACCACGCTTAATACGGAAATGTGTTTAATTTTTCTCAAACTTGCTGATTTACAATCTGCTACACGCTTTTTGCCTGCAGCAGCAGGTTAGAAACCTGCAGCAAAGATACTTCATCAAACCGGTTTGCCATCAACTGAAGGCCAAAAGGCATGCCGTTGGAATGTTGGAAAAGGGGTATGGAAATGGCGGGGCAACCCACCAGATTTGCCATAACGGTATAGATATCAGCCAGGTACATGGCAATCGGGTCACCCATTTTCTCCCCGGTTTTGAAGGCAGTAACGGGGGAAGTGGGCATC
Organism: Bacteroidota bacterium; assembly: GCA_026391455.1. Taxonomy (GTDB): domain Bacteria; phylum Bacteroidota; class Bacteroidia; order Chitinophagales; family Chitinophagaceae; genus JJ008. Next base: position 126,083 of record JAPLEH010000001.1, read on the forward strand.
ATAATAAAATCATAAGATTGAAAAATGGAGGCTGTTTTGGAGCAAAGAAGCTGCCTTACCTTTTGTGCCCGGGTAAAATACGCATCATAATATCCTGCGCTCAAAACAAAGGTGCCGAGCATGATCCGGCGCTTTACTTCAACGCCAAAACCCTCAGACCGGTTCTTTTTATAGAATTCAGTAAGCGAAAGATTCTTTTCCGGCGTGCGATAACCGTATTTCACACCATCAAAACGGGCAAGATTAGATGATGCCTCAGCGGTGGTTAAAACATAATAAGCGGGCACGATGTATTCCAGCAGATCAAATGGCACTTCGTCTACCTGGTGCCCCTGTTGGCGCAGTTCATCGGCCTTTTCTTTTATGGCAGTACCGATTTCCGGGTCCAGCCCCGGGTGATTGAGCGCCGCATCGAAAAAGGCGAACCTGAACTTTCGCCCCGGCTCTAATTGTGTTGCATACGCGGGTACTGCTTTATCAGACACTGTGCTGTCGTATTCATCCGCACCTGCCATGATTTCCAGCAGCAGGGCGATATCGGGAATTTGAGTGCCGAAAATGCCTATCTGGTCAAAGGAGGAGGCATAGGCAATGAGGCCATAACGGGATATCCTGCCATACGAAGGTTTCAAACCGGTGATGCCACAAAAATCGGCTGGCTGACGCACAGATCCTCCGGTATCGGAGCCCAGAGAAAGCATGCAAAGACCGGCCTGAACGGCTACCGCAGACCCGCCGGATGATCCTCCGGGTACACGTGTTTCGTCGAGCGCATTCAGTACGTTGCCATAGGCTGAGTTTTCATTGGTAGACCCCATGGCAAATTCATCACAATTCAGATTACCGATGATAAGGGCTTCTTCGGCCAGTAGTCTTTCAACGGCTGTGGCGGAATAGATTGCAGTATACCCCTGGAGTATACGTGAAGAGGCAGATACGCGGTGGTTTTTATAACAAAGTACATCTTTGATACCGATGATAACGCCATGCAGCCGGCCCATTTTACCGGTAGCCAATCGCTGCTCATCCAGCGCCCGGGCCCGGGTCAACATTTCTTCTGAATAAACGTCGATAAAAGCGTTGAGATGCTGTTTGTCGCTGATCTGTTGCAGGTAGTGTTCAGCAGCCTGTACACAGGTTGCATGACCTGCCCTCAATTGGGCATGGTATTGCTCAACAGAATGAAATTGGAACAAATGAGAATGCCGTTTGGGTTATAGAAGTTAAGATGAAAGATTACTCTTTTACGGAGTTTTTAACATCCGAAGTACTTTCTTCGATTTCCTTTTTTACATTGCTCTTGGCATCGTTGAATTCACGAACGCCTTTACCCAATCCGCGCATCAGCTCAGGTATTTTACGACCACCAAACAACAGCAGAACGATCACGAGAATGATGATGATCTCGTTGGTGCCCAGCATACCCAACAGTACAGGATAAATCATAATTATGAAATTAGATAACAAAGATACTAAGTGGCGAAAATAAAATAATTATTAATTGGCCAAATACCGGTAAATAATGAAAAAGCCCCGCTGAATGGCAGGGCTTTCACTATAATACGGTCAAACTTATTTTGCGATTTCAGCAACAGCCTGGCGTTTTTCACGAATACGGGCGCTTTTACCACTGCGGCTGCGTTGGTAGAACAATTTGGCACGACGTACGTGACCGGTTTTGTTCAGCTCGATTGAATCGATATTGGGAGAGTAAAAAGGGAATACCCTTTCCACACCCACGCCATCAGAGATTTTACGAACGGTAAAGCTGGCAGTAGCGCCATTGCCTTGTTTCTTGATCACATCGCCTTTAAAAGACTGGATCCTTTCTTTGTTACCTTCAATGATTTTATAGTTCACAGTGATATTATCACCGGGTTTGAAAGCCGGAAAGTCTTTCTTAGATGACATCTGCCCGTGTACGTAGTCTATAGCGTTCATAATCCTGATTTTTAGGGACGGCAAAGGTAACGCCGCAACCCGGAAATACCAAATATAAAAATCCCAAATTCCGGCTTTACAGCCTTTAAGAATTTGGGATTAGCTAGTTACTTGTTTTTTAATGCCTTAGCGGGCTACATTCACCGCCCTCTTTTCCCGTATCACTGTTACTTTTATCTGTCCGGGGAAGGTCATTTCGGTCTGAATTTTTTGCGCGATCTCAAAGGAGAGTTTATCGGACTCCTGATCGGTCACTTTATCGGCTTCCACAATCACCCGCAGTTCACGGCCAGCCTGAATTGCATAGGCTTTTTCCACACCGGAATAAGCCATGGCCAGGTTTTCCAGGTCTTTGATTCGCTGCAGGTATTGCTGCATGATCTCGCGACGGGCTCCGGGTCTTGCACCACTAATAGCATCACAGGCTTGTACGATAGGAGAAATAACATATTGCATTTCCGCTTCATCGTGGTGAGCGGCAATGGCATTGACCACCGCAGGGTTTTCGCCATATTTTTCAGCGAGCTTGGCACCCAATAATGCGTGGCTGAGTTCACTTTCTTCATCGGGTACTTTACCAATATCATGTAAGAGACCGGCTCGTTTGGCCAGTTTGGCATTCAATCCCAATTCGGCCGCCATGGTAGCGCAAAGGTTCGCTGTTTCCCGGCTGTGCATCAGCAGGTTTTGGCCATAGGAAGAACGGAAGCGCATACGCCCTACCATTCTTACCAGTTCTTTATGCAGACCATGTATCCCGAGTTCGATCACAGTGCGTTCGCCGATCTCCATTACCTGTTCTTCAATTTGTTTTTTTGTTTTTTCCACCACTTCTTCAATACGGGCCGGGTGTATACGTCCATCGGTTACCAGGCGCTGTAAGCTGAGACGCGCTATTTCACGGCGAAGCGGGTCAAAAGAAGAAAGCAGGATCGCTTCCGGAGTATCATCCACGATCAGATCCACACCCGTAGCGGCTTCTATGGCACGGATATTCCGTCCCTCACGGCCAATGATCTGGCCCTTGATCTCATCGCTTTCGAGATTGAATACGGTGATGGAATTCTCAATGGCCTGTTCGGCTGCTGTACGCTGGATTGTTTGAATCACAATCTTACGGGCTTCTTTACCAGCTTTCAGCTTGGCATCTTCAATAATCTCCTGCTGAAGGGCCAGGGCTTTGGTATGTGCCTCATTTTTCAGGCTTTCGATCAGTTGTGATTTGGCCTCTTCGGCTGACAGGTTGGCGATCTTTTCCAGGCGGCGGATATGCTCTTCCTGGTGTTTTTCCAGCTCTGTGCGTTTTACATTTACCAGCTCAATCTGGCGGTTGAGGTTTTCTTTGATCGCCTCATTTTCCTTGATCTGCTTTTCGAGGTTGCCCTCTTTCTGGTTAATGCTTTGCTCTTTCTGGCGGACACGGTTTTCCGTATCGTTGATCTTCTTATTTTTTTCGAGGAGTTCGCGGTCGTGTGCTGACTTCAATTGTACAAACTTCTCCTTCGCCTCCAGTTCTTTTTCTTTCCGGATAGTTTCAGCTCTCAGTTCAGCTTCTTTCAGTATCGTTTGTGATTGCAGCTCAGCGTCTTCTACTTGTTTTCGGGTGTTTTTCGCGAAGATGAATTTACCCAGTATGATGCCCGCAATAAGGCCCACTGCGCCAATGATGACAGGTAATATAGTCGAATCCATGAATGTTTTTATTTAATTGTTTCATAATGCAAACCCCGTTTGAAATTGGCCAAACGGGCCATTTGTCTGTATGTTCCCGCAAAAAGCAGGATAATTAGCGAAGATACAAAACGTTAGCTAATGAATGAAATCGGGAAAAAGGTTTCCGGGCCTGTGTTTCAGCCCGGAGTGGGAAAGGGATTTCCGGCGTAAATGGCCTTACTGGGCGTCCAGGTGTTCGTCGAGCAGGGCTTCCAGGAGGTTCAGTTGCTGCAGTTGAGCCCCGGCATTGCCGTTGTCTTCGGTTGTAAGCTGCTGTTCGGTGGCATACCAGATCATTACCATGGCGATATAGTCTTGCATGTCCTTTCCGGCAAACTGGGTTTTGAATTCAATGATCTTTTCATTGATGGTCTTAAGACTGCGTCGCACCATTTCTTCATCGGAAGGGCTGATCTTGATCCGGTAAGTGCGGTCGCCGATAAGGGCAGAAATTGGAATTAATTCACTCATTTTCTTGCATTTTTCGTAATCTATTTACTACTTTAGCCGACTAAAACTAAGTACCCCCTGAAAGCGAGTAGGTGTAAGGTCACAAACTGTGAAACGATAACAGCCAAAACGTTTTCTGATTATGTTCGCCAAAATCAAATCATCAATATTTATTGATGCGCTTCAACTTCAGCTCTCCACCCCTGCAGGCAGTTGCCTTCGCGGTGTATTAAAAGATGATACCGGCAGTGTATGCCGCACCATCGAAAAGAACACTATTTCCGCATCAGAAGTCATTACCTGGAATGGACTCAATGATCTGCCTTATGGCCGGTATACGTTGGAACTGAGCCAGGGCGAAGATCTGCTTCGTTTGAATCTGGTAAAACGTATCTGAACTTATTCTCCCAGCATCGCAATACAACGATCTATTTCCTTCAGGTAAGCGGTAAGCCGTTTTTCCAATTCTCTTTTATCGGCTTCTTTCATTTCGCCTGTATTCAGTTTCAGAATACTGATCTGTTGTTTCAATTCGTCTGCTGCCTGTTGTTGTTCCTGCATCTTTTTATGCGCAGCATCCAGTTCCTCTTTCAGTTTTCTATTTTCTTTACGCACAGTACTGTGTTGCTTCAGCAACAGCCGGAGTTTATCCTGAATTCTTTTCCATTGTTGTTCGGTCGTACTCATTTGCGTATTTCTGCCTGTACATCTTTTTCGAGCGCGGTCATGATCCGCCCCATCCATCCATCGATCTCTTTATCCGTAAGCGTTTTTTCATCATCAAGGAACGTAAAACTAACGGCCATCGATTTTTTCCCTGCTCCCAGTTTGTCACTCTCGAAGATATCAAACAGCTGTATGTTCGTTAATTTGTTCAGCTTTAATTTTTGAACCGTTTGCTGCACCTGTTCCCAGGCCAGTTCTTTTGCCACCACCAATGCCAGGTCGCGCTGTACGGATGGATAACGGGGTAATTCAGTTACTTTATTGGTTTGCTCACCCGCGAGTTGCACCAGTTGGGCCCAGTTGAAGCCGGCAAAATAGACCGGCTGTTTGATACCGAATTTGGTGAGCAGTTTTTTGTTTACTTCGCCCGCACCGGCTATTACCTGGTTGTTTAGTTTATACACGATATGATTATCCAGTTTTACTACCGGTTGTACTTCTATAGAATCGGGTCGTATACCCAGCAGGGTCAGTACCGCCTCTACGGTTCCTTTCAGTGTATAAAAATCGGCGGCCACTGCTTTCTGTTTCCAGTTGTCTTCACTGTTATTGCCGGTTATAACCACGCATAATTTTTCACTTTCCGTGTACTTGCCGGGTCCCGATGTGGCATAGGCTTTTCCAAATTCAAACAGGCGAAGCGATTGATTCCGGTGATTCAGGTTATGGGCCACCACTTCTAATGCCGTTTCGAAAAGAGAGTTACGAAGTATATTCAGTTCAGCGCTGAGGCTATTGGTCATTTTTACCATTCCAGCCAGCTCTTCTTCTGTAAAATAAGCGGCATTGGTAATGGAGTTGGTCATCATTTCACAAAAGCCCTGACCCGCCAGGTAATTGGCTGTTTTTTCCCGCAATACTTCCGTGGAATAATTATCTTCCACCGAAGGGGTGATGGTAATGGCATCCGGTATTTCGATATTATCGAGCCCGTCGATGCGTACGATCTCTTCCACCAGATCGGCTGGCAGGCTGATATCGGGTTTATGGTAGGGTACGGTTACACGCAATTCATCGATCCCTTCTTTGGCTACCTCAAAGCCCAGACTGCGCAATATATCTTTCACTGCATCGGGGTGATAATTCTTTCCACTCAGCTTTTTGATAAAATGCCATTTGACGGCCACTTCCATTTTGGGTTTGGGGGCCGGATAAATATCAACGATATCAGAAGCCAGTTCACCACCGGCAATTTCTTTAATGAGCATGGCAGCCCTTTTCAATACTTGTACCGTATTGGAAATATCAGTTCCTTTCTCAAAGCGTGTTGCAGCATCGGTACGTAAACCATGCCGGAAGGAGGTTTTACGAAGTGTAATACCATCGAAGCAGGCACTCTCTAAAAATATATTGCGGGTATCATGGGTAACGCCGCTATGAAGCCCGCCAAATACACCGGCAATGCACATCCCTTCCTGCTCGTCGCAGATCATGAGGTCTTCGGCGCTCAATTTTCTTTCTTTTTCATCGAGGGTTATAAAGGGTGTTCCTTCCGGTAAATTTTTTACCACTACTTTCTTACAGGCAATTTTATCTGCATCAAATGCATGCAGGGGCTGACCTGTCTCGTGCTGAATGAAGTTGGTAATGTCAACGATATTATTGATTGGCCGGAGACCAATCGCTTTTAATTTTTGTTGCAGCCATTTGGGTGATTCCTGTATGGTAACATTGGCCAGGCTGATACCCGAATACCGGGGACAAGCGGTTGCGTTCTCTACCTGTACCGTAACGGGCAGGGATTGATTATCTGCTTTAAAACCGTTGGTGGAGGGAAGTTTGGGGCGGATATCTTTTTTGTCGTGATGACAGAGATAAGCACATACATCCCTGGCCACTCCCCAATGGCTCATAGCGTCCATGCGGTTGGGGGTAAGGCCGATTTCATAAATAATATCGGTATAGGGTTGAAAATAATCTGCTGCTGGTGTTCCGGGCTTCAGGTCCTCCGGCAATACCATGATGCCTGCATGGGATGTGCCCATCCCGATCTCGTCTTCAGCACAGATCATACCGTGGCTTTCCACACTTCGGATCTTCGCCACTTTCATCGTAAGCGGATCGCCCGTAACGGGATAAATGGTCGCACCAACGGGTGCCACCACCACTTTTTGTCCTGCGGCCACATTGGGAGCCCCGCATACGATCTGCAGGGGTTCTGCGCCGCCGGTATTTACTTTAGTGAGCGTGAGTTTATCTGCATTGGGATGTTTCTCTGTACTGAGTACCTCGCCGATCACGAGTCCTTTTAATCCGCCTTTTATTTCTTCATACGCCTGCATGCTCTCCACTTCCAATCCTACGGAAGTAAGTATGCGGCTGAGACGTTCGGGGTCTACTGTTGAATCGCCGCCGGGCAGGTATTCACAAAGCCATTTGTAAGAGATCGTCATGTCCTGTAACTTCTTTTAATATCTGCGAAGATAAAGGAAACTGTTTTCCGGATGTTTGTCCCTTCCTTACAGAGGTGCTAAATTGCAGGCAAAGAACTGCCTTGCGTTTCAAAAAAGTTGCGATACTCCTGATTCTTCTGCTCTTGATGGTGCCGGCCTATGCCATGTTGCAATACCTGCAACGGACACTCCGGCCTCGTGAATCCGGTCGTCAGTTTCTTCTATGGCTGGTATGTTCGCTTTTATTTGTTTTTGTATTCACTTTTGCGGCGGTATTTATCATCCGCTTGTTGTTTCCGTTGCCTTAGAAATATCTCCTTATTTTTACGCACCAAAATCAATCAACATGGCTTATAATCTTTTAAAAGGGAAAAGAGGAATCATTACCGGGGCTCTCGACGAAAACTCCATTGCCTGGAAAGTGGCTGAAAAGGCGTACGAAGAAGGCGCCTCGATTGTACTCACCAATGCTCCTATCGCGATGCGGATGGGAGAGATCAACAAACTGGCAGAGAAAACCCAGGCCAAAATAGTGCCGGCAGATGCCACCAGCGTGGAAGAACTGACCAACCTGTTTACCCAATCACAGGAAATTTTGGGTGGTAAAATTGACTTTGTGTTGCATTCAATAGGAATGAGTGTGAACATCCGGAAGAAAATTCCCTATACCGAATCCAACTATGATTTTTTCATGAAGGGGATTGATGTATCCGCTCTTTCCTTTCATAAAATGCTGGCAGTAGCCAAAAAACTCGATGCGATCAGTGAATGGGGCAGCGTGGTGGCCCTGACCTATATGGCAGCGCAACGTACCTATCCCTTCTATACAGATATGGCCGATATTAAAGCCATGCTGGAATCCATTGCCCGGAGCTTCGGCTATCATTATGGTGTGGAAAAGAAAGTGCGGATCAATACCGTATCACAATCACCCACCAAAACCACGGCGGGTACCGGCATTAAAGGGTTCGGTGATTTCTTCGATTATGCCAATTCGATCGCGCCATTGGGCAATGCCAGTGCCGAAGATTGTGCCAACTACTGCATCACCCTGTTTTCCGACCTTACCCGGATGGTGACCATGCAAAACCTGTTTCATGACGGGGGCTATTCTACTACCGGAGTGAGTAATGAAGTGATGCAGAAGCTGGGGGTGAGTGAATAGATAATAGATGATAGTTGACTGTGTTTAGTTTTTCATTTGTTAATTGTCAGGCTGTTGGTGCCCCACAATTCTGAAAATAGAGACCAAGACATTTGCTCCCGCCCAATTCATGCATAGCCATTCCATTTATGGAATGGGAAAGAGGTGTAATAGTGAATAGATAATAGATAATAGGTGATAGTTTGCTAACTGCCGGGTTTCCTACCGGAGATATGGCAGGCGGGTATTTTACCCGTAAGCTAGATGGAGTGATTTGTGATGTGATTTCTTTTAGCTAACGCTATTCACCTTGTAATAAATGAAAATAGTAAAAGCCTCCGCAGCCGGAGGCTTTTACTATTGTATGGTATGCGCATAGTTTTTACTAAGCGGCTGGCGCCGGGTCAGTATTCATCCTCATTGAAGAGGAAGTCATCCTGTGTGGGGTAATCAGGCCAGATGTCTTCGATGGTTTCGTACACATCTCCCTCATCTTCCAGTTCCTGCAGGTTTTCCACCACTTCCAACGGAGCACCGGAACGGATTGAATAATCAATCAATTCATCTTTTGTGGCCGGCCAGGGCGCATCTTCGAGGTAGGAGGCTAATTCTAATGTCCAAAACATCTTCTCAGGGTTTTTGTTTTTTTAATAATGCCTTGCGGCTTGGATAAGATTTGATGGTATTAAATACCCTAATTTTCCGCAAATGTAGTTGTATTAACGAATTTTCCAAATCCTTAGTTGTTCACCCTTTTTGGAAGGATTTCTTAAAAAATTCTTTCCGGGCCACATTTATGGTTTTGCCGGGGGCATCTATTTACTGATATTTGATTTTCAAATCGCTGAATTGGCTGCATGATCACCGGAAAAAATATCTTCAGGCGCTATGGTACCGTAGAGGTGCTGAAAGGGGTGGACCTTACCATCAATAAAGGGGAAGTGGTTTCCATTGCCGGCCCTTCCGGCTCTGGTAAAAGCACCCTGTTACATATACTGGGTACCCTCGACAAAGCGGATGCAGGTGAAATAACCATCAATGGTACGGCCATCGGCACCCTGCAGGGTCGAAAACTGGCAGCCTTCCGGAATCAGCATATCGGTTTTGTTTTTCAGTTTCACCATTTACTGCCGGAATTCACTGCATTGGAAAATGTATGTATCCCGGGCTGGCTGGCCGGAAAAAATAAATCAGCAGTGAAAACGGAGGCCGAACGCCTGCTCCATATGCTGGGCCTTTCGCATCGTACGGATAATAAACCGAACCAGCTTTCGGGTGGGGAACAACAACGGGTAGCTGTGGCCAGGGCGCTGATCAATAAACCGGATATCATCTTTGCCGATGAACCCACCGGCAATCTCGATTCTGCTAATGCCCGTGACCTGCACCAGCTCTTTTTTGACCTCCGCAACGAATTTGGTCAAACTTTCCTCATCGTTACCCACAATGAAGAACTCGCGCGCCTCAGCGACCGGGTACTGTACATGAAAGATGGGAAGATGGCAGATTGACCTGCTTTTTCTACCCCTGTTAAGGATGCCCGTTGAACCAGGTTTTCAATTCCTCCAGTGTATTAGCAGTTTTAGTGGCGTCGGTCCACCAATCATGAAAAGTGAGCGGATAGGTGATCATCTTTTTGTCTACTCCCAATGTATTCAGTTTGGCCACCATCGAAGTACTTTGGCTGATATTCACCACCGGGTCCACGTCTCCATGAAAGAAAATAGTTGGGGGTGAAGTGGCCGTTGCCTGGTATTGCGGGCTGCAGCTTTTATATCGCTGTTCAGAAGCCGTGGTTACCGGTATCAGCGGCACGCCCAGAAAGGGCTGCAGAATGATATTATAAATATTGAAATTGTAGTACGACATGGCAAACAGGTCAGTAGGGCCTGCCAGTGACCCGGCTGCTTTTATTTTCCCGTCTGCATTGCGGGTGTAGGCATAGGCGAGCGACAAATGACCACCGGCGCTATGTCCTACGATATAAAATTTTTGCCCGTTGAATGTATGCAGCGTGGAAAGGCGTAATGCAAAATGTGCGGCACTGTCCAGATCATCGATCTGCATTTTATAGTTATCAGGGGTGTTCAGCGTAAGCCGGTAATTGATATTGGCCACGGCAAAGCCTCTTTGTTTGAGACCATTGAGCAACCAGGTAAGTTCAGATTTATCACCGGTGGCCCATCCACCGCCATGTACCACTACCACAAACGGCGTGGCGCTGGTTCTGCCGGCAGGTAATCCCAGATCAAATTTCTGGCTGGCATTGCTACCATACGATATGTTGTTGATCGTAGTATCGGTAAGCGGGCCCGGTGGCGGTGGGGGAGGATCGATCGGGTCGGGCTGGCAACTCATAATAGAAACAGAAATCACGGTCATTAATATTATGGCAGAACTTCTCATACGATGATTTTTGGTGAACGAATACAGGTAAAACGTACCGGCATACCCGGGGTAAGCCAACAACCTGTTAAAGACCGTTTGTTATATTTTTTCTCCTGAAATATACCAATAATAAATGTAACCGGCAACCTGCCGTTTATACAAGGACTACCGTTGGTTTTTCAACAAATCAGGACAATAACTCATTTCGAAAAATAAAAAACGGCGTTGGTCAGAGGCGGGGGCGCCAGGGTATTTCAGGTATTTGCAGTTGGTGTCCGGTATAGCGGCTCAGTACGAATAAATAGTCGCTGAGCCGGTTGAGGTATTTGATGCTCAGCATATCGGTTTCCACGATTTCGTCTTCGGTCATTTCCAATCGCACACAGCAGCGCTCTGCACGGCGGCATACGCAACGGGCAATATGCAGGTGAGAAAGTACAGGATCACCACCGGGCAGAATAAAATGTTTCATGGGGGGGATGGCTTCATTCATCCGGTCCATTTCCTCTTCCAGCAATGATACATCTTCCGGTTTGAGATCGGGTATACGCATTTTGGGCTCCTTCACCGGGTCGCAGGCAAGGGATGAGCCAATGGTGAAAAGACGGTCCTGGGCTTCCAGCAAAATCTTCCGGGATGTGTCATCAGTGAGGAGGTCTTTACACAATCCCAGGCAGGAATTCAGTTCATCTACGGTGCCATAGGCTTCAATACGAAGGTGAGATTTGGGTACTTTGGTGCCGCCAATCAGGGAAGTGGTGCCGTCGTCGCCGGTTCTGGTATATATTTTTAATGCCATAATATCAAGATTGAATAGGTGTGTGAACGTGTATGTTTTCCTGATAACAGGAATGCCCTGGTTTTGTTCAGTTAAGTGCGGGCCGGGTGGCATTCTTCTTATCGCTTTCGATTACACCATCCCGCAGCCTGATTACACGGCGAGCATGATTGGCGATGTCTTCTTCATGGGTAACGGTCACAATCGTATTGCCATTGTTGTAAATATCATCAAAGATGCCCATGATCTCGTAGGAGGTTTTGCTGTCCAGATTACCGGTGGGTTCATCTGCCAGTATGATGGAGGGGTCGTTTACGAGTGCCCGGGCAATGGCTACCCGCTGACATTGTCCGCCGGATAATTCATTGGGTTTATGGTGGCTTCTGTCGGCCAGGTTCACCATTTCCAGTACATGCAAGGCTTTTTCGTTGCGCAGGCGTTTGCCTATACCTGCATATACCAGCGGGAGGGCCACATTTTCCAAAGCCGTAAGACGGGGAAGCAGATTGAATTGCTGAAATACAAACCCGATCTCTTTGTTGCGTATTTCAGCGAGTTGGTTGTCTTCCATCTTGCTTACATCATGCCCGTTGAGTATATAACTGCCACCTCCGGGGGTATCGAGGCAGCCAATGATATTCATGAGTGTGCTTTTACCGGAGCCGGAAGGACCCATCAGTGCCACGTATTCATTTCTGAATATATCCAGCGACAAGCCTTTCAATACCTGCAATTCCTGCCGGCCCATGAAATAGCTTTTTACAATTTGTTCGAGATGTATTACGCTGTCCATATTTTTAACGGTTCCGGTGTTGAAATTTCAATAACAAAAATTACAGCATCCAACTATACAAAAATGATTACCGGATCAGTACGGGTATCCGGTAATTTATTCATTCGGGTTTACGATCACTTTGGGTACTTTAAAAAATTCATTGTCGTGAACAGGTGCATTTTTCAATCCCTCTTCCCGGGTCACGGATCCTTTTACCACATCCTCACGCAATACGTTTACTTCATCACTCATGAATAATAATGGTTGTACATGATCAAGTTCCAGTTCATTCAGTTTTTCTACAAAACCGATCATGTGCTGCAGATCCTGTTTGATCTCTTCTTTTTCAGCCGTGCTGAATTCCAGTCTTGATAAGTGGGCCAGTTTGTCGGCCAACGCGTCATTTACCTGCATACGACAAAGATAGTCAGAAATGGGATAGGGGTCAGGATGTGCCATGGGCTTAACTTCCAAACAAGGTTTCATTGCGTATCGTTGTGTTACCCCGGTTTCACCGCGTAGTTCTATTCCTTCTCCCGCTTCCTTTTATTATCTTCGCCCTCCCGTAGAAGAACCGGCGGGGTCATCGTGAGCAATTGTATAGCGGTGGTTTTTTTGATCAATTGAGTAAGCGTTATGGAGAAAGAAATTGTAATGAGTGGCATCCGGCCTACCGGGTATCTGCATCTGGGAAATTATTTTGGTGCCGTACGCAACTATGTGCGGATGCAGGAAGCTTATTCCTGTTTTTTTATGGTGGCCGATCTGCATTCGCTTACCACCCATCCCGATACGCGGGAACTGAAGACAAATGTGCAGCGGGTACTGGCCGAGAATATTGCCTGCGGACTTGATCCGGAGAAAGCAACCCTGTATTGCCAGAGCCATGTGTTTGAAACATCCGAATTATATCTGTATCTCAATATGCTGGCCTATAAAGGTGAATTGGAAAAAACCGTGACCTTTAAAGAGAAAGTACGGCAGCATCCGGAGAATGTGAATGCGGGTTTGCTTACTTATCCGGTATTGCAGACAGCAGATATCATCCTGCATCGCGCTTCTTATGTACCGGTGGGTAAAGACCAGGAACAACACCTGGAAATGGCGCGCAATTTTGCCAATCGCTTCAATCACCGCTATGGTGATGTATTTCCGGAACCAAAAGCGTTCAATTTTGGGGAAGAACTGGTAAAAGTGCCGAGCCTGGATGGAACAGGAAAAATGAGTAAAAGTGAAAACCAGAATGCCACGCTCTACCTGAATGACAGCGACGATCAGATCCGTAATAAACTGAAGAAAGCCAAAACAGACAGCGGACCCACGGAACCCGGTACTCCCAAACCCGATTATATTGAAAATCTTTTTTCCCTGATGAGTCTTGTGAGTGATGAGTCAACTGTGCAGCATTTTGAAACTGCGTATAACGACTGCACCATCCGGTATGGTGATATGAAAAAGCAACTGGGTGAGGATATGGTAAAATTCATTTCGCCCATCCGGGAAAAAGCGGAAGTGATACAACACGATCAGGCGTATTTAAAACAAATTATGGAAATGGGTGCGGAAAAAGCACGGAAAAGCGCCCGCGAAACCATGCAGATCGTACGGGAAGTGATGGGGCTCAATTATTTTTAAGGGTTGGGCACCCGTATTGGAAATTACATTACTTTTAAGAATTCGGTATTCATACATTCATATCAAAACCATACACACATGAACAAAAAGACAACCTTTACCGTACTGGGTGTACTGGCCTTAGCCGCATCTGCAGTAATGTACAAAGTAGGCAGCAGCTCTTCCCATTTATCGGAGCTGAAAGATTTTTGGTGGATACCGGCACCATTGGGCATCATTTGCCTGTTGGTAGCGGGTTCTTCCAAACCCAAAAACGGATAACCGGATACAAGCAAACTAATACAGGCACAATAGAATTAAAAATGGCAAAAGCTAAAAAACCAAAGCATATCGCAGTGGCCGGTAATATCGGCGCCGGAAAGACCACTCTTACAGAAATGTTGAGTAAGCATTATAAATGGATACCCAACTTCGAAGATGTGGATCATAACCCTTACCTGATGGATTTCTATGAAGATATGCCGAGGTGGAGCTTCAACCTGCAAATATTCTTCCTCAATAGCCGCCTGCGTCAATTGGTGGAAATACAAAAAGGTACCGAGACCGTGATACAGGACCGGACCATTTACGAAGATGCTAATATTTTTGCGCCCAACCTTCATGAAATGGGGCTCATGAGCAAAAGGGATTTTGATAATTATTATCATTTTTTTCAAACGCTAAAAACATTGGTGCAACCACCAGACCTGCTTATTTATCTAAATGCATCGGTACCTACATTGGTGGGACAGATACAAAAGCGGGGGCGCGAATACGAAGAGAACATACGCCTCGACTACCTGAAAAAACTGAATGAGTATTACAACAAATGGATCGCCGATTATAAAGAAGGCCCGTTGCTGGTGATCGATGTGGACAAGAATAAATTCGGTGAGCGTGATGAAGATTTTGGCGATATCATCCGGAAAGTGGACGCGCAGTTGTATGGTTTGTTCTGATCGATTCAGGGGTTGACACTATAAACCCACAACTATGAAAAAAACATTGTTTATCCTGTTCATTGGTTGCAGCACGCCAGGTATTTCCCAGGAATATAAAGACACTGTATTTACCGCAGGAGGGCATAGCTGTTCCTGCCGGTATAACTTTAATGAGAAGGACGATAATGGCATTTTCGACCGCAATGCAAAAGATCCCTCTTTTCCCGGGGGTGAGGAGGAATGGAATAGGTTTGTAAAAAAGAATATTGATAAAAGCTTCAAGGGAAAACACACAGTCGAGATCAAATTCATCGTGGATAAAAACGGGGACCTCTCCGGTTTTACCGTCATCAACAGTGCGCCGGCACAAAAGTATGAAGAAGTGGTGCGGGTGCTGAAATTGTCGGGTAAATGGTTCCCCTCTGTTCAGAAAGGATTTTGTGTTAAATCCATCGTTACACTGAAAGTGACACTATGAGTGTTGCAAGGTGCTTTGCATTTGCCTGATCGTATTAAAAGCGAAGCAATACCAGCCCTTCATTAATAATTGGCCCATGCTTCATACTCTTTCAGCATGTCAGCTATTTTCTTCAGCCATGCTGCCTGCTTTTCTTTGTTGATACTGTGTCGGGTCTCTTTATCGTACTGGTTCTGCATTTCTTCTTTATCATCCGTTACATCATCATAGATTTTTTTCAGGTCTTTTTGATACGTACGTTGATTGAATTTGTATTCAGCCATTTTTTTATTCAGGAGGCGGGCAAATATTTCGGCAATATCAAAATGGCCCTGTTCATGGGCGAGTATGTACGCGTCTTTATGCCGGCCCCAGGAACGTGATCGGGAAAAAGTGGACGTGATTTTATACCCGAACTGATCATTCTTCATATTGTACTCAATACTGAGTAACGTAGTGGTGGAGGCAGCGGCATCACTGTTTGGATCTGGGTCGGCCTTGTAATCAGACCATTGGAGTTTACGGGTGGCGCTCCATTTTACCAGGTCATCGTTAGCACCCGCACTGCTTTGTGCAGGAGCAGGCAGATAGCTGAGGTTGAAGAAAAGGAGGACTCCCTGGAAAAGTGTTTTCATACAAAGTAATAGTAACGTAAAGTCGAATGAAAAGTTATTCAGGTGTGCTGTGGTGCCGTTAAAAAAAATGAAAAACCCGTTTCATCAGGTGATGAAACGGGTAAAAAATGAAAAAAACCGTCCGAAACTTTTAAGCGCGGGGTGCGGCAGCCAGTATTTCGGCAGAAACGCCATCCGCGTATTTATCAAAATTCTTTACAAAGAGGGAAGCCAGGTATTTGGCTTTCTCTTTAAAGGCTGTTTTATCTTCCCAGGTATTTACCGGGTTCAGCAACTCATCGGGTACACCGGGGCAGGTAGTGGGAATGGCCACACCAAATACAGGGTCCGTAATGAATTCCGCTTCTGCCATTTTTCCTTCGAGTACAGCGGTGATCATGGCCCGGGTATATTTCAATTTCATGCGATGACCGGTGCCATAAGGGCCGCCTGTCCATCCGGTATTCACCATCCACACATTTACTTTATTCTCCCTCATTTTATCTCCCAGCATTTGTGCATACTTACCGGGGTGCAGCGGCAGGAAGGGTGCCCCGAAGCAGGCGCTGAAAGTAGGTTTGGGTTCAGTAACCCCGAGTTCTGTACCCGCTACTTTGGCCGTATACCCGGAGATAAACTGGTACATCGCCTGGCCGGGGGTAAGCCGGGATATGGGAGGCAATACACCAAAGGCATCACAGGTAAGGAAGAAAATATTTTTAGGTAATCCGCCCACCGATGGCTCCTGCGCATTGCTGATAAAATGCAGCGGGTAGGATACACGGGTGTTTTCGGTAATAGATCCGTCGTCGAAATTGATTTTATTCGTTCCAGGGAAAAAAGTCACATTCTCCACCAGCGCACCGGGTCGAATGGCATGGAATATCTCCGGCTCTTTATCCTCGGTAAGGTTGATGGTCTTTGCATAGCAACCGCCTTCGAAATTAAAAATGTTATCAGCGGTCCAGCCGTGTTCATCATCGCCGATGAGTTTACGATTGGGGTCTGCACTCAACGTCGTTTTGCCGGTACCACTGAGGCCAAAGAAAATCGCCGTATCACCCTCGGCACCCATATTGGCACTGCAGTGCATGCTCAATACATTCTTTTCATGCGGGAGGATATAGTTGAGAATGGTGAAGATGCCTTTTTTGGTTTCACCGGTATAGCCGGAACCTGCGATCAGGATCATTTTATGTTTGAACGAAACCACGGCCGCATTATGCTGGCGGGTGCCGCATTCTTTCGGATCCAGTTTCAATCCCGGTACACTGAGGATATGCCAGTCGGGTTTGAAATTTTCAAGCTCTTCTTCTTTGGGGCGGAGGAACATATTATAGGCAAAAAGATTGTTCCAGGGCTTCTCATTCACCACCCGGATATTGAGGCGATAGCGGGGATCGGCACAGGCATAGCAATCGCGTACCCATATTTCGGGCAATTGATCCAGGTAGGCGCTTATCTTGTCAAAAATGATGTCGAAATACTGAGGTTCGATAGGAAGGTTGAATTCATTCCAGTGTACGGTATCCTTGGTGAGTTCGTCTTTTACAGTGAATTTATCCTTGGGGGAGCGTCCGGTAAACTCGCCCGTCTTGATCACCAAAGCACCGGTATCGTTCAGTACACCCTCGCCAATGCGGAGGGTATCTTGTACCAGTTCTTCGGGAGTTGATTGATAATGTATTGATTCTGTGTTTTTTAATCCGATTTTCGCCAGGTTTTTAAAAGGAAAAGTTATTACAGGAATAGACATAGCAGCAATCATATTTGATGAAGAGGCAAAGTTACGACCTATTTGCATTGAAAAACAAACAAGTGTTAGTGCTACACATTAAAGCCCTGCTAATTTTTTTGCCCCGGCAAAAGCTATTGTTTAACCGGCTTTCCGAAGCGGCTATTATTTTTTAAAAAAAGAGGCCGGTTCTTTTGAAACTCTTCAAAATCAGGTCGATTTTCCAATTTTGTGATAAAAGATATTTGGCTGACATATTTGGACGTTATCTTTAGTCTGTTAACCAATCTAGCCGAACCAGCTATTTAAACCTGATAATATTCCTTCGAATGAAGTACTTACCCCTGAATCCGCAACTGTTCATTGAAAACAGGAAACGGTTTACCAGTCAGATGCAAAAAAATGCCATCGCCATCTTTGTAAGCAACGATGAAGTATCCTCCAATGGCGATGCGATTTATACCTTTAAACAAAACAGCGATCTTTTTTGGCTGAGTGGTATCGAGCAGGAGGATAGTATGGTTATTTTATTTCCGGATAATCCGGATCCGAAATACCGGGAAGTACTGGTATTGGTACGGCCCAATGAATTGAAAGAGAAATGGGATGGCAAAAGGCTGCGTGTAAAGGAAGCGCAAGCCATCAGTGGTATCAGCACGATTGTATGGCTCGACAGTATCGACGGATTACTGCAACCCTGGGTGCATCTGGCAGATACCATTTATCTCGACAGCAATGAAAATGACCGTAAGGCCAATCTGCTCCGCACCCGTGAATACCGTTTTATTGATGAAATGCGCAGCCGGTACCCCTTGCATCAATACCAGCGTGCAGCGAAGATTATGAAAGAATTGCGGGGTATCAAAACAGTCCACGAAGTGGAGGTACTCCAGAAAGCGATCGATATTACTGAACAAACATTCCGGCGCCTGCTGCAGTTCATCAGGCCCGGCGTAATGGAATATGAAATAGAGGCAGAGATCTTCCATTCATTCCTGAGCCAGCGCGCTACCGGTACTGCCTATAATAGTATCATTGCCAGCGGCGACAACGCCCGCACGCTTCACTATGTAAGCAACAATGCGGAATGTAAAGATGGCGACCTGATCTTAATGGATTTTGGTGCTGAATATGGAGGTTATTGTGCAGATCTTACGCGTACTGTTCCGGTGAATGGGAAATTTACCCGCCGGCAAAAAACGGTTTATAATGCATGTCTGCATTTGCACAACTATGCTAAAAGTATTCTGAAGCCGGGAATCACCATTGTGGATTATACAGACAAAGTGGGTGAAGAAGCAACGCAGCAATTTTTAAAGATCGGATTATTACGAAAGAGCGATGTGAAGAATGAAGACCCGGAGAACAGAGCTTATCGCAAATACCTGTACCACGGTATATCGCATCATCTGGGAATAGATGTACACGACCTGGGTACCCGTACCGAACCTATTAAAGCAGGAATGGTATTTACCGTGGAGCCCGGTATATATATTGAAGAAGAAAAAATGGGTATTCGTATTGAAAATAATTTATGGATCACCCGTAATGGCCATAAAGACCTGATGAAGAATATCCCCATCACTGCAGAAGAGATCGAGGCACTGATGAAAAAATAATTTTATCTTTCCCGCATGAAGCAAATTCCTAACCTGTTTACCCTGCTGAACCTGGTTTGCGGCTGTCTGGCTATTATATTTACGCTGCAAAATGGCATCATTATCTCCGCCGATGCAAATGGCAATCAGTTGCTCGCGGTACCTGAAAAAATATGGATGGCCTCCCTGTTTATCGGACTGGCAGCAGTGATTGATTTCCTCGATGGTTTTGTAGCCCGTTTGATGAACGCGGGTTCTGAAATGGGCAAGCAATTGGATTCCCTTTCAGATCTGGTAAGTTTTGGCGTGGCCCCGGGCTTAATCGTGTATCAGTTTCTTCGGCTGAGCATCGCCAGGGGAGAGGACGGGCTGGAGGCATCTTATTTATGGTTGTTGCCTGCATTGGCTTTACCCTGTGCTGCAGCCTGGCGATTGGCCAAATTCAACCTGGATAGTTCACAATCTTATTCGTTCAAAGGTATGCCGGTGCCTACGGTGGGTATGTTCTTTGCATCTCTGCCCCTGATATACTGGAATGTGAATGAACCCTGGGTTACCAAACTTTTATTGAACCAATGGTTCCTCTATGGGTTGGTGTTGCTTTTTTGCTGGTTGATGGTATCTTCATTGCCACTGATGTCGCTCAAATTCAAAGATTACAGCTTTAAGAATAATATGCCCAAATACCTGCTGGCGATCATTTCACTGGCAGCCATCTTTCTTTTAAAATGGCTGGCCGTACCGGCCATAGTACTAGCCTATGTTGTATTATCTTTGCTCTTTAAATCAAAAACAGCATGACCTATACAGTTCAGATAAAAGTAATGCCGCATAAAGAATTGCTCGACCCCCAGGGAAAAGCCGTAATGGGCGGATTGGAAAACCTGGGCCTCACCGGGGTAGAAGATGTAAGGGTGGGCAAGCATATTACCTTACAGATCAATGCAGACTCACCGGAAAAAGCAAAAGAAATGGCGGAAGAAGCCAGCCGTAAACTGCTCAGTAATTCCGTAATGGAGTATTTCGAAGTATCGGTGAATTAATTGTGAGAATGTGAAGATGTGAAAATGTGGGAATGTGAAGATGTGGGAATGTGAAAGACAGTTCTATTTTCCTGATTTCTTTTTTACGGTTTACTCTGTTTCCTTTTACTATTACTATACATGTTGTATCTAGTCCCCACACCTATTGGCAATCTCAGGGATATTACATTCCGTTCAGTGGAGGTGTTGAAAGAAGCCGATCTGATATTGGCTGAAGATACCCGTACTACCGCGCACCTGATGTCGCATTATGATATTCATACACCGATGTCGCCCTATCACCAGCACAATGAACATAAAGTGGTGCAGCATCTCGTAGATCAGTTGCTTGCCGGCAAAAAGATGGCGCTCGTTACGGATGCCGGCACACCGGGTATTTCCGATCCTGCTTTTTTATTGGTACGGGCCTGTATACGGGAAGGGGTAAAAGTAGAAACGCTTCCCGGCGCTACGGCATTTGTACCGGCATTGGTCAACAGTGGTATACCGTCTAACCGGTTTTGCTTTGAAGGATTTTTACCATTGAAAAAAGGCCGGCAAACACTTTTTAAAAAACTGGCGGAAGAAGAGCGTACCATCATTTTTTATGAATCCCCGATGCGGTTGGTGAAAACACTGGAGGAGTGTATCGTCTATTTTGGCGAAGACCGTCAATGCTCGGTAAGCCGCGAACTTTCAAAAATGTTTGAAGAAAATAAAAGAGGTACACTGCGGGAGGTGGCCGATTATTTTAAAGAAAAGACTGTAAAGGGGGAGATCGTGATTGTATTGGCAGGAAAAGAATAAAAAAAATCCCGGCAACTGCCGGGATTTTTTTTATTGAAGCAATTGGCTTATTTCTTTTTGCCGAGGATATGTACCTGCAAGCCTACGTTTACAGGAATGTAAAAGCGGGAATATTCGCTTGTATAATCATAACCGGTTCCGGTGGAAGGTCTGTACTCATAGGTTGTTTTGCTTTTGCCATAGTTAAACCCAAGGCTGCCATAGAAACCAATATTGGGAGTTATGAAATGCTCATAACCAAATGTGATACCGGTGTTCCAATCGCCCTTTGGTTTGGTTTTCGTTTCACTGCTTGAAGACCCGGATTTGCTGGTGCTTTTGCCTCCGTATATTCCATATTGGAAATTGAACTGGGCAAAGGGCATTCCTTTAGCGCTGCCGCTGAAATAATAACGAAGCAGGGGACCGATATAAATGGAGGGTTCTTTGTATTCATAAGTGGTGGTAGCAGGTGTACTGGTGTTGCTGCTGGTGCTTTTTGAATTGTAAAAACTGATGCTCACTCCGCCACCAATGGCCAGACGGTCTTTTATAAACCAGGCAACGTTCGGATTTACGCTGATAGAAAAACTGTTGCCATCTGACTTATATACAGTAGGCGTATTGCTGTAAGATGTTTTGCTGTCACTGTTTGTATAGCTGATGGAACCAAAGCTTACACCAACTAATTTATCTCCTTTCTTGGTTTGCGCCTGTACAGATACAACAGTTAATAATGCGATTACACAAATACTGATCTTTTTCATAATAATGTGTTTAAGGTTTAATAGTTTAATGATTAATGATACTGCAAAGGACGTTCAGCCTGCAATAACAAACAATACCACTTTTGTGTAATGGGGATGATTTTCGTCAGTTGTTGTGCCTGTATCCGGAAGGCGGAGCTATAATGTTTTGTAAAGTGCTGATTGTTATCCGTTTCATACAAATGTCCCCAAACGGATAAAAACAGGTCTTTATATATCGGTTTTTGAGCCCGGGTTTATTTTGCAGCAAACGAGTCGAATCACAGAACTGCTTATTTATTTCGATCTGTTTGTTTACGGGTACAGATGGCGGTCTGCACCGGCCCTCAACTTTGTTTTTGCCATAACAACTATTTGGCGAAATTTACCTTTCAAATATTTATACATGATCAAATATTATTTCTGGAGCATTTTTACCGTCATGTCTTCCATTACCTTGATGGCCCAGCCGGACCGCTGGCAGCAACGGGTAAAATATACCATGAACATTGACATGAATGTGGAGTCGAACCGGTTTACCGGAAAGCAAAAATTGGAGTACACCAATAACTCTCCCGACACCCTTACCCGTGTGTTTTATCATCTTTATTTCAATGCCTTTCAGCCCGGCAGTATGATGGATACCCGCAGCAAGCGCCAGGGAGCAATCAATGGCCCCGGTGGCAGACCCGATTGGGATGGCCGCGTAAAGGATCGTATTGCCAACCTGAAGCCCGATGAGATCGGTTACCAGAAAATCATTTCACTCAAAATGAACGGGCGGCTGCAATCTTTTAAGATGTCTGAAACCATACTGGAAGTAAAGCTCGATAAACCTATTGCGCCCCGCTCAAAAGTGGTATTTGATATGGATTTTGAAGCACAGGTACCCCTGCAGATACGCCGGAGCGGAAGGGATAATCCCGCTTCCAAAGTAAGGTATTCCATGAGTCAATGGTACCCCAAGATATGCGAATATGATTATGAAGGCTGGCACCCCACCCCCTACGTGGGTCGCGAGTTCTATGGGGTATGGGGCGATTTTGACGTAAGCATCACGATCGATAAGAATTATATTCTGGGGGGAACCGGTTATTTGCAAAATCCCAACCAGATCGGTTATGGTTATGAAACACCCGGTGCAGTCGTAAACCGCGCAGCAGGTCCCAAACTCACCTGGCGTTTTATTGCCCCGAATGTACATGACTTTATGTGGGCCGCCGATCCGGAATATATTCATGTCACCAGACAGCTTCGTGATAGTCTTACCATACATCTGCTGTATAAAAAGACCAACGAACCGGAAAAAGACTGGCTGGCCCTCCTCGATATGGCGGCTACCGCCTTGCCATATATTGAAAAAACCTTTGGCATGTACCCTTATAAACAATTTTCGTTTATACATGGAGGTGATGGAGGTATGGAATATCCGATGGCCACTTTATGTATCGGGCCCGGTGCCGCCCTGCACGAATGGATGCACAGTTGGTATTATGGTATGCTCGGCACCAACGAATCGCTCTATCCCTGGATGGACGAAGGATTTACCCAATATGCCGAAGAACGGGTAGCTGCCTGGCTCAATGGTAATAACGGTTTTGCACAGGGAGATAATTACGCCAGTTATTTCTCACTGGCCAGAAGTGGAAAAGAAGAACCTCTTACCACGCATGCCGATCATTATAATTACAATGCAGCCTACAGTCCCGCTGTGTATTCGAAAGGGGCTGTATTTGTAGAGCAGCTCGGCTATATCGTAGGGGCACCCGTACGGGATAAAATATTACTGGAGTACTATAAGCAATGGCGGTTCAAACATCCGAACGCCGGTGATTTTATGCGGGTGGCGGAGAAAGTGAGCGACATGAAACTGGATTGGTATAAAGAGTATTGGATCAATTCTACCAAGACCATCGATTATAAAATAGACAGCCTTTGGGAAGACGGAGGTAAAACCAAAGTACGCTTGTATCGTACCGGACTGATGCCGATGCCGATTGATCTGCAGCTTACTTTCAAAGACGGGACAAAAGAATTGCATTATATCCCACTGAACCTGATGTATGGAGAAAAACCGATAGAGGACTCAGCCATTACCCGTAAGGTATACGAACCCTGGAAATGGACACATCCCACATATACCATCGAAACGAGCCGAAAACTCTCCGATTTTACGTTTGTGGAAATAGACCCATCGCTGCGGCTGGCTGATGTGGACAGGAAGAATAATAAGCTAGAACTGAAATGGTGATACGAAGCACGGGAGTAATTCATTAAGAATTCAATTTTACTGATAGCGTGTAACAGTATTGCTTGCACACGAAGAAAAAAATAAAGCCCTGACGTTGCGGTCAGGGCTTTTACGGTTTCGAAGAAAGCCCCTTTGTTTGTTGCCAGGAAAATTTTCATTTACCGGGCAGCTCACAGGATGAGGTTAAGGTTAATGGTTGGGGCTAATAATTTTTAATGATGAGTCAAAATTAGACCGGGAGACTATACCGGACAATACCATTAATATGGTATTTTATAGGAAACCACGTAATTATTTCCTGCAAAAACCCGCATATTCAGCGGCCATAGTATTTATTGACGGCTGCCACACGGTTCGATACATGTAATTTTTCATATATGTGATAGACGTGTTTGCGAACGGTCTCGGGGCTCAGAAAAAGTTGAGCGGCAATTTCTTTATACATCAATCCTTTCGACAAGTGTTCAAGTATTTCTTTTTCGCGTTGGCTCAATGATTGTATTTCTTCCGCATTGGTTTCGCTGGTGGAGGTTTGTTTTTGCTGAAAGGCCAGTACTACTTTACGGGCAATCTGGCTGCTCATGGGAGCCCCTCCCTCATACAATTCACGGATGGCGGCGAGCAGTTTATCCGGGGCTGTTTTCTTCAGAATATATCCGCTGGCACCTGCATTGAGTGCTTCAAATATTTTTTCGTCTTCTTCATATACTGTACACATCATGAAATTGGTACCGGGAATGCGGGGTTTAAGGTGGCGAACTGCATCAATACCATTTTCCACAGTGCCCAGGTTGATGTCCATCAGTACCACATCCGGTTTCAGTTCGGGTAATAATGTAATGGCCTCTTCAGAACTGCCCATGGTGCCAATACAAACATAATCGGGGTTCATGGACACGATCTCCTCCAGGGCATTTCGCAATTCTCTGTTATCGTCTACGATACAAACGGTGATGGCTTTCATTGTAGCAAAGATGAAGTTTATAGGACAGATTCGCAATACCACTAATAGGTACTTTTACCTGCGTACATACAATAAGTACTTCTCCTTAAAGAAGGGTTCATTGAATAATTCAGTTACTTCCATCACACGGGGGCGGGTATTGCTTTCCTGAATTTCAACCGCCAGATCGCCCCCTTTCAGGCAGATCAGTCCGGGCTGCTGATTACCTTCCCGGGGAGCGGTCTTTAACAGGGGCCGCGACCATTTCCATAGTTCTTTCAATGGGGCCACAGCACGTGATACTGCAAAATCGAATTTTCTGTTTCGGATATCTTCGGCACGGGTATGCTGCACGGTCACATTCTTCAGCCCGGTAGCTTCCGCTACGGCCTGCACCACTTTTAGTTTTTTAGCAATACTATCTGCCAGTAAAAACTGTACGTCCGGGAAAAAGATAGCGAGGGGAATGCCAGGGAATCCACCTCCGGTACCGATATCAATGATCTCCGTGCCTGCTGCAAATTCAAATGCGGCTGCGATACTGAGTGAATGCAGTACGTGTTTTTCATACAAACTGTCAATATCCTTCCGGGAAATCACATTGATCTTTTCATTCCATTCGTGATAGAGGCTTTCCAGCAGCGCCAGTTGCCGGGTTTGTTCGGCTGAAAAATCGGCAAAATATTTTTGGATCAGTTCCAATGTACTTGTTTACTTAAAATTAAATGTATGGATACTCCGGCTCCATTACCATCCTTTGCGGGGTTTGCGCCACAGTGCCGGTGCAAAGATGATATAATAAAAGAACATCCACATGTCCAGGAAAAGATACCAGGGCCAGAGATCCTGTTCGCCCATTTTTTTCATGGATTTGTAGAGAATATAACCCTGAAAAAGGAACCGAATCCCGAACACACCCAATACATATTTCCAGTCGAAAAATACAAAACCGGCCGCCAGCAACGGGTAATAGAGAAATTGGGTAATGAAATAGAGACCGAGTAAAAATTTGTGTTTGCCTTTATAATAGCGGGCCGTAGTATAATGCCTCGCCTTTTGGCGCAGCCATCCTGCCCATGTGGTTTTAGGTATGGAACGGGTTACTGCATCAGGGTCAATTACGACTGCCGTATTGTGTTGTCCGGCGGTTTTATTCACGAAAAGGTCATCATCTCCGCTTGGGATATGATTGATGGATGAAAAGCCCTTGGTTTTGAAAAAGAGATTTTTCCGGTACGATAAATTGCGGCCCACTCCCATATACGGAATGCCCGCGAGCGCATATGACAGGTATTGTAAGGCCGTATGAAAGGTTTCAAATCGGATCAGTTTATTGAGCAATCCTTTCTTTTTATGATAAGCACCGTATCCCAGCACGATCTCTGTGTCATCACTATATCCATCCTGCATTTTCTCCACCCAATATTCGGATGCCGGTACGCAATCTGCATCGGTAAGCAACAATACTTCATGCTTGGCTTCGCGTATGCCAATTGACAAAGGATATTTTTTTCCTTGAATATGCACGGCTTCCTGGGTCAGCTCCACCACCTGCAGCGATTTGAATGTTTTTTTCAGTTCCTGCAAAATGTATTTGGAATCATCGAGTGAGTTGTCGTTCACCACCACCACTTCATAGGTGCTGGGATACGATTGTACCAGCAGGCCGGGCAGGTTGCGGGCCAGGTTTTCATCTTCATCCCGTGCACAAACGATTACCGATACCGGATGGTGTTGTGTTTTCGTTTTTTGCCGGGGTTTAAAAAAAGCTATACGGCTGAAAAACCATCCGTAATAAAATAATTGGACGGCAGTAATGGCGGCGAATGTAAAAAATATAATCTCTCCCCAATTGATCAGTGGCATAGCGGCGAAGGTAAACCGCATTGTGCAACAGGCAATGTACTCTTTATAAAAAGCTTTCCACAGGGGGGGAGAGGTTTCATAGGTTGAATAGGTTGAAGAGGTTCCATAGGTTCAATAGGTTCAATAGGTTGAAGAAGTTCAATAGGCGTGCCCGCCGTGGCGGGTTCAAGAGGCATGTTGCCTGAGCGTAGCCGAAGGCAGGTTTCATAAGTTCCATAAGTTACATAGATAGTTTAGGCTCACAACTATTGGCTCAGGGCTGGCTGTTTTCTTGCCCCAAAGGGGCAGGCAGCTTGTAACTCATAGCTTGTTGCTGGCTGTTTTCTTGCAGCTTGAGGCTGATAGCTCGCAGCTCACGGCTCACAGCTTCCAATAATTGAGTAACTTGCGCCGCTATGGCCGCATTACAATTTGACCTGCAACATACTGACAAAGAATCCCGGGCAAGGGCCGGAAAGATTACGACCGATCATGGTGAAATTCAGACGCCGATTTTTATGCCGGTAGGAACAGTGGGCAGTGTAAAAGCAGTTACACAACAACAATTGCTGGATGATGTACAGGCAGAGATTATTTTAGGCAATACCTATCATTTATACCTGCGTCCCGGGTTGGATGTACTCAAACAGGCCGGTGGCTTGCACCGCTTCAATGGCTGGCCCAAACCTATTCTGACGGACAGTGGGGGCTACCAGGTTTTTTCATTGGCGGGAACCCGTAAAATAAAGGAAGAGGGGGTTACTTTTCAATCGCATATTGATGGGAGCAAGCATTTGTTCAGCCCCGAATATGTAATGGACATACAACGGGCTATCGGTGGCGATATCATCATGGCCTTTGATGAATGCCCCCCGGGTGGCAGCGAATACAATTATGCAAAGCAATCCATGGAACTTACCCATCGCTGGCTGGATCGTTGTTTTACCCAATTCAATGCTACGGATGCCTTTTATGGATACACGCAAAATCTTTTTCCAATCGTACAGGGTGGAACATATAAAGATCTGCGGAAACAATCCTGTGAGTATATCTCTTCTAAAGAAGCAACGGGAAATGCCATTGGCGGATTGAGTGTAGGCGAGCCTGAACCCGTTATGTATGAGATTTGCGACTGGTGCTGTGAACATTTGCCAGCTCATAAACCGCGCTACCTGATGGGAGTGGGTACCCCCTGGAATATATTGGAATGTATTGCCATGGGCGTGGATATGTTTGATTGTGTAATGCCCACGCGCAATGGCAGAAATGCGATGCTCTTTACCACCAATGGGGTAATCAATATTGATAATAAAAAATGGGAGTTCGATTTTTCTCCTTTGGATGAAGGACTCAACTGTACGGTGAGTAATTATTACAGTAAGGCCTATCTCCGTCACCTGATGAAGGCTAAGGAATTTTTAGGCTATACGATAGCTAGTGTGCATAACCTTGCATTCTATCTGTGGTTGGTTCGTGAAGCAAGAACCCATATTCATCAGGGGGATTTTCTGTCCTGGAAGAATGAAATGGTGGTGCGGCTGAAACAGAAATTATAAATCGCCTAAATGCGGACGGTATGATTTTGTTCTTTGTTGATGATAAACAAAACTCCCTCGTTTTTACAATTAGCAACATCGATTTTCTATGTTGAAAAATATCAATTTAAAAACAGTTTTTAGTGGATGGTTGATGATGACCATCGCCATTTATCTCATCGGTTGTAACGATGATACAGGGTTGCCCAAAGACCAGTTTGATAAAGTGGAGATCGGAATGACCCAACCAGAGGTAAAGCAGATTTTGGGCGAACCTTTTGAAATGAAAATAATACTACCCGATTCATTCCCCACTTATTTTTACCGGGTACGGCACGGTCGGGGGGATTTGCGCAACGCTGAAGTGCAGTTTGACAAAAAAGGGTATGTGCGTTTCGTATCTGCTGGTCTGCAGTCCTGATTTTTTGAATGGGCGAATAAAATGAAGTATTGCCGCTTTCACAATACAGCAACAGTTTTTCAATTACTTTCGTGCAGCTATTTTGAGCCCGGGCCGGTGACCGGGATCTGCGGCGGCGGCGGCGGCCATTATTTGAACCACACCGGACCATATTATGCGGAAACTTGACTGGTACATACTGAAAAAATTCCTGGTCACTTTTTTCTACTGTTTGCTGCTATTTACGGTAATAGCTGTGGCGGTGGACAGCAGTGAAAAAGCGGATGATTTTGTAGCGGCCAAGCTCAGCACCAGTGGCATCATTCGGGAATACTATCTCGGGTTTGTGCCCTGGATTTGGAGTTTGCTTTTCCCCTTGTTTGTATTTATCGCAGTAATCTTCTTTACCAGTAAAATGGCGTCCCGCTCCGAGATCATTGCCATACTGGCGAGTGGTACCAGTTACAACCGTTTTCTCCGTCCTTTTTTTGCCGGAGGTCTTTTGCTGGCCGGCCTGCTCTGGGTAGCCAGCCGGTACTGGATACCCAAGGCCAATGTGATCAAGAGTAATTTTCAGACCAAATACATGGACAAAAAGGATCCGGGCAAGTTCGACGATGGCACTAATTGTCGTACCTGCTATTATAAGCGGATTGATACGAGCACTTTTATTGGCCTGAAGGATTTTGATACGGCTTCCAAATCGGCCCGTAATTTTTTCATGGAAAAGGTGAAAGACAATAAAGTGGTGTACAACCTCAGGGCTGAAACGATGCGTTGGGATACGGCGATAAAAAAATGGAGCCTTACCAATGTGGTGGAGCGCCATGTGGATAGCCTCGGCGAAAGAATAAAATACTCACCCAGCCTCATTCTCAGCCTGAACATGAAGCCCATTGATTTTCGAAGGGACTATTACCTGAAAGATAAACTGACCACTCCCGAACTGGTAGAATTTATCCGCAAGGAAGAGGCCAGGGGTACAGAGGGTTTAAATACGTATAAGGTGGAAATGTACCGGCGTACCGCTACACCTGCAGCCGTGTTATTGCTTACATTTATCGGAGTGGTCATTGCCAGCCGCCGCACAAGGGGCGGGAGCGGGGTACACCTGGCTCTCGGATTTGTAATAGCCGCCATGTTCATCATCTCCGACCGGTTTTCAACCGTGTTTGCAACAAAAGGGAATTTTTCACCAATGATCGCAGCCTGGTTGCCCAATATCGTTTTTACGCTGGTAGCATTGTACCTGTATCGAAAAACCCCCAAATAAAAGCAGGGGTGCCGACATCAATTTTTCGAATAGGATGGTGTTCGATCCCGCTCACGCACAAACCTGCAATAGAAGGCCTCCTCTTTGTCAGTCGACAGTCAACCTTACTCAAACTTTCAACGATATTTATTGTTATAGCATCGGGTTTGCGTAATTTTGAATATTAATAAAAAACATTCGTTTCACTTCTGAAAATTCCGGTTATGGGTATCATCAAAGACAGGTTTAAAGCAAAGGCCGATGTAGTTGGCGCTGATATTAAAGCGATGTTGAAAGAGCATGGTAATAAAGTGATCGGTGAAGTGCAGTTATCCCAAATTTACCAGGGTATGCGCGGCATCACGGGGCTTGTTACCGAGACTTCACTGCTGGATGCACAGGACGGTATCCGTTTTCGCGGATATTCCATTCCTGAATTGCGCACCAAGCTGGCCAAAGCCCCCGGTGGTTCCGAGCCATTGCCGGAAGGTTTATTTTACCTCATGCTGGTGGGTGAGCTTCCTTCGGAAGATGATGTACACCATATCAGTTCTGTGTGGCAGCGCCGCAGCCATGTACCCACCCATGTGTTCAATACGATTGAAGCATTGCCACTGAATACCCATCCGATGACACAATTTGTTACAGGGGTAATGGCATTACAGACCGAAAGTCAGTTTGCCAAAAAATATGCAGCCGGATTAAATAAGAAGGATTATTGGGAAGCCGTATTCGACGATACGATGGATCTTATCGCCCGTCTGCCCCGCATAGCCGCATATATCTATCGCCGTAAATATAAATTTGGAGAACATATTCAACCGAATGGATTGCTCGATTGGGCCGGCAACTTTGCACATATGATGGGGTATGAAGACGAGAGTTTCAAAGAGCTGATGCGATTATACATGACGATACATGCCGATCACGAGGGAGGTAACGTATCAGCACATGCCACACACCTGGTGGGTTCCGCTTTGAGTGATCCTTATCTTAGCTATGCAGCAGGTATGAACGGATTGGCAGGCCCACTTCACGGGTTGGCCAATCAGGAAGTGATCAAGTGGATATTTGATATGCAGGAAGAATTGAAGACCGATCTTCCGACCAAGGACCAGATCGTGGAGTATGTAAAGAAAACATTGAGTGAAGGAAAAGTGGTACCCGGTTATGGCCATGCTGTACTGCGTAAAACGGATCCCCGTTTCGAAGCTCAGATGGAGTTCGGCAAAAAACATATGCCGGATGATAAGCTGGTACAAACGGTTTGGAATATTTATGAAGCAGTACCGCCCATTCTCCAATCACTGGGTAAGATCAAAAACCCCTGGCCCAATGTGGATGCACATAGTGGAGCCCTGCTGGTGCATTATGGAATGAAAGAATTTGAATTCTACACCGTAATGTTTGCAGTGAGCCGTGCCCTGGGTGTATTGTCCAGCCTTTGCTGGTCCAGAGCACTCGGATTCCCGATTGAGCGTCCCAAATCTGTAACCACCGATCTGGTAAAACTCTGGCTCGATGGAAAGGATAATATTTGGGGGGAATAAGTGAATAGCTACAAGCTGTGAGCTACAAGCTGCAAGAAAACAGCCAGGCCAAGAGAAGGCAATACTCTTTTGGGTGGGCAACTAGCAACCAGAAACCAGCTACAAGCTGCGAGCAAACAGCCAGCAACAAGCTGTGAGTTACAAGCTGCCTGCCCCTTTGGGGCAAGAAAACAGCCAGCTTTCAGCGACGAGCTGTCAGATGAGAGCCGCGAGCTGTCAGATACCAGCTGCAAGCCACAAGAAAACAGCCAGCTTTCAGCGACGAGCCACAAGTTGTGAGCCGAAGTAACCTATGCAACCTGCCTTCGGCTACGCTCAGGTAGCAACTTCGGCTACGCTCAGGCAGCGTCTTGAACCTGCCTTCGGCTACGCTCAGGCAGCGGTCCTTTTGAACTTCTTCAACCTATTGAACATATGGAACCTCTTCAACCTATGTAACCTATGCAACCTCCCCCTCACTCTTCACTCAAATACCCACTACGATCGAAGCGGGGATTTACAAAATTGTTGAGTTTGGAGCCAAAACGGTAAGTGATTCCAAAATTGGAAAAGTAATAATAACCAGAACTAAGTTGTCTTCTTCTGGCCAATACTTCTTCAGGCGTGGCATTACCTTTTTGAAGAAAAATCTGATTGCGGGTGAGTCCGCCAAAAAAAGCAAAATAAAAAGAAAGTCCTCCGGTAATACGAACACTGGAATAAAGATCCACACCGAGATTATAAAGTTTTGAATCGTGCAGGTAATGCTGGAAAGTAAAACCTGCGGAAGTAACACCCCATTTCTGGTTAAGAGATAGATAGATATCTGCACGCTGGGTGAAAACGGTTTCCTTAATCTTGTTATAAATAGTAGTATCGTAATACCTGTTGTTGCGGGCCGTAACACCATAGCTGAAGGTGAGCAGTTTATTGTTCACGTCTTTATAAGGGAATACATCATATTCTACAGCCAGTTTACCGAAAACCCTTCCTTTATTATTAAAGAACGTATTCTGCATATATTTTAATTCGTAGGCCCAGCTCCAGTGATTGCTGATACTTTTTACGAGAAAATGATTCAGTGAAAAGTTGTGATTTTTTACGGTGAATTTTTCGGTAGCACCGTTCACTTCATAATCGAAAACTGATTTGTTCTTATTCCATTCCACGCCCATCCCTGTTTTTAATTCATTGGTGATGCGGTTAGCAGATGCGCTGGCGCCCAGTCTGGTGTTTTGGTAATTGGCATCCCCGTTCAGGTATCCGTCACTGCTCATACGCATCACCCAATAGTTCCAGGGGTCTTTGGTGCTTGATTCGGGTAAAGAAGAGACCCCGGTGCTGTCTTTGCTTTTCAATTGTAATTGTAGCTGGTCTATGGCACCGGTTTTAATGATATAGGGTACCAGACCGGCTTTGATATATTTGAGCAACAGATCCCGTTCTTCAAAATCGGTGATATTGGGATCGGTATTGAAGCGCAGCGTATCGGTTTGGTTTTTGAACTGTTGCTGACCGAAGAAGATCAGTTGGTATTGATCACCACCACTGCCGGTACCCTGACTGGTGATCAGCACATGCACATCTGCCGCAATATTATCCAGCAAAAAATCGACAATGGTGATTTCGGTCCGTATGTACTGCATATCACACCAGGAATTGTTGCAGGAGATGAACACTTTTAGTTTCGGATTCTTTTCGGGTTGAGCGATTGCAGAACAGGCACAGACTAAAATGAATAGTAGGTGAAGGATTAATTTTTTCATAGTAGGTTTTACTTATTTGCTCGGAAGCGTTAGCAATAATACAAAAAATCAAAAACCTACAACTGTAAACGAAAATAAATATTTTATCTTATACGTATACGTAAGTACTACTGCATCAGGTATCACAGGTTATATCATCCCATGCAGCATTCATATAGGATATCAACCAGTTGAGTGCATAATGTCTTTCATACACCACACCAGGATGAATAATATCCATGCTCCGGTTATTGATCCGAGCGTTTACACAAGCCCAGTCAAGCCGGTAATACAGATCGGCTGCATCCAGTATTTCTTCTTTGCTGCGTATCCGGGTGGCTTCATTGATAAATTCCTGCGGACTCTTTTCACGGCCAATCGGGAAATTGCCGGGCGGTACATCATTGAGGTTGCAAAGGCGGTCAGGAAAATAAAGCTCATCCACTTTATGTAAGGCCCAAAGCAAAGTCCATACTCCTTCGCATTTCCAACTTTCTCTGTTTCTTTTTTCTTCGGTTGGATTGTTCAGAAATTCTTTTTCCTCCGGTGTCAGGTAATCAACGCAATTATTTTTTGAAAGATAGTCGATAGCATCCGCTGCGTTGATCTCACCAAACGCAACGAGGTTTACAGTGGCAAGTGCAGTGACCCGTTGTGCGATTTCCTGTGCATTGCGGAATGTAACTTCTTCAATGGATTCGATACATGGAAGATGCGGATTCACCGGAATATTGTATTGCCGGATCGATGTTTCTGAGCGATCCTTACGTTTTTTTTGATCGTCTGTTAATTCACTAGCCGGCGCATCGTATAATGCGGAATCAATTTCAACCGGCAGGGATGTTATTTCACAATGGCCGGCACCATCCAGTATCAATGACAGATTTTCATCCAGAAAATGCTGCCCTTCCGCACGGCTGATCACCGTATCGCGTTGCACAAAAAGTATGGCATGAAAGAATGCAGCCAGTTCTTTTACCAGTGCGGGTAATTCCTTTATTTCTCCTTTTTCAGGTATGATGGAGAATTCACAGTTCAGTGTGGTTATCTTTTTTAATAATAATCCTTTAATGTGCTCATTTTCCGATTCAATATTACTTACCAGACCGTACATGCCCCTCAGGTTGTGCTCCAGCGGACAAGCACTTTCAGCCGATAATGTCCAGGAAGGTGATATTCGTTCACGATATGCGATCTTCAGTTTTTTAGGTGCGCTGAACAGTCCTCCTTTTATAGTGATATGTAAGAGTTGAAATTCTTCCAGTTTGCCGAAATCTGTTTTGGCGTCCGGAAAATTCTTTTTAACGATCTCCGTTATTTTGTTAAAACCGGTTTGATGCGAATAAAGCGTGCAAAGCATATAGTAACAGTAATTTTTTTAAGTCGTATTGATCGCAACGCTTTGTCAGATGATCAACGGTTTTTACCGGGGTGAGGTCAGCAATGCGTCTCCGGGGTTGTTGCGTTTGGGTTTATATTAATTGACTTTGATCTTTCCGTTACTGATTTGAAAACTGAAAAGCCGGAGACTGTCCACTTTGTCATCATTGAGTTTTCCGGGTTTCCAGGAGGTAAGGGTCTTGAATACTTGTACCACCTGCTCATCCAGCTCGGGGCTTTTTGTTTTATTATCAATTTTACATTGTACCACTTCACCCTTACAGTTGATAATGATACTCACTATTCCCTTGTCTTCGTAATCGGGTTTGTCTTTAATGAATTGAACACTGTCGTTTAGCATTTTTCCAATATCACTTTTACTAACGCTGCATACGGCTTCTTTCTGTCCTTTGAGCATGGCCAATAAGGCATACACATTTTTCTTGTCACAGATGCCACTGATGTCTTCTTTGATCTCAGCACGGGCTACAAATTGTGCAAAGGATATGGCAGACAAAAGGGTGAAGGTGATGGAAACAAGGATCTTTTTCATGGCGATGATAGTTTAGTTAAACTAAAAATAGTGATCTTTCCTGAATTTTAATATCCCGGAAAGATCACTATTTGAATTATTGCCGAAGCATAGTCCTGATCGATTGTTTACAGATCTGTGATGGGTTTGTATTTCGGCACCAGCGATTTCATGATCATCCATGCGAGCAGATACGCAATAGCACAAAAGGCAAACATGATGGTATACCCGGTCCTGATATGGCCCAATGCTTTGTAATGATCGAATAATGCACCCCCGACTTTGGTTATGATCACTCCTCCGAGACCACCAGCCATACCACCAATACCCACTACAGAGCCCACCGCTTTTTTGGGAAACATATCCGATACTGTGGTGAAGATATTCGCACTCCAGGCCTGGTGCGCTGATGCACCGATACCAATAAAGATTACGGGCATCCAATAACTGATATGACCGAGCGGTTGTGCCAGCAATACCACGAGTGGTATAAAGGCGATGACCAGCATGGCTTTCATCCGGCCATCGTATGCCTGGTATCCTTTTTTGATGAAATAAGCAGGGAAATAACCGCCGCCGATACTGCCAAACATGGTCATACTGTACAATACCGCCAATGGCAACATGATCGCGGTTTTTTCAATTCCGTACTGATCTTTAAGAAAGGCGGGCAACCAGAAAAGGAAGAACCACCATACGCCATCCGTTAAAAACTTACCGGCTGCAAAGGCCCAGGTTTGTTTATAGCCCAATAATTTGACCCAAGATATTTTTTCATTGCTGTCTGCGATAGCAGTATCCTTCGCATCGCTGTTGATGTATTCCAGTTCAGCAGCGGACATGCGTTTTTGTTCCTCGGGTTTTTCATAATAGATCAGCCAGAAGAACAGCCAGATAAAACCTACGGCACCGATGATCAGAAAGGCGGCTTCCCATCCCCAGTGTTTTTCTATCCAGGGCACGGAGAGTGGTGCAAGAATAGCACCCACATTGGCACCGCTGTTGAAGATGCCGGTAGCAAAGGATCGTTCCTTCTTGGGAAAATATTCGGCAGTGGCTTTAATGGCTGCAGGAAAGTTACCCGCTTCGCCCACTGCTAGTATAGCTCTTGAAAATATAAAACCCAATACAGATACGGGAATTGCTGTAACTCCTATCCAACCCAGTGCAGTTAATAAACCATTACCAATCGGAATGGCCAACGCATGTATGATGGCACCAAATGACCAGATAATGATGGCCCAGGTATATCCTTTTTTGGTACCCAGTTTGTCAATGATACGGCCCGCAAACAACATGGCAATTGCATACGTAAGCTGAAAAGCAGAAGCGATGGTGGCGTACTGGCTGTTGCTCCAGCCAAATTTTTCTTCCAGCGTAGGCTTCAGCAAACTGAGCA
Organism: Bacteroidota bacterium; assembly: GCA_026391455.1. GTDB lineage: Bacteria > Bacteroidota > Bacteroidia > Chitinophagales > Chitinophagaceae > JJ008. Next base: position 162,715 of record JAPLEH010000001.1, read on the forward strand.
CTTGCCGGTCGAGGTAGTTGACTGTTGTGGCAAAAAATAACAGGGCGCAGATGGTCCACCGGTATTTTCCAATCGTTTCTTTTGTCATCGGGCAAGCAGTTTAGCGGCTCGTCAGGAACGAACCTGTTTAATAATGTCCAGTATTTGTTTCGTGTTATTACCTAAGGTGGTCAGGTCGCGTTTTTCAAGTATAGATGATGTGATCAGTTTGCTGCCCATTCCTACAGCAGATACACCTGCGGCAAACCAGGCGCTGATATTTTCCCGGTTCGGTTCCACACCGCCGGTGGGCATAAAATGAAGAGCGGGAAAAAGTTCTTTGATGCCACTGACAAAGGATGGTCCCAGTACATTTCCGGGAAACAATTTCACGAGCTGGCATCCTGCATGTTCCGCCACATGTATTTCCGTGGGTGTCATACAGCCGGGTATCCACAATTTTTTATTGATATAAGCGGTATCGCATACATCCGCATCGAATACGGGGCTGATCAGAAAATCGGCACCGGCTTCGATAAAACGATTGGCCTGATCGGATGTGCGGATGGTACCCACGGCCAGTAAAAGATCCGGCATGGAAGCATTGCGTTCTGAAACAAGGGCTGTGAAATTTTTCTGCGCCGCTTCACCGCGATTGGTAAATTCAATAGCTCGAATGCCGGCTTCATATAAACAGGTGGTGAGTTTCAGACAAAGTGTTGTGTCCGCATGATAAAAAAGCGGCAGTAATCCCTGTTGTTGAAGCTGATAAATTATTGATGCGTGGCTGTCCATTCTTTTTTTATTAATTGTTTTACGGATGCAGTGGTTTGACTGGTGCTGTCTCCTTTTTCTTTCATCTTACCTACAGCAGCCGCTGCTGCGAAATCAATGATATCCTGATCATGTGCCTGCTGATAAAAGCCATAGATGAGTCCACCCATGAAACAATCCCCGCTGCCGGCTTTGTCGGCAATTTCCGTCAATGGAAGCGTAAGCGATTGAACCAATACAGGTCCATGTTGCAGGAGGGCGAAATAACTGCTATCCAGCCTGAACGTATAGGCGATGGTCTGCACTCCGGGATATTGCTGGTGTAAGGCGAGCATACTTTGTTGGGCGGCTGATACCAGTGTATCTGTTGTTTGTCCTATACTATCTTTTATGGATGATGGGATATTCAATAATTGTTCGGCAGCCCATATATTTCCCATTACTATATCACAATACTGTACCAGTTCCGTCATGATATCGGATGGCTTTTTCCCATATTGCCAGAGTTTAGCACGGTAATTCAGGTCAACAGAAATAGTGAGTCCTTTCTTTTTAGCAATTGGTAATACTTCCTTCAATACGGCTACGGCCGATTCATTCAAGGCCGGACTGATCGCAGTGAAATGAAACCAGTTACAATCTGATAATACGTTGTCCCAATCGATCATGCCGGGTTGCAGACAGGAAAAGGAAGAACCGGCCCGGTCATAGATCACGCCGGCATTTTTAAGATCAGCGCCCTGTGGTAAGTAGTAAGTGCCGATACGATCTCCGGAAAAATGTATGGATGATGTATCTATTTGTTTATTCGACAGGTGAGAAACGATTTCGTTACTCAATGAATGGGAGGGCAGCGCCGTGATATATTTTACGGGTACCTGCCAGGCCGCCAAAGCATGAGCCACATTCAATTCAGCACCGCCGATAAATACGGGCATTGTGTGCTGGGTGATCCAGTTGCCATGGGCTTCCGGTGAAAAGCGGAGCAATAATTCTCCGAAACAACATATTTTATTTTTGTCTGACAAGTTCATTGTATTTTTCAATCAAAACTCTCCCAAATTTTCATATTCTCACATTCCCACATTTATAATCAGCGTAGCGTTTGCACCGGAGCAGGATCCATATCAGTAAACACCTGATTTTCTCCAGCCATTCCCCAGATAAATCCGTAGTTGGCAGTGCCACATCCAAAATGCATGGACCAGGGAGGGGAGATCACCGCTTCCTGGTTGCCCACTACGAGATGACGGCTTTCCTGTGGTTGTCCCATAAAATGAAATACACGATGATGGTCGGGCACATCAAAATAAAAATATACTTCCATTCTGCGGGTATGTGTATGCGGTGGTACCGAATTCCACACGCTGCCGTTTTCCAGCATAGTGAGGCCCATTACTAACTGACAGCTTTGTATACCATCCAGGTGAATATATTTATATATCGTTCGTTTATTCGACGTACCTGTTTCACCCATATTGACCGGAGCTGCTTTTTCCTTCGTCATCGATTTATTGGGATACTTATGGTGGGCAGGGGCGGATAGTAAATAGAAAAGCGCCGGATCTTTTTTGCTTTTACTTTTGAATTGTACATTTTCTGTGCCTTTACCGAGGTACACACAATCCAGTTTGTTCAGATCAAAATTTTTCCCATCGGCTACTACTGCACCAGCACCCCCTACATTGATGATGCCCAGTTCACGCCTTTCGAGAAAATAAGCAGCACGCAATTCAGGATGGTTGGGAAGGAGAATCGATTTGCTGACCGGTTTTACGCCACCAATAATCACCCGGTCGTAATGCGAATAACATAAACGCACTTTATCGTTTTGCATGAGTTCCGGTATCAAAAAATGTTCGCGGAGCTGTGACGTATTCAATTGCCGGGTTTCTTCCGGACTTTCATGAAAACGAATCTCCATGCCGTCGTTTGCCAGCGGCGAGAAAAAGCGTTGGACTGAAAATTGTAGTTGCATATTCCTGTTGGCCTTTTAATGGAAATACGGATAGTGCTTAAGCCGGTATGATCTGCCGGTCGGTAATTTTATGCCGGTGTTTGTATCACAGCAGGTTCTGTTGTTTGCTGCCAGTTGAAATAATCGCGGGCATTGTTGTAACAGATATTCTGTATCATGTGACCGATCCAGTCGATATCATCCGGTAATTCTCCGTTCTCCACTTCTTCGCCGAACAAGTTACACAACAATCTCCTGAAATATTCATGACGCGGGAAAGAAAGAAAACTGCGGCTGTCGGTAAGCATACCCACAAAACGGCTGAGCAGGCCCATATTGCTGAGCGCATTGATCTGTTTGGTCATGCCCTCTTTCTGATCGAGAAACCACCAGGAAGAGCCCCACTGTATCTTACCCGCAGCCGTGCCATCATTGAAATTGCCGATCATGGTAGCAAATAATTCGTTGTCGGCCGGGTTGAGATTGTAGATGATGGTTTTGGCCAATGTATTATCACGATCGAGGCGGTCGAGGAATTTTGCGAGGGCACGGGCCTGTGAAAAATCACCGATACTGTCCCACCCGGTATCAGGACCAAGTTGCTGCATCATGCGGCTGTTATTGTTGCGCAGCGCACCGAGGTGATATTGCTGAACGAATCCCTTCTCCCAATCCCATTGGGCAAAAGTGACCAGCATGGCCGATTTGAATTTTCGGTTTTCTTCCATCGTTAGGGCACCGCCGGAACGGATCTTGGCAAAGATGCCGGCAATTTCTGTACTGGTATAGCTTTCCGCATAGATCTCTTCGAGCCCGTGATCACTTACCGAACAATGATTGGCTGCAAAATAATCATGTCTTTTCTTCAATGCGGCCAGGTAATCATTGTAGGTGCTGATGGAAATATCTGCTGCTTTCTCCAGACGGGTAAGATAATTATTGAAACTGTTCACATCGTCTACATTCATAGCTTTATCCGGGCGAAATGCAGGCAATACTTTCACCTGCCAGTTATCATGCCGTATCTGCTGATGAAAGGCCAAATCATCCACGGGATCATCGGTAGTGCAGATGAGACGAACATTCATCTTTTCCAACAGGCCCCTTACACTATGTGAAGGCTGCTGCAATTGGGCAGAGGTATGTTCAAAAATAGTGCGGGCTGTTTGCGGTTTCAGCGGGATGTGAATGCCGAAGTAGCGCTGCAGTTCCATATGTGTCCAGTGATATAACGGATTGCGTAAAGTATAAGGAACAGTAGCAGCCCAGGCTTCGAATTTTTCCCAGTCCGACTTATTGCCGGTGATATATTCCTCTGAAACACCATTGGCGCGCATGGCCCTCCATTTGTAGTGGTCACCATTGAGCCATACCCGGGTGATATTCTCAAAATTTTTATCAGCAGCCACTTCGTCAGGGGGCAAGTGGTTATGATAGTCGATAATAGGCATTTTGCTGGCAAAGCCGTGGTACAATTGCTTGGCCGTTTCTGTTTGCAACAGAAAATGTTCGTCGAGGAATTTTTTCATACAATCGTTTTAGAAAGCCTGTTCCGGATGCGAAAACAGTACCTTAAAAGGATGATTAAAAATACCAAATCCGGTGGCGGTGACAGGTAAAATCTCCGCAATCGTTGCCGGAGAACTGCGACCGGGGGGAAAGTATTGTTGAGTGCATAAATGGTTGTAATAACGTGTGTTAGCGCTATGCTTTCATCGGAAAAACAGGGTTCGGTTTCTACCCTTTCAGTGGCAATTACTCCGACGCGAGGTGATATCATTAATTTTCAGTAATTTTATTCAATGGCTAAACATTAATTAATTAACCATAGGTTCCATGCAGCGAAAAAAATTCATTCAAACACTAGCACTAACAGGTATGGCAGGCGCAGCAATGAAATTACACGAGCTGGGAAAATTCACATCTCAGCTGGACAATACAGAGACGATGCCGGTTCTTTTTCTCGGTCATGGCAGTCCCATGAATGCGATCGAAGAAAATGAATTTGTAAAGGGATTTCGTGAGGCCGGGAAATCCATTCCTAAGCCCCGAGCGGTGATCTGTGTATCGGCGCATTGGGAAACCCGTGGTACATTCATTACTGCAATGGAAAAGCCTCCCACGATACATGATTTCGGTGGTTTCCCCCGCGAATTATTCGAAGTGCAATATCCCGCTCCGGGTAGTCCTGCCATTGCCAATGAGACAAAGGAACTGATCAAAAAAACAACGGTAGGCCTCGATCAAAAATGGGGACTGGACCATGGTTGCTGGAGTGTGGTGAAACATTTATATCCGGCGGCCGATGTACCTGTACTGCAACTGAGCCTCGATTATACCCAGCCTGCATCTTATCATTATGAACTGGCGAAAGAGCTGGCCGCGTTGCGCCGCAAGGGCGTGTTGATTACCGGCAGTGGCAACCTCGTACATAATCTGGGCATGGCCGCATGGGATAAAATGAAGGCGGATAACTACGGCTACGATTGGGCCATTGAGGCTTCCACCAAAATGAAAAAATTTATTGAAGACGGCGATCATCAATCGCTGATCAATTATCGTTCACAGGGGAGGGCCTTCGATCTCTCCATTCCTTCACCCGAACATTTTTTGCCATTGCTCTATATTCTTGCGTTGAAAGAAAAGAATGAAAAGATCTCTTTCTTCAATGATAAAGCCGTTGCCGGCTCGCTAACGATGACATCTGTTTTAGTTAATAGTTGATAGTTGATAGTTGAAAGTTGATCCTTATAGTTTAAAGTGACTTACTGCAAACTGCAATCTATCAACCACCCATTGACTATTCACAATTGAGCATTGACCGTTCACTAAAGTGAAACGCCTCTTTTCCACGGAATAAAATCATCCTGATTCAGTAATACGGCTTTGGGAGTTATTTCGCCGCTCGCCGCTTTGATACAGTAGTTAAGAATCTCTTCACCCATTTGTGCAATGGTCTTTTCTCCTTCGATCACCGGGCCGCAATCAATATCAATGATATCATTCATGCGTTTGGTAAGATTGGAATTGGTGGACACTTTAATCGTGGGACAAACCGGATTGCCGGTAGGAGTTCCCAATCCCGTCGTGAAAAGAATCAGGGTGGCACCACTCGCTGCTTTGCCGGTAGTGGCTTCCACATCATTGCCGGGTGTGCATACCAGGTTCAATCCGGGTTTTACGGCAGGCTCTGTATAATCGAGCACATCCACTACAGGGGAGGTACCCCCTTTGCGGGCCGCACCTGCACTTTTCATGGCATCGGTAATCAGCCCATCTTTAATGTTTCCCGGTGAGGGATTCATCGAGAAACTGGAGCCCGCTTCGGTAACGATGGTATCGTATCGCTTCATCAGGTGAATGAACTTCTCTGCTGCTTCTTTTTGTTCCGTGCGGTCGATCAGTTCCTGCTCAACGCCACAGAGCTCCGGAAATTCAGCCAGTAATATTTTACCGCCCAATGCTACTACGAGATCGGAACAATACCCTACTGCAGGATTGGCCGATATGCCGCTGAATCCATCACTGCCTCCGCACTTTACTCCAATGCATAATTTATCGAGGCTGGCCGGCTTTCGTTCCAGTTTGTTTATTTCGATCAGACCTTCAAAGGTTTTACGGATCGCATCAGCAATGAGTTGTTCTTCGCTTTGGGATTGCTGTTGTTCGAATATATACAGTGGCTTATCAAAATGCGGATTATATGCCAGCAGGTCTTGTTTGAAATCGGCCACCTGCAGGTTCTGGCAACCCAGGCTCATCACCGTTACCCCACCCACATTGGGATGATCGGCATAAGCAGCCAGCAGTTTACTTAACACCGCTGCATCCTGTCGAATGCCACCACATCCACCCTGGTGATTGAGGAATTTAATGCCGTCCACATTTTTAAACAAACGGTCGGTATGATCAGAAGGGTGTTGTGCAAGGGAAGTGCCGGCATCCAGCGCTGCTATATCTAATCCATTTTTATAGGCAGCGGTTAGCTGTCGGGTATATCGTTTATACTTATCCGTTATGGCATAGCCCAGTTCATTGTGCAGGGCTTCGCGAATCACATCCAGGTTTCTGTTTTCACAAAATACGGTGGGGATGAACAACCAGTAATTGGCTGTGCCCACCCGGCCATCGCTGCGATGATAGCCGTTGAAGGTTTTATCCTTCCAGGCCGTTACATCCGGTGCTTTCCAGCTATAGTGTGAAGGCCGGTAGGAGAAGGGCTCTGCTGCATGCTTTGTATTTTCAGTGCTGATACGGCTGCCTTTGGAAATAAATCCTTGTGCTTTTCCCACCAATACGCCATACATGATCACGGCATCAGCCTGATTCAGATCTGCCATACTGAACTTATGTTTGGCGGGTATATTTTCCTGCAATACGATCGTGTGGTCTTCAAATATGATCGTTTCTCCTTTGGGAAGATCGCGTAATGCCACGAGTACATTATCATCGGGATGTACTTTTACAACCTGTTGCTTCATTTATACAGTTTCTTTTTTTTGTGTCAGCGCTGCAATGGTATTCAATACGCCCTGGCTCATCATCTCGAGCAATTGTTCCTGTACGGCTGCAGCAAATCCGGGTAATTGGGTCAGGTCGGTGTTCCAGTATTTTTCATTGCTTAATACTTCCGTCACTACGTTCTCCGGGGTATTGTTTTCCCATACAGTATAAAAATACGAAGCCGCATCGTCTTTTATTTCATACGGAACGCCGTTTCTGCTGCCATAATATTTCCCTTCATTAACTGTATCTGCTTTCATGAAAAGCAGGAAGCCTGCAAAGCCAGTGGCCATATGCATGGGCGGGGTGCTGTGAAGTTCATAGTGATGCAGCAGCAGGGGTACATTGCGCATGGCCATTTTAGATGTATACTGTACGGTGATACTGATCCATTGATGATCAATATAGGGATTGCAGAACCGTTCGAATACCCGGTTGGCAAATTCTTCTTTCTGCCGGGCATCGATTGTAAATGGTATGGCCGGTGCTATTTCGCCATGCATCAGGTTACGGGCAAACACCGAGAAGGTAGCATCGGTAATTGCCTGCCGGGTGAGTTCAAATCCGGAGAGAAAGGCCAGCCCGCAATTGAAACTATGTGTGCCATTGAGCAGCCGCAGTTTTAATTCTTTGAAAAGTGTGATATCAGGCACAATGATCACGCCATCATCGGCTTTGCCAAATGATAAGACTTCTTTTACTTTTTCATCTCCTTCGATGGCCCAGAGGCGAAACACTTCGCTCATGGTAAGCAGTTCATCGGTATAGCCGAGTGTGGCTTCGAGCCGGGCCATTTCTGCTTTGCCGGGTTTGCCGGGCACAATCCGGTCCACCAACGAATTGCAAAAGGTATTATGATTTTCGAGCCACTCGATAAAAGCAAATTCAAGGTTATTACGATGGGCCAGTTCGAGTACAATGCTTTCCAGTTTGCTGCCATTGTCGGTAATGAGTTCAGTAGGTACGATCACCATACCACTGGCCACACTGCCATTGAACGCTTTGAATCGTTCGAATAAAAAGGCGAGCAACTTTCCGGGAAAAGATACAGGTGGTTCGAGGTGAATATCATCCTGCACCAATTGTATGCCCACTTCCGTGGTATTGGATAGAATGATTTTCATTTCCGGATTATGCGCACATTCCAGGATGCGCTTCCATTCTGTTTTGGCACTCAGCACCCTGCTGATGGAGGCATTGACGATATTCTCTTCCACGGTTTCGCCATTATCGGTACCACGCACGCAAATGGTATAGAGACCATCCTGGTTGTCGAATGCACTGCTGTCGCTGTCGGTGGATTTAACCACCACCACGCGGCCATTGAAGATTCCCTGTTTATTGGCTTTATCAATGAAGTAATCGGGTAAGGCCCTTAATAACACACCGGTACCAAACTGGAGTACTTTTTCCGGCAGTTCAAATACCTGTTTGCCCGGTATCTGGATTCCTGCCTGTATGGAGTCTATGGTTTTCTTCGATAACTGCATAACACAGATTTATTAATTATCAGATCAGTTCGTTGTTGTCAACTGTTTTACTTCGCTGCCGGTTTCCACCTGTTGCCAAACAACCAGTCGGGTGTAATGTCTGCCGCTTTAACACCGGCTGGTAAATTATTTGCATACCAACTGTAATCATTCCCTCCATCCCGATGGCAATTGTAATAGAATACGCGATGGCCCCATTGCAACACATTGGTGGTGGGTACCCGGTAGATCGCTGAATCACGCATGTTCTTTGCAAATGAACAATTGATCAGAAAAAATTGTGCATCGCGGTGGTAGCGGCCGAGCAGGAACCCATCATAACCGGTAAAGCGGCAATTGATCAGAATTGTCTTTGAATCTTTATTGCCGGATCCATCGTGCCAGATAGCTGCCGGACCGGTATGTGTAATGAATTCACAATTCTCCGCCCAGGCCCATCCACGGGGGCAATAGAAATCAACACCACCCTCCATGATACAATCTTTGAAATACCACATGCCATTATATATTTCCCAGGGGCTTACGGTATCTCCTCCATACGCACGGAAGCGGCAATGAATAGCTTTCAGGCGGGTGGCCATGTTCATGGTACGCAAGGCCATCTGGTGACCATCACGTCGCAATTTTTTTTCTTTGTTGGAGGTGGTATCACTGGCACACCAGATGGTACGTTCGGTAAAATCAAAACCATAGTTGTTAGTAATCGTAAGGTTTTGGAGGCTGATATCATTGGCGCCTACGTTGAGGGTGGCCACGCCCCAGTCATCGGTATGCCCGCAGCGCCATTCGTCGCGGGAAATGGATGCAATCAGTATCGTTTGATCGCGGTCTTCCCCTTCGAGCAGGATGTTGGATTTTTCGATATAAATTTTTTCGCGGTACGTACCTTTCTTTATAAAAATCGTACGGGTGGTTGATGCTGAATCGGACAGGCTGTTGATAGCACCTTGTATCGTTTTAAAATCTCCACTGCCATCGGCAGCCACCACGATCTTTCGTTGTGCGCCAAGGGTGAACGGCAACAGGAATAATATGAAGCTGATCAGTTTTTTCATTTGATTACCGCCTGTTTAAGTAACCATTGTACCAGATCTTCGGCTGCTTTATAATTCTGATAGATCGCCGGTATCTTCCGGCCGTCCACATATTCATTATAAAACCAGGGATCGCCAACGGCAAAGACAGTGCCTTTACCCACTTTGGATACAGACATGATCACTTCTCCGTTTTCACTGTATACACTGTTAGCAGGTTTTGACAGGGTTTGCGTACAGAGTTGTTTGATAAAAACCGCTTTGGCAGTTTTAAAAATGGGATGATTTTCCGGGATAAGCAGTTTTCCCTGCTCAAATTGGTTGTCGATCACATCATGCCGCATATTCTCATTCCAATGAATACCGAAGCGGGCGGCGAGTTTATTATAGTTGGTGAATTCCACATTATTACTATCGTTGGCCATCATGACGAGTACTCCACCGTTTTTTACATAATTGTATAAGGCATCGATATGAGATGGCTCAATATAATTGGGTGTTTTATTTTCCTTGGGCCAGTCGGGGTCGATGAGAAAATAAACGGATACATTTTTCAGGTTGTTGGCAGTGGGTGCTTCATCCAGTAACGTTGGTGATACGCCATATTTATTGAAAATATGATTCACAAAACCGTAGCCGCCATTATCTTTTTCATTCCATTTGTAGTGGAAGACTACTTTTTTGCCAAATGCATCTTCATGCGTTTCCCGGTTGAAATAATTATCCATGACCACTTTTTTACTCTTACCAATAGATAAAGTGGGAATCATTTCCATTTCATTGGCAGCGAGCAAAAATGCTCCCATTCCTTTGGGATCATTCTTGATCACGGGTTCGCTCATGTAATAGGTAAAGCTTCCATCCCGATAGGGATTACCGCCAAGGCCGGATACTTTTACGGTGCCATAGAGATTGGTCTGTCCGTTTTCGTACATCACAAACCGGTTCAGTATGCCGTTGTATCCTTTTTGTGCAACGCTCAGCATGGAAACCGGTAAATAGCCTTTGCGAACACCTTTGGCGATGGCATATACAAACTGACAACTGGCAGATGCCTCTACATAATTTTTTTCTTTATCCTCTCCGTTGTAGTGGAGGATATCTTTCCAGAGACCGTTACCGGGATCTTGTTCTTTGCTGATGGCCGTAGTCAATCGTTGCAGGATGGCAATTAATTCTTTTCGTTGCGGGTGTCCGTCAGGAAAATGATCCAGTACATCCACCAGTGCGGTGGCATACCAGCCCATTGCCCTCGCCCAGAACAGGGGAGAGCAGCCGGTTACTGGATCAGCCCATTTCATCTGTTTGCTTTCATCCCAGGCGTGATAGAGTAATCCTGTTTTGGGATCACGTGCATGTTTTTCAATGCGGATAAACTGGTAGGCAATATCATTGAATGCGGTGTCTTCGTGTGCCAGAGAGGCATATTCTGCATAAAAGGGTTGGCCCATGTACAATCCATCGAGCCATACCTGGTAGGGATAAATTTTCTTGTGCCAGAAACTGCCTTCATTGGTGCGCGGATGCGTTTGCAATTGCTGCCGGAGGAGTTTTGCTGCTTTTAAATATTTTTCTTTTAATGTAACACGGTAAAGAAGCAACAGCAATTTGCCATTGTTGATATGATCGATATTGTATTCGTCGGGTTTATAGGTTTTGATGGTGCCATCGTTTTGTACAAAAAAATCCATCTGCTGCTGGATATAATTGAAATAAGTCGCATCTCCGGTATTCATCCAAAGACCTTCAAACCCTTTCAGGATTACGCCCATGTCATAGGTCCATTTGGCAGGTTTTCCATCCAGCGCGAATGAATCCTTCCAGGTATTCATGATCGTTGCTGCAAGTTTAGCTGCCTGTGGCCCGGACCTGAACGACGTGCGCTGGCCTTCCGATGAATTTACGACGGTCAGCAGGATCAGTATGAATAGCGTTTTTTTCATTGATTCGTTACCATTTTATCGGCTGCACCGAGTTCGTACACGATCTTTTGTTTGGCCTTGCTGGCATCTGTATTCGTAATGCGAATATTACCACAGCGTTCTCCACTGATGCGAAACAGCAACTCACTGCCATTTTTATAATCAATGCGGTCGAAGACCAGGTTATCACTTTGCACCACATCGATCACCGGGTTGGTTTCCTCACTGATTACCCGGATATTTTTGAACGTGATGCCGCTGGCTTCCTGGATGTCTATTCCCTTATGGGCCTGCAATACCATATTTTCAAGCAGAATATCTTTTACATGCATCTCCGGAATGCCGCGAATGAAGATGGCTTTCTCCGCTCCGTTGCAATACACATTGCTGATGGTGAAATTTTTGAATACAGGTGTGGTCTCATCCACGGGTTTGAATTCTACTTTGGGCAATTCTCTTTTTTCACCGGCAAGGGGTATGGGGTCTTTGGCGGCATAATACATATCGAAGAGTATGGCTTCGCCCACGATATCCTTCATGTAAATGTCTTTGATGAAAATATTTTCCACCAAACCGCCGCGTCCGCGGGTGGTTTTGAAACGCAGGCCGATATCGGTACCGATAAACGTACAATTGCTCACATACATATTGCGGGCACCGCCGCTCATTTCGCTGCCGATCACAAATCCGCCATGCGAAGCATATACTGTGCAGCCGCGGATGATCACATTCTCGGTGGGGAGCCCTCTTTTTCTTCCTTCGGCATCACGGCCACTTTTCATACAGAGTGCATCATCGCCCACATCGAATACTGAATTTTCGATGAGTACATTTTTGCAGCTCTCCACATCGATGCCATCTCCGTTTTGTGCATACCAGGGATTCTTTACAAATATGTTTCGTACAGTGAGCTGTTCACACATCAGCGGATGCAGACACCAGGCTGCAGAGTTTTGAAACGTAACCCCTTCAAGCAATACATTTTTGCAACGGGTAAAGACCACCATATTAGGTCGCAGAAATTCTTTGATGCTTTCATAAAACGCTTCATCTTTTTCCGTGCTGATTACACCGGGATTGCTGAGGCTGGCCCCTTTTTTGGAACGTTCGCTGGGGTACCATGTTTTTTTGTCTTCGCTCAATACACCACCTGAGGACACCAGTTTTTTCCATTGTGTTTCATTCAGCTTATCCTTTTTTACCATGCGCCAGGCATCTCCATTTCCATCAATGATGCCTTTCCCGGTAATGGCGATATTGGTGGCATTGGTGGCAGAAATGGGCGATTGATTGCGCATTTGCGGCAGGCCTTCCCAATTGGTGGCTACCAGCGGGTACTGATCAAAGTCGGTGGTGAATAATATGGTGGCACCCTGGGCGAGGTGCAGATTGATATTACTTTTCAATACGATGGGGCCGGTAAGCCAAAGGCCGGCGGGTACCAGTACGGTGCCCCCGCCCGATTTTGCCAGTGCATCAATGGCAGCGTTGATACTTTTGGTATTCAGCGTGAGCCCATCGGGAACAGCATTGAAGGTGGTAATACTAACCGTTTTCGATTTGAACTGTGGAGTGGTTACCACAGGCAGTTTCCATTGCTGTGCATAGCCAGCAAAAAACAGCAATAGTGCGGGGATAAATGCAATTCTTTTATTCATTGGCAATCAGCCGTTTTACGATACAAGTCTAACCAGATATTCACTGTTTATACAGTATTTAGCTTTGTTTTTTTACGCAATCGTTACCGGGAACGTGGTCATGTAGGCCGGGTCTTTCTCAACTGAATTTCACTGCCTGCCGGGCCAGTAATTTCCATTGGCCTTTCTGCTTTTGCCATACCAGCAACACTTTCAGTTGCACTTCACCGGGCTTGCCATCATCGTTGGTTTTAGCTCTCAGTATATGGCGTACCAGTGCTGTTTTACCAGAAATCGTTACGGTCTGCTCCGATAATTCGATCGATACAAAATCCGATTTACCACTTACGAGCTTCTCAATAAAGGTATTTCTGTTGTCTACATGGCCGCTGCTGTGTCCGTAGCTCAGTTGAGGCAGGGTAAGCGCTTCCAGCTTTGCTTTATTGGCATCCACCATGGCAGACCGCAAGGCTTCCACGGCTTCCAATATCCCTGTAGTGCGGGGTTGCTGGGCAGATATGGAAATGGTACAGCAAATAATAGCGGCAAGTAATACTATTTTTTTCATCGTATGCTTTTTTCAATATGCAAATGCGTTATTTTTTCTCTATGTTAAAAAACCGGATCCAGTCAATATCGGCATAGCCCGCATCGTTTGTTTTTTTATCCCGTATGCAGAAGAACCCGATCTTAGCACCAACCCAGCGGCCGGGTTTGAGCGATAAGACGCCGAGCTGCCTGTACAATGAATCAGGATGGTGGCTGAAATAGAACCTTGCTAACTGTTCCTGTTCTCCCGGTTCGGTGATATCAATCGAGAAATATACTTCATCGCTCACCATTTTGAATGACTCAAATTTTTCTTCTACTGTTCCTTTATCGGCCTTTATGCACCGGGAGAAAGAAATATAATTTCCATCTTCTTTATGTGTGACTGACAGGTACCCGTAATTTTCTCCAAACAAAATAAGTCCGGCTTTTTCACCGATGATGTTGGATGATAAACGCATTTTTGCAATTACACTTGTATTGGGAGGAGGAATTTTTTGCAGCAGCATACCGGGCAGGTTCCATAAGTTGGCGGAGGTATCAGTATGTAGTTCCGAATAAAGACGTAACCGGTCATTATACAGCAACGCACGTGTACTGATGGGATTGGCCTGCCATTGCCATTGTTTACCCAATACTTTGCCATTGAATTCATCATCGTCTGGAATGGTTTGTATGGGATAAGTTTTGCCCACGTTTGGTTTTTTATAATTCAACACCGGTTCTCCTTCGCCATCGCCATCTTTATCTATACCGATCACGGGCCAATCGTTTACCCATTTCATCGGTTGCAGATGTACCACACGGCCAAAGGCCTCTTTATCCTGAAAATGCAGGAACCAGTCTTCGCCCGTTTTGGTATCAACCCAGGCACCCTGGTGCGGGCCGTTGATGGAAGTGGTTCCCTGGTCCATTACCACTTTTCGTTCATACGGGCCGTAAATATTTTTACTCCGCAAAACAGTTTGCCAGCCCGTGCTTACACCTCCTGCCGGGGCAAAGATGTAATAATAGCCATTGCGTTGATAAAGCTTGGGCCCTTCGATGGTAGGATCTTTTTCGTGACCATCATAGATGAGTACCGGTTCGCTGATTACTTTCGTGCCTGCTGCATTCAGCTCCTTTATCACGAGTATGGATTTGATACCAGCCCTGCTGCCGGCGAAGGCATGCACGAGATAGGTCTTGCCATTATCATCCCAGAAGGGGCAGGGGTCGATCAATCCTTTACCTGCTTGCACCAATACGGGTTCCGTCCAGGGGCCTTTTATGTTTGCGGCTTTGATGAGGTAGATACCAAAATCCGGATCGGGATAGTAGATATAGAATTCATTATTGTGATATCGGATGGAAGGTGCCCACACACCACCGCCATGCTGCACATGGCTGAAATGATCGGCCGGAATCAGTTTCGGTAGCGCATGTCCGATCAATGTCCAGTTGACCAGGTCTTTTGAATGCAAGATCGGCAGACCGGGTACATGATTGAAACTGGATGCGGTCATATAATAATCATCTCCCACCCGAATGGCATCCGGGTCGCTGTAGTCGGCATAGAGCACCGGGTTGCGAAACGTGCCATCGCCCTGATCGGCCACCCATGCTTTGGATACAGGTTGGGCAGCTAATACATGGCTGCATGCCAGCAACAGCAGGAGTAAATAATTTTTTTTCATCTTACTTATAAAACGGTCAATAACGATTCTCAATATATGGATACATCCGGAATACCCGGGATGGTTATTTCTTATTGCTGTTCCAGTTTGCCAGATAGAACTCCCGGTTATATTCCTTCGCTTCCGTTTCTGTCAGTTGTTTCGACCATACTACACGTTTGGAAGGGTCTGCAGAAGGGCCATAACTTTTATATTCGGCATACCGGGTGGTTTTATAGTTATCGGTATTGTTCCAATTGCTCCAACCTTCCGGTTTTATATGGGCGCCAATATTGCACTGCAAATACGTTACAGCAGCATAGGGGCGCCAGGGTCTTCCCAGCGATACATTATGCAGTGATGTGTCTCCGCGCAACGTACATTCATTGAATACGAAACCCCATTTATTGGTGGCAGGGGTGGAAGCTGCGGTTACATGCGAATTCTTTTTGCTGTATATGTCGCAATGGTCGAACCAAGCGGTGGAAGAGCCGAAAATAAAATCGGTGGTGCCTTCGATATAGCAATCCTGAAAATACTGGCGCGATTGTTCATTATTTAAAAACAATACATCCTGATGGCCGGTAAAGCGGCAGTTGCTGAAAAGAGCCCGGTCGCCGGAAGATTCTACGGCTACGGCCTGACCAGCAGTAAAACCGGCCTCATTGCGGAACGTGATATTGTATGCGCGAAACTGAGCAGCTTTAATTTTTACACTCCAGGAAGTGCGGGTATTGATGGTATCGCCATTTGGTGAAAGTTTTCCGGTATGATCATCCCAGGTGAGAATGGTATTGTATTTATCAGCACCCATCAGACATACGTGATCTTTTGTTGAATCCAGAAATAGTTTTTCCCGGTACACTCCTGCTTTAATGAATATGACTACCGGTTGTTGGTTGCGATAAGGAATGCTATTAAATGCATCCTGTATGCGTGTAAAATCACCGCTGCCATCCTGTGCCACGATGATTCTTTTTGTCCCTTTTGTATTAGGTGCTAAAAATATTTTGCGGAGAAAACCATCCATGACCTGCACCGTGCTGTCGAACCAGGGATGAAAAAAAAGAAAACTATGCGGAGCATTTTCGAAGGTGATTACTTCCTGGTAGATGAAATACTGATTGAGAATAGCCCTGAAGTTTTCCCTTCCGGCATGCATACGGGCCACGCCACTGTTGAGAAAACATACCGGCGGTGTGTTCGCACCGGCATGGGTGAGCGGAGCGGCTTCTTTCCAGAGAGTCGGGTTCTCCGTTTTAGAATAGCCAAACCACCAGGTGGCGGCTGATGTTTTTTTACTATCGTCACCTTCACCTGATTCCGGATGTATAAAGGCGAGTGTGCCATCAATATCGATCACGGCATTGGCATCGGAGGAGAAATTAGTGTATTCGCCCTTTCCTTCATACAGTGGATTGCCATTGGTTGCTCCCGCAAATGCTGCCAGTTCGCCACCGGATGAATGACCGGCTAAGACAATTTTATTGGTATCGATATGATAGGTGGTGGCATATTTGCGCGCCCAGCGGATGGCCGTTTTTACATCATATACGGCTGCTGGAAAAAGTGCTTCAGTGGATAAACGATATTCAGGGGCAATGCAGATATATCCCTTTTCTGCCAGTGCCTCTAGTAAAGGATAATGCATTTTATGATCGCCGCTTCGCCATCCGCCACCATGTAAGAAAATAAGGGTGGTTCGCTTCATCTGGGGAGGTGCATCAACCGGGAGGTATACATCCAGTTTCAAATTCCGCTCCGGGGTACGGGCATATACAATATCAAGATCGGAATAAATAGTACCGGCTTGTTTTCTTTCTGCAATCTTCAGATTGGGATAGGCTTTGGCGTGTTTGCTGTATTCGCTGGCTATCGTATAGGAACTATCCCTTTTGCCGGTAATGCCGGCGCGTGACTGACCGGCACATTGTATGGCGCCGGCTGCTAAGCATACTATGATGAAGAAATACTTCATTATTTTTTTACTTCCCGTATCACCACCCGTTCGGTGAGTTCAATATTTAAGGCCCGTAATTCTTTCAGCACCAGTTGTGCAATGAGGCGGGCACCCAATTCGGTGAAATGGGTATTATCTGTTTTCCCTTCGGGATAATTGGGATGTTCGCCGGGTTGTAGTTGTAAGAAAAGTAATTTGGAATGTTCTTCACCCATTTGCTGATAAAGCGCCCTGCTTTTTTCATCGAGGTCAATGAAGTGTACGCCTGTTTCAACAGCCACTTCTTTTACGAGTGCGCTGTACTGCTCGTGTGTGAGTATGGCGTTGCCTGTTTTATCAAATTTGCGGCGCGATACGGGAGTAAAAAGAATGGGTGTAGCTTTTTTTTCTCTTGCTTCGCGGATAAAACGGTTCAGGTTCATCTTGAATGTATCCGGAGTAGCATAGCGTTCTTTCTTTTCTACTGATTCATCGTTGTGCCCAAATTGAATGAATACATAATCACCTTCACCGGCTTCATCATAGACGCTTTTCCAAAGGCCCTCACTGATAAAGGTTTTGGTACTGCGTCCGTTCTTGGCCCTGTTCACAACTGTTACGGTGGAATCCCAGAAATACACAAAGGGCATACCCCATCCTGTTTCGGGATAGGCTTTTGTTTCTTTAATGCTCATGGTGGAATCGCCAGCCATGAAGATCTTTATTTTCTTTTTAGCGGGGAATGCAAGTGACATACATACGATGGTGCCGGCCAGAATTACAAAGGATTTCATTTTACGAAACTATTTAAATAGATCTCAATATTGGTAAAATGTGAATGGAGTGAATGGTGTGCTGCATCGGCGGGATCGTTGGGATTGAGTTTATTCCTTTTTTCCCAATCGTCCGGCATGCCATCGCGGTCGGTATCGGCTGGTGCCGGTAACTGCTGCAATGCAGGCCATGCACCGATCGTTTGTTCATAAGGTGTGCCGTGAGGAAATCCTCCCTGTACATCTACAAAGTTTCCGGTACGGTTGCGTACATCATTGATGATCCGTATGTCCATAGTATCTCTTTTATAGCTGGCACCTGCTCCCTGCAATACAAATGAATAGGCTTGCTCGGCCGTTTCTGCCGGAAGGGCTATTGCGGGTACAGGTGTGTTGATGAGAATATTTTTTTTATCTTCTTCGGTGCCACCATTACCGATGGTCACGCCGAGTTCATTGTTGCGCGTAATGAGTTTTGCATCGTCCACATAATTATCCTGCACATACCATTTACCAAAAGGAATAAGCGGTGGGGTATCCCGTTTGCCCGGGTTGGCAATGCGATAGCGTACGGATTTATTGGTGGATGGGCCGTATTTAAAATAATTGGCCACAATATTATAATTCCCTCCTTCACCGGCATACATGGTATTGCTTCCCCAGTTGTAGATCACATTGTAGCGAAAGTCAACATTTTCTTCCGGGCAATTGCGGATACCATCGAAGCGGGGATTGCGGTTGTTGCAATGGGCAAAAAGATTATGGTGTGCCGACAGATGGCGGCCACCCCAGATGCCACCGTATCCATGGTGTTCGAAATCTTTATCACCGGTTTCGAAATGATACGAGTAGTTGAGTGGTTCGGCAATGATATTCCATTGCAGGGTGGTGCTGTCGCCGGCATAGATGGATAGTACTTCATCGGTACTCCAGCTAAGGCTGCAATGGTCGATGAGTATATTCGTTTTGCGGGTACCTCCAAAGGCATCATCATGTCCGCTTCCGTTTACCATGCCTTTGTTTTGGTACCGGTCGCCCATGCGGAAGCGGAGATACCGAACAATGATATTATTGCCGCCCAGTGATACGGGATGATCGGCCAGGCAAATACCATCACCGGGGGCGGATTGTCCTGCAATGGTAATATCTCCTTTGATGCTTACGGGCGATTCTAAATGAATGGTACCAGATACCGTAAACACTACAATGCGCGGATATTTAGCGGATACCGCTTCGCGAAAACTTCCCGCGCCATTATCGTTGAGGTTATCCACGATCAGCACTTTGCCGCCGCGGCCACCGGTGGCATATTTTCCAAACCCTTCAGCACCGGGGAAAGCAACAGGCTCGTTGGTAGTGGTGGTCACTGTTTTTTGTGAATGCGCACAGGCACCCAGCAATAAGAGGCAGGAGGTTTGTATGATTGAAAATAATCGCTTCATGTACTGTACTCTTCAAGACGTGATTAAGAAAATAAGGCTGCATCCTTCGTTCAGCAGGGATGCAGCCTTATCCAAATTAACAATAAGTGGATCAGTAATTTGGATTTTGCGATAAATTAAAATTAGCATCTCTCGCCGGCTGCGGTATGGGCAGCAATTCTCCTTTGCCGGTTACAAATCCGGTAGCAAAGCGGGATACCGCGGTCGTATTGATGGCAGCACTCAGCCAGGTTACGCTGGTAGTACCCGCAGGCGTAGCAGTGGGTGCTGTTCTATACAATGAGTTGGCAAATAATCCGCCGATATTGTTATTATCAGAAGCTGTGCTGCTGAAATACAACATACGAACCGGTAATGTATTGGTAAGGCAATAGGAAGGATAGCCGGCCATATAGGTGGGTTGCACCATGGCGGTCAGTGTTGACATACGAACCATATTGGCTCTTGTTTCTGCAATGGCAGTACCGAGCAGATTCCAGCGGATGAGATCATATTTACGAATACCTTCTCCACCCAGTTCGAGCGCACGTTCACGTACGATGGCTTTGAAGAAATCAACTTTTGATAAACCGGCAGGAATATCTACTGAAGCATCGGGCGTGGTAAGCGGTTTGCCATATCCTCTTCTTCTTACCATATTGATGGCATTGTATGCTTCTGCCGTAGGACCATTGATTTCATTATCCGCTTCAGCCAACATCAACAGTACATCGGAGTAGCGGATGATCTGCCATTTCAGACTGAAGTATTGTATGGCATTGGTGGGAGATACGGTGGGATTGGAGATCCAGTCTCTCCGGTATTTACCATCGCATACAGCAGTAATGGCCTGGCCGATTTTGGTAGAGCCATTAGCTGCCACATTATAAATAGCCAGCGTTACATCCCGGCGCAGATCGGTAGAGTCAAAAAGGTAGATATAGCTGGGAAGCGGATTAATGCTTTTATTGCCGAGGTTATTCACGGTAGGCCCATTATAGTAACCAAGTTTGGTATCTTCTGCAGCATTCAATCCGATAGCGCTGGCCTGAAACATCAGTTCGCCCTGCGGATCGGCTACTGCCCTTGCACATACCTGGTCTTTCCAGAGCGCGCGGTAGCTGGGGTTCAGTGCATGCTGACCGGAATTAATAATATCCGCACATTCTGCTTTCGCGATTTGATAAAAGGACAGATAGTCTGGATTGCGTTGCATACCGCCACCGGTAGCATGCAGGGCAAAGCCGCCGCGGAATAAAGCGATACGGGCACGTAATGCTTTGATGGCACCTTTGGTAAGGCGTTCATCCACCTGATCGCCAATGGTAGTTACTTCATTTTTCCATGGAACCAGGGTGGCAGCCAGTTGCAGGTCCGCGAGTATTTTATTGTACAATGTATCACTATGCGTACGGGAAGGGAAGGGGTTATCGTTTACTTGTTTGGCCGCCGGTACAAAATGTGCGGGAAGATCGCCCCAGTTCCGGATCGCTTCAAAATAAAACTGTGCACGCAAGGCCAGTGCTTCACCATACATCCGCTGCAGTTGTTTTTTCTGCTGGTCGGTACCTGAATTGTACATATCCATTTTGGGAATATTGTCAATACAGATATTGGCGAATTCAATTCCCTGAAACAATTGGTTAAAAGGATTGGTGATCTGAGCATTGCCGGGTGTGGCGGAATAGCGGGCAATATCGCGGCGATCGTTGTCGGAAGAACCGGTGGGGCCCTGCATTTCATCATTATCTACAGGATAGTAGAGGCTGAGGCGGATACCATAGCCGGGATCGCCCACGAGGCGGCTGTACACACCGGAGAGTGCTTTGTAGGTGCTTTCCACATCTTTAAATACCACAGCAGCATCCACATCGGTAATAGGTTTCTGATCAAGATATTTTTTGCAACCTGTTGCCGCCACCATTACTAACAGCATGGAAGCGAGACCGGTCTTTTTCAAAAAATTAGCGTTCATATCAGTCGTTTTAAATTGAATGATTGATTAAAAAGTAGCATTGATACCAAAAATATACGTGCGGCTCTTCGGATACGCAGAGTAATCGAGCGCCGGTGTAAGCGGGTTGCTGCGTACACTTACTTCCGGATCGTAGCCGGAATACTTGGTAATGATGGCCAGGTTATTACCGGTAAAGTAGAAGCGGAGTTTGCTCATCTTCAAACCTACCAGTTTTTTTACAGGTACACTATAGCCAAGTGATACGTTGTTGAGGCGTACGAAGGAACCATCTTCTATCGCCCATGAATGGGGGTAGAAGGCACCTGCACTTTTCAGCGGTTGCCAGATGGTGGCATTTTTATTCAATGCGGACAGTTGATCCGGGGGAATACCCACGGCCTGGTTAGCGCCGTTTACATACAATGCTGTTTGTCCGGTGGGCGTGATATTCCTCCAGCGATTTTCCATAATGGCCAGCATGTTGGAGTTGGCGGTGTATCCATTGGTGAGCTCGATCTTATTGGCATTGTAAATGTCGTTGCCAAATGAGAAGTTTACGAATACGCTCATATCCCATTGTTTGTAGGTGAACTGCTGGTTCAACCCGCCGGTGCATTTGGGAGTAGGATCACCAATGATCTTACGGTCGTTGTTGATGTCTATTATACCATCACCATTCAGGTCTGAAAATTTGATAGAGCCGGGCATTACGGTGCCAATGATGGAAGAGTTGGAAGGTATGCCGGGTTTCAGGGTGTACACGCCGGTGGTATAGTTGTAATTGAAATCATCCACGGTATAGAAGCCGGCAGTTACGAGTCCGAAGATCGATCCTACGGGAGAGCCGACTTTTTGGATATAATCGGTGGGCTGACCGGATACGCCCCAACTGGCAGCGGGGAAGAACTGTGTTTGGTTGGTGCCGAGGGCCAGTATTTTATTTTTATTGAAAGAAATGTTGAAGTTGGCATTCCAGTTCAGGTTGTTCTTTTTACGGAGAATAGCCATGTTCAACTGTACTTCCACACCCTTGTTGGATGTTTTACCAATATTTTGCAATTGGGTGGAATATCCGTAAGTGGGAGGAATGGGTACATTCAGCAGCAGGTCTTTCGACGTGTTGTTGTATATGTCCACACTCAGGTCTACACGGCCTTTGAATAAGCTGATGTCAATACCATAGTTGCGGTTTACGGTAGATTCCCATTGCAGGTTCTCATTTACCAAACCATTGGAATAATACGAAAGGATTGCCTGGTTATTCAGTCCGTAGTAGTAGCGTCCATCGTTGGCAAACGTGGTAAGGAAGAGGTAATCAGCAATACGGTTATTACCTACCTGTCCGTAACCAGCACGCAATTTCAGGTCGCTGATGAAGTCCACATTCTTCAGGAATTTTTCATTCTTTACTCTCCAGGCTAAGGAACCGGCGGGGAAATAACCCCATTGTTTGCCTGGTGCAAATTTAGATGCCCCATCTGCGCGCATATTGAAGGAAAGGAAATATTTGCCCGCGTAGCTATAGCTCATTCTTCCGAAGAAGGAGAGATTGGTATAGCGGGTCTTGGCTACTTTGGGGTATCCGGTAAAGGGCACACCCAGCGTGGTTTGTTTAAAAGCGTCGTTGTAGGAAGTGTTCAATGGAAAATCCCGGAAAAGGCTGGAATAGCTTTCGGTACGGAGGTCATAGGTTTCTTCACCCACGAGAATATCCAGATCGTGTCGGTTTTTATACCCTTTGAGTGAATAGCTGAGTACATTGGAATTGGTATAGGTGGTACGCATGGAGGTATCCAGCCCTACAATGGCTTTTCTTCCTCCCTGTATAATGGCATAGGGCGTAATAGAGTCGTTGAATTGACGATCGATGAGTTTATTATAATCATACGCGGCCGTTGAGCGGAACGTAAAGTTTTTCAGGAACGTGTATTGTACAAAAGCGGTTACGTTGTACACATCGGTGGTCTTCTTCCGGTATTCGGCATCGGCCAGCGCAATGGGATTGTAAAGGTTGAGTCCGTTGCCCACATTAGGATCGGCAAAGGGATCCGTATCATCAATGTCCTGGTTGAAGGAAAGATAAGGACGATACTTCACGGCATTCCGGAGGCGGTTGTACGAAGAGCCTTTGGCATCAGATACACCGGCACCTTCCACATCCTGGTGGGTGAAGCGACCGCCGATACCTACTTTCAGGTTTTTGGTGATTTTATAATCTCCCTTCAGGTTGAAGAGGTGGCGTTTGTAATTGGAGTTGATCACTACCGCTTTATCGTTGTTGTACGTATAGCCAAAATTGTACGTGGCTTTTTTGGTACCACCGGAAGCAGACAGATTATGTGTGGTGCTGATACCGGTATTGCCAAATACTTCATCCTGCCAGTCAACAGGGCTTACGTTTTTATAATTCGCGAGTGTATCCCAGGTATAACCGAAATTTTTCAGGAAGTTGGCACTGTCGGTGCTGCTGCCCCGTGAGCGTTCGGATTGGTAGATCACATATTCATAGGGGCTGAGTACATCCAGTTTTTTGGCGAGTTCTTTTACGCCCACAAAACCATTGTAGCTAACAATCAGCCGGCCGGGCTTACCACTCTTCGTGGTAATCACGATTACACCATTGGCACCGCGGGCACCATAGATGGCGGTAGCGGCAGCATCTTTCAGTACGTCGATGGTTTGAATGTCTTGCGGGGAGATAGCAGAGAGACCATTCTCCAC
Organism: Bacteroidota bacterium; assembly: GCA_026391455.1. Lineage (GTDB taxonomy): Bacteria > Bacteroidota > Bacteroidia > Chitinophagales > Chitinophagaceae > JJ008. The sequence continues at coordinate 187,026 of JAPLEH010000001.1, forward strand.
CTGCACACCGTCTACGATGTAGAGGGGGGAGTTATCACCGGTGATGGACATACCGCCGCGAACGCGGATACGGATATCGGCATCGGGAGAACCTTCGGAGGTGGTGGCTGTTACACCAGCCAGCCGGCCATTGAGGGCTTCCGCGGCGGAGTTGATGGGAATATCTTTCAGGTCTTTGGCACCTACGGAAGATACGGAAGCGAGCAGGTCTTTTCTTCGTACGGTTTGGTAACCGATCACCACCACATCGGATAATGCTTTGGAGTCGGGTTGCATTACCACTTCTACATTTGAATTGGTACCCACCGCGATCTCCTGTGCTACAAAGGAGGTATTGGTGAATACGAGAGTAATGTCGCCATTGGCGGGAACATTGATCTTGAATTGACCCTTGTTGTCGGTGGTTACCGCGTTGCGGGTGCCTTTTACGGTAACGGTGGTACCGGCTGCGGGTTGCTTATTATCAGCGGAGGTAACGGTACCGGTGATTTGCCGGTTTTGCGCCATGGCCAACGATGATAAGCAGGTTGCCAGCAGCAACAGGAGTAAACGTGCTGTTTGAATAGTCCTTAACATAAAGCAGTTTTTGTAAATGACCTTGAATGATTCTTTTTGTTATATAATGAAAAGCCCGGATCGGTGATACAGGCAGCAGTGAAAACGAAGGGGGAAGAGGAGCCGTTGGATGAAATAATCCCATAGCAGGTACAGGTAGTACCGTAACTGGACGTGCATACAGCAGTAGTAGATTTTTTCATTCCGGCAGGCAATTTTAGCAGGTTTAGTACCAGCAATCCTTTTTATCAGTAGTAAACCAGAACAAGTCTAAACAGAAATTCGCGCTGGCAGCTTGTTTTCCATGTATTTTTTTACGCAATCGTTCCCGGTAACGATGTCATTTTGAATGGGTTGGCATTCAATCACTAACTCTGTTTGTCCGCTTACATCCGGGGGGTAAAACCGGGTGGGTACGGGCCCTTGTTTGAAATGGGAGAAAGGGTGCCGGGGCGGGGCTGCCGGCAACGTTCGCGTGCTTTTAATCGTTAACTTTAAAGCCTTACAACACATGAAATTTGAAGCCGTTACCATAAAGGATATAGCGAAAGCCCTGGGCCTCTCCACCTCTACGGTGTCGAGGGCGTTGCGCGACAGCTATGAGATCAGTCCGGAGACGAAGAAACTGGTACTGGAGTATGCCGAAAAGAATAATTACCATCCTAATCCCATTGCGCTCAGCCTGAAAGAACGCCGGAGCCGTTCCATCGGGGTGATCGTATGTGAGATCGCCAATAGTTTTTTCTCGCAAACGATTAATGGCATTGAGTCCATTGCGTACAATAGCGGGTATAATGTGATCATTTCGCAGAGCCGGGAATCGGCCGACCGGGAAATGCTGAACCTGCAATACCTCACGTCGCGTTCGGTGGATGGCTTGATTGTATCGGTATCAGCAGAAACCAAAGACTTTGCTTATTTCAAGGAATTGAACCAGCGGGGGATGCCCATTGTATTTTTCGATCGCATTGTGGATGATATACAAACGCATAAGGTGATCGTGGATAATTACAAAGGGGCGTATGAAGCCACTACGCATTTGATCAACAGCGGGTATAAGCGCATTGCCAATCTCTCGAATGCATCGGTATTGTCTATTGCCAAAGAGCGATTGGCAGGATATAAAGCGGCCCTTTCAGATAATGGGTTGCCGGTAGACGAAGGCATGATTCGCTACTGCTTGCATGGGGGTATGATCGTGGAAGAAGTGGAAGAAGCGATACGGGGATTGTTTGAACAGGCACCAGCACCGGATGCTATTCTTACATCGGCTGATAAACTCACTACAAATTGTTTTCGCATACTGCGGGCCAAAGGCCTGAAAGTACCGGATGATATCGGGCTTATTGGTTTTTCTAATTCCGATATGACGGAGCTGCTCGATCCGCCTTTATCGGTAATAAGGCAACCTGCCTTTGAAATGGGAGAAGTGGCTACTTCCATGCTTTTGCAACTGATCGAAAGCAAGCGGCCCGTAACCGATTTTGAAACGCGCATACTGCAAACAGAGCTCATCATACGCGGCTCTTCGCGCCAGGCCGGGCGCCGTAAAAAAGAAATGGTTTAATGCTCCGCATCACATCAATGCATTGGTAAATACAGTATTTTACGACCCTTAAACCAGGTGGTATGAAGCGATGTATTTTCTATGTGTTCGTGCTAATGGCAATCAGTGCATGTTCGGAAACCCGAAAGCTATCCCGCACTAAGCCGGCCTTTGCTCCGAATATCGTGGTGGCACACCGAGGGGCCTTTAAAAAGAATAAGCTGCCGGAAAATTCCATTGCCTCATTACAGGAAGCGATCCGCCTGGGCTGCACCGGATCGGAATTTGATGTACGGATGACGGCTGATGATTCGCTGGTGATCAACCACGATCCCAATTATTTTTCACTCCCCATAGAGAAAACAAACTATGCAGCGCTGTTGACGCATACACTGAGTAATGGCGAAAAAATTCCAACGCTGCGCGAATACATACTTGCAGGAATCAACAACAACAACCGCACCCGGCTGGTATGTGAAATAAAACCATCAGAGATCAGTAAAGAACGGGGTCAGCGCATAGCGGAAAAAGTATTGGCCCTCGTAAAGGAATTGCGTGCCGCACCGATGATAACTTATATCAGTTTTGATTACGACATGCTGAAACATATGGCCGCCCTGCAACCCGGCACACCCATGCAATACCTCGATGGCAATAAAACACCGGAAGAACTGAAAGCCGATGGGATCAGTGGAGCGGATTATCATTACTCCGTATTCAAAGCGCATCCCGACTGGATAAAGCGTGCCAAACAAAATAATATTCGTCTGAATGCCTGGACAGTGAATGATGCCGAGACCATGGACTGGCTGATAGCAGAGGGGTTTGATTTTATTACCACCAACGAACCGGAACTCTTGCTGGAAAGAGCCCCGCAGGCACCTTCGGCAAAAGGATGGAAGCTGGTGTGGAATGATGAATTCGATTACCGTGGCTTACCCGACAGCAGCAAATGGGGCTATGATGTGGGTGGACATGGCTGGGGCAATCATGAATTGCAGTATTATACAAAGGGCGATACCAATAATGTAATAGTGAAGAACGGGCGACTAACGATTACGGCTATGCGAAAACAGGAAGGTGCAAATAGCTGGACCTCCACCCGGCTCATCAGCAAAAACAAGGGCGACTGGCAATATGGCCGAATAGAAGTAAAGGCCAAGCTGCCTGATGGAAGGGGTATGTGGCCCGCCATCTGGATGTTGCCTACCGACTGGGCCTATGGCGATTGGCCCGCCAGTGGCGAAATAGACATGATGGAGAATGTAGGCTTCAAGCCCGACTCGGTGTATTTCAGTGTGCATACCAAATCATTCAACCATATGATCGGCACGCAGAAGACCCGGGGCATATCTCTGCCTGACAACCGCACGGCCTATCATGTATACGCCATTGAATGGGATAAAGACCGGATACAATTTTTCTGCGATGATGTACAGGTGCATCAATTCGCCAATACCGGTAAGGGCTTTGCAGAATGGCCATTCGATAAACGATTTCATCTCTTACTCAACATTGCCGTAGGCGGCGACTGGGGCGGACAGATGGGGGTGGATGAGCGTCTTATTACGGGTGCTATGGAGGTGGAGTATGTGCGCGTTTATGTGAATGGTGAATGGTGACCCGATAGCTATCGGGATGGTGAACCGCTGCTCTGCTTGACTTGCAGTCGCGCAGTATTATTCTATTGCCCACGGCAATCATTGCCACAGGCAATAAAATACGGGTACGAGACTACAAGTCTCGCACAGCCGCGCCGCTCTTCGCGACTTGTAGTCGCGCAGTATTATTCTATTGCCTTCGGCAATCATTGCCACAGGCAATAAAATACGGGTACGAGACTACAAGTCTCGCACAGCCGCGTCGCTCTGCGCGACTTGCAGTCGCGAAGTATTATTCTATTGACTTCGGCAATCATTGCCGAAGGCAATAAAATACGGGTACGAGACTACAAGTCTCGCACAGCCGCGCCGCTCTTCGCGACTTGTAGTCGCGCAGTACTATTCTATTGCCTTCGGCAATAAGTTTTTCCCTTGCCTATGTATTTCCACGCAAATTATTTTTTGTTTTACTATTGCGGTTTAATCTGTACCTACATGAGTTATGAATTTTCAGACGGTTACAAAATACGTGACCAGGCCGCAACCCATTTTATGACTTTTACAATCATGGGTTGGATTGATGTTTTCTCCCGTCAACGTTACCGGGATATCGTGTTGGATAGCTTTCGATATTGCAGAAAAAATAAAGGCTTGCAAATCGGAGCGTATGTGATTATGTCCAATCATGTACACGCCATACTGACTGCCACCCGGGGCAACCTCAGCGATGTGATAAGAGATTTCAAAACACATACCAGTAAAGCGATTTCCAGTTCTATAAAGCAGGAGCCGGAGAGCCGTAGGGAATGGCTTTTGTATATGTTTAACTTCTTTGCCAACCGAACAAATGAAAATGAAAATTTCAAAGTCTGGACCGGCAATAATCATCCGGAAGCAATTTATGGTGATACATTTTTAAGAACCAAGCTGAATTATATTCATGACAATCCTGTGAGAGCAGGTCTCGTTAGTGATGCTGCTCATTATACCTATAGCAGTGCAATAGACTATATGGGAGGTAAGGGTATGCTGGAAATTGATTTGATGGTGTAAGAATCATTGCCACAGGCAATAAAATACAAGTGCGAGACTACAAGTCTCGCACAGCTGCTCTGCGCGACTTGTAGTGGCGCAGTACTATTCTATTGCCTTCGGCAATCATTGCCACAGGCAATAAAATACAAGTGCGAGACTGCAAGTCTCGCACAGCCGCGATGCTGCGTGCTGTACGCAAAGCGAAGAAATGAGAACATCTGAAAACTATAAGCGATTTACACAGTATCATTTCCTTTTCTTACAAATGCTGTTAAAAAACAGCGTACAGGATGAGCAATTAATGGCTGATAGTTAATTTATTTAATGAATCCGGGATATAAGTATTCAATATGGCAACGATGGAATCGGCCGTGGGGTGGGTATCGTTGTGCAGGTCGAAAACCAGTTTCTTATAATTATGGTGAATAGTAATATAGCTGGCAGAGCCGCTCATGATATGAGGGTTGGAGCGCTGGATGTATGTGCCTTTAAAGCCTTTTATAAGGTTTATGAGGGAGTCGAAAGACGACTCCCGTACCTGGCCGGTGAGTAAGGTATCGCGGGCAATGTTTTTTTGTCCGGGCATTATCCATACTTCTTCGGATGTATATATAAACTTGTGCCCTCTGATATTGAATACGGGTTGCATGTTGTACCGGTTCGAACCAAACCCTGCTTTCATGTATTGCAAACTGAAAATACGTGCAGGGTCTTCTTGGGCTTTGTGTATCGGTTGCTCCGGGTTTGTAAGGCCAGTGAGCAAAAGGAGTGGTGCAAAGAGTAAAAAAAATTTCATGGCAGAATGTCTTGATGGATGAAGATAAAGGAATTTTTGTCCGGTACGCCCGGGATGGCGGTTGCGGGAGTGAATAGTGAAAAGTGAACCTGCCTGCCGGTTTACCTGCCGCTTTGCACAACGTTCCGCAGTCGCTTAGTACTATTCAATTGCCTTCGGCAATACTGTTTTCCCAGGCCTATGTATTTCCAAGAAAGTTATTTTTTGTTTTACTATTGCTGCTTAATCTGTACCTGCATGGGTATAAATTTTCAGACGGTTACAAAATACCTGACCAGGCTGCAACCTATTTTCAGAGCTTTACAATCAAGAGCCGGAGAGCCGGTCTCAGCGGGGGCGATATAGTGGCAAATGAAATAAAAACAGGTCTCCTGATCGGTCAGATAAAATGTAGTTGATACAGTTACTGTTGTATTGCGAATATTTTTTTTCTGCTATCGCCAGTGAACCGGTGAATGGGTGTGCCGCTTACATCAATTAATTGCTTCGAATTCCCATTGATGGTGATGGATAAAACGAACTTGTCAACATCCCAGTTGTCAGCACCCATACCGCCGCCGCCTGTATGCCAGAGTTCAACGGTTTTAATATCATTGACCGTAACATTGGCCAGGCTGTTTACCTGGTCGCTTATAAATTGATGTTCTGAAAAATTACCCCACCCCTGGCTTTTGTTTATGTTGTTGAAAACAAGTTTTTGACTGGTGTTTTTGAAGGTAATGACAATTTTTGCATTATCGCCACCGCCCCTTAAATCATCGCCACCCACATAAATGGTGGTGGATATACTGCTTTTTTTAGGTGGTTGAAAATTTTCTATCCAGCCGCTGCCAGAAATAACAACCGGGTTCCTTCTGAAATCAAACCTTTTGGGTGTTTCTGAATTATCGTATGTCATGCGCCAGGGCGTAAGCCGGGGGTTGGTGTTTTCCGTATTTAATAATTCGTATTTGGTGGTTTGCCCGTTTTTTTTAAAAGTCGCTGTCACTATTATTCTATCAATATCCCAGTTGTCGGGGCTGTTGGTGGTGGGAGCTGCAGAATTGGAATGCTTCCTTGATATTTCCATGGCCAGCAAATCGCCAATGACGATGGATGAATCCAGTGGGATAGATACCCTGCGGATAGAATTTTTAGGCCAGGTTGCATTCCCATTGATCGCCCGTTTCAAAAGGTCGGGTTTGTTTACGAATTTAATATTCAGATCAGGGCTGAATTCAGTCCTTCCTATTCCGCGCAAATCGTCTTCGCCGGTCCTGAACTCTATTTCAATTTTATTTTGGGCCATCGAAGTATTTATCAAAACGGCCAAAGGCATCAGCAGGGCAATAATTTTTTTCATCAGTGTTTGGTTTCTTTTACACAATGTTAAGGTATTAATGATTACATATCGATTCTGAAATCTTTATCTTTCATCCGTACATAAAAATAGCCATCCATTCCAATAAAATATAACTGGCTGCCAAATACCGCGATGGATTTTGCCCTGACATTCATATTAATGGGCGAAGGAGTTTCACTGGCAAGCATATAAACCCTGTTATCAAAACCGATATACCACAGTGGGGTGGATAAGCCGGCATCGGTAGTAATAAACCTGGCCTTTATATCACCCATTTTTTGCCAGGCAGCAAACCCTGGTTTCCACATAAACAAATCCTGGTTCTCATCGATCTTAAAAACCTGCGGTTGTAGACCGTAAACATTTTAGCAAATTTTTCCGGGGGAATATTTGCAGCAATGGTACCCGGGCTGCCGGTTCTTGCCGATTTGATGTACCCTTTCTCATTTAAATACAAGTTCCAGTCATTTAGTCCGGAGCAGTTATTGGCCATTTCAACGTCTCTGTATACATACGTGGCAGTAGCCGGGAATGCTGCCCATCCCAAATCGCCGGGCTCCTGCACCTTAGCTACCAAACTGTAGAAAATCATAAGCGAAATCTAAAGGTAAAAACCGGTATACAGACCTCCGCCGAACTGATCCATTTTGCTTATACAAATAATTTGTTTTAAAAAATAGTGGAGATCCTGATTGCTTTGTTGTTGAAGCTGCTGATTTAATTTCTTATCCGATACTGCGGTTCCCGGAATCTGCAGCATTTTACAGGGTGAATATTGCGTGTAGGGGCATTGCCAGGAGATCAATAATTGTCCGCCGTATTGTAATATTTGAGATTTTATTCCGGGGAGTCAATTTCAGTTTGCCGGAAAGAATGAAACCCTTATTTTTGCTCCCCGCAAGAGGGGAATTAGCTCAGTTGGCTAGAGCGCTTGCATGGCATGCAAGAGGTCACCGGTTCGACTCCGGTATTCTCCACAATAAACACTGCCCGGTTTTTCCGGGCATTTTTTATGCAGGTCACTTGCTGTCCCGATGTACAATCGGGAAAGAGATCACCGGTTCGACTCCGTTCCGAAAGCGTTCGGAATCCACAAAAAACACTGCCCGGTTTTTCAGGTAAAATATGGTTTAAAGGGCTTGGTGGTTATGCAAGATGAAAAATAAAAGCATCAATCATCAAGTATACGATTCCTTTAGTAAACAATACGAAAATGAAAAAATGGCTGATATTGACAGGTGTACTGTTGCCTGTTTTCTGTCTTTCCCAAACCAGCGTCATTACAGGCAGGGTAATTGATGAATGGGGGACCCCGGTTGCTTATGCCAGCATCGTTTTTACTGAAGGTAAGCGGGGAACTGTTTCCGGTCCGGATGGATCCTTCCGGCTTGAGCTGAAGGGGGCATTTTCAACTACCGAAATACTTACCTGCTCACATATTAACTACCGGGAAGTCAAACAGGTTGTTTCCCCACACGGATCCATGGTATTTGCCTTGCAGCGCTATGCCGCAGACGAAGGAATAGTATACACGACATTTCAGCCATACCTAAGGTCAACTATAAAAAATCACGATAAAGACAGTGTGATAAATCCCTTTACTAAAAATAGTCATGGCGAAATAGAAGAAGAGTACACTGTGTTTAATAAAGCGGAAAGACCTGCCTCTTTTAGCATGTGCAATTGTGACAATGATAAATATGCACTCAGCAGATACATGGAAAAACATATATTTTACAAAGACAGCCTGGATACCGCCATGACGGATATTGAAAATGGCGCGGTTACGGCCCGTTTTACTGTTGATGCTGCTGGAAAAGTGAAGAACCCATTTATCCTTGTCAGTTTAAATAAAGCTGCTGATCAGGCCGTGATGGAAGCTATTGACCAAATGCCACTGTGGAAATCTCCGCCACTTCAAAACGGAAGGCCAGTAGAGAGTTTGCACCAGGTTACCGTATATTTCAATGTGGCGTGGCGACAGGCCGTTCAGGATAAATAAAAAAGATTAGAACGTATGAAGCAAGTTTACTTGTTGCTATTTATTGGTAGCTGCAGTTGCGGAGCACTGGCACAACCACAGTCTGTCGCACATATCATCACCTGTATCAGCATCGTGGATAAACAAGGCATCCCACTTGCATTAGGCAGCGATTCGGTGGAAACAGCACTGTTTCCCGCTGTATATGTGTACCCCGATAGGAATGCAAGGGATTTTACAGAAACTATCCGAAAAGATGAAGAAAGCAATAAATTATATTTTGAAAATTTTGCCGGCAGATCAACTGTAAGCCGGCCTCCTTTCAAAAATGATTATTTTATTATAAGCGGGTATACCCGGGAAATACTGGTGAGGAGATGGGTTGATGACAATGAAGAGTCCATGCGGATTATTTTTTTAAACAATAAGGGGAGAACCGACAGTACGGCTATAACAACTTACTTACTGGAGAATATTATTTTTTCTCCCGGAACCTATGAAGTTGATTGTAATAAAACAGGCAACGTACAAAAAGGAATTTATGCAAATATTCTCCCGCTTAAAATGTATAGTGTAAAAACTGCATTGAAACCAAGGACAGCAATTAAGATCAAACCTGGACGAATTTCGCAATACCAGTCTCTCGATTTTGAATTTTACGCGAATAATTTATTTATTCAGCATGAAGGCTTTTGTGGACCGCCAGATGGAACAATTTATGGCAAAGGGGTTTATAAAGTATCAGGAACAGGTGTTACACTTTACTACAAAAAACCCGCAGATAAAAAAACCGGCAGTTCAACGGGTGCGACAATTGTTAAGAAGAATATTACCGGCAGCCAGGATCATCAACTCAGCATCGCTGTTTCAGATAATAACGGTGAGCCCGTACCCGGCGCAAACATTCTAATTAAAGGTACCCGCCGGGGCATGGCTACAGATATGATCGGCAACGCTGTTATGACAATAAATAAACAAGAGTTAAACAGCTTTATTGTACTGACTATCGGGGCTATTGGTTATAAAACCATTGAAATTCCTGTTGGAGAACCGGCCAGCTACCAGGTAAACTGTATACTGGACATGAATACGGGCGATAGGTATATTGATTCCGGTTTCGTTAAAAAAGGAGTCTTTACAGATTTTACCCCCGGTTATTTAGGTATTTACTGGCTGCAGCCCGGAGAAGAATTTGATATTACCAACCAGGAACAAATGAGCCGCCGGGAATTTTATTATAACAGGAAGGTAAAGCAAAGGCCCATGGTAAGAATTTGCCCGGATTAAACCGGAACACAGCCCGCTGTTGTAAAATTGTTCAACTTTTTAAGTATCAGCTCTGGTAGTATCAACTGCCATTTTATAAAAACAGCAAACCTATTGTAAACAAATTCCGAAATTTGACGTTATTTAAATTATTATGGGAGTTTGGAAACAAATATCAGAATATCTCTACCTCCGGAAAAAAGACCCGGACCGACCCAAAGAAAAATGGATCGGCTATATGCACGGTATTAACCGCATCAGCCTCTTTATCTTCCTGCTTTGCCTGGTGATACTTGCTATAAAGCTGCTCCGGTAAGCCCGGTGCCCCTCTAATGCTAACTGCCACTCGCAGAAACCATTCCCGTTGGGCTTTTCCAGCTTGTCAGAGTTAATTTGCCCTGGTGAATTCCGTCATACCGGCAATTGCTCACCCCTTATCGCGCGCCCGGCGGACAATAGGTCTCTATGAACTGAATAAAGGTTTTCGCCACATGCTGTACGGTGCCCGGGCCTTCAAATATCCCGTGCGTACGGTTAGGATAGATCATCATATTAAAGGTTTTCCCCTGCTTTACCAGTTCATTGATCAGGTTTTCCGCATTTTTATAATGCACATTATCATCACCCGTGCCATGCATATATAGCAAATGCCCTTTTAAGTTTTTGGCATGGGTAATCGGTGAAGATTCCCTGTACGCATCTGCGTCTTCAGTTGGCAAGCCCATATAGCGCTCCGTATAGATATTGTCGTAAAAATGTTCATCCGTTACCGCCGATACGGCCACACCGGCTTTATATATATCGGGGTATCGGAAAAGCAGGTTGAGCGTCATGGCTCCGCCGCCGCTCCATCCATGCACTGCCACACGGCTGGTATCGATAAAATTCCATTTCAGTATTTCTTTTGCCGCCATAGCCTGATCGCGGCTGTTTACCACCCCCAGTTTTTTATATACCGCCATTCGCCAGGCCGTACCCTTCATCACGGGCGTGCCGCGGTTATCCATCGCAATACCGATATAGCCACGGGGTATCAGCTCTGCTATATAATTGTTGAAGTCTGGCAGATCATTGGCTACCGCAGCCGCTGGTTCACCATATACATAAAAAAATACCGGATACTTTTTGGATGCATCAAAGTCTTTGGGCTTTGCCATTATACCATCCATATCTATACCATCCACGGTCTTTACTTTTATTTTTTCCAGATTGAAACCCAGATCAGGCGTGGTGAATTTATCTTCTGTAGCCGGATATACTTTTTTATGATCGGGCAGTTGTACCAGCCGGAAGTTATAATTGCGGGAAATATTGGCATTGGTATGCAATGCAAATTTTGCATCCGGCGAAAAACGATAGGTATTGGTACCATTGAAAACCGCGGGGGTTACCCTTACTGTATCGGGCTGGTTGATATTTACTTTGTACAGATAGCGTTGCGTACCATCGTAGGGCGTGGCTTCAAAAAAAATATCGCCGGTGGTTTGATCCACTTTCAGCAGGCTGGCATCATAGTTTCCTTTAGTCAGCAGTTCTTCCTGCTTCCCATCATGCGATATTTTATATATATGCAGCCAGCCATCTTTTTCTTTGGTACGAAGAAAATACTTGTAATTGTCGATCCAGGTCCACCAGTTGGCATCCCATTCCAGTAAGTTGAATTGTTCGATCCAGCCGGTTTCTTGTTTCTCTATGTATATGTTGGTGGCTTTGCCGGTACCGGCATTACACAAATAAAAAGTTGCTTCATTTTGCAGGCGATTCAATTGTACGGCCATGAGCTCATCATTACCGGCCCAATTCATACGGGGCAGATAATTATTTGCCGGATCACCCGGTATCTGCATCCAGGTTAGTTTTTTAGTAGTAATGTTGATAGTGCCAATTTTTACAGATGATGGTTTCACCCCGGCTTTCGGATATTCTACCGGTATTACAAAGGGGTACAATGAATCCGTATTGTTGATCATCAGGTGCCGGGGTATGGTATTGGCATCCACCCGGTAAAAAGCAATGGATTTTCCGGTAGGGCTCCAGCTAAAGCCATCCCTTATACTGAGCTCTTCTTCATATACCCAGTCGAACGTACCATTGATAATCTTATCTGAACCATCTTTAGTAAGCTGGGTGATCTTCCAGGTATTCAGGTCTTCCACGTATAAATTATGCAGGCTCAGATAGGCCACATTTTTATTGTCTGACGAAAATTTGGCAAACTGCAGGGAAGATGACTTAAGCCCTTTGCCGATCTGCCTGCCTTTGCCGGTTTTCATTTCAAAATACCAATAGTCACCTTTTGAGTTTACACGCCATACCCGTGAGGAATTGGTATAGATGAGGATCTTACTCCGGTCATTATTCCACACGATATTTTCAATGCGGGTAGTAAGCCCTGCCGCTTTAACCTGCTCTGCTGTCAGCACCAGATTTTTTTCGGTAAGGTTGGAAGCATTGTACACATAAATGCCCTGCTTTTCAAATACCCAAAAATCATGAGAACCGGGCAGCCATCGGAGACGGTTGATATTTATCTCTCCTTCCGGAGCATCATTTTCTGTGGTAATGCTTTCCGTACCTGCCGCCCATGGCTGGGCCAATACACTGATCTGGCAAAGGATCCATGCAGTAAACAATAATACTTTTCTCATTCTGGCAATGGTTTTTGAAATGAATTATCTTAAATGGTAATCAATTGCTTTTTTGAAATGGCAGCAACTTACCCCTCCAAATCTACCAAAAACTTTCATCTATATGTAGGGATGATTTTATCAATAACTCTGCGGGATGTGGTGTTGTTTCCGGTCATCCCCATGAAGGCCGCGCAATTCTATGCTGGTTTCAGTTCTATAATAAACGGCTTCAATTTCCCTGGCTTTTACAAACAACAACGTGTTCACGTACCAGCATTATTCTATTATATTATTGCCGTTAAACAAACAGCTATTTACGGCAATCAGGAATGATCAGCAATATTCATTAACCGGGATATTGACAGGGCCGATCGTGCAGAAGCATTTCCGCCTTCTCCCAGCAGGCGTTTCAGATCAGCATAATCATTTTGTATTTTACGTATACGTTCTTCATTCGTCAACAGCTCATGCAGTTCTTTTTTCAGGTTATCTACTGTCAGATCATCCTGTATCAGTTCGGTTACCACCAGCCGGTCCATGATCAGGTTCACCAACGAAATATATTTTACATCCACCAGCCGCTTACCAATCTGATACGAAAGCCAGGAGCCTTTATAGCATACTACTTCCGGTACACTAAAGAGAGCGGTCTCCAGCGTAGCCGTACCCGAGGTAACCAATGCCGCCGTGGATTGCTTTAGCAATGCATAGGTCTGGTTGGATACATACGATACATTGTGATAATCTTTCAGCAGCGCATCATAAAAGCTTTCTTCCATACCCGGCGCTTTCGCTACGATGAACTGGTATTCAGGATAAGATTTACTCACTTCCAGCATCACCGGCAATTTCTTCAGTATCTCCTGCTTCCGGCTGCCGGGCAATAGGGCGATGATTTTGGGTGACCCGATAGCTATCGGGTGGTGAATGGGCAATGGTGAATGGTGAATGGTGAATGGTGAATTGTCAATAGGCAACTGTGAACTGTCAACTGCCAACTGAGAACTGTCAATTGCCAACTGAGAACTGCCCACTGCCCACTGCTCACTCTCCACTATTTCAATCAACGGGTGCCCTACATATTCTACATCCCAATCCCATTTGTTTTTATAATAGTCTTTTTCGAAAGGGAGGATCACGAGCATTTTATCAATACATTTTTTCATGCTCTTTACCCGGTTGGCTTTCCAGGCCCATACCTGTGGCGAGATATAGTAGATGATCTTTCGGTGTGTGTTGGTGAAGAGTGTCTGTTCCTTTGCCCATTTGGCAATGCGTAAGTTGAACCCCGGATAATCCACCAGTATCAGTGCATCGGGATTGAATTGCAGGATATCTTCTTTGCAAAAAGCCAGGTTGCGGAAAATGGTGCGCAGGTTCATCAGCACTTCGGCAAAGCCCATAAAGGCCAGGTCGCGATAATGTTTTACAAGGGTACCACCGGCTTCCTGCATTTTATCACCACCCCAGCAGCGGATGATGGCATCGGGATCCGTTTTTTTCAGTTCCCGTATCAGATTGCTTCCGTGCAGATCGCCACTGGCTTCACCCGCTATGATGTAGTATTTCATTCGTACACAAAAATACGCCCTGCAGGCATAGTTCAGTTATCTGGTGGGCGGTGTATGGGGGTATCAATTGATAATCTTCAATACCAGTATGCCAATACCATAAATAAGGGTAACGATAAAGATCCCTTTGGCCGTATTATCGCGGCTGGTATTTACATAAGCTGTAAACAGAATGGCATTGGCCAGCAGGCTCAAAGAGCCGATAGACGTAATCATCCGGTTGTCGTGCATGAAATTATCGAGGAAATCGGAGAAGGCCGAAGAGGGAAACTTGATAAAATAAATGGCAAGCAATCCCAGCAGCGGCCCCAATAGTCCGAGGGCTAAACCGAGGCGGAGGTTATCTTTGGTGAGGAACATGGTGGTGTTGATTAAGGTAAACGATTATTTCCAGAGCTTTTCGAGTTTAGCCTTTAAAACGTAATTGGTGAGGTCAAATTGTACGGGCACCACACTTATATAATTATTGGCGAGGGCCCATACGTCGGTATCCTTTCCTTTATCAAAGTTTACAAATTCCCCGGTGAGCCAGTAGTAATGCCTCCCATGGGGATCGTTTCGCTCGATAAAATCCTCTTCGTATTTGGCATAGGCCTGTTTGCAGATTTTATAGCCTTTGAGTAATTCCGGCGCTACGGCGGGAATATTTACGTTCAGCACGGTGTGTTTATCCAGTTTGGTAGACAGCATTTTTTCTACAATGATGCGCACGTATTTTCTGGCACCGGTAAAATCAGCATCTATACGGTAGTCGAGCAGGGAAAACCCAACCGAAGGAATACTCTCGATAGCGGCTTCTACGGCGGCCGACATGGTACCGGAATAGATCACATTGATGCTATGGTTGGCTCCGTGATTGATACCACTGAGGCAGATATCGGGTTTGCGGTGGAGTACTTTATCAACGGCCAACTTTACACAATCAACGGGTGTACCGGTGCAGGACCAGGTCTCCACATTATCTTCTGTATGCAGTTTATGCAGGCGCAGCGGGTGGCCGATGGTAATGGCATGGCCCATACCGGACTGTGGTTTATCGGGTGCCACCACCACTATTTTGCCCAGATGTTTTACAGCCTCCACGAGGTTTTTGATACCGGGGGCGGTTACGCCGTCATCGTTGGTAATGAGAATAACGGGTCTTTCTTTTTTAACGGAGCTGCTTTTTTTAGCGGGAGCACTAGTGGCTTTTTTCGGAGTAGTGGGTTTTACTTTTTTTATCATACCCTGCAAAAATCCCGGTTTTTTCCGGGTTAGCCAAGAGGAATCGGATGATAGTGGAAAGTTGAAAGTTGATAGTTGAAAGTGGGTGAAGCTGTGTATTTATTCGCGCTATTCGTGTAATTAGTGGCTACTCCCGCCGCAGGTTTACCTGCCGATAGGCGGGCGATCTTGTATTCATCTGTGCCTTTCTGTGTGTATCTGTGGCTAAAACCTCGCCGTAGGCGATTTAGTGGCACGCAGAGTTAAAGAGGTTAGGAGGAATACCGCCTTTGGCTGTATTATTAGTGCCATTCGTGTAATTAGTGGCTAATCCCGCCGCAGGTTTACCTACCGATAGGCAGGCGATCCTGTATTCATCTGTGTTTATCTGCGTGAATCTGTGGCTAAAACCTCGCCGGAGGCGATTTAGTGGCACGCAGAGTTAAAGAGGTTAGGAGGAATACCGCCTTTGGCTGTATTATTAGTGCCATTAGTGTAATTAGTGGCTACTCCCGCCGCAGGTTTACCTGCCGATAGGCAGGCGATTCTGTATTATTAGTGCCATTCGCGCAATTCGTGGCTAAAATTTGGTAATTCTAAAATAATTAGTATTTTGCAGCTAATTAAATTAGTTACTATGGCCGTTTCAAATCAAAATCTGAAATACCTCCGCAAACTCCGCGGCTGGACACAGGAAGAATTTGCCAACAAACTGGGCATAAAAAGATCATTGCTGGGTGCCTATGAAGAGGAAAGGGCAGAACCCCGTATTGATGTATTGGAAGTAGTGTGTGATATTTTCAAACTCACCCTGGATGAGTTGCTCCGGAAGGACCTGAGCGAAAGTAAAACCAACTATGTGGCCAAGCGCCGGGCGATGAAGATGGCAATGGGGCGATCAGAGATTCCCTTTGTGCCGGTAAAAGCAGCAGCCGGTTACCTGGCTGGCTATGCCGATCCGGAGTTCATTGATGAACTGAACACATTCACCCTGCCCATGCTTACCGGTGGCAATTACCGGGCTTTCGAGATCATCGGAGATTCCATGCTCCCCACCCCCAGCGGATCGGTGATCGTGGGCGAAAAGGTAGCCAGTCTCGAAGACGTAAAGAATAATACCCCCTGTATCGTAGTATCCCGAAATGAAGGAGTGGTCTACAAAAGGGTGCAGAAGAACATGCGCCAGAAAAATAAGCTGACCCTGGTAAGCGATAATCCCACTTATCATCCCTATACGGTGAACTCCGAAGAGATACTTGAAATGTGGCAGGCACAGATGGTAATTTCCCGCCCCATTACGCAAAACCGGTGGGATATGAACCAGCTTAGTTCCATGGTTAACAACCTCCAGGAGCAGGTAAGTTCGCTGAAAAAGCGAATGAATTAGATGTTTACCCTTAAAAAATGAACGCAATTTTACCCAATTTTCCGGCAGCTAAAAACCCATAAGGAATGTCTATTATCTTTGATTCTAGCACATAACTGAATGGATTTGAGAAAACTAATTTGGGTACCCGTATTTTTATTTTGTTCACAGCTCTGCGGACAGGTGAAAACCATCCAGGCAGTGAAATCCGGACAGGCTCCAACTATGGACGGCCTACTGGATGATGCCGCTTGGACACAAGTCAAGTACTCTACAGAATTTGTTCAGAATTTCCCTGCAGTTGGTGTTCCTGCCTCTCGTCAAACCGACGTAAAAATCATATATGATAATGAGGCTATATATATTGGAGCTATGCTCTACGATGACCCGACCCATATCCGCAAACAGATCACCGCCCGGGATGGGGAACAACAAAGCGATGCAGATTATTTCTCGGTTTTTTTTGATACCTACAATGATCACCAGAACGGCTTTCAGTTTCTCGTTACCACCACCAATGTACAATCCGACGCACGCCTGGGGCCCAACCTCACCGTGAACAACGGATATGGCGATAACTCCTGGGATGCAGTATGGGACAGTAAAGTGGCCCTGCTGGCCAACGGATGGTCAGTGGAAATGAAAATACCCTATCTCTCCCTCCGCTTTGCCAAGAAAGATGTACAGACCTGGGGATTACAACTCATGCGTTTCATCCGCCGCAATAGCGAAAAAAGTTTTTGGAATCCGGTAGACCCACAGGTGAATGGTTTTGTAAATCAGTTCGGCGATTTAACCGGCCTGGAAAAAATTCTGCCGCCCCTCCGCCTCAGCTTCTCGCCCTATGTTACGGCAGGCTTTCGCAGTACACCCGAGCCAGGAGGTACCCGACTCAACGAGTTTTTGCGCAACGGAGGTATGGATGTAAAGTATGGATTCAATGAAAGCTTTACCCTCGACGCTACGCTGATTCCGGATTTCGGTCAGGTGATATCCGACAACTTTATCAATAACCTCACGCCCTTTGAAGTAAAGTTTACCGACTACCGCCAATTCTTTTCCGAAGGCACAGAAATTTTCAATAAATCAAACCTGTTTTATTCACGAAGAGTAGGCGCCACTCCGGATGGTTACAATATGGTAAAAGCATTAGTAGCCAATAATCCGGATTGGGAAATTGTACGGAACCCTTCCGTAACGCAATTATACAATGCCACCAAGTTTTCAGGACGTACCCGAAATAAACTCGGAATCGGTTTTTTCAATGCGGTAACAGCACCGATGAATGCAAAGATCCACAACAAAGTCACGGGCGTCGATTCACTTATCCGTACATCTGAATTGGCCAACTATAATATTTTCGTATTGGATCAGGCATTTCAGAACCGTTCGTCGCTCACATTGACCAATACCAACGTAATCCGTAATGGAAGGGAAAGAGATGCCAACGTAACAGCACTTGATTTCAGCGTATTTGATAAACGCAACGTATGGAATGTACAAGGTACCGGCCGTTACAGTAAAATATTTGGCATCAACGGATATGATGGATATAATACGTCCCTCAAGGCGGGTAAAGTGAGCGGACTCTGGCAATATTCTTTACAGGGTGTGGTTGTATCACATAACTATGACCCAAGAGACCTCGGGTTTCTCCAATCCAACAATAAGATCAATTATACTGCTACCATTGCACACAAACAATTTAAACCTCGGGGTTCCATAGTCAATCATATTTATACACTCACCAGTACCTATTCGCAATTTTATAAACCATCCGCTTACAGCTTTCACAACACCGAAGCATCTGCATTCCTGACTTTTAAGAATTTCTGGGATTTGGAAACAGGTGTAGGCTATATTGCGAATCAGCATGATTATTTTGTACTGGGTAACCCCGCCACTTATGGCAAGTTTGTGAAAAGGCCTTCCTATGGATATTTTAGTATGATTGGTAATAGCGACAACCGGAAGAAATTCTTTTTTAATTACAATATCCTGCTGGCAAACTTTTTTAATTCTGCACCGAATAAAAATTATTACCGGCTTTATGGCTGGGTTAAATATCGCTTCAGTAATAAACTGTCGCTTGATCTCTCACATAGCAAAGAAAGGGAAACAGATTATATCATATCGGCTGGTCGCGAGCTCAATGGCGATCCAATTATTGCATTTGTAAATTTCACTGATGAAGAATCAATTTTGTCCGGTATCTATAATTTTACGTCCCGTATCAACTTTACCATGCGGGTAAGGCATTACCTCAGTCGCCTTACGTTTAACCGACTGGCCAATGTAGATGCAAAAGGGGATCCAATACCCCGGGCCGGCACGACTTCATATGACAATGTAAATTTTTTCAATTTCGACAGTTTCCTCACCTGGGACTTCCGGCTCGGAAGCCGCCTCATTCTGGGTTATAAAAACTGGCTGGGAGATGACCAGGTGATAAACCCTCCGGTAAAGAATACGTATTTCCGAAATTTAGGAGATGTACTTAGCTCTCGTCATGGTACCGAGTTTACCGTGAAGTTTATTTATTTCCTGGATTATAACCAACTGCGCAAAAAGCGCTAACGCATCAGCATCACTTCATTTTCCACGATCGCATATACCTGTTCATTTTTTTCCGGCTCCACGAGATGGCCTCCGGTAAAATGACTGAATGCGGGTAAGGTACATCCGTCTTTGGTGAAATAAAAACAGGGAAATTTCAATGCCTGTTTTCCCCTGCCTTTTAGTAGATAAGCGGGGTGTACATGTCCGCTGAATGTAAAAGGTGCTTTGATGGGGTCCAATGCTTTATGATATCGTTTGTCTTCATGCCGGAAACCAAAATCACCGATCTCCAACTGCCAGGGATGAAGCTCCATATTATTGTCTTCATACCATTGCTCTTCGAGTATATCGTGATTGCCCTTTACCAGATCAATCTTCAACTGTGAAAAATCTTTTCTCCATTTGCTGAAGAGATCCAATTCCTTGTTCATAACACTATGGGTGAAATCGCCCACAATGATGAGCCGCTCTGCTTTATAAAAATATAAAGCTGCGATGAGCCGCTGTAGATCGCCCACCTGTACTTTTTGTGGAATGGCAATTCCCGCTTTCCGGAAATGTCCGGATTTTCCCAAATGCAGATCGGAGATGATCAGTGTGTTTTCTTCTTCCCAAAACAAACTTCTGTCTGGCGCCATCCAGAAAATATTTTGGAATACGATATGAGGGACGGGGTTATACATAGCAGGGCGGACAAATCTAAGCAAAACAAACTATTGCTTCAGTTGCTGCTGCATTTTTCTTACCCGGTCTTCCAGTTTTTCAGACGAGAGGTCTTCCCGCATACTATCCACTTTTACCGGAAAGCAGAAGGGGGTGAGTTGCTCCGGAAAGCGGATAATGATCTCCGAGTTCTGTATCCGTTGCAGCATATCCCGCAGTCGGACTTCTTCCATTTGCTGATCCAGCACTTCCTGAAATGCCTGCCGCAACAGGATATTGCCCGAATCGTATTCTGAGAATACATTAAAAAGCAGCGATGCAGAAGACTGCAGATGACGCGCTTTCTTTTTTTCACCCGGCATACCCTGAAAGATGAGCCCCCCGATAACGGCAATATCCCGGAATTTTCGCCGGGCCATTTCCGTACTGTTCACACTCCGTTGTATATCTGTCAGCAGGTTATCCGGTGAAAATAATTCATATGCGTTCGTATCATCGAGGGGAATGGGCTGATCGCTCAGCAATTCAAATCCATAATCATTCATGGCAAACGAAAAGGTAATGGGCTGTATGCGACTGATACGCCAGGCCAGTATGGCGGCCATGGCCTCGTGTACCAGACGGCCTTCAAAAGGATAGACAAAGAGATGAAACCCATCTTTGGTTTCAATATGTTCGATCAGCAATTGATTCACCGAAGGTACATGGGAGAGGGAGGCCTGCAATTTCAATAAGGGTTGCAATACAGTCAACTCAACATCTTCCGGCAACAATGTTTGCTGCATCGACTTATCCAGCGCCTGGCGTAATTTTCTTCCGAGGTTGGCACTCAGTGGCATTCTTCCACCTCCCCAGCTCGGCACGATCGATTTTTTGGCCGATGATTTTTTCACCAGCGCCGTCATATCTTTTATCATCAGAAATTCCAGGTTCCTTCCTGCCAGGGTAAATACATCACCGGGGTCGAGCCGGGATATAAAATACTCTTCGATCACCCCCACATACCCACCCGAGAGAAATTTTACTTTCAGCATGGCATCACTTACAATGGTACCGATATGCATCCGGTGCCGCATGGCTACCCGCCGGCTTTTGATCACACACCGGCCATTTTCCATTTCCACTTTTTTAAACTCATCGTATTGCTGCATGGCATGGCCACCTTCGGTAATGAAAAAAATAAGTTCCCGCCATTCTGTTTCCGTCAGCATGCGATAGCACCAGGTGGCCGTTACTTCCCGATAGGCTTCCTCCGGATCAAAGCCTTCTGATATCGCAATCGTATTGAGATATTGCAGCAATACATCAAAGCATAATACCTGAGGTACCCTGCTTTCAATTATTTTTTCTTCAATGGCCAGTTTCAATGCGGCCACTTCCATCAATTCCAGCGAATGCGTGGGAAGAAAAAATATTTTGCTTACCGCATCGGGACTGTGTCCGCTGCGGCCGGCCCGTTGCAGGAAGCGGGCCACGCCTTTGGGAGATCCCACCTGTATAACGGTATCGACTGGCCGAAAATCCACGCCCAGGTCGAGACTCGCGGTGCAAACCACTGCTTTTAAATTTCCACTGTGCAGATTGTCTTCAATCCAGTTGCGTAATTCCATATCAATAGAACTATGATGCAGCGCAATGGAACCAGCTAAGTCGGGACATACCGTAAGCAGGGTTTGGTACCAGGTTTCGCTCATGCCTCTGGTATTGATGAAGATGAGCGTGGTTCTGCTTTGCATGAGTATCGGAATGAGCTTGTGCGCCAGTTTGATACCGAGATGCCCGGCCCAGGGATATTTTTCTATTTCATCGGGAATGATGGATTCGATCTCTATTTGTTTTTGCAGTTGCGCTTTTACTGTTTCACCAAATGGTGTTTCGTCAACTGGTTTATGTCCGGCAATACTTTTCACCGGTGCAAGCAGCACTTCCCTTGCTTCATCCAGATTGCCAATGGTGGCCGATATGCCCCATACGGCTGCTACGTTTGCGCGATCCATACTATGCAGTATGCGGGTAATGGCCAGTTCTACCTGCACCCCCCGCTTCGATCCCAACAATTCATGCCATTCGTCCACCGCAATCAATTGCAACGTGGAAAACAAGGCGGGGTATCCTTTTTGTGCCAGCAATAAATGCAGGCTTTCGGGGGTTATGAGCAATATCTCCGGCATCTGTTTTTTTTGCCGTGCCCGTTCGGCCATATCGGTATCACCATTTCGTATGCCCACTTTCCAGGAAAGACCCAGTTCCGCAATTACTTCTTCCATGGCCCTCCCGATATCTTTCGCCAATGCACGGAGCGGACTGATCCATAATAAACGGGGCCCATTATTTTTTTTACTGTGAAAATCATCCGGATGCTGGTTGATAAAATCAATGAGCACACCGAGAAAAACAGAAAAGGTTTTACCACACCCGGTAGGCGCATTCACCAGACCGCTTTTGCGATGGATGATATGTTGCCAGGTTTGCTCCTGGAATAAAAAAGGTTGATGCCCTTTTTCGGCAAGCCATTCATGAATAACGGCATACCCCGGAGTGTCGGTCAATGGTACGGTATCGGATGCAGGTGAAGCCACAGGTATAAGATAAACTATGAAGCGTGTATCAGAGTGTTTTTAAATATTCAATGATGGCCATCCGTTCAGGTTGCGACAGTTCATCTCCAAAATAATGGCCATCATTTCTAAACCCTTTCAAGGTGGTATTGTATACATCGCTGCCACCGGGGCTTTCTTTCTTTTCAAAGTTCCATCCCGGTATATCAAACTTATAGGATGGTTTGCTGAAACTGCGTTGCCAGTAGGTGGGCCTTATTTTGCTATTGAGCACACACTCGAGATCGGGTACAGACCCATTATGAAAATACGGAGCGGTAACCCAAATGCCATCCAGCGGTGGAGCAATATAACCCCGGTAAGGTACCAGTTTAGCGGGATGGTCGCCCGTGGTGAACCAACTTTTATTGAACCATTGTACAAACTGTGGATCAGAATAGTTGGAACTGTACAGCAATGAATCGGTTTGAATAATGCTTTCTGGTATCAGCAGGTTGGGATAACTTTCCTTTTCTCCATAAGTGCCATGGCAACCGGAGCAATGGTTTTCAAATAATTTTTTCCCCTGGGTCACCCATTTTGCATTGGTGGTGCCGGGATAAGACGGAGCTTTCAGGCTGTTGATATAGGCGAGCACATCATTGAAGTGGCGGTCTACTTCCGCTGCTTCCGATGTATCTGTTACCGTAAGTAAATTACTTGCCATGAGGAAACGACCAAAGTCGCCCCG
This sequence comes from Bacteroidota bacterium, assembly GCA_026391455.1. GTDB lineage: Bacteria > Bacteroidota > Bacteroidia > Chitinophagales > Chitinophagaceae > JJ008. Next base: position 210,428 of record JAPLEH010000001.1, read on the forward strand.
GCCAAATCCATTGTAGAACATTCCATTTTTCTTTTTCAGCAACCACCAGGCCGGCACATCAGATGGCACCATGGCTGGTGGTAAGGGCATAAGCGCACTGTCGCTCCAGCGAAGCGTAGCCGGATCGCGGTGTGCCACCAGCAATGCGGCCAGTCCATCTGCCAGGTTCACCCCTTTGGTACTGGTGATGAGGTGAGGGCTGATCGTTTTTACGGCAGTAATAAAGTTCCGGGCGGCATCATATTTTTTGCTTTCATTTCCTTTCAGTTGTTGGAGCATTTTTTCGGCCATCACGGCTGTGCCACTCATTTGCCGGGTAAAATCACTCTGTGCATTGCCCAGTCCCATGATCAGTTTTCCTTCAAATACCTGTGCATGACACTGGAGGCAATTGGGTGCCACCACCAGTTCACCATTGGGCGCTTTTACAGCAGTATAATCATGTGGTAGTTTTTTATTATAACCATCCCGGTTGAGAAAGTTATTGGTATCCTTTGGCCCCGCAAATGCAAAAAAAGAAAAGGGGATGCCACTTTTTAAATAATCACCAGTTACCAGATACTGGTACCCTTTGGTCGCATCACCACTGCGCTGTTGGGAGGGCGGAATAAATGCCGGATCTTCAGGTACCGTATGTACCGCTATACGGGAGAAGGAAAAACAAACCCCTGCCAGCAACAAGGCCCACACTAATTTTTGCATACCTAAATGTAGGAATTAGTACAGATACGGTAAAACAACAGTATAGAGAAATGCCTGCTGGTAGTTGAATCCATGAACAAAGCTTGCTTACGGGAATGCAACTGCAAAAAAGGAGATCAGAATACGGATTTAAGTACCCCATCCTGCCATTTCAGGAAGTAGAGCTTCTTGTTTTCGAAATAATCCAGCGTCATATTCTGACGGTTGAGTACCGGCTGGATATCGAAATCGGTAAACAATTTGATTTGTTTATTGCCAAAGTTGGATGCAATATCCTTTCCATATTGGTGCAGTAGCCGGGCGAACCGGAACGTAACCTCAAACCCACGGAACACCATATCGGAGGGGCGGGAATACATCTTTTTATTGAAGGTGTTGGTAATACTCAGGCTTACTTTATCCGTTTTGGCATTGTAAAAAGGATTGCTGTAAATGATCTCAATGCCTTTGAATTCAGATTTGGTAAAATTCATTCCATCCCAGGTGGGCATGCCCATTACAGAAGACAGATATTTTTGTTTGTTCAATAAAGCGAGTTGCTGCACCAGCCGCTTGCCAAACACTTCATCGAGACTGCCGGCAACACACAAGGTATGCGTGAGGGTATCGAGATAAGGCCTCAATTGCGCCGTGGAAAAACTATCAGGCAGGTCCACATATTTCAGCTTGAGTGGTACTGACATAGTGCTTTTGCCTGTCTCATCCAGGTATGATTTGATCCGGTCTTCGAGGCTGCCTTTCTTCCGGAATACCACTACCGGATTCAGTGAATAATATTTCTGAATGTATTTATAGATCCCCTCACATTGTGTGCGCAACGTGGGATTGAGCAATACAAAAAAGGGATTGCCATTGATATTGCCATCATTGGGGAGATTGGCATTGATGACCGGTATATTCTTACGAAGCCCTGCTTCGGCCAGTATTTTTGTTTCAGTGGAATTTGCATGGCTGATGATGAGTTCCATATCTTCCATTTCCGGATTGTTCAGTTGGTCTGTCAGCGTTTGGGAAGCAGAGCGGGTATCGTATATAAACACTTCCAGCGGCATGTATTCTTTTTTCAGTGAATCCAGTGCCAGTTGTACGCCTTCATAAAATTCAAGTCCCGGGTTGATGAATTTCGGGAAGGTGTTTCTCGCATAGCGGTATTCATTGTCTTCATTAAATGCAGAGTCGAGGTATTAAGGTGAAAAAATGGCGATTTTATGTTTCGGCGTGGAAGATTGCCCCTTTGCAATGCCGGTATTAAAAAGAAATACCAGCAGGACCGGTACCAGTTGAAAAAAATGAAAGCGCATGGTGCTAAAAATACCTTTGTTCATGATTGTTGTTTATTCCCATTCGATGGTAGCAGGTGGTTTACTGCTGATATCATATACCACCCTGTTGATACCTCTTACATTATTGATAATGCTGTTCGATACATCGGCCAGGTATTCATAGGGTAAATGGGCCCAGTCTGCCGTCATACCATCCACACTGGTCACAGCCCGAAGCGCCACGGTGAATTCATACGTCCTTTCATCCCCCATTACCCCCACACTTTTTACCGGCAGTAAGATAGCACCTGCCTGCCAAACAGTTGCATATAAATTGTTATCCTTCAGGGACTGAATATACAGGTGATCTGCTTCCTGCAATAACTGTACCTTTTCTGCGGTCACCTCCCCTAAAATCCGGATAGCGAGGCCGGGGCCCGGGAAGGGGTGACGATCAATCATTTCGGCAGGAATACCCAGTTCGCGGCCCACTTTCCGCACTTCGTCTTTAAACAGGGAGCGGAGCGGCTCCACCAGTTCCAGGTGCAGATGATCGGGCAGACCGCCCACATTGTGGTGCGATTTAATGGTGACCGAAGGCCCGTGAACGGATACACTTTCGATCACATCCGGATAGATGGTGCCCTGGCCCAACAGGCCAACGCCTTCAATCTTTTTCGATTCTTCCTGAAACACATCGATGAACAGGCTGCCAATCGCTTTCCGTTTAGCTTCCGGGTCATCTTTACCGGCCAATGCGGTATAAAAACGCTCTTTAGCATCAATGCCCGTTACATTCAATCCAATCTGATCATAGGTCTTTAATACATTTTCAAATTCATGTTTGCGCAATACACCATTGTCCACAAATATGCCAAACAGGCGATTGCCGATGGCCCGGTGAATGAGCGTGGCCGCAACGGTGGAATCCACGCCGCCACTCAAAGCCATGATCACTTTCCGGTCGCCGATCTGCTGCTTTAATTGCTCCACGGTATCGGTAATGAAATGAGCGGGGGTCCAGTCCTGCGCACAACCGCAGATATTCACCAGAAAATTGGACAATATTTTTTTTCCTTCTTTGGAATGATATACTTCGGGGTGAAACTGTACTCCGTATAACGGGAACGTATCAGCGCCATTTTTTTTGAAAGCGGCAACAGGTATGCTTTCCGTGTCGGCCAGTAATTCAAAACCCTCCGGTAACTCTTTGATGGTATCGCTGTGGCTCATCCATACCTGGCTGGTTGCAGATACATCGTTCAGCAACACGTCTTCCATTTTTCGCTGCAGCATGGCCCGGCCATATTCGCGCTTATTGCTTTTTGCCACTAATCCACCATACCTTTTTGCTGTAAGCTGTGCGCCATAGCAAATACCCAATACCGGCAAATGGCTCACCATCTCCTGCACATTTACATCGGGGGCATTGTCTTCGTTTACCGAACAGGGCGAGCCGGATAAGATGACACCTTTCAGCGAAGGGTCATACACAAAAGGCTTATGATAGGGAATAATTTCACAATACACATTGGCTTCCCGTACTGCACGGGCTATTAACTGGGTGTACTGGGAGCCGAAATCGAGAATCAGAATTTTTTCAGTCATTACATTAAAGTTAGTAGAGGCGGATAGTGCCACACCGCTGGGGTGCTAAAAAGTGCTGCGAAGATAAAAAAAGGAGGCGAGGAATGGGAGAAAGACCGGGAATCGTTTGCTGGCAAAGGTTTCGGCCATTTTTTGACTGCCGGTAACCGGAAGATTGGCTGATGCGTCTTATTTATGAGCTTGCGGGCTTACACTTTAGTATTTTTGTGCCGCAGCAGGCAAGCCTGCATATTTTATACCGTTTAATCAATCTTATTATGAGAAAAGTATTCATCATCGCATTGGCTATTGGCTTGCTGGCTTCTTCCTGTGTATTTGTGGGATGTAAACGGATAAAAGGGAATGGTGTAATCAAAACAGAAACCCGCGATGCCGGTACTTTTCATAGCGTGGAAGCCGGCGGCAGTGTTGATATTTACCTGAAACAGGACTCGGTATATTCCGTAAAGCTGGAAGGTGATGAAAATCTCTTGCCGTATATCACGATCGATAACAGGAACGGGGTTTTGAAAGTGCATGAAAAAAGCAAAGTAAGACTGAGCCCTACACGATCACTTAAAATATTTATCAGCGCACCAAACTTTCAGGAAGTGAAAGGTTCCGGATCCAGCGATATCATTTCCCAAAATACGCTTACGAGTAAAGAACGCATATCCATTCGCATCAGCGGGGCTGGTGATATGAATCTGAACCTCGATGCTCCTGTTGTAAAAGCAAGTCTCAGCGGAGCCGGTGAGATCACGCTCAAGGGCAGGACCCGCGATTTCGAGGTGAGCGGTTCCGGCAGTTCGAATATCAATTGCTATGAATTGCTGACAGAAAATACATCTGTTCAAATTTCGGGTGCTGGAGATGCCAAAGTTTTTGCCAGTGTAAAATTGGTGGTTAATGTATCTGGTGCGGCAGACGTGCGGTATAAGGGCAATGCCACCGTAGAAAAGCGGATCAGCGGAGCCGGTTCCGTTACCAAAGAGGATTGATCATTTTTCTCCCATTTATTTTTTCTCCTATTAGGGGCTGGTATGCCTAAAAATGCGGAACTTACGCTGAACCAAAACCATCCGCATGGCATCCCGCAGACAATTCATCAGGGAAACTTCTCTCGCATCCGGCGCATTATTGCTGGCATCTTCTTCCTTTGGAAATATTTTCGCTGCCCGAAAACCCAGGGTCATCATCATTGGGGCTGGTTTTGCCGGACTGGCAGCCGCGAATTATTTATCAGATAAAAAAATTGATTTTGTAATACTGGAAGCCCGCAACCGGGTAGGGGGACGTGTATTCTCACATACGATTGATGCACAGGAAAACCTGGTCACCGAATTAGGTGCCGAATGGGTGGGCAATTCACATCATCGCCTGCACGATCTGGCAGTGGATATGGGGCTTACCCTCGAGAACAACCAGTTTAACTCTCATCTTATATACAAAGGCACCTATCATAAACCCGGTGAGTGGGATTACAGTGAAGCCTGGAAGAAAAAATTTCAGGAAATAATTGATGGCTATGAAAAAATGACGAAAGCGGATAAATTGAAGCTTGATAAAATGGATTGGTGGCGCTTTCTGGTGAATAATGGTTGCGAAGGGCGTGATCTCGATCTGCGCGAATTGCTCGACAGTACAGACTTTGGAGAAACCATACGCAGTGTGTCTGCTTTTTCTGCATTGGCGGAATATGCGGAGAGTAGTGAGAAGAATGAAATGGACCTGAAGATCAAAGGGGGCAATAGTATGCTTGCCACACGGCTTGCCGAAAAGATCGGAATGGATAAAATACTATTGCAGCATGCAGTAGACAAAGTGGTACAGCAGCCAAAAGGGGGCGTAAAAGTAATATGTGCCAATGGCAAGGAATTTACGGGTGATAAGATCATTTGTACGGCTCCTACGTTTGCAGTAAAGAATATTAAATGGGAGCCGGGCTTACCCACCGATCAGGTGAATGCGATGAATGAATTGCAGTATGCCCGTATTAATAAAAATGTATTGGTTTTCAATAAACGTTTCTGGAATGATGAGTCCTTTGATATGATCACCGATCAGTCACCGCATTATTTTTATCATGCCACCAAGAATCAGTCATCTGCCAAAGGGGCTCTTATCTCTTATACGATTGGTGAAAAGGCGGCTGTGGTGGCGAATCAGTCGGATGAATGGAGGGCAAAGATGGTAATGCAAACCTTATCTCCTCACTTTGAAGTTACTCCCGATATGCTCGAAAAGCAGGCCAATTACTATTGGGGAAATGATGAATATACCAGAGGGGCTTATGCGATTTATGGGAAAGGACAATGGTTTACCCTGCAGGCGGTATTGAAA